>JBFWQR010000001.1:0-170751 GCA_050249335.1 Lautropia sp.
GACCGGTGGCACTTTGCTGAGCTCATCGGGCAGGAGTTCGGTACATCCCATCTTCGCCCGTGAATGCAGGTACCAATGTTCCACCCGCAGCCCGTCGTTGCGTTGCCGCGTCGACAACGGCAACGCCTCCCAGGCCGCCCGCATGTCCGCGAACTCGGTATGCCCGCCGATGGGCGCCACGCTGCGCGCATACAGCAGCGATGCGTAGGCCGGTACGTGCTTGAACGAGCTGTCGGAGTGCCACAGCATGTTGGCCAGGCGGTCGAAGCGCTGCCGGCTGTCCTGGGCGAAAGGCTGGCCGTTCTGATCGAGGTTGGAGGTATCTGCCAGGTCCTCGCGGATGCGCAGCGCTCCGGCGGTGCGGCGTGTCAGCTGCTTGGAAATCTCGAGCTCGCCGAACCGCCGCGCGAGGGCCACGTGCTGCTCCGGCGTGAGCTCCTGCTGCGGGAACACGAGCACCGCATAGCGGGCGAATGCGGACTTGATCTGCGCCTCGTCCTGCGCCGACAGTGGCCGTGACAGGTCGATGTCGCCGACTTCCGCTGCGAACTCGTTTCCGATGGGATAAACCTTCAAGGCCATGCAGGACTCCTCGCCGTGAAACGGGTCACTCGGAAACGGCTCACTCGGGCTTGATGCCGGCTGCCGATGCGACCGCAGCCCAGCGCTCGACTTCGGCCTTGATGTATGCGGCGAAGGCCTGCGGCCCGTCCTCGGCGGGCGATTCGGCACCGAAGCCGGCGAGCTTCTCGCGCACGTCGGGTTTGCGCAAGGCGGCGGCAATGCGGGTGTCGAGAAGTTCGACGATCTCCCGCGGCGTGCCGGCCGGGGCGAGCACGCCCAGCCAGACGCTGACGTCGAAGTCGGCCGGTCCGCCCGATTCCGCTACGGTCGGAATATCCGGCACCAGCGATGAGCGTTGCTGCGTGGACACCGCAAGGGCGTTGAGCGCGCCGGCTTTCAAGTGCGGCAGCGCCAGCGGAGGCGAGGCGAAGATCATCGACACATGGCCGCCGACCACGTCAGCCGTCCCCGGCGCCTCGCCCTTGTACGGAACGTGATGCAGCTTGATTCCGGTCAGCACGTTGAGCGCCTCCACCATCAGGTGGCTCGACGTGCCCAGGCCGGCCGAGGCATAGCTGATCTGCCCCGGATTCTGCCGAGCGAGCTCGACCAGCTCCTTGACCGTGCGCGGGCCGAACGATCGATGCACTACCAGGATATTGGGTATGGCCGCGACCCGGCGGACCGGAGCGAAGTCGCGAATCGGGTCGTACTTCAGTCCCTTGAACTGGTTCGGCGCGATGGCGACATTGCTGACCGCGCCGACCAGCAGCGTATAGCCGTCCGGCGCGGAGCTCGCGACGTGTGCCGCGCCGAGCGTGCCGCCGGCGCCGGGGCGATTGTCCACGATCACCGGCTGTCCCAGGTCGGGCGCCAGCTTCTCGGCGATGAGCCGCGCCACCATGTCGTGGAAGCCGCCGGGCGCGAAGCCTACGACCAGGCGCACCGGCTTGGCCGGGTACGGCTCGGCCGCACTACCCGAAAGCGGAATGAGGGTCGCGATGGCCAGCACGGCAACGCGAGACATGAGAGCGGAAAGAGGCATGGCGTCTCCGGTTGTGCTCGACTTGCGGTTCCTTGGTGAGGAAGCAAGTCTAGGTCGCCGGCAGCAGCGCTGCTTGCGCGCCATGGCATACCATCGTTTCCAAATCGGCAAGACCGGTCCGACGGGGCGATGGCGATGAACCGACTCGAACACATGACTGCCTTGGTTCGCACCGTGGAGGCCGGCGGCTTCACGGCGGCGAGCCGTTTGCTGGGCGTATCGCCATCGGCCGTCAGCAAGCACATCGCGAAGCTCGAGGACCATCTGCGGGTACGCCTCTTCAACCGCACCTCACGGTCGCTGCAGCTCACCGCGGAGGGCCGGCTCTACTACGAGCGGTCGCGTGAGGTGCTTGCGCTGGTGGAGGATGCCGAAGCGCTCGTGTCCTCCCGCGCTCAGGTGCCGCGTGGGCTGCTGCGGGTACACTGCCCGCCGGTCTTCGCGACCTCCAGGCTGGCGCAGCTGTCGCGCATGTACCTGGATCGCCATCCGAACGTGCAGCTCGAGTACGTGCTCGGCAACGAGCCGGTCGATCTGGTGTCTTCCGGCATCGACGTCGACATCCGGCGCGGACACCTTCCCGACAGCTCTCTGGTTGCGCGCGGCATCGCCAGCAGCCGATGGCTGGTGTGCGCCGCGCCGGACTATCTCGCGCGCCGGGGCGAGCCGCGCCTGCCGCAGGATCTGCGCAAGCACGATTGCATCAACATTTCGGTGCGGCCGCAGTCGGGCCGATGGCCATTCGATGTCGGTGGGGTCACCGAGCACGTGCGCACGGGCGGGATCGCGTCGTCGAACAGCGGAGAAATGGTCAGACGTCTCGCCATCGCGGGAGTCGGCATCGTGCGGCTGCTGGAGTTTCATGTCGAAGAGGACTTGCGCGCCGGCCGCCTGGTGCGCCTCTTCGCGGATCAGCCGGAGCAGACGGAGGTGATCCACGCGGTGTATTTCAAGCGCAAGAACCTCAACGCCCGCGTGCGTACCTATGTCGAGTTCCTCGCTGCCCGGCTTCGATGACGGCCGGCATCAGGACGGCAGTCCCAGCACCTGTCGCGCGACGATGTTGCGCTGGATCTCGTTGGTGCCGCCGTAGATGGTCGTGACCATGGCATTCATCAGCGGCTGCAGCGGCGCCATGGCCTCGCCCTGAATTTCGACCACGCCCTGCGCACCACCATGCTCTGCCGACGCTTCCATCAGCGCCGCGCCGATGCGGGTGTAGGTTTCGGTCGCCCAGATCTTGAGCAGCGACACCGACGGCGGTAGCTCGCCGCCGCGCTTGACGATATCGGCGAATCGCGCGTACAGCGCGCGCAGGTCGGCGACGTCGATCTCGAGCTGCGCCTGCCGGTCGGCGAACGCCGGTTCGTCCGCAAGGCCGAGCGCTTCGCCTGCGGCGCGCAGGCGTCCCAGCGCGTACTGCGGTGCCTTCGGGCTGCCGACGAAGATGCGCTCGTGGCCGAGCAGCGCTTTCGCCAGGTGCCAGCCCCGATGCAGCTCACCCACCAGGTTGCAGCGGGGCACGCGGACGTTGTCGAAGAAGACTTCGCAGAACTCCTCCTCGCCCGCGATGTTCGGAATCGGCCGTACCGTCACGCCGGGCGATGACAGGTCGGCCAGCAGGAAGCTGATGCCTTCCTGCTTCTTCGCGAACCTGCCCGTGCGCACCAGCAGGAAGATGTGCGTCGCATCCATCGCCAGCGTGGTCCAGATCTTCTGGCCGTTGACGATGAAGTCGTCGCCGTCTGCCACGGCTTCGGTGCGCAGCGCGGCCAGGTCGGAGCCGGCGCCGGGCTCCGAGTAGCCCTGGCACCAGATGTGTTCGCCCGCGATGATCGGCGGCAGCCAGCGGCGCTTCTGCGCCTCGGTGCCGAAGCCTATCAGCAGCGGGCCGAGGTTGATCAGCCCCTGGTCGGGCATGCGGGCCACGCCGTGGGCTTCCTGCTCCTCGATGAACGCCAGCAGCTTGTCCGGCGGCAGCGCCATGCCACCCCATTCGCGCGGCCATGACGGCGCGAGCCAGCCCTGGCGCGACAGCGTCATGTACCAGTCGCGGATCTCCGGCCAGTGCAGGCGGCGCGGCACGTCGCGCAGCGCCGGCGGATAGTGGGTGCGGAAGAAGCCGCGCACCAGTGCGCGGAAGCTGGCATCGTCCATCGCGGCCCAGTCGGCATCGCGCGGAAACACCGCCGGCGCAGGCGCGGCGTCCGCTGCTTGCGGCGGCTGTGCCGAGGGAACGGCGGCAGCAGCCTGCGCCCGGCCGCGCGCAAGCCGCAGCCAGCGCATGCGGTGCGCTCGTGCATGGCCTAGCCAGGCCGCCAGCTGCATGGCGCGCTTGGCGTACAGCCCGATGTCGCATTCGTCGGTGTAGCCCATGGCGCCGTGCAACTGAATGGCCAGACGCGTGACCTGCAGCGCCGTGTCGGCGCAGCGTGCCTTGCAGCGGCTGGCCGCGAGCGCGAGCGCATCCGGTTCGCACGCGATCAGGCTCAGCATCTCCGCGAGCGCGGCTTCGGCCAGCTCGAGCTGCAGGTAGCCGTCCACCATGCGGTGCTGCAGCGCCTGGTTGGCGCCGATGGGCTTGCCGAACTGCACGCGCGTCTTGAGGTAGTCGAGCGTATCGGCAAAAGCCCGACGTGCGATGCCGAGCAGTTCCGCGGCCTGCATCAGGCGCGCCATGTCCAGCGCGTACGCCAGCGCCTGCTGCGCCTGAGCACCGTCGGCGAGCAAGGCGTTCGCCGGCAGCTCCACTCCGTTCAGGTGCAGCATCGCCATGGCGCTGCCGTCGATGCGGGGCTGTACCTCGAGGCGCAGGCCGGTCGCGTTTGCGGGGAGCCAGAGCAGGGCGATCGTTCCGTCCGGCAGCCGCGCCGTCACTACCCAGCCGTCGGCGCCCGGCCCAGGCGAGACCCAGCGTTTGCGGCCGTGGAGCGTGAAGCGCCGATCCGCCGCCTGTGCCTGCGTCTCGCAGGCGGCAGTATCCGTGACCGCACCGGCCGCGCTCTCGCGATCCTGCCAGGCCACTCCCGCGATGCATTCGCCCGAGAGCACGCCTGCCAGCAGCCGGTCGCGCTGCGCGTGGGCCGGCAACCGCGACAGCAGGCAGGGTGCGAGCACGCCCGCGCCGATGAAGGGCTCGGGCAGCAGAGCGCGGCCTACCTCCTGCGCGATGGCGGCCGCATGGTCGGCGCGCAGGCCCAGGCCGCCGGCTTGCTCGGGCACCAGCACGGCCGGCCATCCGGCGTCGCAGACCGCGGCCCATACCGCGCGGTCGAAGCCGGCCGCGGCAGCCTGTGCGTCCGGGCCGCCGGTCTCTGTCGCCCCGCCCCGGCGGGGGGCCTGCTCCGGAACGCGCTGCGCGCGCACCCGTGCCGGGCCGCCATGGCGCGCGAGGAAATCGCGCGCACTGTTGCCGAAGGCTTGCAGGTCGGCAGCCAACGCCTGGCTGGCGGCGGCTTCGGTGCCGATGTCCATGGCCGTCAGCGCCCGACGAACACCGGCGTGCGCTTCTCGGCGAACGCGCGCTGTGCCTCCTTCGCGTCCTCGGTTCCGGCGATCCGCGCCGTCATGTCCTGCTCGTAGCGGTAGCCGTCGCGCAGGCTCATGTCCTCGATCACGTTCAGCGTGTGCTTGCCCATGCCCACGGACACGGGGCTCTTGGCCGCGATGGTCTGCGCGATTTCAAGGGCGGCCGGCATCAGCCCGTCGGGGGGCACACAGGCCTCCGCCACGCCCAGCCGGTACAGCTCCTCGCCCTTGACGCGCATGCCGGTGAGCGCCATGCGGCGCAGACGCGAATGGCTGAACAGCCGCATCGCATGGCGGCAGCCGCCCAGCAGGCCCACGTCCACCTCCGGCAGGCCGACCGAAGCGGCTTCCGACACGATGATGATGTCCGACGAAGCAACGATCGCGAGGCCCGAGCCGAGCGCCGCGCCGTTGACGGCGGCCACCACCGGCTTGGCGCACTCGCGGATGGCATGGAAGCATTCGCGCGTGCGGCGCAGATGGGCGCCCATGTCGCCCGGCTCCTTGATGACGGCGGCGCGGCCCTTGAGATCCGCGCCCGCGCAGAACTGCTTGCCGGCGCCGGTGAGCACCACCGCGCGCACCTCGGCCATTTCGGAGATACGGTCCAGCGCGAGCACGAGCTCGTCGTTGAGCGTGCGGGTCAGGGCGTTGACCGGCGGCGCGTCCATCGTCAGCGTGGCGACGTGACCTTCGAGTCCGAATCGCAGTTGGGTGAGGTCTTGCATGATGTATCTCTGTCAGTACAGAGTCTTCATCGACTCGGGGTCGAATGCCTTCAGTTCGTTCAGGCGGCCTTCACGCACCTTGCACGCCCACTGCGGGTCCATCAGCAGGGCGCGGCCGACTGCAACCAGGTCGACCTCGCCGCGATCGACCATGGCGGTGATGCCGTCCAGCGACTGCACGTTGCCGCGCTTGCCGCGGAAGGCGGCGTTCATGTCCGAATCCAGCCCGACCGAGCCCACGGTAATGCAGGGCTTGCCGGTCAGCTGCTTCGCCCAGCCGGCCAGGTTGAGGCTCGACCCTTCGAAGGCCGGCTCCCAGTACCGCCGGGTGGAGCAGTGGAAGGCGTCCACGCCCGCTGCCACCAGCGGTGCGAGGAAGGCCGCCAGCTCCTGCGGCGTGGTGAACAGCTTCGCGGTGAAATCCTGCACCTTCCATTGCGACAGGCGCAGCACCAGCGGATGGTCCTGCCCGATGGCACGGCGGCACGCTTCTATGACCTGTACCGCGAAGTGCCCGCGGCGCGCCATGTCGCCGCCGTAGCGGTCGGTCCGTACATTGGTGCCGCCCCAGAAGAACTGGTCGATCAGGTAGCCGTGCGCGCCGTGGATTTCCACACCGTCGAAGCCCAGGCGGATCGCGTCGGCTGCCGCGCGGGCGAAGGCCTCGACCACCTCGTCGATCTCCGTTTGCGTCATCGGCTCGCCATAAGGCGTGCCGGGCTTGCGCAAGCCCGATGGGCTGACCGACGCCGCCTGCGGATTCGGCGAGTCGGCCGGTCTGCGCTGGCTGCCGACATGCCAGAGCTGCGGAATGATCCTGCCGCCCGCGCCGTGCACCGCATCGACCACGGCTTTCCAGCCCGCAAGCGCGTCGTCACCGTGGAAGCGCGGCACGTCCCGATCATTGGCCGATGCGGCATGGCCGACCACCGTCCCTTCGGTTATGACCAGTCCGACTCCGTTTTCGGCGCGGCGACGGTAGTAGGCCGCGACTGCGTCGGTCGGCACCCCTCCCGGGCTGAAGCTTCGGGTCATGGGCGCCATGACGATGCGGCACTTCAGTGCCAGGTTGCGCAGCGTGAACGGCTGGAACAGTGGTGCGGCGGCGCGGGCCGCGGCCTCGCGCGAAGGCATGGCAGGGGCCATGCGCAGCGCCGCGGAAGGCGAAATGGCCCGACGCGTCGCGTCCGTCATTCCGGCCGGATTCCCGCATCGGCGACCTTCTTGCCCCAGATCGCGTAGCTGCGCCGGACCACCGCAGCCATCTCGGCCGGTCCGAGCGGTGCGACTTCGGCACCGGCGTCGACGATCTTGCGGCGTACCTCGGGCTTGGCCAGCGCCTGCATCATCGCGGCCGACAGCTTGTCCACCAGATCCTTGGGCATATTGGCCGGGCCGAACAGGCCGGCGAAGGCCGACAGGTCGAAGTCCTGCAGTCCGAGGGTCTCTTCCACCGTCGGCAGGTCGGGAGCGAGCCCGGTGCGCTTGGACATGGTCACGGCCAGCGCCCGCAGGCGGCCCGCCTGCAGGTGCGTCTGAGCGGCGGCCAGATCGACCACCAGGAAGTGCACGCGGCCTCCGATCACGTCGACCATCGCGTCCGGGCTGCCCTTGTACGATACGCCCGACGCGCCGAGCTCGAGCAGGTTGTTGAGCGCCTCTACCGGCACGCGGACCGCCGAGGTGCCGTAGGCGAAATTCACCTTGCCCTTGTTCGCCTTGGCGTAGCTCACCAGCTCCTGCGGCGTATGCACCGGCAGCTTGGCGTCGACCGCGAGGAGCCAGGGGTAGTTGCCCACGCCGCCGATGGCGGTGAAGTCCTTGAGCGGGTCGTAGGGCAGCGTCTTGAACACATGCGGGTTCACCACCATGGGCGAGCTCGGACTGAAGAACAGCGTATAGCCGTCCGGCGGCGCCTGCACGGCCGCCTGCGCCGCGACCATGGCCGAAGCCCCCGGTCGATTTTCCACCACGAAGGGCTGCTTGAGCGCTGCCGCCAGCTCGGCGGCGACGATGCGCGCGAGGATGTCGGTGCCGCTGCCCGCGCCGAAGCCGACCAGGACGCGCACCGGGCGATTGGGGTAGGTCGGATCGGCATGTGCTGCCGGAGCGAGCGTGGCCAGTACGATAGACGCGGCCGCAGTGGCCAGCAGGGAACGCAGGGCGCGGGATGTCACGATTGTCTCCTGGAGGAATCCGGATGGCGGGGTGATGGAAGTTCAGGTAGCGGTCGCAGCGGCCGGGGCGGCGGCGCTGCTGCCGGCGTCCGGCGCGGCATACGCCTGCACGGCACGGCTCGCCAGCAGTTCGCCGATATCGGCGTCGGCGTAACCGAGCTCGCGGAGGATGTCGATCGAGTGCTCGCCGAGCAGCGGCGCCGGCCGTTGCCACGGCAGCACCTGGCCGTCGATGAGCCAGGGCAGGCGCACCATGTCGACACCGCCGGCTGGCAGGAAGGTGCGCCGTTCGGCGGCGATTTCGCCGACCACGGCCTGCTCCAGGCCGTACACCCGCGTCGCCGGCACGCCTGCGCGGGCCAGCAGCGGCAGCCAGTCGGCGGCGTCGCGCGCGGCCAGAATGGCGTTCAGGCGGCTTTCGAGCTCGCGCATGTGGCGCACGCGATCGCCGTTCGTGATGAACAACGGATCGTCGGCCAGCTCCGGCGCGCCGATCGCATCGAGCAGCGCGTGCCAGAGCTTGTCGCTCGGCGCGGCGATGAGCACCCAGGCGTCGCGTGCCGTGAAGCACTGGTAGGGCGCGGCGATCGTGTTGCCCGAGCCGGCACGCGCCGGGCGCTGTCCCGACAGGCGGGCGCCCATGGCCTGGTAGGGCACGGTGCTGAAGGCGGTGTCGACCAGCGCCGTCTGCATCGTGCCGACGCGTTGTCCGCGGCTCGCAGCCATGAGCGCGGCCAGCACGCCCATCGCGATCCACTGGCCGCTGGCCAGGTCGATGATCGAAGGGGCGCAGCGCGTCGGCGCGCCGCCGTCGTGGCCGGTCATCTCCATGATGCCGGTGTAGGCCTGCACCAGCGGGTCGTAGCCCGGCATGGCCGCGCCGGCAGGGCCGTCGCCGAACGCGTTGAGGTCGTAGAAGAGGATGTCGGCATTCCGCGCCAGTGCCTGCTCGCGCCCGATGCCGATGCGGTCGGCCACGCCGGGTCGCATGCTCTGCAGCACCACGTCGGCACCGGCGATGAGCCGCTGGGCGACCGCGACGCCTTGGGGCTGCTTCAGGTCGATCACGATGCCGCGCTTGCCGGCGCTCATGTGACGGTGCGTGGCGCTCGCGCCGTCGATGAAGGGCGGCCACAGTCTGGCATCGTCGCCGCCGGGCGACTCGACCTTGATCACGTCGGCACCCAGCTGCGCGAGGATCATCGCGCCGAACGGGCCGGCCATGTTGGAGGTGAAGTCGATGACGCGAACGCCTTGCAGCGGCGCCATCGGTGCCGGCACCGTCGGGGCTCTCGCTTCGGCCGTGTGCTGCGTCGGGCCGTCTTCAGTCCGCACGGGCAGCCTCCGGTGCCGGTGCCTTCGCGGGGCCGGGGCCGACGACACCGCGCTCGCGCAGCGCGGCGATGTCGGCTTCGCCCAGGCCCAATTCCTCCAGCAGCGCGTCGGTGTCGGCGCCGGCCACGGGTGGCGACGTGTCCGTCACCACCGGCGTGCCGGAGAAATCTACCGGCGTCGCGATGCCGTTGAATTCACTGTCAGGTGCGGGCGTCTGACCCGGTACCTTGACGTAGGCGCCCGCCGCGATGATCTGAGGGTCGGTCATCAGGTCGTCCATCGAATTGATGGGCGCCCACCACACGTCGTGCGCGAGGAACACCTGCGTCCATTCGGCGCGCGTCCTGCGGGCGATGGCTGCCTCGAACTGCGCCATGAGCGCCGGCGCGTTGCGCCGGCGGTCGCGCGGCGTGGTGAACTGCGGGTCGTCGAGCAGCGCTTGCAGGTCGAGCGCCTTCAGAACCTTCGGCCAATGCCGCTCGGACTCGGTGCCCACCAGCCAGAACCACTTGCCGTCGCCTGCCTGATAGGTGTTGAAGAGCGGATTGCGCGCCTTGGTGCGCATCGGCGTCGGCGCGATGCGGCCCAGGGTGAGCCGCGTGGAAACGTCCATGCCGATGCTGTAGATGCCGGAACGCAGCAGCGACGTGCTCACCAGCTGGCCTTTGCCGGTCTGCATCCGCGAGAAGAGGGCGCCCGCGATGCCGGCCACCGTGGTGATCGCGGTCACGTTGTCGCCCATGCCGCCGGGCAGCTGCGTGGGCACCGCGCCGGGCGGCGTGGCCCGGTCGGATACGCCGGTGCGTCCCTGGAAGGCCGAGTGGTCGTAGCCGGGCGCGTCGCGGTCGGGTCCGGTCAGGCCATAGGCGGTGAGGCTGGCGTAGATGAGACGCGGATACTTGCCCAGCAGCGTGTCGGCGTCCAGCTTCACCCGCTCCAGGAACCGGGGGCGCATGTTGGTGACGAACACGTCGGCGCTGGCGATGAGCCTTTCGACGATGTCGCGGCCGTCGGGCTGGTTGATGTCCAGCATCAGGCTCTTCTTGCCGCGGTTGTACAGGTCGAAGGGCGGGCAGCGCTCCTCCTTCGAGCCCGACAGCACGCCGAAGAAGCGGCGCATCGGATCGCCGCCCGGCTCCTCGATCTTGATCACCTCCGCGCCCCAGTCCGCGAGCACGCCGGCCGCCGCCGGGCCGGCCACCCACATGCCGAGCTCGACCACCCGCACGCCCGCCAGCAACTTCGTCCGGCAGGCATCGGTCGAGGGGTTTGTCGCGGTCATCTCGGGGGCCTTCATGCCGATGCGCCGGGCTTCGGGGCGCGGCCGCGGAACACGGGCGCGCGCTTTTCCAGGAAGGCGCGCGCGCCCTCCTTGGCATCGTCCATGGCGGAGTTCTCCTTGGTGCACTGCACCTCGATGGCGAAGGCCTCGTCGAGGGGGCGGCCGTTGGAGCGCACGATCACTTCCTTCATTTTCTCCAGCGCTACCGGTGCACCCAGCGCCACGCGCCGGGCCAGATCGAGCGCCACCGGCAGTACCTGGTCGGGCGGCACCACGCGGTTGACCAGCCCCATCTCCAGCGCGCGCTGCGCGGTGATCGGCTCGCCCAGCAACAGCAGCTCCATGGCGTTGCACCAGGAGATCTGCCGCGCCATGCGCGAGGCCGAGCCGCCGCTGGCGATCAGGCCCAGCCGCACCTCGGTGATGCCGAGCTTCGCTTCGCTGGACATCACGCGCAGGTCCGTGGCGGTCATGAACTCGGCGCCGCCCGCGTAGGCGTGGCCGTTGATCGCGGCGATGACCGGCTTGAAGAAGTTTGCGTGACGCAGCATGCCTTCGTTGAACTGCTTCAGGTTGGCGGCGAACTTCTCTTCCCATTCGCCGACCGGCGGCCGGGTGCGCATCATCAGCGGGATGAGGCTGCCCAGGTCGCCGCCGGACGAAAAGGCCTTGTCGCCGGCGCCGGTGACGACGACCACGCGGATCGCATCGTCGCTGGCGACTTCGCGCCAGAACTGCGCCAGCCTCACCATCATTTCGGGGGAGAAGGCGTTTCGTTTCTCCGGGC
The DNA here is from genome assembly GCA_050249335.1 of Lautropia sp. Lineage (GTDB taxonomy): Bacteria > Pseudomonadota > Gammaproteobacteria > Burkholderiales > Burkholderiaceae_E > Lautropia. Next base: position 11,447 of record JBFWQR010000001.1, read on the forward strand.
GGTTGAAGGTGGCGATTGCGACGTTGCCGCGCCGTTCGGTCAGGAGATGTGGCTCCATGCGTTCTCAAAGTCTAAATGTCCAAATATCCTATGATGGACATATAGCGGGCGTCAAGGGGCCCTCAGGTAAAGTGCGTCCATGGAATCGATGGGTGCAGCGTTCACTCCGGGAGACGATGGCGTCCCCCTTTACGTGCGGCTGGCCGCCTCGCTGCGCGCCCGCATCATCCAGGGCGAATGGCCGGTAGGCCAGCGCATCCCGGCGTTCGAGGAGCTGGCCGCAAGTCATGGCGTGGCCATGAATACCGTGCGCAAAGCCATCGAACTCCTGGTCCACGAGGGCCTGCTCGCGTCCGCCCGCGGTCGGGGTACCGTGGTCGCCTCCTCCGAGGCCCGCCTGCTCGGCGGTGGCCTGATGCGGGAGCTGCACAACCCGCTGTCGACCAACCGGGAGCTGGAAATCAACCTGGTGAAGTTCGAGCCGGGCGCCACGCTACCCGCGATCCTGCTCGATGCCTACATGCCCTGCGCTGCCTATGTGCGCATCGTCAAGACCCATGCCGTGCGCGGCATGCCTTACGGCTACCTGGATATCTTCGTGGAGCAGCGGGCCTACGAACAATTTCCGCCCGACGCGATGTACCGGCGCAAAGTGACGCGGCTGCTGCGCGACTTCTGCCCCAACGACGTGCTGCGCACCCGTCAGCAGCTCACCATCGCCTACGCGGACGACGCGCTGGCCAAGATCCTGCGCTGCCCGCCCGCCAGCGCACTGGTGCGCGTGCGTCGCTGGAAGCTCGGGGAGAACGACCGCGTGGTGCTGGCCTGCGAGATCTACTACCGCGGCGACACCTTCGTGTGGGACTCGACCGAGAACGAGTCCGAGTCGCAGGCCATCGTGCCGGACGTGCAGGAGGAGGACGCGCAATGAGCCGTCCGGCCGATGCCGCCGCGCAAGCCCCGTACCGGCGCGGCGGCGTCCGTCGTGTGGACAGGCCCCCTAGATCGAGAACAATGCTCGAGGTGTTTCCGCGAGAATGATGCGCCGCTGCGCGGCATCCGGTACCCAGGCTTCGAGCTGAGCCAGGCATAGACCGTAGTCGGTCGGCCCGTTCTTGCCCAACCACGGCCAGTCGCTGCCCCACAGCAACCGTTCCGGGCCGGCCGCGGCGAGCAACGCTTCGGCGAGGCGACGCGGATCGGCGCCGCGTGCGCGATTCAGCGCAGAGAGCTTGATCCAGGTGCGGCCTTCCTGCAATGCATCCAGCACGGCGTCGAAGCCGGAGCTGATCGGGCCCTGCGGGCCCGGGCCCGCGAAGTGGTCCAGCACGATGCGCACGTTGGCCGCACGCAAGGCCGGCAGTGCCCGCGGCATGTGTTCGCACTCGAGATAGATCTCGAGGTGCCAGCCCAGCTCGCGCAGCGCGCCGAGCAGGGCCGCCCATGGCTTGCCGCCCAGATCGGGGGCGCCGCCGGCGCCGCTGTAGTTCAGCCGCAGGCCCCGAACGCCGGCATCGTGCAGGCGGCCGAGCTCCGCCGGCCCGGTCTCCGGTGCGAGGCTGACAGTCCCGCGCAGGTTGTCCGGGAAGGCACGCAGCGCGTCGAGGATCGCGCTGTTGTCGAAGCCATAGAAGCTCGGAGCGGTCACCACGCCATGCGAGAGGCCATGGGCCCGGAGCAGGGCGACGTAAGCCTGGGCGGTCGTCTCGACGTCGGGAATCCGGTGCCGGCCCGGCGTCAGCGGTGCATCGCTCGGGAAAACATGGGCATGGGTGTCCACGCCGGTCACGGAACTCGTGGCCGACGAGTCGGTTGCCTTCGGTGCGGGGTATTCAGGCATTCTCGGCCATCTTCCTGCGATAGCCCATCGCCCAGGCAATCGCCTGCAGCGCGAGCAGTACGACCACCGCGCCGGCGAACAGCTTGGCGGCGCCGCCGCTGAGCACCCCCCACCAGTCGCCGTCGCTGATGATGAGCGCGCGGCGCAGCGAAACCTCCATCCGATCGCCGAGCACCATGGCCAGCAGCAGCGGCGCGGCGTCGAACTTCAGTTTGCGGAGCAGGTAGCCGAGCAGGCCGAAGCCGACCATGATGAGGATCTGATTGGGGTCCGACTTCACGCTGTAGATGCCGATCACCGAGACCAGCAGCACGCTCGGTGCCAGGTAGGCGTAGGGCGTGCGCAGCAGGCTCACGAAGATCGAAACGAGCGGCACGTTGAGGATCAGGAGGACGATGTTGCCGATGTACATGCTGGCAATCAGCCCCCAGAACACCTCGGGGCGCCGGTTGATCAGCTCCGGCCCGGGCTGTACGCCGTGGATCATCAGGGCCGACAGGAGGATGGCCGTGGCAGGAATCGCCGGAATGCCCAGTACCAGCAGCGGGATCAGCGAGCTTCCGGTGGTGGCGTTGTTGGCGGTCTCCGGGCCGGCAACCCCCGCGATGGCGCCATGGCCGAAGCGCTCGGGATGCCGGGAGAGCTTGCGCTCCACCGCGTAGGAGACGAAGGTCGAGATGACATGCGAGATTCCCGGCACGAAGCCGAACAGGAATCCGATCACGCTGCCGCGCGCAACGGCCGGCGCAGACTCGCGGAGGTCGGGCCAGTTGGGGATCAGGCTGCGCAGCGTGGGGCGGATCGGCTTGATGCTGGCGATCTTCTCCAGGTTCAGCAGAATTTCGCTGACGCCGAACAGCCCCAGCGCCATCGCGACGAAGTCGATGCCATCGGAGAGTTCGACGCTTCCGGCAGTGAAGCGCGGGAAGCCGGTGATGGGGTCGAGGCCGATGGTGCCGACCCATAGGCCGAGCAGGATCATCGCCAGTGTCTTCAGCGGCGGGCCGCTGCTGATCAGGCTCATGGCGAGCAGCGCGAAGACCATCAGCATGAACTCGGCCGCCGGTCCCACCTCCAGCATCGCCCGCGCAAGCACGGGGGCGAACAGCATGAGGCCGACCACGCTGATGGTGCCCCCGATGAAGCTGCCCACGCCAGCGACTACCAGCGCCGGGCCGGCGCGGCCCTGGCGCGCCATTTCGTAGCCGTCGATGCAGGTAACCACCGAGGCAGCCTCGCCGGGCATGCGCAGCAGGATCGACGTGGTCGATCCGCCGTACATCGCGCCGTAGAAGATGCCGGCGAGCATGATGACGGCGCTGGCGGGCTCCAGACTGTACGTCAGCGGCAGCAGCAGCGTCAGCCCGGCCAGCGGCCCGAGCCCGGGCAGCATCCCGACCACGGTGCCCCACAGGCACCCGATGAAGCAATAGAAGAGGTTGTCGGGCCGCAGCGCGAGGGCGAAGCCCGAGGCGAGGAAGTCGATCATCGGAGCGCCGGCGCGTCAGCTGCGCTGCTGCAGGAGGCCCAACGGCAGATGGACGCCGAGGAGCTGCACGAAGAAGTACCACGAGATCGCCGCGGCAACCAGCGCTGCGAGAAGCACGACCGGCCACTTCAATTCCGACCACGCGCGCAGCAGCACGGTCATGAACAGTACGGTGCTCAACGGGTAACCGAGCGGCTCGAACAACAGCGCGAAGCCGGCCAGCGCTGCCAGGCCGATCCACACCTGCTTGTGGCCGATCTCGACGACCAGGTCGGCCTCTTCGCCAGTCAGCCGGAGTGCGCGCACCGCCAGCCCGATTCCGGTGAGCAGCAGGCCTGCGCCCAGGCCCAGCGGGAACATCGCCGGCCCGGGCTGGCCAGCCATGCCGGCAGGCATGCGCCAGGACACGGCCAGGATGGCAGCTGCGCCGACGATCATCGCCAGCGCAGCCGCGAACTCGCCACGCTTCGCGCGCAGCGTCAGCCTGGCGGACAGGCTCACTTGACCAGGCCGATGCTCTTCATCACCGCGCCCATGGCGGCGAACTCGTCGTCGATCAATTTGCGGAACTCGGCGCCGGTCGTGCCGTCGACCTTGATACCCCGGCTTTCCATGAACTGCCGGAAGGTGTCCGACTTGGCCGCTTGTATGAAAGCCTTCTCCAGGGCCGCGAAACGGTCCGGCGGCAGGTTCTTCGGTCCGATCACGCCGTGCCAGAGCAGCGTCGCCTCGCCGGGCATGCCGAGATCGGTGAGGCTCGGCACGTCGGGCATCGACGCGACGCGCTCGGTTCCGGTGACGAAAAGGCACCGGCTGGAGCCGTCTTTCACGTAAGGCAGGATGGTGGTGATCGAACCGCCGAAGACATCGACGTGGCCGCCGAGGTAGTTCTGCAGCGTCTCGCCGGCGCCTCCGAAGGGCACCGGTCGCATCTTCACGCCTTCCTTCAGAAAGATGCGCTCCAGCGTCAGTTGGATGGTGCCGCCGACGCCGTCATTGCCGTAAGTGACCTTCCCCGGGTTGCTCTTCAGGTGGGCGAAGAACTCCTTCGCGTCCTTCGCCGGGAAATCCTTCTTCACGCACAGCGTGGTCGGCGCCGTGTCGGCCAGACTGATGGCTACATAGTCGGTCGACTTGTAGGGCGCTTGCTGGAGGTGCGGCGTCATTGTCAGCGGGGCATTCCACAAGCCCCCGATGGTGTAGCCATCCGGCCGGGCATTGACCACTGCAGCAGTGCCCAGCATGCCGCCGCCGCCCGGCCGGTTCACGACCACGATCTTCTGGCCGAGGATGGGGCCGACCAGCTCGGCGAGCTGACGGAATGTGGTATCGGTCCCGCCGCCGGGCGGGGTGGGAACCACCAGCTCGATCGGGCGCGAGGGGTATTTGTCCTGCGCGCTGGCGGGCGCGGTGAGCGAGAGGGCCAGGGCCACGGCCCCGCCGGCCAGCACGAGGCGTCGATGCGATCGGATCATGTCTCCTCCATGGTCAGCAACCGGGTGTGTGTGCGGATCAGCCGTACTTCTTCTGCAAGATCTCCTTCGGCAGGTAGCGTTTCTCCAGTGCGGTGGCCTCGTCCAGTCCGACCAGGCGGTTCAGCTCCTCGAAGCCGACCGCCAGATCGGTACGGTCCTCGGCACGATCCTGGTCCAGCGAGGCGACCAGCGCGTCCATCCCGTGGATCATCCCCTGAATGGCGCTGGCCGTCAGCAGACGCGGGTAGATTACCGCGGCCACGCCCAGGTCCTCCAGTTGGCGCGCGGTGAGCAGGGGGGTGGTCGGCCGCGACCGGATTCCGAAGCCCATGTTCACGGACAGCGGCTTGATCACTTCCCTGGCGGCCAGCGCGATGTCTTCCTGCGTGAGGAGCGCGTCGGCGAACAGCAGATCGGCGCCCGCTTCCGCATACAGGTTCAGCCGGCGAATGGCTTCCGCGATGCCGTGCGTGCCGGCGGCATCGGTGCGTGACTTGATCACGAAGTCGGGATCACGCCGCGCCTCGGCGGCGGCGCGGATCTTCTCGACCCCTTCCTCGGCGGAAATCACCTCCTTGCCCTTCATGTGACCGCAGCGCTTGGGCCAGACCTGATCCTCGATCATTACGCCGCCGACGCCGGCTTGCTCGAAAGCGCGTACCGTATGGTGGACGTTCACCGCGTTACCGTAGCCGGTGTCGCCGTCGGCAATCATCGGCAGGTCGCTGCAGGCGACCAGCGCCCGGCAGCTCTGCAGGTTTTCCTCCAGCCCCATCAGTCCGACATCGGCCTGGCCCAGGCGCGTCTCGCTGATGCCGCCGCCGGTGAGGAAGGCGCACGGAAACCCGTATTTCTTGACCAACCGTGCACTGTAGCCGTCGAACACGCCCGGCATGACGGTGATCTTGGGATCGGCGATGAGCTCCCGCAGACGCTTGCCCGGACTACTGTTCATGATGTCTCCTTGATGTGCGCCATCGTGCGCGAGCTGGCCCCGGACGACTTACGTCTTCGACGCGGCGAATGCGCGGGTGGTTGCGCGGATCAGCGCAGTCGGGTCCGGCGCGTTCGGCAAGGCTTGCGCCGCGGCTGCAAGTGCCGCGGCAAGCGGGCGGGGAACCTCGACCTCGTCGAGCAGGGTGGCGCTCATCGCGGCAGCGGCCTCCCAGGTGAGCGCGTAGTCGTCCTCGCCGCCCTCCCACTCGCTCCGTCCGCCGTCCGCGTAGCTCAGGAGCAGCCGCGGCGAGTAGCGTGCGCGCGAAGGATCCGCGATGACCAGGATGCGCGAGACGGCGTCGCTTACGTCGGCGCGGCCGAACTCGTGCATGCCGCGAAAGCTCACGGCGCCCTCGCACCAGGCCAGCGCGGCACAGAAGGGCGCGCTCATGAAGGTCTGCGAGAACGTGGTGAAAGGGCCGGCGAAGCGCATGCCGACGAAGTCGGCCTCGAACGGATGCAGGTGGATCGCGAGGCGTTCCAGACCCCGCTGCGCCGCCCGTGCGCGCAGCGCGAGCATGCCGCGGATCACGGCACGATTGAACTGGCAGGTGGGATACGGCTTGAATGTCACTGCGCGCAGCTCGAAATCGCGCCCCAGGCCTTCGGCCAGGCGGGCGCCATAGTCGCGGCCGGGCTCACCATAGGCACGCCAGAAGCCGGCACCGCCTTCGAGCGTGCTGGCTGCCGCCTCGACGCCCGCGGCGGCGAGGTTCACCGCGGTGATTCCCGCGCGCGCTGCCATTCCCGCATGCAGCCCGAACTCCTCGGTTCCCGCGTCGACGAACTCGCGCAGGCCGGCCGCCTGATTGGCGGCCAGTGCCAGCGCATGCGCAGTGCGTGTCGAATCCAGCCGCATCAGCCGCGCCGCCGCTGCAGCCGCACCGATCACGCCGTAGAGCGGCGTGGATCGGAAACCGCGCCGACTGGTATCGGCAGTGTGATCGCGGCCGATCCGCAGCGCGACTTCGTAGCCGGCCGCGACGGCGGCAACCAGCTCGGCCCCCGACGCCGGCATCGCTTCCGCCATCGCCAATGCTGCCGGGACGACCACCACGCCGACATGGCCGGTCGGATGGGCGTCTTCCTGGACGCGCACGTGCATCGATACCGCGTTCGCGAAGGCTGCCGCGCCTGGCGCTATTCGCCGGCCGTCCAGCAGACGCGTCGCTGGCCCGGGCGCGCTGCCGCCGTCGGCGTCCAGTGCGGCAGCGGCGCGTCGCGGCAGGGGGGAAGCCTTGGCCGCGATGCCGACCGACAAACCATAGAGAACACAGGCCTGTGCGCGCTGCTTCACGTCCTCGGGCAACGCATCCGGCGTGAGGCCGCTCGCGAACCGTGCCAGCAACTGCACGCCAGGCACCGCTGGGGCACGCTCAGGCACTGCGAACCTCGATGACGATATTGCCGAACCGATCGAGGGCGGCGCCGCAGCCCGGGGGCACCACGACACTGGTGTCGTATTCCTGCACGATCAGCGGGCCGTCACGCGCAGTGGCAAGGTCGTCACGACGCACCACCGGGACTTCGTGCAGGCCGTGCTCGGCGCCGAACCAGGCGCGTCGCTCGACCGGGCGGCGGGCTGCACCGGTCTCCGTTGCCCACCCGCCGGTATTCCGCGAGGGCCGCTTCACCGAGGCGATCAAGCGCGCCGTGACGAACTCGAAGTCGCGCGCCGCGCCGAGATGCCCGTAGGTCCGCTCGAACTCGGCCTCGAACCGGCGCTCGATCTCGCGCAGGCCGTCTGCCGTGATCGACAGGCCCGGCAACGGCACGGTGATCTCGGAGGACTGGCCGCGATAGCGCAGATCTCCGAAAGGCGCGATGACGATCGCGTCGCGCGCGTAACCTTCGTCCAGCAGCACGCGGGTGAGTTCGGCGGCCATCTCGCTGAACGCGGCGTTCAGCGCGGTCAGGTCGGCGCCGGCCGACGTGGTGGTGAGGACGGTGCGCGCGGCATGCTGTTCGACGTCGGCGCGGAGCAGGCCGAAGGCGCTGAACACGCCCGGAGCCGGCGGCACGATCACTTTGCCGATGCCGAGCTCGCGGGCGACACCGGCTGCGTGGATCGGGCCTGCACCGCCGAACACCATCAGCACGAAGTCGGCGGGGTCGCGCCCGCGCTCCACCGATACCGACTTGATCGCACGCACGATGTTCGAGTTGGCGATCAGGTGTACGCCGTGCGCGGCGTCCAGCAGGGAGAGTCCGGCCGGCTCCGCGACATGCTGGCTCACCGCGGCCTCGGCCAGCGCGCGATTCACGGTGAGCGAGCCGCCGGCGAGCGAATCGTCGTTCAGATAGCCCAGCACCAGATTGGCGTCGGTGACGGTGGGCAGCGTATTGCCTTGTCCGTAGCAGGCCGGGCCGGGCATGGCGCCCGCGCTGCGCGGTCCGACTCGCAATGAACCGCCGCGATCGAGCGTGGCGATGCTGCCGCCGCCGGCACCGACCTCGGAGATGTCGATGACCGGGATACGAAGCGCATAGCCGTTGCCGCGCATCAGGCGGCTGCTAATCGACACCGCCGAGCCGACCTCGTACTCGGTGGCGCGCAGAATCTCGCCGCCTTCGATAATCGAGGCTTTCGTTGTCGTGCCGCCCATGTCCAGCGTGAGCACGTCCGAATAGCCGCAGTCACGCGCCATCCGCGCCGCCGCCACGACGCCGGCGGCGGGGCCCGATTCGATGATCGTCACCGGCCGGGCGCCAGCGACCTGCGCGCTGATCAATCCGCCGTTGGACTGCATCACCAGGATCGGTGCGCGTGAGCCCAGCGACTCGAGCCGTTCGCGCAGCACGCTCAGGTACCGCGCGATCAGCGGCGCGACATAGGCATTGACAACCGTCGTGCTCGTACGCTCGAACTCGAGCATCTCCGGCAGCACCTCGTGCGACAGCGAGACATAGGCCCCGGGCAGGCGTTCGCGCAGGAGGCGGCCGATCTCGCGCTCGTGCGACGGATTGCGGTAGGCGTGCAACAGGCACACCGCCACCGCCTCGATGCCTTCGCGTGCGATCTGCGCAACTGCAGCTTCCAGCGAAGCGGGATCGAGCGCGGTGACGATCGCCCCCCGTGCATCGATACGCTCCGACACTTCCAATCGCCACGCGCGGTCGACCAGCGGTTCCGGCTTCTTCCAACCGAGGTCGTACGACATCGGGATGCGGATGCGACGCAGCTCCAGGACGTCGCGAAAGCCGGCCGTGGTGATGAGCGCCGTGCGTGCGCCCTTGCGCTCCAGGATGGCATTGGTGGCTACCGTGGTGGCGTGCACCACCTCGTCGATGCGTCCCGGGCTGATTCCCTGTTCGGCGCAGAAGGCGGAGATGCCGTCGGTGATGGCGCGCGAATAGTCGTTCGGCGTCGATGGCAGCTTGCGCTTGTGCATGCGCCCGTCCGGCGCGATGAACACCAGATCCGTGAACGTGCCGCCGATGTCGACGCCGACGCGCAGCGTCTGCGAAGGTGCACTCACGGACGCAACCTCCCGTCTCGGGCTGTGCGCCCCCCGCCGAGCCGGCGCGAGCTCCATCGGGACTTGCGGACCGGATCGCTCATCGACCAGCCCCGGACCGGCGCTGCGCCCGCAGCGCCCGCGTGGCGGCTTCGTCGATGCGCCACGGATCGGCCAATACCACGGTACCGTAGTCGCGCGCGGCGCCTGCCACGCTGACCTTGCCGTTGCGGACGTCGTCGAGCAACGCGGCCGGGTCGCGCTCCAGGGGATCGCCGTAGCCACCGCCACCGGCCGTGGTGTGGGCGAAGGCCTGACCCTTGCCCAGCGTGCGTGTGAACTTGGTGGGCAACTGAGTCCAGCCGCCGTCCGCTTCCAGCATCGTGTTGGAGCTCAGGCCCGGCTTGCCGCGGAACAGGCCGTAGGGCGGGTGCCGTCGGCGGTCCGAACGGAGCTGGAAGGTTGCGCGTTCACCCAGGAAGCGCAGTTGCCGCCGGACCGACAGCCCGCCGCGAAACGCGCCCGCTCCGCCGCTGTCGGCCACCAGTTCATAGCGCTCGATCCGAATCGGCGCGGTATTCTCCACCTGTTCGATGGGCGCGTTGCTGATGTTGGCTGCCGGATTGGCCACGCCGTCGACGCCCTCGCGCCGATGGCCGCCGCCCCAGGCACCCATCAGCGCTTCCCGAAAGAGCACGTAGCGCCCGTCGGTGTCGTAACCGCCGATGCTGTAGCTGCTGGTACCTCCCTCGCCGGCGGCACGGGGACGCTCCGGCACTGCCTGCGCCAACGCGCCGAAGGTGGCATCGATCAGCCGAAACCCCGAGACGCCGCGCGCGGCGACCGCACCCGGACGCCGCGGATTGAACAGACAGCCCTCGGGTCCGATGACCGTGATGGGCCGCATGAACCCGGCGTTGTTCGGGGCGTCCGAGTCCATGATCGCGCGCACGGCGAAGTAGATCGCCGACTTGGCGAACGACAACGTGGAGTTGATCGCGCCGCGCACCTGAGCGTCGGTGCCGGTGAGGTCCGCGGTGAGCGTATCGCCCTCGATCGTGAGCGTGACCTGGACTTTGACCGCGCTGTCGAAGTTCACGCCGTCGTCGTCCAGATGATCGACGCAGGTGTAGGTGCCGTCCGGGATGGCCCTGATCACTCGGCGCGCCTCGCGCTCGGAGTAGTCGAGCAGCGCGTCGAAGCAGCGCTCGAGCTCGCCGATGCCGTAGCGATCGGCCAGCTCGCAGATCCCCCGCTCGGCGATTCGGCACGCAGCCTCCTGGGCATGCAGGTCGCCCATGACGGTGTCCGGCACGCGAACGTTGCGCGAGAGCATCTTGACCAGTGTCTCGTTGCGGACCCCCTGCTCGTAGAGCTTGAGCACCGGGATCTGCAGCCCCTCCTGGAATACCTCGGTGGAGTCCGCGGCGCTGGAGCCCGGCACGCGCCCGCCCATGTCGTTGTGATGGGCGACCAGCACCCCGTAGCCCAGCAGATGCGCACCCTTGAAGATGGGCCGAAACATGAAGATGTCGGGCAGGTGCATGCCGCCCTGATAGGGGTCGTTGAGCACGACCACGTCGCCCGGCGCCAGCGTATCGCCGTATTCGGCGATCACGGCGTCCATCGCATCCGGAATCGACCCGAGGTGCAGCGGGAGCGAGAGTCCCTGCGCGATCAGCCGCCCACGTGCGTCGCAGAACGCGCTGGACATGTCCATCGTGTCCTTCATGATCGACGAGTAGGCGATGCGCACCACGGTGAGCACCATCTCGTCGACCACGGACCCGATCGCGTTCTTCACCAGCTCCAGTCGTACCGGATCGACCGGTATCTCGACGGCCATCGAAGTGCCTCCTCGGCTCAGGGCTCAACCGACAGTCAGCTTCCGCCCGGATTTTCCATGGGCGGAAAGAACTTTCAGGTTGCCCTGCGAGCATACCATCATCGCGTAGGGCAGGCGGCTCACGGGATGCCGCCCGCCAGCGTCACCCGGTGCATCACTCTCTCGTATCCGTGATAGTCGTTCACCGGGTTGTGCTGCGCACAGCGGTTGTCCCAGAACGCGAGCGCGCCCACCGTCCACTGGAAGCGGCAGGTGTATTCGGGCCTGGTCTGATGGGAGAACAGATGCGCGAGCAGCGGGGCGCTTTCTTCCGGCGTCCAGCCTTCGAAATGCGTGGTATGGCCCAGGTTCACGTAGAGTGCCGTTCGGCCCGTCTCGGGATGCACACGGGCTACCGGATGGCGGCCCACCAGGACCTTGTTCTCCACTCCGCCCGCTAGCTGGCGATCCTCGCGCGTCTTCGAAGCCTCCGCTTTCTGGGAGCTGTTCACCGCGCGCAACCCCGCGAGCGTCGCTCGCAAGCCTTCGGAGAGCTCCTCCCAGGCCAGATACTGATTGGCAAACAGCGTGTCCCCTCCGACCGGCGGGATCGTCACCGCATAGAGCATGCTGCCCATCGGCGGACGCTCGAGGTAGGCGGTATCCGAGTGCCAGACGCCACCGAAGTTGCGCCGTTCGTGCGGCAGCTTGACCACCGGCGTCACGTACGGGCACTCCGGCAGGCCAAGGAGGTTCGGGTACTCCACTGCCTCGCCGAAGCGGCGAGCGAAGGCGAGCAACTGGGCAGGTGTCAGCGTCTGGCCGCGCAGGAAGATCACCAGATGGGCAAGATAGGCGGCACGAATCTCGTCGATCACGTCGTCCGACAGCGGCGCGGCAGCGTTGACGCCGGAGATCTCGGCACCCAGTGCGCCAGCGATGGGACGGACTGCGATGTGCCGGTAGGATTGGGCTGGCTGCATGGTCTGGCGGGCGGCTGGGCGGGTGAGTAGCATACGCAATCTTCGATATCCTGGAAACTGTTACGGCCGGCGGAAGGCATGACGCACTCCGGATCCTCTCTGACCTTCGACTTCGCGTCGCTGCTGCTGGCGATGGAGCCTGCCGCTCGGTCCGCCGCGGCCCAGGCCGTGGCGACCGACCTCCTCATCGACGGCCTCTCGGTGGCTGCTGCCGGCGCGAGCCACGCTGGTCCGCGATTGCTGGCCGGCTGGGCGCTCGAGCAGGGGAGCAGGCCGGTGGCCACGCTGATCGGGCACGGGCGGCGGGTCGCGGCCGTCGACGCCGCGCGTGCCAACGGCGCAGCGATGCATGTGCTCGACTACGAGCCGATGTGGAATCCGGCCAACCATTCGCTTTCCACGGTGCTGCCGGCGGTATTGGCGCTGGCCGAGTGGCTGGCTGCGCGGCCCCCGGCGCGAGCGCGTCCGACCGGGGCGGATCTGCTCGCCGCGGTGGTCATCGGTATCGAGGCACAGCAGCGCGTCCGGACGGCCTCCTCCCAGTTCGAACCCGGCGAACTGATGTTCCATCCGCCTGGCGCGGTGGGTGCCTTCGGCAGCGCCGCCGCATGCGGCCAACTGCTTGGAATGGATGCGCGAACGCTCACTCAGGCATTGGGCATCGCTGCTTCGCGCGTCGGCGGCGTACAGGCGAATACCGGCAGCATGACCAAGGCGCTCCACTGCGGACAGGCCGCGATGGCAGGCCTGGAAGCGGCCCTGCTCGCCGCCCGTGGTTTCACCGCCGATGACGACGCGCTCGGTCACCCGCGCGGCTATGGCCGCGCCTTCTACGGCGCGCGCTTCGAACCCGCCGCGCTGCTCGCGCGGCGCGCGGCGCCGTTCCTGCTCGAACCGGGCCCGGCGTTCAAGTATTTTCCGAGCCAGTACGGATCGCATTTCGTGATCGTCGCGGCGCTGGCCGCGCGCGCGGAGCTGGCCGGCGTACGCAGCGCCGAGATCGCCGCGGTTCGGATCGTCGCGCCCGCCATGACCTATACCGACCGGCCGCGCCCGGCCAGCGGACTGGACGGCAAGTTCAGCTTCCAGTATGTCGCTGCCATCGCATTGCTGGACGGCAAAGTGGACGTGGCGAGCTTCGCCGATGTGCGGCGCTTCTCCGCCGATGTGGAGCAACTGCTGCCGCGCATCGTGATCGACGTCGACCCGGCCCGCGAAGGCCGCTTCGATCGGATGCGCGTCGACGTGATCGTCACGACCGCTGGCGGCCGGGAGGCCAGGGGTGCTTGCGATGGCCCGCCCGGCATCTGGGGGCGCCCGGCGCCTGCCGGCCGTCTCGCCGCCAAGGCGGCCGATTGCCTGTCGGAATTGCTCGACGAAGCGGCGGCCGACGCCTTCCTGGTGCGCGCTCGCAGCTTCCCGACCCTATCTGCCGACGCGGTGTGCGAGCTGCTGGCGGTACTTGGTACGCCCCACGCGACGGCCCAGGCGACGGCCCGCTAGACGGACTTGTCGAGGCGGGCGTTCACGCGGGCAACCAGATCGCGCTCGTAGGCGTCGGCCCCGGCCAGGTCCACGAGCGCCTGTCGCTCCTGGAACGACAGCATCCGGTCGAGCAGGCTCTCGGTCGTGCCCTGTTCGCGCAGCACCTTGAGGCCGGACTGGATCGCGAAGGCACCGAGATAGAGCGCGGCATTGGCGAACAGAATGATGCTGAAGCCCATCGCCTTCAGCTCGTTCTCGGGCAGCAGCGGGGTCTGGCTGCGCTCGACCATGTTGGCAACCAGCGGAGTACCGGGGAAGGCGCGGCCGACCTGCTGCAGTTCCTCGACGCTGCGGGGCTGCTCGACGAAGATCGCGTCGGCGCCGGCTTCGAGGTAGGTGTGCGCGCGAGCGATCGCCGCGTCGATGCCCTCGGATTGCCGTGAATCGGTGCGCGCGATGATGAGGAATTCCGGATCGATCCGTGCGTCCACTGCGGCCTGGATGCGGTAGCACATCTCCTTTGCCGACACGACCAGCTTGCCCTCGAAATGCCCGCAGCGCTTGGGGAACAGCTGGTCTTCGATATGCAGCCCCGCCAGTCCTGCGCGTTCGTACATGCGGATCGTGCGCGCCACGTTGGCCACGCCGCCGAAGCCGGTGTCGCAATCGGCAATCACGGGGACCGACACGGCATCGGAGATGCGCTCCGCCTGGCTGGCGAGCTCGTTCAGTGTGACGATACCGAGATCGGGTCGACCCAGGTAGGTGTTGGCGGCGCCGCCGCCGGTTACGTACACCACGGGAAATCCCGCCCGCTCGATGAGCTTGGCGGTAAAGCAGTCGGTGGCGCCCGGCACGATGCCGGGGCCGCCGTCGCGCAACAGCTGGCGGAGCACGCTGGTACGTCTGGTCATCGGAGATCTCCTGTTGTATTCGTCGCTTGGCGATTCATGCGTTCTGACGCTCGATCGCCTTGATGGCCGTCAGCAGTCGCTGCGATTGGCGGCGCTCGACATCCACCATACGGTGCATCGGCCCGGCGATCGCCACCCCGAGGGTGATTCCGCCGAAGTGCAGCGGCGCGGCGATCGCCATCACGTCGGTCACGTTCTCGCCCCGGGTAACGAACCAGCCACGCAGTCGAGACTCCTCCAGATCGCGCTTGAGCTGTCGGGCCGAGGTGATGGTTTGCGGCGTGGCCCGCTTGAGCGGGTCGTTGCTGATCCACGAGTCGAGATCGTCCGGCGCCATCTCGGCGAGCAGTACCTTGCCGATGGAGCTCGAGTGCAGCGGCTTGTGCTCGCCGGCGCGCGCGGTATAGCGCACCGTCTGAGCGCTCTCCAGGACCAGCAGGTACAGGGCCGCATTGCCCTGGCGTGAGCCCAGGATCACCGTCTCGCCGGTCTCGTCGCGCAGGGCGGCCAGCGCCGGTGCCAGGCGCAGGGCAATCGGGTCGTGCGCGTTGATGGCGGTCGCGACGTCGAGCATCTTGCGCGTCGGGTATGCCTCGCGCGCTGAAAGGAAGTGCAGGAAGCCGCGACGTTCCAGGGTTCGCATCAAGCTGTGGCAGGACGACACCGGTATGTCGGCGAGGCGCGCCAGCTCCGACAGCGACAGGGGTCGTCTCTCGGCACCGAAGGTCTCGAAAATGGCGAGGGTTCGCGCCGCAGCGGGAACGTCGGCGGTGACGATTGAGTTCATGGGCTCGAAGATGGGTGTCGACTCGAATGCGGCTACGCCGCCTTGCGCGGATGACGTATTATCGCGCCTGGCCGGCCATACAGTCGGCAAGATGATATTTCAGCATATCGAAACCAAGGAGATTTGTCGCCCGGGCTCGATTGCGACCGGATCCGGCTTTCGTCATCGTACCTTCCATGGCTTTCGACTCCATCGGCACCCGCCGCACCCTGGAGGTGGGCGGGGCTGCCTTCGACTACTACAGTCTGGCCGCGGCCGAGGCGGCGGGGCTGGGCGGCCTCTCGCGCCTGCCCATGACTTTCAAGGTGGTGGTGGAGAATCTGCTGCGCCGCCATGCCGAAGGAACGGCAGGCGACGAGGAGATCGCGTCCCTGCGCGCCTGGCTGGCCGATCGGTCCGGTGACTGCGAAGTGAGCTTCCTGCCGGCGCGGGTGCTGATGCCGGAGTCCTCGGGGATCAACCTGCTCGGCGACATGACGGCCATGCGGGAGGCGATGGTCGAACTGGGCGGCGACCCCGCCGGTATCAATCCGGTGCTGCCGGTCGACTTCATCATCGACCATTCGGTCAACGCCCATCGTTGGGGAACACCCGATGCGCTCCTCCATAACATGAAGGTGGAGATGCATCAGAACCGGGAGCGTTACGCGTTCCTGCGCTGGGCCAGCAAGGCCTACGACAACTTGCGCGTGTTCCCGCCCGGCGCGGGTATCCTGCATCAGGTCAATCTCGAGTATCTGGCGCGTGTGGTCTGGACGCGCGAGGCGGGAGGGCGCACGCTCGCGTACCCGGACTCGTTGATCGCCATGGACAGCCACACGGCGATGATCAACTCGATGGGTGTCGTCGGCTGGGGCGTGGGCGGCCTGGAAGGCGCCACGGTCATGCTCGGCGAACCGGTGGCGATGCTGTTGCCCGAGGCCGTGGGCGTGAATCTGTCCGGCCGCATGCGCCCCGGGGTGACGGCCACCGACCTCGTGCTCTTCATCACTCAGCGCTTGCGGCGCGAAGGCGTTCTCGCCTGCTTTGTCGAATACCTCGGCGAAGGCGTGGACAGTCTCTCCCTGCCGGAGCGTTCGACGGTCTCGAACATGACGCCGGAGATGGGTGCGACGATGGGCTATTTCCCGATCGACGCCGAGACGCTCCGCTTCTTGCGGCTGACCGGCCGCCCGGTACGTCAGGTGGCGCTGGTCGAGGCCTATGCCCGGGCGCAGGGATTGTGGCGCGACGCCGATTCGCCGGCACCGCAGTACGCGCGCGAGATCGAGCTCGACCTGAGCGATGTCGAACCGTGCCTGGCCGGACCGGGCCGTCCCGATGCGCGCGTTCCGCTTTCGCAGGTGCCCGCGGCTTTCGGCAAGGCGGTTCCTCGGCCGGTGTCCGAGGATTCCACCGGTGCCGGTCACACGCTCGCCGACGGCGACGTTGTCATCGCCGCCATCACGAGTTGCACGAATACCTCCAACCCCGCGGTGCTGATCGGGGCGGGTCTGCTCGCCCGCAATGCGCGACGCCGCGGCCTGGCCAGGCAGCCCTGGGTCAAGGCTACCCTTTCGCCGGGTTCTCGCGTGGTGGCCGACTACCTGGCGGCGAGCGGCCTGCAGGACGACCTGAATGCGCTGGGCTTTCACATCGTCGGCTTCGGCTGCATGAGTTGCATGGGCAACTCCGGACCGCTGCCGGAGGACACGATCGAGGCAATCGAGGCGCGCAAGCTTGCGGTGGCCGCGGTCCTGTCCGGCAATCGAAACTTCGAAGCCCGCGTGCATCCGGCGGTCCGGTTGAATTTCCTCGCATCGCCGCCGCTCGTGGTCGCCCATGCGCTCGCCGGCACGGTGCGGCGCGATCTGGAGCGTGAGCCATTGGGCCGCGACCCCGAGGGGCGCGACGTCTACTTGCGCGATATCTGGCCCGACGACGCGGAGATCAGGGCGGTGATCGATGCCACCCTCACGCCAGCCATGTTCACCGCGCGGTATGCCACCCTGCAAGAGGGTAGCCCCGAATGGCAGGCGCTACCCGCCGGCAGCGGGGTGCTGTTCGACTGGGAGCCGGACAGCCACTTCATCGTGCGTCCCCCCTACTTCGAGGGGATGCCGCGCACGGCGCCGCCGCTCGAAGATATTCGGGGCGCGAGAATCCTCGGTCTGTTCGGCGACATGCTGACTACCGACCATATCTCGCCGATCGGCACGATCTCACCCGAGACGCCATCCGGTCGCTACCTTCAGGCGCTTGGCATCGCGCCATCCGAGTTCGTCACTTATGCGGCTCGGCGCATGAACCACCGGGTGCTGATTCGCGGCACGTTCGCCAATGTCCGGCTGCGCAATGAGATGACCCCGGATATCGAAGGCAGTTCCACGCTGCATTGGCCCGAGGGCACGCCCATGACGATCTACGACGCGGCGATGCGCTATGCGGAGGAGCGTGTGCCACTGGTGGTGGTGGCCGGCCGGGAGTACGGTGCCGGCTCCTCGCGTGATTGGGCAGCAAAGGGAACGGAGCGGCTGGGCATCCGGGCCGTGATCGCCGAATCCTTCGAGCGCATCCACCGCTCCAACCTGGTCGGCATGGGCGTGCTGCCGCTGGAGTTCGAGGACGGCATGACACGCCGCACGCTCGGCCTCGAGGGCGATGAAGTCCTGGACTTGCAGGGCATTGCCGACGGCGTGAAGCCGCGCATGCGTGTGAGCTGTTCGATCACCCGCGGCGACGGCAGCGTTCAGAACATTTCGCTGCGTGCGCGTATCGATTCGCGCGCCGAAGCGAAGTACTTCTGCAACGGCGGCATCGTCAAGTTCGCGCTCCGCCGGCGGCTTGGGTATCTCGACGAACCAGCGTCCGGAGGATCGTCTCCCGCAAGCCGGAGAAGCCGCTGCGCATCGTGATCGAAGAGCGGTAGGCGAGCTTCACCGGCACGCAGGGCAGCGGCGCGTCGATTTCGCAGGCGGCAAGGGTTCCGGCCGCCAGCGAGGATGCCACCACCGAAAGCGGCAGCACCGTGAGGCCGATATCCGCGCTCGCCATCTGCACCGCGCCGGCATGACTCACCGTCTCCACATCCGGCTCGAGCGGCAACAGTCCCTGCTCCGAGATGATCGCGTCGACGATCTGCCGCTGCAGCACGCCGACTGGCGGCAGAATCCACGGCTGTTCGGTCAGCGCAGACCAGCGGGGCGATTTGCCGAGCCGCTCGCAGCGCTGCGGCGAGCCGACGACGACGAATTTCTCCTCGAACAGGTCCAGCGATACCACCGACGGGTGATTCAGTCCCGATAGCGGCGGCTCGGTGCCCAGGAAGATCATCATGTCCAGGTCACCGAGCTGAAGTTGCTCGGCCAGCGCGAAGACACGACGGTCCTCGTGGCTGACCCGCAAGCGGGCCGAGTGCTTGCGCAGGGCTCCGATCAGCCCCGGCAGCAGATACGCGCCGGTGTAGCTGGTGCCCACCCGGACTGTCCAGCGTACCCCCTCTTCGGGGTTGTCCGCCACCGTCAACGCATACTCGATCTCGTCGAGGATGTTCTTCGCAATGCGCACGAAGTGCTCGCCCGCGGGCGTCATCCGCATCCCCTGCGGCAGACGCTCGAAGAGGGCGAAGCCGAGCAGCTTCTCCACTTCGATCACATTGGAGCTGACCGCGGGCGCGGTGATGTGCAAGCGCTCTGCCGTCAGCCTCAGGCTGCGGGTCTCGGCCAGGGAACAAATCAGCGCGAGCTGTCTGAACCGCAGCTGCGTGATCAACCGATGGGTGCGGCGGTCCATGGGGTAAAGCGCTGCTTTATGCCCCTTCAATAATAACCGAATGGACCCTCGCAGGCGCCGGGGCTAGATTGCGCCCGGGAACGAGACCAAGACCAGGAGACCATCGAATGAGCATCATGCGTCGCAGACTGATGCAGTCTTTCGCCGCCGCGTCCCTCGGCCCGGTATTGATGGCCGGCCCTTCGACGGCGCAGGCTCAGTCCTGGCCGACGCGGCCGATCCGGCTCGTGGTCCCGTTCGGGCCCGGCTCCAACGGAGACATCGCGATGCGCCTGGTCGCGCCGAAGATGTCGCAGCACCTGGGGCAGCCGGTCGTGATCGAGAACCGACCGGGGGCCACGGGCGTGATCGCGAGCGAACAGGTGGCTCGCGCCGCCCCGGACGGCTACACCATCGTGATGGGCTCCATCGCGTCGCACAGCTCCATCGTTCCTCTGAACAAGAGCCTGCCCTACGACGCGGTGGCGGACTTCACGCATATCGGCGGCGCGACGGCGACGCCCGCGATCGTCGTGGTGTCGAACTCGGTGCCGGCCAGGGACCTGAAGGAGTTCGTCGCCTGGGCCAGGACGCAGTCGCGCGGCGTCGACTACGCGTCGGGCGGGACCGGCTCCTCGGCCCACCTCGCCGCGGAACTGGTGCGCATCCGCACCGGGACGAACATGGTCCACATCCCCTACAAGGAGACGGGCCGCATGCTGGCCGACCTGATGGCCGGTACCGTGAAGTTCATGATCTATTACGCGTCGGTCGTGCCGCTGATCCATTCCGGCCAGCTCAAGGCGCTGGCGGTCATGTCGCAGCGGCGCCTGCCGAGCCTCCCGGATGTGGCGACAACCGGCGAGCAGGGCTTCGAGAACATGACGGTCTCGGCGTGGAACGCTCTGATGGGTCCGGCAAAGTTGCCGGATGGAATACGCGATCGCATCTACGAGGCGTTGTACGCAGCCGTGACCGATCCTTCGATCCAGCCGAACCTGCAGGCACAGGCGCTGGAGGCGATGCCGATGCCGTCCGCGGAGTTCCGCCGCTTCCTGGAAGCCGACATAGCCAAGTGGACCGAAGTGGTTCGCGTCGCCGGGATCAAGATGGACTGAGCGCGACCTGATGGCGACGATCCTGTTTTCGCCGTTGCAGCTGCGTGGCCTCACGCTGAAGAACCGCGTCGTCATTTCGCCGATGCAGCAGCACACGGCCGTCGATGGCATTGCGAACGACTGGCACATGGTTCACTACGGCAAATTCGCGCTCGGCGGCGCGGGGCTGGTGCTGGTCGAATCGACGGCCGTGAGTCCGGTCGGCATGTCGGGCGACGATGACCTGGGCCTCTGGCGCGACGACCAGGCGGATGCGCTGGTGCCGATCGTGCAGTTCGCGCACGAGCGGGACACGGCGATCGGCATCCAGCTCGGGCACGCCGGGCGCAAGAGCGGAACCATCACCTTGTGGAAAGGCAACGGCGTGCTCTCGAGCGAGGAGATGCGGCTGCGCCGGCCGGGGTGGGAGCGGATCGGGCCGAGCGCGATTCCCTGCGGGGAAGCCTGGTCGGTCCCTCGCGAGATGGGTGCGGCCGACATGGCGCAAGCGATACAGGACTTCTGCGCCGCGGCACGCCGTGCCGACCGTGCCGGCTTCGACGTGCTCGAACTGCACTGCGCGCACGGCTACCTCATCGCGAGCTTCCTGTCGCCCCTGAGCAACCGGCGCGGTGACGAGTACGGCGGCAGCCGGTCACGCCGGATGCGATTCCCGCTTGAAGTCATCGCCGCCGTGCGCGAGACATGGCCAGCGCAGAAGCCGCTTTTCTGCCGCATCTCGGTGGTCGACGGCGGCGGCCCCGAGGGATGGGGCGAAGCAGACTCGGTCGTCTTCGCCAAGGAGCTCGCGAAGCTCGGCGTGGACGTGATCGACTGCTCCTCGGGCGGGCTCGCGCAGAGTCCGACGCAGGTCGCGCGCGGCCTCGGGTTCCAGGTTCCCTATGCGGCGCGGATCCGGTCCGGGGCCGGCGTCAAGGTGCAGGCGGTCGGCTTCATTCTGGATGGCCGCCAGGCCGAGGCGATCCTGCAGGCGGGCAAGGCGGACCTGATCGCCATCGGCCGCGAGGCCTATTACGACCCCTACTGGCCGCATCACGCACGGGAGGCGCTCGGCGACGACGACCAGTTCGCGAGCTGGCCGGAACAATACGCCGCGTGGCTGAAGCGCCGCGCGCCGCTGATGAGCGAGATGCGCATGAGCGGTGCGGCCGAACCGCGGCATCAGCAGGTACGAACCCAATGAAGACACTGAGAACCGATCTTTGCGAACTGCTCGGAATTCGCGTCCCCATCCTGCAGGCGGGCATGGGGCTCGTTGCCTACGGCGAACTGGCAGCGGCTGTTTCCAACGCGGGCGGTCTCGGTTCCATTGGCGCCATCGACATCCCGCCCGACGAGCTCGAGGAAGAGATCCGCCTGTTTCGCCGCTTCAGCGACAAGCCGCTGTGCGTGGACCTCGGGTTCCCGACCCATGCGCCCAAGGGATTGTCCGACGTGAAGCTGCCGCAGGTGCTTCCGGGCCCGATTCGCCAGCTGAGCAAGGAACTGGAGGCGCTGGGCGTGGCGGTGATGGCCAGCCCGGACCAGGCCATCAGCCGCGCGGACAACGAACGCAAGCTGGAGATCGCGCTGGCGCACGGCGTCGAAGTGATCGCATGCGCTCTGGGCACGCCGCAGTGGGTCGTGGAAGCGTGCCATGCGCAGGGCGCCAAGGTCATGAGCATTGTCGGTCTTGCGAAGCACGCGAAGAGCGCGCTGCGCAGCGGCACCGATGTGATCATCGTGCAGGGCACCGAGGGCGGCGGGCACACGGGAGAGATCGGCTTGCTGACCTTGCTTGCCGAGGTGCTTGCTTTCTCGACCGTGCCGGTCGTGGCCGCTGGCGGCATCGTCACGGGCCGGCAGATCGCCGGCTGCCTCGTGCAGGGCGCCTCGGGCGTGTGGATGGGCACGCGTTTCGTGGCCACACAGGAGTCGCGCGCCGTGGCGAATCACAAGGCCGCGATCGTCGAGGCCGCTGACGATACCACCTTGCGATCGGGGATCTTCGACGGTCTGCCGATGCGGCAACTCCGCAACCGCTTCACCGACGCATGGGACGGCCACTACGACGAGCTGTCGCCTTATCCACTGCAGCGCGTGCTGATGGCGAACATCCGCTATACCGCCGACCAGCACAACATCAAATCCCACATGAACCTGCCGTCCGGCCAGGGCGCGGGGCTCGTGAGCGACATTCCTCCGGCGGCCGAGGTGCTCGCGCGGCTGGTCGACGAAACCGTCGCAGCGCTGGAGGCCGCGCGCGCGCGCATCCGCACCGCTTCCTGACCGAGAGAACGAGGACGTACACATGGCAGGCCTGTACTACGAAGACTTCGTCATCGACCAGGTGTTCAAGCACCCCGTCACGCGAACGGTGACCGAGACGGACAACCTGCTTTTCACCGCGCTCACCCACAACACTCAGCCGTTGCACCTGGACGACGAGTTCTCGAAGAACACGCCGTTCGGCACGCGCCTGGTCAACAGCGTGTTCACGCTCGGCCTCGTGGTCGGCCTGCCGGTGACGGAGCTGTCGCTCGGCACCACGCTCGGCAATCTCGGGTTCGAGGACGTCCGCTTCCCCGCGCCGGTGCGAATCGGCGACACGCTGCGTTCGGAAACGCGGATCCTTTCGAAGCGCGAGTCCGCCAAATGGCCTGGCGCGGGCATCGTGCGTTTCGAGCACAACGGCTACAACCAGCGCAACGAGCTGGTGGCCACCATCAAGCGCGCGGGGCTCATGATGAAGCGGCCCGTGCCGGCGAGCGCATGACGGCTGTCCAGGACGCCGCCGTGCCCGGCTGGCCTTATCGATCGCTGCTGTTCCTGCCCGCGCATCGCATCGACTGGGTGCGCAAGGTGGCGAAAAGCATGCCGGACGCCGTCATCCTGGACCTGGAAGACGCCGTTCCCGACGGTCGCAAGGCCGAGGCCCGCGCGCTGATCCAGGAAGCGATCGAGATCCTCGTTCGGGACCACATCGCGCCGATCGTGCGCATCAACGGGATCGACGCCGGCGGAGAGGCGGACGTCGCAGCCGTCGTGCGGCCCGGTCTCGCGGCCGTGATGCTGCCCAAGACCCATGCGCCGCAGGACGTGCGCACGCTCGACGGCTGGATCAGCGCCGCGGAGCAGGCCAATGGCATCGCGTCCGGCGCCGTTCGGATCATCCCCTTGCCCGAGACGGCGCACGGCATGTGGTTCGCGTATGAAATCGCGAGCGCGAGCAAGCGGGTCACGGGCCTGATCACCGCCGTGTCCGGCCCGGTCTCGGGCGACGTGTCGCGCGCGTTCGGCTTCGAACCTACCGACGACGGGCGCGAACAGCTTTTCCTGCAGTCGCGAACCATTCTGGCGAGCCGCGCGGCAGGGGCGAACTTCCCGATCGGCACGATCATGGGGACGGGCTTGCGGGACCTCGACGCGGTGGCGCGGCTTGCCCGCCGCGCGCGACAACTCGGCTTCTCGGGCGCGGCGCTGATCCACCCGAGCCATGTGGCCGTTGCCAATCGCGTGTTTCGCCCGTCCGAGGAGGAAGTTGCGTACTCCGCGGGGCTCATGGCGGCGCTGGCCGACGCACGCGAACGCGGCGACGGCGCGGTCTCGTACCAGGGCATGATGATCGACGCGGCGATGTTGCCGATGGCGCGCCGAGTGGTGGAAGCCGACCAGCGCTATCGCGCGAGGGACGCACTCCTGACGAGTCGGGGAGCAGACCTTGACGCCGGTTGAAGGCCCGCTCGCGGGTATCCGGGTCCTGGACCTGACAGTGGCGCTCGCCGGGCCCTATTGCACCTTGCTGCTGGGGGGGCTCGGCGCCGAGGTCATCAAGATCGACGCTCCGGGCGGCAGCGACATCGGCCGGGAGAATCCGCCGTATGTCGGTGCCGGCGGCCTCAACTACGGCAAGCGGCGCCCGGGCGAGATGTCGCTCTACGCGATGGACCGCCACCGCAACAAGAAGAGCATCACGCTCGACCTCAAGAGCGCCGAAGGACGCGCGATCTTCATCGAGTTGGTGAAGAAGAGCGACGTGCTCGTGGAGAACTTCAGTGTCGGCACCGCCGAACGCCTGGGCATCGGCTACGAGGCGATGCGCGAAGCGAACCCAGGGCTGGTGTATGCCTCGATCACTTCGATCGGCTTCGATGCGCCGCCGGAATTCAAGGGCATGGACATTGTGGTGCAGGCGCTCAGCGGCGTCATGGAAGTGAACGGCTTCGCCGACCGCCCGCCTTGTCGCGTGGGGTTTCCCATCGGGGACATGATGGCGCCGCACAACGCGCTGAGCGGCATCCTCGCAGCACTGCTCTGGCGTACCCGCACCGGCCGCGGCCAGAAGGTGGACGTGAACCTGCTGGACAGCGTGGTCGCGCTGCTGGCGATCGAGCACTACGACCTGAAGCCCGAAGGCGAGCTGCTGCGGTCGGGCAACCGGCACGATCGGCTGACGCCCTTCGGTCTCTACCAGACCAGGGATGGATACGTGGCGATCGGCGCGCCGTCCGACGAATGGACCCACGCCCTCTTCGACGCGATGGGCCGGCCCCAACTGGCAGACGACGAGCGGTATCGCACGCGCGGCGCGCGGGCGTTGAACGGCGAGACGCTCACACGGCTGATCGAGCACTGGACGATGCAGCTCACCGCCGACGAGGTGGTGGCGGCGCTCGCCCGCCGCGGTGTCACATCGGCCAGGGTGCGCAGTCCGCGCGAAGTGTTTCAGGACCCCGGCATCTTGCGGCGCCGGGCGGTACTGCCGCTGTTCCATCCCGACCTGCCGCCACCGGTTCGCACCGCCACTTCGGGTGTGCCGATCCGGTTCTCGGAATGCCACACCGGCTACGAGTCGCCTGCGGCTCATGTCGGCGCCCACAACGGCGAGATCTACGGCGAGCTTCTCGGTATGGGTGAGGAGACGCTCGCAGGGCTGCGTTCCCAGGGTGTGATCACCTGAACAATGGTGTCCGGCAACTTCCCACGATGAACATCATGAAGCAGACGCCCCCCGATCTGAAGCCGTATGCGAGCGGCGAGCTCGCGTCGCATTACGTCGACGTGGACGCCCTCCCGTGGAAACCGACGCCGACGCCGGGAATCGAGATGAAGATCCTGCTCCAGGTGCCGGAGACGGGCTTGCTCACGGCGTTGTTTCGCTGGCAGCCCGGCACCGAACTGCCGCTTCACGAACATGTCGAGATCGAGCAGACGTACGTCCTGAGCGGAAGCATCGTCGACGATGAAGGCGAGGTCCGCGAGGGCGGCTACGTGTGGCGTCCGAAGGGGAACAGGCATGTGGCCCGCTCACCGCACGGCGCGCTGGTGCTCTCGTTCTTCCTGAAGCCCAACAAGTTCCTCGCCGGCGATCTGGCGGGGCAACTGCTTCGCTGAAGTACGGTACCGCCGATGTCGGATCTCCCACGTGCCGTCGTCATCGAGGAGGAGGGGCCTCGCGAAGGCTTCCAGATCGAGACGGTACCGATCTCGACGACCGACAAGGTCCGACTCATCGAGGCGATCGCGAGGACGGGCGTTCGCCGGATCGACTGCGTATCGTTCGTGAACCCCACCCGGGTACCGGGCATGGCGGACGCGGAGCAGGTGATGCGGCAGGTGCGCCGCGAACCGGGGGTGAAGTACACCGGGCTCTGGCTCAACGCGCGAGGCCTCATGCGGGCGCTGGACAACCCGGTCGACGTCGTCGGATCGATACGGATCGCCACTTCACCGGCGTTCAGCCTCAGCAATACCGGCATGGATCTCGAACAGACGGTGGCGGAGCAGCGCCGGTGGCTCGAAACGTATCGGATGCGGAACGTGGAGATGGGCTGGGGCTACGTCATGACTGCGTTCGGGTGCAATCTGTCCGGTGACGTGCCCGTGACCGTGGTCGTGAACTCGGTGAAGGTGCTGCTCGATCTCGCCGACGAAGCGGGCCTGCACCTGAAGGGCATCTACCTCGCGGACACGGTCGGCAGGGCGACGCCGCTGGATATCGAACGCACCATCGGCGCCGTGCGCTCCGTATGGCCCGACCTGCCGTTGGGACTGCATCTGCACGATACCCGCGGCAGCGGGCTCGCCAACGCCTATGCGGCGCTTCGCCTGGGCGTGGGCCAGTTCGATGCGGCGTGCGGTGGGCTGGGAGGTTGCCCGTTCGCCGGGCACACCGGCGCCGCCGGCAATGTCTGCACGGAAGATCTGGCGCACATGTGCGAGGAAATGGGGGTGGCAACCGGTATCGACATCGAAGCGCTGGTGGAATGCGGCAGGATGGCCGAAAGCATCGTCGGGCATCCGCTGCCGGGGAAGCTTCTGCGCTCCGGGACGACGAAAAGCCTGCGTTGACAGCCCGATCGCCGCCGGCTAAATTGAATCCATTATGGATTCAAACGTGGCCGTCGTGCCGCCGCCGGGCAAGCTCGAAGAGCTGGCGCCCGAGCGCGTCTACGAATCGATCAAGGAAGCCATCATTTCGCTCCGGCTCAAGCCGGGGCAGCGGCTGCGCGCCGCGCAGATCGGCAAATGGGTCAATGCCAGCCGTACGCCGGTGCGCGAAGCGCTGGGCCGGCTCGCCCAGGAAGGCCTGGTCGATCGTGACGAGGGGTGGGGTTACGTCGTGCGGCCGATCAGCGCCAAAGACGTCCTCGATCTCTTCAGTGTCCGCGAAGCGCTCGAGGTCCAGGCCGCGAGGGAGTTGATTCCGCATCTGACTGCCGCGGGCATCGGGGAGCTGGTCGAGCTCAATGCGCAGGCAGAGGCGGCTTTTCTGGAACGGCGCAGCGACGATTTCCTTGCGATCAACCGGAGTTTTCACAAGCTGATCGCGCGGCTCGCCGGAAATCGTCTGCTCGAACAGATGCTCGGCACGACCCATGATCGCGTCCGGCTGGTCGGCGCGCTGACGTTGCAGCTGTACCCGGAACGTGCCGAGGAGCTGCTGACCGAGAACCGGCAGATTCTCGCCGCCATTCGAGCGCGCGACGCCTCGGCGCTGGAGCATGCGGTTGCGCTGCACATCCGGCGGGGCCGTCAGCATGTCCGGCGTCTTCTGGTCGATCCGGAAGGCTCGGCCGTGATTCCCTTGTATCGCTGACTGGCGGGACCCCACGGGTTTCCCGTCGCGTCGAAGTCGATTCGAATCAACCGATGAAACCGAGCACTTACGGACCATTTCCTTTCGTTCCGATGCCGGACCGGCCTCGGCTGATCTGGCCCGACGGTGCGCGCATCGTGCTCTGGATCGCGCCGAACATCGAGTTCTTCGGGCTCGATTCGAATCTGCCGGGCAGGGACAACGAGCGGATCCCCGACGATCGGGCCTGGCGTCCGTCGGTACGGAACTGGTGCGTCCGCGACTACGGCAACCGGGTCGGCATCTGGCGGATCTTCGACGTCATGCGCAAGCACGGCCTGCGGGGGACGGCGCCGCTGAACAGCCAGATCTGCATCCAGCATCCGCAGATCGTGAAGCGGGCGATGGAGCTCGAATGGGAGTTCATGGGTCACAATCAGACCAACAGCGTCCGCTGCGTCGACGTGCCGCCCGAGGCGGAGCGGGACGAGATCCGCGCGACGCTCGATCTGATCGAGCAGACGACCGGAAAACGCCCTCGCGGGTGGCTCGGCGCCGGCACGGCCGAGACCTGGAACACCGTCGATCATCTCCTCGCCGAGGGCTGTGACTATGTCGGCGAGTGGACCAACGACGAACAGCCCTACGTGATGACGCTGGACGCCGGCCGGCTCGTATCGATCCCGTATACGTCCGAGATCAACGACGTCACCTGTTACTTCAATCGCAATCTCGATCCCGAACAATACGAGAAGGCGTTGAAGCGGCACTTCGACGTGCTGTATCGGGACGGCCAGGTCAACGGTCGCGTGCTCGGAATACCGGTACATCCGTTCATCACGGGCACGCCGCAGCGTATCGATGCGTTCGATTCCGCGCTGTCCTACATGCTTTCACACTCCGGCGTGTGGAAGGCAACCGGTGCCGAAATCGTCGATTGGTATCTGAAATCAGGAGCGACGATCTGACCGGCAGGGCCTTCGCGGGAAGTTGCGTTGACGAAGGAGATGGCGTGAGCAGCGTCTTGACCGAGCATCTGTCCGGCCCGTCTGCCTGGCGAGGCAGGGATCTGCAGGGCAGTACCGAATGGATCTACACGGTATCGCAGCAGGCGCTCGATGAGCTGGATGGCGCGCTGGCGCATGCCCGATCGTCGGGTCGTCCGCTGGAGCAGCTGCAGAAAAGTGATTTTCCCCTGCCGACGTTCGCGGCGGATCTGTCCGCCATCGCGGCGGAGCTCGAACAGGGCAGGGGATTCGTCCAGATGAAGGGGCTGGATGTCGATCGCTATGGCGCCGAGAACGCCGCGATCGTCTACTGGGGCATCGGACTTCACCTCGGGATCGCGCTGTCGCAGAACGCGCGCGGCGAACTGCTCGGGCACGTACGCGACGAGGGGCTGGACGTGAACGACACGGCGGTCCGGGGCTATCAGACCAACGCCGATCAGAGTTTTCATACGGACATCGGCGGGGACGTCGTGGGCCTGATGTGCGTGAATACCGCGAAGTCGGGCGGGCGCAGCCGAGTCGTGAGCTCGATCGCGATTCACAACGAACTGCTGGCACGCTACCCCTGGTACCTGGGTCTGCTGTACAACGGCTTCGACATCGACTGGCGAGGCGAGGAGCCCGAGGGTGCCGCGCCGACCTATCGCGAGCCGATCTTCTCCTATCACGAGCAGCGTCTGAGTTGCCGGTTCGCGCCGCGGTTCATCAAGTCAGCGTGCAGCAAGACCGGTATCCCATTGAGCGCGCCGGCACAGGAGGCGATCGCGATCGTCGAGGAGCTGGCAGAAGAGCTCTGCTTCGAGATTCCTTTCGAGCGAGGCGACGTGCAGCTCATCAACAACTACGTCATGCTGCACGCGCGGACCGGCTATGTCGATCATGCAGACCTCGCGAGACGGCGGCACCTGCTGCGTCTCTGGCTGAAGGTTCCCGGTGCCCGCAGCCTGCCTCCCGAATACGGCGGCGGGCGTGCAGGATCCGGCGTTCCGGTCCGGCGTCAGGCGCGAGCCTCGAGCTAACCCCGTCTCAAGGAGCACACATCATGGCGAAGTATTTGCGATGGCTATGGCCTCTCGGACTGTGCCTGTTCTCCGCGAATGCGCTGGCGCAGTCTTTTCCCAGCCGGCCGATCGGGTTGGTCGTCGGCTTCGCCCCGGGGGGCGGCGCGGATGCCGTGGCGAGAGCCATCGCACCGGAGATTTCCAGGGTTCTGGGGCAGCAGGTCGTCGTGGACAACCGGCCCGGTGCCGGCGGCATCATCGGAGCGGAGTTCGTCGTCCGGTCGGCACCCGACGGATACACGATCTTCATTGGCGGCCCCGGGCCGAACGCCATCGCTCACTCCCTCTATGCGAAGGTGCCTTACGACTCGGCCCGGGATTTCGCGCCCATCAGTCTTCTTTCCGAGAATCCCAATCTGCTCGTGGTGCATCCGTCCCTGCCCGCGGCAAGCGTGGCGGATCTGATCGCGCTGGCGCGGAAATCCCCGGGGAAGTACAGCTATTCTTCCGCCGGCAACGGCAGCTCGATGCATCTCGCCGGCGCACTCTTCGCTTCCATGGCGCAGGTCAATCTGCTGCATGTGCCGTACCGGGGCGTCGCGGATGGCTTGAACGGGGTCATGTCCGGTGACGTGACGATGCTGTTCGCGCCGCTGCAGAATGCCGTTGCGCTGATCAAGGCCGGCAGGCTCAAGGTGCTGGGCGTTACCACGCCGCATCGATCACCGGTCATGCCCGATGTCCCTACGATCTCGGAGTCCGGATTGAGCGGCTACGAGCAGACCGTCTGGAATGCGCTGCTTGCCCCTTCCGGCACGCCGCCGGAGAACATCGCCATCCTCAACTCGGCGGTGGCCAAGGCCTTGGCGGCGCCGGAGGTCGTCGCCCGTTTGCGAGCGATCGGCGTGGAGCCGGCGGCGAGCTCGCCGGAGAGAGCCAAGGAGTTCATGCTGCTCGAAATCCAGAAGTGGGGGAAGGTGATACGCGACTCCGGGGCCAAGGTGGATTGACCAGCCCGGATGTCTCGCGATATCCGCCCGCTCGATACCCGAACCGGTCGCGCAGACCTTCCTGCGCCTGAATGCAAGCTCGATCTCGCTGAGGGGTGTAAAGATGTCCAGATTGTTCTTCTCCCTGATCTTGCTGCTCGCGACTTTCGCCTCCGCAAGCAACGCGCAGGACTCTGCCGACGGGCCGGTCCGGCTGATCGTGCCGTTCGCCGCCGGCGGCAGTGCCGATCTGATTGCGCGGCTGGTTGCTCCGCCCATCGGCGAGAAGCTCGGCCGGAATCTGATCGTCGAGAACCGCGCCGGTGCCGGCGGCACGATCGGTGCTGCGGGCGCCGCGCGCGCCGAGCCGGACGGCCGGACGCTGTTCTTCGCGGCGACCGGGCCGAGCGCCGTGTCGCCCAGCATCTATTCCAAGCTTCCCTATGATCCGATCAAGAGCTTCGTGCCGATCTCGATGGTGACGGTCCAGCCGTCCGTCGTCGTGGTGGCGCCGGAGCTGGGCGTCTCGGACCTGAAGCAGCTGATCGCCCTGGCCAAGGCCTCGCCGGGCAAGCTGAACTTCGGATCTCCGGGCATTGGAACCACCTCCCATCTCGGAGGCGAACTGTTCAAGTCCCTGGCCGGCGTGGAACTCACGCACGTGCCCTACAAGGATGGCCCGATGGCGCTCCAGGATCTGCTGGCCGGGCGGATTCAGATCATCTTCGACAACGTCGGCCCCCTGGTCGGGCTCATCAAGGCCGGCCGGCTGAAGGCTCTGGCCGTGATCTCGGATGAACGCTCGACCCTGCTGCCGGACCTGGCAACCGCCGCGGAAGCCGGCCTGCCGGGCTTCGCCTACACGATCTGGTTCGGCATCAGTGCGCCTGCCGGAACGCCGCCCGCGATTCGGGACCGGGTGAATGCGGCGATCCGGGCCGCACTGGCCGAGCCGGCCGTGCGCGGCGCGCTGGCCGAGCGCCATGCCGAGGCGCGCTCGATGAGTCCGGCCGAATTCGACCGATTCATCGCTTCGGATATTTCCAGGTGGGCTGCCGCAGTGAAGTCTGCGGGCATCGCTTCGCAATGACCCGCTCCCGGCAGCAAAGGAAGAAGCAATGACCGCAGGCATGCCGACCGTCTCGACGACGCTCGAGATTCAGCCATTCGACGGCCCCTTGGGTGCCGAAGTGCTTTGCAACGACCTGAGGGCCCTCGACGAAGCGGCACTCGGGCGGATCCGGGCGGCATGGCTCGATCACCTGGTGCTGCTCGTCCGCGGCCAGCGGCTCGATCCCGAATCGCTGGTGCGGTTCGCCGGCACCTTCGGAGTTGTCGAGCGGGCGACGCCGGTCTCGGAGCTTCCGTCCGGCGTCGGGAGCGATCGTCCGAGCCCGTACCTCTCGATCGTCTCCAACGTCAAGGTCGACGGGGCGCCGATCGGCACGCTCGGCGACGGCGAGGTCGTCTGGCATACCGACATGTCCTACCACGAGCTGCCGATCTCCGCGAGCATGCTGTATGCCATCGAGACGCCATCGTCGGGCGGCCGGACCGGCTTCATCAATATGTACCAGGCGTATGCCGAGCTCCCCGCCGACCTGCGCGCCCGGCTCGCGGGCCTGGTGATCAAGAACGACGCCACGTACAACAGCGCGGGGCAGATCCGCCGCAATATGCAGCCGGTCACCGATGTTCGCGTCTCGCCCGGCGTCGACCATCCGGCCATCCGGACCCATCCCGAGACGGATTGCCATGCGCTCTACCTCGGGCGTCGGCCCAACGCCTACATCCGGGGCCTCGCCGTTGCGGAATCCGAGGCGCTGCTGGATCGCCTCTGGTCGGGAGCGACCGGGCAGCGACCATGGTTCCATGAATGGCAGCCCGGTGATCTGGTCATCTGGGACAACCGCTGCGTGATGCATCGGCGCGAGCCGTTCGATCCGGCGTCGCGACGAATCATGCACCGCGCCCAATGCCGGGGCGACCGGCCTTCGTACCGGCCGCAGAGCGGCCACGACGGGGTGCATCCGAGACATCGCGGCGCACCGGTTGCGGCCCGATGAGCGAGCACGCGGCGGGAGAGGCGCGGTCGGCCGCCGCGTTCGCGGCGTTGCTGGACCGTGCCGGTCTGCTCGATCTCGATGCCGGTGATCGCGCGTTCCTGCGCGCGGCCTTCGATCGGACGGCTTCGCCGTTGCCGATTCCGGAAGGGTTCGACGAACTGCAGCGTCCGATGACGGCGTCGGCGGGGCTGCAGGACGGGAGCCCGTCGTGATCGAGGACATGCTGCGTTCGGTCGCCGCCTGCGCGCGACAGATCAGGGCAGGCGGGATCTCGAGCGTCGAGCTGACCGCCGCGGCGCTCGATCGAATCGGCAGCTCCGATGCACGGCTGAACGCCTTCCTAAGCGTGGACGCCGAATCCGCATTGGCGGCCGCCCGGGCCTGCGATGCCGACATCGGCCGCGGCGAGTGGCGCGGGCCTCTGCACGGCGTGCCGTACGCCTTGAAGGACATCATCGACGTCGCGGGTCAGCGCACCTCCTGCCATTCGCGGATCCGGATGGATCACATCGCGCGTGCAGATGCCGAGGTCGTCTCGCGGCTTCGGCAGGCCGGTGCGATCCTGATCGGCAAGACGGCGCTGCATGAGTTCGCGACCGGCGGACCGTCATTCGATCTGCCTTGGCCGCCGGCCCGCAATCCGTGGGATCCGAACATCCACCCGGGAGGATCGTCGAGCGGTTCCGCCGTCGCGGTAGCCGCCGGGATGGTGCCGCTGGCTCTGGGTACCGACACCGCGGGATCGGTCCGGCATCCGGCTACCGTCTGCGGCATCGTCGGCATCAAGCCGACTTACGACGCGATCAGCCTCGCAGGAACCTTCCCGCTGTCGTATTCGCTGGATTGCATGGGACTGCTGACCCATGGCGTACTGGACAGCGCGGTGACGCTGGCTCCGCTCCTGACCGCGGAGGCCGCACGCAGGATCCGGCGCACCAGCGATCCGATGGCGCCTTTCCCGGGGCTGGAAGACGGCCTCGGAGGTCTGCGGATCGGCGTGATCGAGGCATTTCAGCCGGAGTCGGAGATCGACCCCGAGATCGGTGCCGCAACCGCGGAGGCGATCCGCGCGCTGCAGCACGCCGGTGCGCGCGTTCGCCCGCTGCGTCTGTCGCCGCTGGCGGTCTACACGGAGTGCGGCAAGACGATCCTCCAGTCGGAGGCCTACTCGATACACGCTGCCTGGCTGCGAGCGCGGCACGCGGAGTACGGCCGGCGAGGACGGCGGCGGCTGGCGGCAGGGCTGACGATCCCGGTCGAGCGCTACATTCGAGCGCAGCAAGTTCGTGCGCATCTGATCCGGGAGTACGCCGCAGCCATGCAATCTTTCGACGTCGCGGTCTGCGCCTCCAGCCTGGCGTTCGCCTGCCGCATCGACGACGAGGCGACCGTCGACCGGACCTACGATCGGCAGGCACGCACGCCGTTCAACGTACTCGGCACGCCCGCCATCTCGATTCCGATCGGCGTCGGGAAGGCCGGTCTGCCGATGGCGCTTCAGATCGCCGGCCGGCCTTACGACGAGCCTACCCTGTTACGGGCGGCGCGGGGATTGGAGCAGGCTCTGGGCCTGTCGCTGACGCCGCCCTGCGCCGCCTCTCGCTGAGGCCGGGCGCACCGTCCGAAGCGACCGCTCCGGATCAGGCGCGCAGGGCACCGACCAGCGACTTGATCGTCTCCTGTGATTCTTCGAGCACCGCGTCGAGCTCTTCCTTGCCGACGAAGCGGTCGAGCAGCAGACGATCGACCGGCTTGCCCATGAGCAGGGTGCCTTCGAACGGCGAACGCACCGGCGCCAGGACATCAGCGAGCATCAGGGTGTCGCCGAGCGTCTCTGCGGGCAGCGAGAGATCTTCGTACCAGGTGCTCTGGATCGCCTCGATGATCGGCGTCGGTATCCGCATCGCGTTCAGCAACGGGCGGGCGAACTGCTCCGCGAGCGGATGGGTCGGCGGGTCCTGCCCGGCTCCCGCGGCGGCGCCCCGCGGATGCAGCAGCGTAGTCACGATGTCGGCAATGTCGCCGTTGGCGCCGTCCGGCCACAGCGTCAGCAGGTAGAAGCCGCTCAGTTCATGGACGGTACCGGCGAACATCGCGGCGTCTGCCAGATGGCTCATGGTCTGGCGCGACAGCACGTACGCAATGGCGCCGACCTGCATCGAATGATCCCAGAGCTGGGTCGCGATAGGCCGTTGGGCAGCGCCGGTGCTGGCGGACATGCGTCCCATGGCAACGTTGACGGCCAGCATCTTCAAGGTCTGGAGCCCGATCAGCTGCAGCGCGTCCTGCACCGACGTGACCGTCCGCCCGGAGCGGTTGTAGGCCACGGTGTTCGACATCGCGACGGCCTTGGCCGCGAGCATCGGCTCGAGTTGCACCAGCCGTGCAGCACCCGCGATGGCGCACTGCGGATCGTTGATGGCATCGAGGACGCGCAGCGCCGCCTGGGCCGACGTCGGGAAGTTCAGCGACTTTTCGGTAAGTCGGCCGACCAGTTCGTCCAGCGTCGAATCTCTCATCGGAGTCTCGCGGAGGTCAGGGGAGGGCAGTAAGGATTGGTGAGCGCCTTCGATTGTGGCCCACGCCCGACTCGGAAGAACCTCCCGCCGATCGGCGGGCGACCTCCGCGACGAATGGTCGAGCCGCGTTGCCGAGTTCCAACGGCAGCGGTCGGCGGGAGGCTCGCGAAAGGGGCGGTCAGCTGCCCGGATGGGGCGTGAGCCGCAAGGGGGATGCAGGCGGCCGTGCGCCCAGCTCGATATTGACGCGGTCGATGTTCGCGCGATGGGCGTCCAGCATCTCGCCCAGCTCGCGCCGGACCGCGGCATCGTCGATCCGCGGAATCAGCTCCCGCAGTCTGCGCACCACCCAGCCCTGACCACGATTGAGGAACGCGAGGCGCTCGCGCACGTCGCCGACTGCCATCGCCTTGTCATAGAAGGCGCCGGTCCTGGCGCTCGGCGCTCCGTTCAGGTTGCGGATATGGCGGGCCAGCATGGCGCACCACCTGACCTCGTCGTGATGGACCGTATCGATGACCGCGCGCAGCGCCGCC
Organism: Lautropia sp.; assembly: GCA_050249335.1. Classification (GTDB taxonomy): domain Bacteria; phylum Pseudomonadota; class Gammaproteobacteria; order Burkholderiales; family Burkholderiaceae_E; genus Lautropia. The sequence goes on from JBFWQR010000001.1 coordinate 46,745, forward strand.
TCCTGCGTTTCGGCGGCCGTGCGCAGCGTCACGCGCGCACCCGCTCGTTCGGCCTCGAGCAATTCGTCCAGCGCGGCAATGAGCGCCTGGCGCTCATGCTGCGATTCGGCGGCGACGTCGGCCGCGTAACAGACGGGTGATGCGACTTCGAAGTCGGCGGGAGCCTCGGCCCGGCGCAACGCGGCCGCCTCCGCGACGATGCGCTCGACGCGCCGCGCCGCGGGCTCCACCGTTCGGATGGCGCCCACCCCGAGGCCTGCATAGAGCGCCATGGCTTCATAGTCTCCGGTCATGGACCGCAGCGGCGAGTCGGTGCTGAACAGGTAGATCGGGCGTCCCTGCTCGTCGCCGATCACCTGCCGGGCTGCGGCGAACGGGTCGCCCCGCTCGCCGCGCGTCGTGCTGTTCTTCAGTACCCGAACGGATGCATGGGGCGGCCAGTTGATGTGAAAGGTTTCGGTGAGCTCAGTGTCGTCGGCGCTCGATTGCACCAGCCGCTGCTTGTGATAGACGTGGGCGAAGGACTCATCGGTCGCGATGAGCGCGGTGCCCAGCACGGCGGCCTGCGCGCCCTGCGCCAGCACGCGCGCCAGGTCGGTACCGGTCGCCAGGCCGCCGGCCGCGGCGACCGGAATGCTGGCGATGGCCAGCACCTCGGGCAGCAGTTCCGCCAGAGGCTGCCGGCCGCGCACATGCCCGCCGGCCTCGATACCCTGCACGATCAGCGCACTCGCGCCGGCCTCCTGCGCATGCAGTGCGTCCACCACCGAGCCGACCTGGTGGATCACCACGATGCCGGCCGCGCGCAGCTTGCCGATCACGGCTTCGGACACATCCCAGAACAGTCCGACGACCGGCACCTGCAGCGCGATGCATAAATCAACCTGCCGGCCCAGCAGCGTCGGATGGGTTGCCGCGGGAATCAGGTTCACGCCAAACGGCCGGTCGGTCCGCGCCCGGACCCGTTCGACCTCCTCGCGGATCAGTTCCAGCGGCTCGCGCACCATGCCCAGAAAGCCGAAGCCGCCGGCTCGGGTGACGGCGGCAACGAGCTCCGAGCGGGAGACGCCGCCCATGCCCGCCAGGATCAGCGGATGGTGCGCACCGAGCAGATCGCACAACGGCGTGTGCAGCGGACCCTTCTTCATCGCGAGTCCATGGTCGGCCGCTTCTTCGTCATTGACAAATGAATTGTCATTCGAATTGAATGCAGAAATTTCGATACGAAAGCGCGAGGGGCTGCGCCTCATCGCGAGGCAGCTGGAGTCGCCGGGCCCGATGCCGCCGATCGCTACACGTCCGCGGCTGGCGTCGCCGGGCAGGCGGGTCCATCGAGGATGCCCGCCCGGTCTCGCCGATACCCGATGAACTTCGGCGCCACGCGCGCGACCACCGGACCATCGAAGTCCCATCCGATGCACTGCCCGAATGGAGCCGGCGGCGTTTCGGCCTGGTAGATGCTCTCTCCGCGCAGATGCCGGGCCATGGCCAGGTCGTGGGAGACGGTCTGGTAGGCGGTGGTGGCCATGACCGGCAGCAGTTCCCGCAGATGCGCGCAGCCGGCGACGCCGCCCGCTGCCGCTTCGATCGCCTTGCGCCAGCCTTTGCCCAGCGATACGCCGACCAGCGCCTGCAGGGGCGCGGCGCCGCCATGGCACTCCGGGAATGGTGTCGCGGGCATCGCCACCGCAATGGCCTGCACCGTCATGGCCGCGTCGATCGTGAGCCGGATCTTCATGTGGTGCAGCGGCCTGCCCGCGTAACGCGGCAGCCCCTCGGAGGACAGATAGTCGTAGTCCTTCACGTCCAGCAGCTCGCCTTCGATGTCGTACAGGCCGTCGGCGCGGCGCCAGCCTTGCATCGAGATGCGGCGGTCGTGCAGCGGAGTCCGCGCGGTCGCCGGGGGCAGATCAGGAACGGACTGTGGCATGTGTCCCGTGGCGGCCTTGGACTGGAGAAGCCGCAGACAGAGGCAGTCCGGATGCCTGGCCGAATGCGCCGTCGCGCGCAAGCTGTGCCAGCTCGTCATCGCTGGCACCGAGCACTTCGCGCAACACGGCCCCCGTATGCTCGCCGAGCGCCGGCGCAACCCTGGCGTCCGCGACCGGGGTGCCGGACATGCGCGCCGGCGACGTGAGGTTGGGAACCCAGCCGGCGACCGGATGCGGAATGCGGGTAACGAGACCGCGCGCGGCGGCTTCGGGTGAACGCAGCGCTTGCGCGAGTGTCCGCACTTCGCCGCTCGGGATCGAGAATTCGCGGAACTTCGCGCGCCAGTACGCCCACGGCTGCTTGATGAACGCTTCTTCCAGAATCGCGAACAGCGCGTCGCGGTTGCGGATGCGGGCGACGCGATCGGCGAAGCGCGTGTCCTGCGCGAGACCGGGCATGCCCAATGCGAGGGCGAGCTGCCGGAAAATCTTGTCGTTCCCGCTGTTGACGTAGAAAGCGGCATCGGCGCAACGGAACGCGCCGGACGGCGAGGTGTCGGGGCTGGTGTTGCCGTTGCGCCTGGGCTCCATGCCGTCGAACAGATACTGCATGGGCGCATAAGCGGTCATGGCGACGGCACTGTCGAAGAGGGCGACTTCGCAGTACTGCCCCTTGCCGGTGCTGTGCCGGGCCATCAGGGCCGCCAGCACGGTATTGCAGACCATGAGCGACGTGCCCATGTCCATCACTGGCGCCAGGGCGCGCACGCCCTCGCGGTCTTGATAGCCGTTCATCGAGATGAAGCCGCTTTCGGCCTGCGCGATCGGGTCGAAGCCCGGGCGGTCGGCGAACTCGCCGTCACGGCTGTACGCGGGCACGGAGCAGAACACGAGGCGCGGATTGAGCGCGCGACAGGTGTCCCAGTCGAGCCCGAAGCGTTGCATGACGCCGGTGGAGAAGTTTTCCACGAGCACGTCGCTCGCGGCGACGAGACGCTTCGCGACCTCGAGCGCCCGCGGATTCTTCAGGTCCAGTGCCACGCTGCGCTTGTTGCGGTTGGCGAAGAAGAATGCCGCGCCCTGCGTCGGCATCTCCGCGTCCACCGGCGGATAGTGCCGGAAGTCGTCACCCTTGCCGGGCGCTTCGATCTTGAGGACGTCGGCGCCGAAGTCGCCCAGCATCATCGTCGCGTAGGGTCCGGCGATGAAGTGGCTGAAATCCAGGACGCGGATGCCTGCCAGCGCCGTGGGTGCGTCGGGATCGCGTTTCGGCGCGGGCGGAAATTCACGCGCCAAAGCATCGATGCGAGCGTACATGAGCAGCGATCCTCGGGTCGGGTTCGAGTTTCATGACCTGTGCATCTTCATTCCCCGAACTTGACGGCCGTGGTTTCCAGGATGGTCTTGATGTTCTGCGCCTCGCGCCTGGTGATACGCGTGACTTCGTCACCGTTCGCCGGCTTGAGCGTGGTGCCCATGTTGTGGAACGTCTGGGCCATGCCGGGCTCGGTGGTCGCCTTCATCACCGCTTCGCGCAGCTTCGCGACCGCGTCGGGCGGCGTGCCGGCCGGCGCCCAGATGGCGAAGTTGATGTCCTGGACGTAGCCGGGCACGAACTTGCTGATCGGCACGCTGCCCGGGACCAGCGGCGACGGATCGGCGGACGTGACGCCCAGCACCTTGACGCGCCCCTGCTTGATGAATTCCGCCATCTGCGGCGAGGGCGTGTTGAAGAAGATCTTCACTTCGCCCGCGAGCAGCGCCTGCAGCGCCGGGGCGGCACCGCGGTAGGTGATCTTGACGAGATCGAGCTTGGTCTCCTTGGCGAGCAGCGCCGTCGCCACCTCGAGCGTCGGCCCCGCCACGGCCACGTCCACGCCCTTGGGCTGCTGCTTCGCCCACTCGACGAACGACGGGAAGTCGGAGGGAGGGATGCTCGGGTGGCCGAGCAGCACCAGCGGGGTCACGGAGATGCTCGCGATCGGCGTCATCGCCGTCACCGGGTCGAAGCTGGTGTCTTTGGTGACGAGGGGTGTCTGCACCACCGTCGTGATCGGCGACAGCATCATCGTATAGCCGTCGGCCGGCGCCCGCGCGGCGGCGAGCACGCCGATCGTGCCCTGCGCGCCGGTGCGGTTCTCCACCAGGAGCGGCTGCCCCAGCGTCTTGCTCATGCCCTCGGCCAGCACGCGCGTGACCGCGTCACCGGCGCTGCCCGGTGCGAACGGATAGATGATCTTCAAGGGTTTGCTTGGAAAAGCCTGGCCGAAGGCGAAGTGGGGTGCGACCAGGAGCAGAGCCGCGAGCAGCGCGGCACAGCGGGCATTCTTCATGAAAGCGTCTCCAGTCAGGATTTTTCGATTGTGGTCGGGAGAAAACCGGGTCAGCGGGGCAGGCCGAGGCCGCGCAGCGCAATGAGCGTGCGCTGGATCTCGTTGGTGCCGCCGCCGATCGTGTAGAGCAGCGCGTCGCGCACGGCATATTCGAACGCACCGTCGCACAGCGCGCCTTCGCTGCCGTCGCCGAGCGTCGCGCCGCTGCCCAGCAGGTCGAACGCCGATTCGGCGAGGCGCTCCATCAGCTCGCTCGCGTACACCTTGAGCATCGCCGCCTGCCACACCGGCACGTCGCCCTGCTCGACGACCTGCGCGGTGCGCACGCCCAGCAGGCGCGCCGCTTCGATCTCGGCGCCCAGCGCGCCGATGCGGTCCAGCACCAGCGAATCGCTGCGCAGGTTCGCGTCCGCGTTCACCTGTGCCAGCAGCTTGTCGAAGTAGCCGCGCGCACGCGCGCCGAGCGCGCCCAGGGTCACGCGTTCGTAGGCCAGCGCCTCGGTGATCACCTTCCAGCCACCGTTCTCCTCGCCGATCAGCGCGTCGGGCGCGAGCCTCACGTCGTCGAAGAAGACGACATTGCTGCGGTGCCCGTTGAGGCCGATCATCGGCTGGATCGTGATACCCGGCGTTTGCAGCGGCACGGCGAAAACACTGATCCCGCCATGCCGCGGCTTGCTCGGGTCGGTACGGGCGGCAAGCCACACGTGCGTGGAGAAGCCCGCGGTCGATGTGAAGGTCTTCTGCCCGTTCACGACCCAGCCGCCGTCGCCGGTGCGCTTCGCGGCGGTCTTGATGCCGGCGAGGTCCGATCCATGGTCGGGTTCGCTGTAGCCCAGCGCGAACGAGATGTCGCCGCGTGCGATGCCGGGCAGGAAAAACGCCTTCTGCGCGTCGGAGCCGTGCGTGACCAGCGTCGGCCCGACCATGTTGGCCGAAATATTGTGGAAGGAGGTCGGCGCCTCGGCATAAGCCATCTCTTCCTCGAATACCAGGTGCTCGAAAGCCGATCGGCCCTGCCCGCCGTAGACCTTCGGCCACGTGATGCCGAGCCAGCCCTTGGCGCCCAGTTTCCGGCTGAACGCCTGCCGCGCCTTGCGGTGGTTCACCGGCAGCGCGTAGGTCTCGGGCGGATACGTATGGTCCCAGTTCTCCGCGAGCCATGCGCGTACGTCTTCGCGGAACGCGTCGGCCCGAGGCGTCACGTGCATATCCGGCACGGCGCGGCGGGCGAGCAGCTCGGCGGTCACGTCGCGGCGCGCCCGCTGCACGCCACCGAGACGGGTGACGTCGCCATGGATCCGGCGAAAGTGCCGCGGCAGCTCGTGTTCGTCCCAGAACGAGATGCCGCCGAAGCCGTGATGCAGCTCCAACACCACCTGCCGCAGCAGCTGTCCGGCGTTCGCCGCCGCGATCGCGGCGATGTAACTGCGGTTCGACGGGGCCGCGCTGCCGGCGGCGATCAGCGCGAGCCGGCAGATCTCGACACTCGTGAAGCAGTTCGCGAGCTTGTGCTGGATGGCCTGGTACTGCCCGATCTTCTGGCCGAACTGTGAGCGTACCTTCGCGTATTCGATCAACTGCTCCAGCCCGACGGCGGCCGAACCGGTCGCCCGTGCGGCCAGCAGAAGCCGCGCCAGCGGCGCCAGCGTGGCGAGATCGAAGCTGCAGCTCGCGCGTTGAAACGCAGCGACCCGCGAGAACCGCAGCTGCGACAGCGCCGGCACGTTCAGCCCCGGCGTCGGCACGATCGCGAGCCCGGCCGCCTGGCGCGGCACGATGGCGACCTCGCCGTCGCGGCCCGTTGGCACGAGGAAGTGCGTGGCGAGTGCGCCGTGCTCGACGAAAGAGATGCTGCCGTCCAGCGTTGCGCCGGCGGACAGCGCCTGCCCCTGCGGGTCGAGTGCCCATGCAACGATCGCCTCGCCGGACTGCACGCTCGCCAGCAGCATCGACGGCGCGTTGCCCGGTGCCTGCGCCAGTGCCGCGTTCGCCAGCACCGCATCCGCCAGCGGCAGCGGACAGGCGGCGCGGCCGAGCTCCTGCATCAGCACCAGCACGGCCGCAAGACCCATCTCGTCATGCCCGGGCGCAAGCGCGGTCCAGCCGTGGGCCGCGGCCTTGCGCCACAGGTTCCGCAACTCGGCGGGGTCGTTCGCCATGGCGACGGCGCGGAACGCGGGCCATGCATCGCGCAAGAGCTCGCGCACGGAATCGCGCACGAGAACGAGGTCCGGACTCTCGGCCAACGGCAAGGTCGTCTCGTTCATGCCGTGTCTCCGTGTCCTTCAGGCGCCGGTCGTTTTTCGACTGGACCAAACGATGCGTTGCATAGATACTATATGCATTCAACAAATATCGCAAATCGATCGCCGGGGCTGCCTCATGCCGATCACCAACGTCAAAAAGATGCGCAGGTCTCCGGGCTTCCTGCTGCGCTGTGCCCACCAGTTCTCCCAGGCGATCGTCGCGGAGCACTTCACTCCCTTGAACATCACCGCCATCCAGTTCGCCTCGCTGGTGGCGATCAACGATTTGCCTGGCCTCGATGCCACGCGCCTGGCCGCACTGATCAACTACGACCGGCCCACGATGACCGGGGTCATCGATCGGCTCGAAGCCAAGGGCCTGGTCATGCGCGAGGTCGCCCCGAGCGATCGGCGGGCCCGTCTGCTGTTCATTACGCCGGAGGGCCTGCGTGTGCTGGCCCAGGCGGATCAGGCCGCGCACCAGAGCCGCGACGCACTGCTCGGCTCCCTGTCGCCGGACGAGCGCAGGCAGTTCATGCATCTCCTGGAAAAGCTCGTGGAACTGCATATGAGCCGCGACGCGCATGGCGAGCAGATGGCCGTCAACGGAAAGTAGGGCGGGGACCGGCATGCGGATATGCGGATGCGTTCACACTTGACAGGTCAATCATCGACGCCTACGATCAGCGGCTCGGACTTGATGCAGGAGAGAGGCGCGTTCCGGCCTCGATGAGACGACATATGGCGGACGACTTCGCTTTCGTGCCCGGCCTCAATAACACCGCCGCCGTCTGGTCCGAGGTGATTGCGCATCTGAGCCCCGGCGTACGCGCGCATACCTTCACCAACCCGGCCTTCCGCTCTGTCGACGACATTGCGCGCGACTGGCTCGCACGCCTGCCCGACCGCTTCTTCCTCTGCGGTACCTCGTTCGGCGGCTACGTGGCCTGCGCCATGCTCGAAATGGCGGCGCCGCGAATCGCGGGCCTCGCGCTGGTTTGCACCAGCCCGCGTGGCGACAACGAAGCACAGCTCGCTGCGCGCCGGAAGGCGCTGGCGACCGCTGTCGAGAGCGACTATGTCTCCCTGGTTTCGTCGCAGATCGCCATGGCCGTGCATCCCGATCGTCTGAACGATGCTGCGCTGCTCGCCCGCCGTACCGAGATGCTCCGCGAATACGGCAAGGAGCGATACATCGCGCACCTGGAAGCGGCGATCGCGCGTCCCGACCGCATGGATGTGGTGGCCCGCTACCAAGGCCCGGTACTCGTCGTTGCAGCCGAGCAGGACAAGCTCTTCCCGGTGGACAGCCTGCGTTCACTGGCAGGCGAGATCGCCGCCGACATCGAAGTCATCGCCCCTTCCGGCCATCTGCTCGCAATGGAGCAGCCAGAGGCGCTCGCAGCGGCTCTGGCCGCTTGGCATCGTAGAGTGAGTGGGGAAGCCGGATGAGCGCATTTGATCTTCACGGCTTGCGGGTCGGCGACTATGACATCCACTTCGTCGACGAAGGCAAGGGCCCGCCGCTGCTATTGATTCACGGCCTGGCCGGCGATCACACGGCCTGGGCGCCGCAGATCGAAGCATGGCGCGGCGCCTGGCGCGTGATCGCGCCGGACACGCGTGGCGCCGGCAAGAGCACGCAGGTCGACGAGCCGGTGACGATCGAAGCGCTCGCCGCCGACTTCGTGCAGCTGCTCGATCTTCTGAAGATCGACAGGTGCCACGTCATCGGCCGCTCCATGGGAGGCGCCATCGGTCAGTGCATCGCACTGCAGGCGCCGGAACGGGTTGCGTCGCTCGTCACGATCGGCTCCTTCGCCAAGCTCGATCCGCGTGGCCGGCGCGCGCTGGAAATGATGCGAGAGGTGCTGGAGTGGACGGGCTCGTGGGGCGCCCACGGCAGGCACTCCATCGGCAATTTCGTCAGTGCCGAATTCTTCAATAAGCAACCGGACAAGGTCGCGGCGATCGAGGCGCTCATCGCCGGCACCCAGCGTTTGCAGGCCTGTTACATCCACCAGAATCACGCCTGCATCCGCTACGACAACTTGTCGCGCCTGCGCGAGATCCGGACGCCCACGCTGGTGATGTCCGGTGGCCAGGATCCCATCTGCGGTCCGCTCGCCACGCAATGGCTGGTGAATGGCCTGCCGAACGTGGAGAGCGTCGAGTTCGCCGACGGGGCTCACTTCTTTTTCATGGAAGAGCCCGAACGCTTCATGAAGCTCATGCACGACTGGCTGGCTCGTCACACACCGGGCGCCGACAGCGCCCGGCGGTGAGCCGCCACACCACCCCCACCCCGCACAGGATCTCGAGGAGACGGACAGAATGAAGGAGATTGTCGGAAGCTACGTCGGCACCATCGGTGCCAGCGCAGACACTCACTTCCTATCGGGCCCGTGGCGGTCCAATTACAACGAATACATCGCCGATACGGATTCGCTCGAAGTCATCGGCGAGATTCCGCGCGACCTGTGGGGCATGTACGTGCGCAACACGCACAATCAGCTGCACGAGCCCATGGGGGTGTATCACCCGTTCGATGGCGACGGTATGCTGCACTCCGTCCATTTCGAGGACGGCAAGGCGACGTATCGCAATCGATTCATCAAGACGACGGGCTTTCTGGCGGAGCAATCCGCGGGCAAGTCACTGTGGCCCGGACTGCTGGACCCGGGTCTCGGCTCCCTCCGCGGCTGGGGCGCGATCGGTGCGATGAAGGACAACGCCGGCACCGACGTACTGTGTCATGCTGGCAAGCTGCTTGCCAGCATGTCGCAGGGCAGCGAACCCTGGCGCATCGATCCGGTGACGTTGGAAACGCTGGGCCCGGACCGGTGGTCGCTGCGTGTGCCGGACGGCCTCTCGGCGCACTACAAGGTGGACCCGGACACCGGCGAGCTGATGTTCTTCAATTATCCCGAGCGCTGGCCGTACATGCACTACGGCATCATCAACCGCGACAACGAGCTGGTGCACTACGTGCCCATCGAGTTGCCCGGCGCGCGCTGGCCGCACGACATCGGGGTGACCAGGAACTACTCGATTCTGCACGATCTGCCGCTCTATTTCGACCCGGAAAGGCTGAAGAAGGGCGAGCACAAGCTCACCTTCAACCGCGACATGCCGGCGCGCTTCGGCATCCTCCCGCGCTACGGCGACAATTCGAACATCCGCTGGTTCGAGGGATCCAACTGTTACATCCTGCATCTGACCAATTGCTACGAGGACGGCGACGAGGTCATCATGGACGGCTGCATCTTCCCCAATTACCAGATGATCCCGGTGAGCCGGGGGGAGAACGTGCACCGCGACATCCTCGCCAACCTCGACAAGCACAACAACAAGACCCTGATGCACCGCTGGCGCTTCAACCTGAAGACCGGCAAGACGACCGAGCAGTATCTCGACGACGAGGTGACGGAGTGGCCCGTCTGCAATAACGACTATGTCGGCCGGCCCTATCGCTACGGCTACAACATCATCTACAAGCCGGGCGACTGGCTGCACGCGGGCCTGAAGAAATTCGATCTGCACAAGGGCACGTCGCAGCGCTACGAATACGGCGAAGGGCGCTACGGCAGCGAGCCTCAGATCGCGCGGCGCGTCGGCGCGACGGCCGAGGACGATGGCTACGTCATCACCATCATCGCGGACCTGGTGCAGGATCGGTCGGAGGTCCTGGTCATTCCCGCTTCGGACATCACACGCGGGCCGGTCGCACGCATCATCCTGCCCGAGCGGGTTTGCGCGGGCACGCACGCGTGCTGGGTCGAGGGCGATCGCATCGCCGGCGAGAATCGCGACAAGCGCTATCTGAGCTGAGCATCGCGCGGCTGCCGCGGCCGGCGCGGCGAGTCGGGCACCCGAAGAACCAGAGGGAGACAACCATGACCATTCGTATTGCGCGCCGTCTGTTCCACGGAATCATGGTGGCGTCGTGCGCGCTGGCCGCGATGCCGGCATTCGCCGACTGGCCCGAGCGGCCGATCAGGATCGTCGTTCCCTACCCGCCGGGTGGTCTCACCGACAATGCGGCGCGCACGCTCAGCGCGGAGCTCGCGCAGCAGCTCGGCCAGCCGGTGATCGTCGAGAACCGGGCCGGCGCGGGCGGAAAGATCGGCTTCGACTTCGTGCGACGGGCGCCGAAGGACGGCTACACGATCGCGCTGGTGGTGCCTGCGCTGATGGTGCTCCTGCCGTTGACCAGCAAGGATTTCGGCATCGAGCCGCTCAAGGAATTCGAGCCGTTGTCCAATGGAGTGGACAACTACAACATGCTCGTCGTCCACAAGAGCTTCGGCGCGAAGACGCTGCCGGAGTTCGTGGCGAGGGTGAAGGAGAAGCAAGGCCGCGCCAATTTCGGCAATTCCGGCGGGCCGGGCACCACCTTCCACTTCAATGCCATCCGCATGCTGACGCTGCTCGGTCTGACAGCGGATGACGCCGCTGCGATCGCCTACAAGGGTGAGATCGAAGCGGTCAATGCGTTGATGGCTGGCGACATCGACTTCGCGATCACGACCGACACCGGTCGCAAGGTGATCGATGCGGGTCAGGGTATTCCCATCGCGGTCGCGACGGCCGAGCGCGTCTCGGTTCTGCCCAACTTGCCGACCTTTCGCGAACTGGGCGTCGACTGGGTTGCAGACGGCTGGGTGGGCTTCGTGGCGCCGGCGGGCGTCCCGACCGCCGTTCTCGACAAGCTCAATACGGCGTTCAACCGCGCGCTCGATCACCCCGAGGTGAAGCAGTCGCTGCGCAGGACGGGCTATATCCCGGTCCCGGGCAGTCGGGAGGCGTTCCGTGCACGCATCGAAGCGAACCGCAAGACCTATTCGGGCATGCTGGAATCGGGCGCAATCAAGCTCGATATGCGTTGAGCGCCGGTCCATCGATCGTGCCGGCGGCCCGAGCACGCCGGCCCGACGCGGTCACGGCGATCACTGCACGGCCGAACCGGCATTGGCGCAGTTCGCTGCAATACGATCCAGCACACTGGAAAAAGCGATTTCCTCCTGCTTGCTGATGCCCTTCAGCATCAGCTTGAGGAAATTCTTGCGGGCCTTCAGTCCATCGTCCAGCATCCGTTTGCCGTCGGGCAGCAGCGAGACCTGGTTGAAGCGGTTGTTCGCCGGATCGCTCTTGCGCCTCACCAGGCCTTTGGCTTCCAGATCCTTCAGCGCTCTCGTTATGAGCCCGGGGTCGGCGCGGATCACCTCGGCCAGCTGCTTCTGTGTGCAACTGCCGTACATCCCCAGCACGTAGAGGGTGCGCCACTTCGATGCGGTGATGCCCGTCTCGCGTTCGAATAGAGATACCGACGAATGATAGGCACGGGCGAGCCGCAGCAGGACCGCGTCGTCGTTCAACAAGGCGATTTTCTCGCGAGGGCTCGTTGTTGCCGTAGGGGGAGTACGCGACACTTCTGATCCAGTTCACGAAAGCGATGACAGTGGATTCTGCCCGAAGAACGATTCGACCGGTTTGCCGAGCTGATCGTAAGCCAGCGCACGGATGCACATGACCGCGCTCGGCCTCTCGAGCTTCAGCAGCCCGCGAGGTCCTCGGCCGTCGCGAGCTCGGCAACGAGCTCCTCGTGGGGCTGGAGATGCGGGTTGCGGCCGCTTCCTACCGATGCGCCCGGTCTGCCGGCACGACAGCTGCGCAACGATGGGCGTCATCGTCGTAGACGTCCAGCATCAGCCGCCAGAGTTCCTCGAGTGCCCGGCCTGGAGAACGCGGGTTCCAATCCCTTCGCTTGGCCCGCTCGTCCCAGGTGCGAAGCTTGAGGGCATCCGCGCAATGCGGCAGAGCGGCGAAACGATGGCATTCGTCGACAGTCATCGGGCCGCCCTGCAGCGCGAGACTTCGCACCGAGTCGGCTGAAAGCAGTCGCGCGTAGCGCGGTCGCGTTGCGACCAGGTACCGTTTCGCGTGGACGTGAAGCGCGACCGGTCGTGCGACCCCTGCGCCGAACAGGGGTTCGATCAGCGCGGCCCCGACGGCCTCGTGCGCATCGTCGACACCTGTGATCGTCGGCGAGCCAGGCAGTTCGCTGGCCAGGTGGCCGATGTCGTGCAGCCAGGCCGCGAGCGTCAGCTCCGGGGAAGCACCGGCAGCACGGGCCAGCTGACCGCACTGCCAGGCGTGCGTCAGTTGGGTGACGCCTTCCCCCTCATAGGCCAGCGATCCGCGGCGGCGGTAGAGGTCGAGCAGTTGCAGCAACGCGGGTATCGCAGCGGCGCGGATCGGGTTGGCGATGCCGAGTCGGATCATCGTGACGGGGTTGCGGTAGCGGGACGAGCTCGACCTCTGGCGTCGAGCCGCGGATGAGACACCGCCGAGTACGACAGCGCGATGACAGCGGTGTGTTCCGGCTTCGGCCGCGGCCGTTGTCATCCAGCACCCCGCTGGCGTCACCGCCGTGTCATGCCCGGTTGGAATGATCAGTGATTTCCCTGGAGCCTGCTTTCATGCTTCCCAGAAAGACCCGGTTCAGCGGTGTGATCCTGACCGCTGCGTTTGCGCTTTCCGCCTGCGGCAGCGACTCCGACAGCACGGCAACGGCCGCCAATCCGCCGCCGCCCGTGGCGGCACCGCCCGCAGCGCCGCCGTACGAGCTGACGATTCTGCATATCAACGACCACCATTCGACGCTCGCCGAACGGACCGGCAGGACGCTGCAGCTGCGTACCGGCGCCGCCGAGACGAGAAGCGCGGTCACGGTGACTGCTGCGGGATTCGCTCGGGTGACCCGCGCATTCGACGAGCTCGGCGGCGGGAAGCCGAACCTGCTGAAGCTGCATGCGGGAGACGCGACCACCGGCACGCTGTATTTCAATCGCGCCGGTGAGCCGGGCGAGCCCGATGCCGCGATGATGAACACCGTCTGCTTCGACGCATTCACGCTTGGCAACCACGAATTCGACAAGGGCGACAGCGGGCTCAAGGGATTTCTCGATCTGCTGCGGCAAGGCAGCTGCCAGACGCCGGTGCTCAGCGCCAACGTGCAGTTGGGCGTGAACTCGGCATTGCACCCGTCCCGGGCGCCGGGCTACGTCCTGCCGTCGACCGTGATCGAACGCGGCGGGCAGAGAATCGGCGTCATAGGGCTGACGATCGCCGGCAAGACCAAGGCGTCCTCGAGCCCGGACCCCGACACGATGTTCGAGGACGAGGCGGTGGCCGCGCAACGGGAAATCGACCGCCTGAAGGCGGCCGGGATCGACAAGATCATCGTGATGAGCCACATCGGCTACGACTCCGACCGCCAGCTCGCCGCCGCACTGTCCGGCGTCGACATCATCGTCGGCGGTGATTCCCATACCTTGCTCGGGCCGGCGGCGCTCGCCACGTATGGCGTGGGCGACCCGGCTGGCGACTATCCGACCGTGCTGCGCAACCGCGACGGTGACACCGTCTGCGTGGTGCAGGCCTGGGAGTACGGCCAGGTGGTCGGTGAGTTGAAGGTCAGCTTCGATCCGGACGGCGTCGTCACCCAGTGCAGTGGAACGCCGCACGTGCTGATCGGGGATGATTTCAAGGTCGCCGCCGCTGCGGTGACCGATGCGCAACGCGCCGCCATCACCGCCGACGTCGCAGCGGCCGGCTTTCTCCGCACGACTGCGCCGGACGCGACCGCGGTCGCGGTGCTCGCACCCTACAGCGACAAGATCGCCGTGTTCAATCAGACCGTTGTCGCCCAGGTCGACGAAGAACTGTGCTCGCGTCGTGTGCCGGGCGGTGCCGGCAGCGTCGACTTCAGTCGTTCGAGTACCAGTTGCAACGCGCTCGGAGAGGTATCGCTGCGCGGCGGCGACATCCAGCAGCTCGCGGCGCAGGCCTATCTCGAGGTGGCCCGTGCGCAATACGGTGGAGCGGATCTGTCGCTGCAGAGCGGCGGTGGCGTGCGCGTGCCGCTGCTGCCCGGGCCGGTAACCGCCGCCCAGGTGATCGAAGTGCTGCCGTTCGGCAACATGCTCTTTCGCCTCGAGCTCACCGGCGCCGAGGTCGAGGCGATGCTCGAGGACGGACTGGAAGCGGTCTACGGGCCGGGTGGCACGACCGGCCCGTACCCGTACACCGGCGGTCTGCGCTTCGACGTCGACGCCAGCAGGCCGTTCGGCGAGCGGGTCAGCGCCGTCGAGGTTCAGGATTCCGCCACCGGCGCCTGGGGGCCGTTGGACCCGGCGCGCAGCTACAAGTTGTTCGTGCTGAGCTTCAATGCGAGCGGCGGCGACGGCTACGCGACGCTGGCACGGGTTCCGGCAGCGCGACGGCTCGATATCGGCGTGCTCGACGCCGATGTCTTCTTCGACTACATCCAGTCGCAGCCGATCGACGCCGCGAGCGGGTTGCCGTCGCTGCGCAAGGCGGCTGCCGATCGCTATAGCACCAAGCGCTTCGTGGCGCCGACGGCAGCGCCCTGAGCCGAAGGCCTACACGCGATATTCGGCCGGCAGTGCAACGGATTCGTCGGTGCGCTGCTCGAGCGACGACCGCTTCATCTGCGTCGCAGCCTCATCGACGCAGAGCTCTTCCCCGGCTCCGACCAAGACCACGCCGTAGACGTCGAGCGCATGCCGTGGCGTGACCTTGCCTTCCAGCACGTCTTCGAGTACCAGCGCGGGATCGCGCGAACCAGGCGTTCCGAAGCCGCCCCCGCCGGCCATCGTGTGGACGAAACGCTCGCCTTTGCGCAGCCGCGTCGGTGCGAGCGGCAGCATCGGCCATGGTTGCTCGCCGTCCTGCTTCACGAGGACGTTGCTGGCCGCGCCGCCCGACCGGCCGCCGAAGAGTCCGAACGGCCGATGCGCATGCTTGTCGGCGCGCACGCTGAACAGGACATCCGCCTCGACGCGATACTCCCGGACGAGCGACAGGCCGCCGCGAAAGCGTCCGGCTCCGCCGCTGTCGGGCACGAAGCCGTACCGCTCGATGCGGATGGGATAGCTCTGCTCGATCTGCTCGATCGGGATGTTCGACTGATTCGATGCCATGTGCGGCACGCCTTCCTGGCCATCGTGCCCGGAGGTCGCGCCCCAGGTTCCCATGACGCACTCGGAAAACACGAACGGCCCCTGTTCGCCGCGGCCGCTGAAGGTCGGCAGCGTCGATCCTCCCGCGCCGTCGGCGGCGATCTCGTCGGGCAGTGCCTGCGCGAGCGCACCGAAGACGCAATCGACGATGCGATAGCCGGTGATGCCGCGGGCGCCGCACGGTGCCGGCAGGACGCAGTTGACGATCAGGCCGGCAGCGGCAGACACGCGAATCGGCCGGGTGTAGCCGTGCGCGTTCGGCATATCGACCGGCATGATCGACCGCAACGCCGCATAGACGTTCGACTTGGTGAACGACAGCGGCGCATTGATGCCGCCTTCGACCTGCGCCGACGTGCCCTCCCAGTCGACTTCGACCTCGTCCCCCGACTTGCGGATGGCCACCTGGAAGACGATCGGCGTGGGGTCGGTGCCGAGGCCGTCGATGAAATGGCGCGCTCGATACACGCCATCGGGGATCCGCGCGATGGCAGCGCGCGACAGGCGTTCCGCATACTCGTGAAGCTCGTGCTGCAGCCGGGCGAGTTCGTCGCTGCCGTAGGTTTTCGCGAGCGCCTGCAAACCCTGCTCGCCGGCACGACAGGCAGCGACCTGGGCACGCAGGTCCCCGATGACCAGCTCGGGAACGCGTACGTTCGCCGCGATGATCTCCCGGATCTGGGAATCCTCCCGGCCGGCGCGGAACCACTTGACGAAGGGCAGTCGCAGCCCTTCCTGGTAGATCTCGGTCGCACCGATCGAGTTGCTGCCCGGAACGATCCCGCCGACATCGACGTGGTGAGCGATCGTTGCCGCCCAGCCGATGCGTTGCGTGCCGGCGAATACCGGCTTGACCACGTAAATGTCGGGCAGGTGCTGTCCCTGCGCCAGGTAGGGATCGTTGCCGATGAAGACATCGCCCGGATCGATGGCGCCGGAGAAGCGCCCGATCAGGTGGCTCATCGCATCCCAGAAGCTGCCCAGGTGCATCGGCGTGGTCAGCCCCTGCGCGATATTCGCGCCGCCGGCGTCGCACAGCGCGGTCGAGAAATCCATCGAATCGCGGACGATCGGCGAGTGTGCGGTGCGCACGAGGATCAGCGCCATCTCGTCGGCGACCGTATCGAGCGCGTTCTTGACGACCTCGAGCGTCGCGGCATCGCGGCCTGCGGTCTGCGGGCGATTGCCGGTCCGGGTCATCGCGGGAAGCCTTCGACGGGCAGATGCAGGTCGAGCAAGCCCAGCTCATCGACGCGGACCGTTGCACCGGGCGGCACGACCGTCGAGCAATCTTCCTCGTCGATGATCAGCGGCCCTTCGACGGCCCGTTCCACGAGCCCGCTGCGACTGACGATCGGAGTTTCGAGCAAGCCGACGCCGTCACCGAAGTAGGCTCCCCGCGATCGCGGGCCCGGCGCGCCGCCGTCGGCGCTCGAGCGGGGGAAAGCCGCACCGCCCGAGGTCGTGGCGGGCTTCGTCCATGTGCTGCGTAGTGCGACCAGCTCCATCTTGTCGGGATCCTGGCGATAGCCGTAGGTGCGTTCGTGCTCTGCTTCGAACGCGCTGCGCAAGCGGCCGACCAGCTCCTCCGCGGGCCACGCCGGGTCGATCGGGATCGTCAGCTCGTGGGCCTGGCCGACATAGCGCAGAGCCGCGGCACGGTCCCAACGGCTCGCCGGCTCATTCGGCATCCGGGAGCCTTGCTCCAGCGTCGCGAAGCCGGCTTCGACCGCGCTGCCGGACAGGTCGCGAAGCCGATGCAGGAAGGCCTTCGTCATTCCCGCTGCGACGTCGGCCACGAACAGGCCGAGCGCGCTGAAGATGCCGGCGGCCGGCGGGATCAGGACGCGACGAATGCCGAGATCGCGCGCGAGCTGCGCGCCGTGAACGCCGCCATTGCCGCCAAAGGCGAACAGGCAGAACTCGCGCGGATCGCGTCCTCGTTGCGTCGTCACGGCGCGCACCGCCCGCATCATCGTGCTGCTGGCGACCCGATGGATCGCGAGCGCCGCCTCCGCAACCGAAATGCCGAGCGGTGACGCGATCTGCGTCTCGATGGCGGCATGCGAGAGATCCGGCCGCAGCATGACCGAGCCGCCCCCGAGGCGTTCCGGGTTCACGTAGCCCAACACGACATTGGCGTCGGTCACGGTGACCCGGTGGCCGCCTCGTCCGTAGCAGACCGGTCCCGGCGTCGCGCCGGCGCTCTGCGGACCGACCTTCAGCACGCCGCCGGCGTCGATCGTCACGAGGCTGCCGCCGCCCGCCCCGACCTCGGCCACGTCGATGACGGGAAACCTGAGCGCATAGCCGCCGCCCTTGGAGAGGCTGCTTGCGACCGACACGCCCCCGCCGACCTCGTACTCGTCCGTCCGGCTCGGCCGCCCGGCTTCGATGAGCGCGGCCTTGGCCGTCGTGCCGCCCATGTCGAAGGTGACGACCTGGTCGAGCTTGGCGACGGCCGCCAGCCGCGCAGCCCCGATCACGCCTGCCGCCGGGCCGCTCTCGACGACCTCGGCGGGCAGCGCGAGCGCCCGCTCGACGTGCGCCAGCCCGCCGCTCGATTGCATCATCAGAATCGGGCAGTGCGCGTTAGCGGCCGCGAGTCTGTCGCGGATCGACCCCAGATACCGGCGGACTGCGGGACCGACGTAGGCATTGATCACGGTCGTGCTGGTTCGCTCGTACTCGCGCGCTTCCGGCAGTACGTCGACCGACAGCGAGACATTGGCTTCCGGCAGTTCGCGCCGGATCAGGGCCGCCAGCTGCCGTTCATGCGCCGGATCGGCGTACGAGTGCAACAGGCAGATTGCGATCGACTCGATCCGCTGCGCCCGGATCTCGGCAATCCTCGCCATGGCGTCGGCTTCCTCGAGTGGGATGCGCACCGTGCCGTCCGGTTCGAGTCGTTCGCGCACCTCGTACCGCCATCGCCGCGGTACCAGCGGTGCCGGCTTCTGGTAGAGCGGCTCGTAGAGGCGCGGCATGCGGATTCGTCGCAGTTCGAGCACGTCGCGAAAGCCGGCGGTCGTCAATAGCGCGGTGCGCGCCCCCTTGCCCTCGAGAATCGCGTTGGTCGCGATGGTGGAGGCATGCAGCAACTGTGCGACTTCCTCCGGTGCGACGCCGCCCGACTGGCACAGTCGCTGGAAGCCGTCCAGGATTGCCCGGGCCGGATCGTCGACGGTCGTCGGCAGCTTCTCGATCAGCAACTGCCCGTCAGGCAATGCCAGCGCGAGGTCCGTGAAGGTCCCGCCGATATCGCATGCGATTCGCGGAGCTTGCCTAACAGCCAAGTGCGCACCCGTCCTTGCGCCCGTCGGACGCGGCGATCAGGACGCCGCGCCGCCGATCGATCCGGATCGCCTGACCACCGCCGAGCGGCAACGGCGAGGTCGCGACGCGATGCCCGCGCCGTGCGAGCTCATCGCATACCGCTGGTGCAATGCCCCGTTCCAGCCAGGTGCCGGCATCGTCCAGCAGCGCTCGGGGCGCGTCGAGAGCCTCCTGCGGATCCATGCCGTAGTCCAGCATGTTCGAGAGCACGAACGCCTGTCCGAACGGCTGGTAGTCGCCTCCCATGACGCCGAACGGCATCGCGGCGTGCACACCTTCGGTCATCAGCGCCGGCATCAGCGTATGCGGTGGTCGGGCACCGCCGCGCAATCGGTTGGGGGCACCCTCATCGAGCGCGAAACCGGCGCCGCGGCTATGGAACAGCACGCCGGTCGTACCGCTGCACAGCCCCGAGCCGAAGTAGTGATAGAGCGAGCTCATCAAGCTGACCGATTTGCCGTCGGCATCGACCGCGCAGAGGTAGACGGTGTTGGCCGGTCCGGGGCCGCCCGCCCCGCCATGAGCAGCGTGCGCAACCGAGTGCCTCGGCGAGATGGCTGCACGGAGCGTGCGCGCGATCTTGTCGCGGCGCCGGGCAGACCCGGCCGCCGAAGCCCGCTGGTCGATGGCGGTCGACGCGGGCTGCTCTTCGCCGCACAGATCGTTGCGAAGGCGCTGTGCGGCACGGACCGCCTCGAGGTGCAGGTGCATTCGTTCGCCGCTGGCAGGGTCGAGGCGATCGAGCCCGAGGCCGGCGAGGACGTCGAGCGCGAGCAAGGCGACGACGCCCTGGCCGTTGGGCGGGCAGCCGTGGATCTCGAAGCCCTGATACCGGGTGGAGATCGTCGAGGTCGTCTGGCAGGCGGCTGCAGCGAAGTCGGCGAGCGTATGGCTGCCGCCGCGGTGCCGCAGGTCCGCGACCAGCGCCGATGCCACCGCGCCATCGTAGAAGCCGGCGCGGCCGTTTCGCGCAACCGCGCGCAGCGTTTCGGCAAGGGCAGGGTTGCGGATTCGATCGCCGGCGCGGGGTGCGGTCCCGCCCGGCAGAAAGCAGCGGCTCGCGTCCGGATCGTTGCGCAGCCGGCCCGCCTGGGCCTGCCAGTCGAACGCGACCCGCGGAGAGACCGGATAACCGTCCTCGGCCAGCGAGATGGCCGATTCGAGGAGCGCGTCGAGCGGAAGCCGGCCGTGCTCGGCATGCAGCCGGCACCAGGCGTCGACCGTGCCGGGGATCGTCACGGCGTGGATGGACTCGGGCGCCAGCCCGCCGCAGGCGCTCGCGACGGCCGCCACGTCGATCGCCATCGGGGCGCGACCGGAGCCGTTGTAGACGCGGATGCCGCGATCGTCATCGCAGACGATCGCGAACAGGTCGCCGCCGATGCCGGTCTGCTGCGGTTCGACGACGCCCAGCACGGCATCGGCAGCGATCGCTGCGTCGACCGCGCTGCCGCCGCGACGCAGAATGTCATGGCCCGCCTGCGTCGCCGGGACGCACGAGGTGGCGATCATCCATCGCGTTCCGTAGACGGCCGATCGGCCCGGTCGCTGGAAGTCGCGCACTACTTGATCCGGTAGCGCTCGAGCTTGGTCGCGTCGATCCGGACGCCCAGGCCGGGCAGATCACCGATGACGATCTGACAGTCCCTCGTATTCATCGGCTCGATCAGCACGTCGTCCTCGAAGTAGCGTCCGGCCGTCTTGCTCCGATGCTGTCCGGCACCCGCGCTGATCGGAATCACCGAGGCCAGCGTGACCGCCGGCATCGCGGCGGCGAACTGCACGTTGGCCGCGTTGCCGATGCCGGATTCGATCGAGCCGTTCACATCGCACGGCAGGCCGGCCAGGTCGGCGAGCGCGCCGACCGTCGTCGCGGGCAGCAGGCCGCCTGCCTTGGCCAGATAGATCGATAGCGCATCGGCCGCGCGCTGACCGGCGATCTCGAGCGCGTCGTGGCCGTCCCAGCAGCTTTCGTCGGCAATGATCGGGACCGGTGACCGCGCCTGGACTGCTCGCATCCGTTCGAGTCCTTCGACCGGCTGCTCGAGGTAGTCGAGGCCCGCGGACCGCAACCGGGAGGCGATGTCCAGTGCGCGGCGTGGCTCGCGATAGCCCTGGTTCGCGTCGAGCCGCAATCGGATCGCGTCGCCCAGCTCCCGGCGCAGCGCCTGGATCAGCGCGACGTCCCGGTCGCCGTCCTCCCCTCCCTTGACCTGCAGCGCGGTGCAGCCGTCGGCCGCCGCGCGGGCCGCCTCCTCCATCGCGTCGGACGGCGGCATCAGGCCGATCATGTGCGCGATCGGAATCTGTTCGCGATAGCGGCCCCCCAGCAGCTGGAAGATCGGCACGCCGAGCGACTGGCCGAGTGCGTCGTGGATCGCGATGTCCAGTGCGCACTTCGCATAGCTGTGGCCGCGCAGACGCTGGCGCATCCGTGCGTGCAGACGACGCCGGTCTGCAATCGGCTCGCCGATCAGCGCGGGCGCGAGGATTTCATCGATGACCGAGATCACCGTCCGTACGGTCTCGCCGCCGCGCCGGCCGTGGTCGCCGCCCCAGTCCGGCAGCGGCGTCGCTTCGCCGTAGCCCTCGACCCCGTCCGAGGTCCGCAAGCGGACGCAGACGAAATGACCGAGCCCCAGGTGCAGGCCAGCCCAGCGGAACTCGCGACGAACCGGCAACTGGAACGGGAAGGCTTCGATCGAGGCAATCGTCGGCAAGGTCTTCATGCAAGGCTCGGAGGCGGAGGCGGCCGGCAGGAAGCGGTCAGCGTCATGCCACGATTTTGCTGAGTTTGCCGAAAGTTTCCTACAAAGGCAATTGCTGTTACGCCTTGCCTCCAGTGCGTCTCTCCGGCAGAAGTGTCTCCGGAGAGACCTGCCGCGTCGACGGGTTCATGAAGCGGTCGAGCCGGCTGCGCCCGCTCTGCGGGTCATAGGCAATCGACAGGATGCGGGCGTCTTCGGGCAGCGCATTCACGTAGCAGTGGCCCATTGCACTGTCGAAATAGGCGCTCTCGCCGGCGTCGAGCCGAAACGGCGCGTACTCTTCGGTGTGCACCGTGATCGCGCCGGAGATCACGTAGACGAACTCCTCGCCGGCATGCCGGCTCCAGTGGTCGAACTGCTCGACCGTCCGGGCGCGGACCGTCATCTCGAGCGGGATCATCGACTTGCGGAGCAGGTCTCCGGCGTGCGCCGCGTAGTCGTATTCGTCGCTCTGGAACCGAACCGGCTCGCCGCGCCGGGTGATCGCGCAGCGCCCCGAGGAAAAGGCCCGCGGCTCCGGATGGATCGCTTCCTCGAGGCCGATCTCGAGCGCGTCGCAGATGCGCTTGAGCGTGTCATAGGGAGCGCGCGCCCGGGCGCTTTCGAGCCGCGACAGCCACGATGTCGAGATGCCTGCTGCCGTCGCGATCTGCTGCAGCGACGCGCCGCGCCGCCGGCGCTCCTCGCGCAGCCGCCGGCCGATCGTCTGCGGTTCGGCGTCGGTCTTCAGAACCACATCCAGCATGCCTGCCTCCAGCGCGAGCGCTTGTTGTGACCGCATTTAGCCTTCGAGCGAGATTCTAAGCAATATTGCGCAATATAAGAAAGTTCGGCATCATTGCCTCAAGATAAGGAAACCAGTTCCCGAGGTGGACGGATGCTTTCGGCCGAAGAGAACGACTTTCTGACGCGTGTCGGGCCGGGGACCCCGATGGGAAACCTGATGCGGCAGTACTGGATCCCCGCTTGCCAGTCCGCCGAGCTCGTGGCCGACGCGCCGCCGATGCGGCTGATGCTGCTGTGCGAGAAGCTGATCGCGTTTCGCGATACCCAGGGCCGGGTCGGGATCATGGACCACCGCTGCCCGCACCGATGTGCCTCGCTGTTCTTTGGCCGAAACGAGGAGGGCGGCATCCGGTGCGCCTATCACGGTCTGAAGTTCGACGTGACCGGCAGGTGTCTGGAGACGCCGCACATTCCGGCGAATCGCGCCATCCACACGCAGATCCGGGCGCAGGCTTATCCCGCTGCCGAGCGTAACGGGATCGTCTATGTCTACATGGGGCCGCGCAGCGACCCGCCGCCGTTGCCGACGCTGGAGGCGCTGCTGCTGCCGAAGGAAGCGATCGGCGAAGTCTGGTGCACGCAGCGCGAGAGCAACTGGCTGCAGGCACTCGAAGGCGACATCGATACCGCGCATTTCGGCTTTCTGCATCTCGGCAAGGTCGAGCCCGCGGACGTCGATCCCGCCAGCATGCATCGCTATGCGGTCGAGAACCGGGCTCCCGAGTATCAGGTCGCCGAGACGCCGGGCGGGACGATGTATTGTGCCTACCGCGACGCTTCGCCGGGGCACCGGTACTACCGCTTTACTCATTTCCTGTTTCCGTTCTGGACGCTTTTCCCGGACGGCGACTTCAAGGACAACGTCGTCGCCACCGCCTGGGTCCCGATGGACGACACGCACACGATGGCGTTCGGCATGTACTTCACGAAGCGCACGCCGCCGTTGCGTCGCAGGAAGGACGGCCAGCCGATCCCGGGTCTGGAGACCGATGCCGGGTGGCAGCGGACGCCGTACCTGCCGGCGACGACCGACTGGTTCGGTCGCTGGCGCTACGCGGCAAACGCGTCGAACGACTATCTGATCGACCGCGAGGAGCAGCGCAGCCGAAGCTTCAGCGGCATCAAGAGCGTGCCGCTGCAGGACATGGCCATGTCGGAAGGGATGGGCCCGATCGTCGATCGCACACGCGAGCATCTGCTCGCCAGCGATGCGATGATCGTGCGGACGCGCCGGCGAATGCTTGCCGTTGCGCGGGCGCTGGCCAACGAAGGCACCGCACCGCCGTGGGTCGATACCCCCTCGATCGGGCTGGGCGTGCGCAGCGGCTCCTTCATCGCCGATAGCCGTCTGAGCTGGCGCGAAGCCTATGAGCAGGCGCTGCGCAGCGCCGAAAGTCCGGCCGGCGAACTCCGGGTCGGCGCGTGATACTCGCCGTCGACGAGGTCCGCAAGATCTATGGCGCGGGTGCCACGGCGGTACCGGCGCTGCAGTCGGTATCGCTCGAAGTCGCGCCCGGCGAGTTCGTCGCAATCCTCGGACCTTCCGGCTGCGGCAAGTCGACGTTGCTGCAGATCATCGCCGGCCTGCTCCCGAAAAGCGACGGTCAGGTCGACTTTCGCGGCGCGTCGGTCGTCGCGCCGCCGGAAGGCATGGTGTACCTGTTCCAGCAGTATGCGAAGTCGCTGTTTCCATGGCGCTCGGTGATCTCGAACGTCGAGTTCCCGCTCGAAGGCCGACCCGATCTCGGGCGAGACGAGCGGCGGCGCCGCGCGACCGAGTACCTCCGGCTCGTCGGCCTGGCGGGCTTCGAGCAGAACGCGCCGTGGCAGTTGTCCGGCGGGATGCAGCAGCGCGTCGCGATCGCGCGGGCGCTGGCTGCGGAGCCGAGCGTGCTGCTGATGGACGAACCGTTCAGCGCGGTCGATGCTCTGACGCGCATGGATCTGCAGTCGCTGATCCTGGAGATCTGGTCGCGGCAGAAGCTGACGATCCTGCTGATCACGCACGACGTCGACGAAGCGATCCTGCTGGCTGATCGCATCGTGATGCTGACGCCGCGGCCGACGCGGATCGACTACGTCCTGTCCAGCGGTCTCGCCCGGCCGCGCGATCACATCACGACACGCGAGGACCCGGAGTATCTGGCGCTGCGGCACCGCCTGATCAGCACGTTGCTGCAACGGCCGCAGCCGAAAGTCGAGGCGCCGGCGCTATGAGCCGCTACGGTCCAGCGCTGCTCTCGCTGATCGTGGCCGGACTCGTCTGGGAGGCGGTGTCCCGTCTCGGCTGGGTCAATGCCGTGCTGCTGCCGCCGCCGTCGACCGTGCTGCCCAGGCT
The DNA here is from genome assembly GCA_050249335.1 of Lautropia sp. Classification (GTDB taxonomy): domain Bacteria; phylum Pseudomonadota; class Gammaproteobacteria; order Burkholderiales; family Burkholderiaceae_E; genus Lautropia. The sequence goes on from JBFWQR010000001.1 coordinate 71,533, forward strand.
CGTCGAGCTCGTCGTCAGCGGGCAGTTCGTCGAGCCGCTCACGCTGACGCTCGGGCTGTTGTTCCTCGGTTACGGCGTCGCCTGCCTGATCGGCGTGGCGACGGGTGCCGCGATGGCGGTCAGCTCGACTGCGTTCGGGTTGCTCGAGCCGCTCGTGGAATTGATGCGGCCGATCCCGAAGCCCGCGCTGGTTCCGCCGCTGTTCCTGTTTCTCGGGCCCGGTCCGGTAACGATGGTTGCGATCGTCGTGCTGGCGGCGATGTTCCCGGTGTTGATCAACACGCTGCAGGGAATTCGCGAGGTCGATCCGGTGCTGGTGGACACGGCCCGGACGATGCGGGCATCCCGTGCGAGAACGCTGCTCCGAGTCATTCTGCCCGCGGCACTGCCGATGATTCTGGGCGGCATGCGCGTCAGCCTCGGGCTCGGCTTCGTGCTGGTCGTGCTTGCCGAGATGCTGGCCGGGGAGAACGGTGTCGGCTTCCTGATCCTGGATATGCAGCGCGCTTTTCAGATCCAGGACATGTATGCCTGGGTCATTCTGCTCGCATTGGTCGGTCTCGGACTCAGCTCGCTGTTCGAACTCGTTGAACTGCGTCTCGTTCCCTGGCGATCACGCTAGGAAGCGAGCGGTCGGCCGGTGCTGGTCCCTTAACTCAACTCGAGGTAGAAAATCATGCGGCGCTCTCTCCTCCTTCGTGCCCTGTCGATCGCGGCGTCGGGCGCGCTGGGCCTGCCGGGCGTCGGTCGGGCGGCGGACCTGACGAAGGTTCGGGTCAACATCATTCCGCTCGCCGACTTGGCACCTTTCTATGCTGCGATGAAGCAGGGCTACTTCAAGGAGGAAGGCCTCGATATCGACACCACGCCATCGACCGGCGGGGCCGTTGGTATTCCGGGGCTCGTCGGCGGCAGCTTCGACATCGCCTACGGCAACGTCGTGACGACGCTGCTGGCAGCTTCACAGGGCCTGGATGTCGTCGTGATCTCGCCGGCGGCGGGTGGCTATGGCCGGGCATCCGGCATGGTCGCCCGGACTGCCGACAAGATTCGCTCCGGAGCCGATCTCGAGGGCAAGACCGTCGCGGTGAATACGCGCAACAACAACATCTGGCTGTTCGCGCGGGCATGGGTCCGCAAGACCGGCGGCAATCCGGACAAGGTGACCTTCAAGGAAGTGCCGTTTCCGCAGATGGCAGACGCATTGAAGAATCGTCAGATCGATGCGGCATTTCACGTAGACCCGTTCTTGACCGTGCTGCGCGAGCAGCCGGATGTCTACGAAGTGGTCGGCAATCCCTACAACGACGTGCAACCGGGCGTGCAGATCGGCCAGTACATCGCTACGCGCGCGTTCGTCCAGAAGAACCCGGACGTGGTCCGGCGCTTCCTCGCGGGGCTGCGCAAGGGCAACGCCTGGTACGACGCGCGGCTGTCGAGCCCCGAGCTTGCCGAGTTGATCGCCGGCTACACGCGGCTCTCGCCGGAGGTGACCGCCAAATTGAAGAAGGGCGAGACCTACAAGCGCATCGAGGTCGAGGAAATGCGGACGACGATGCAGATCATGCGCGAGCAGGGCCTGCTGAAGAAGGACGTCGATGTCGAAGCGCTGGTCGCCAGGCTGCCGAACTGATCGCCGTGCGCCTTGCCGGGTCCCGCGCGTCGGGCTGGCTGCTCATCGCTGTCCTGCTGCTGCTCTGGGAAGCATCGGCGCGGTTCTGGGTCGACAGCCAGTCCTGGCCGCCGGTCAGCCAGGTATTGGCGACGTTCGCCCGCGAGGTCTGGGCCGGCAGGCTGGGAATTGTCGTGCTGTCGAGCCTGGCGACTGCGTTGGCCGGGTTCCTGTCGGGTGCCGTCGTGGCGATCGCGCTCGGCCTCGTGCTGGGCACGGTACCCGTGCTCTATCGGTTCATCAATCCGCTGGTCGAGTTCGTCAGACCGGTGCCGACGCCAGCCGTAGTCCCACCGCTGATCCTGCTGCTCGGCGTCGGCGATGCGATGAAGATCTGCATCGTCGCGCTATCGACGTTCTTTCCGGTGTTCGTCAATACGGTGAACGGGGTTCGCAGCACCGGGGACGTTCTTCTGCAGACCGCGGCGACGTTTCGCACCGGCGCCGTCGCCACGGTGCTCAAGGTCGTACTGCCCGCGTCCTGGCCTGCCATCGTGGCGGGATTGAGGACCAGCATGGCATTGGCATTGATCGTCACGGTGATCGCGGAGATGATCGCCGGATCGAGCGGGATCGGCTTCTACCTGATCGAGTCCCAGTTCGCGTTGAAGCCGGACGCCATGTATGCCGGTGTGCTGGCTCTGATGCTTCTGGGCTATGGTCTCAATCGCACCATACTGCTTGCCGAAGCCTTCCTGTTGCGCAATCGACGGGCGCAGTGACTCGGCAATCGCCGCCATTCGGAGCTCATCGAAGCCGACACCGGCGCCACTGTCTACGCTGCGGTCGACGGTCGGGTCCGCCGCCGTCGCGGGAAGCATCGATCAGCTGAATGCGACGGTGCGACGCGTGCTATCCTCGGATTCGGTCAGAGCCGCCTTCGCCTGGCAGGGAGCGCCCCGACGCTCCAGACGGTCGCTGCGGCGCGTGACTATCTGGTCGTCGAGATGGTCCGCCGAGATCGAGCGCCGGCGGACCATCGTCGCGGCGACCGGCGCAAAGGCGGAGTGAGAACCGGCTGGGCGCGTTCACGGGTTCTCACCGGGGCTTCCGATGGCAGATCTGTTCGAACCGTTGACGGTGGGCGATCTTCGATTGCCCAACCGTATCGTTCTCGCACCGCTGACCCGCAATCGCGCGCCGAACGCGATCCCCACCGATCTGGCGGTGACCTACTATACGCAGCGCGCCTCGGCCGGCCTGCTGATCACCGAAGCGACCGCGATCTCGCACCAGGGGCAGGGCTACGCGGATGTCCCCGGGCTATATGCGCCGGAGCAACTGGTCGGCTGGCGCCGCGTGACCGACTCGGTGCATGCCGCCGGCGGCCGGATCTTCGTCCAGCTCTGGCATGTCGGCCGGATCTCGCATCGTTCGCTGCAGCCCGGCGGCGGCGCGCCGGTCGCGCCGTCGGCGATCCGTGCCAACGCCAAGACCTATCTTCGCAATCCCGACGGCAGCGGCGCGTTCGTCGAGACATCGGCCCCGCGGGCCCTCGAGCTCGAGGAGCTCCCGGGCATCGTCGACGACTTTCGCCGGGCGGCGCGCGCCGCGGTCGATCACGGTTTCGACGGCGTCGAGATCCACGGGGCCAACGGCTATCTGATCGACCAGTTCCTGCGCTCCGGAACCAATCATCGCAGCGATGCGTACGGCGGCTCGATCCCGAATCGCGTGCGCCTGCTGTCCGAGGTGCTGCATGCGGTTGCCGGCGAGGTCGGCGACCACAGGACCGCGATCCGCATCTCGCCGGTCACGCCGTCGAACGACTCGGCCGATCCCGATCCGCAGCCGCTGTTCACGCAGGTCGTGCAGCAACTCGCCGAGCGCGAGCTCGCCTATGTCCATGTGATCGAAGGCGCGACCGGCGGCGACCGGGACTATCGGCAGGGCGCGTCGCCGTTCGACTACGCCGCGCTCCGGGCCGCCTATGCGGCGGCGGGCGGCAAGGCGGCCTGGATGGTCAACAACGGTTATGACCGTGCGCTGGCGCAGGCCGCGCTACGCGCCGGTCGTGCCGATCTCGTCGCGTTCGGCAAGGCGTTCCTGGCGAATCCGGACCTGGTCGAGCGGCTGCGGCAAGACGCACCGCTCAACGCGCCGGACAAGCAGACCTTCTACGGCGGCGGCGCCAAGGGCTATACCGACTATCCGGCGCTGGCTGCAGCGGCGCGGATCTGACGACCCAGGTGCGGACCTTTCAGCCTGGGCTTGGGCTTTCAACCCGGGCACGGGCTTTTCACGGCCGGGGCTGCGGGAAGAAGCGGTTGGCCGGCCGGGGCAGGCCCAGGTTCTCGCGCAGCGTCCGGCCTTCGTACTCGCGCCGGAAGATGCCGCGCCGTTGCAGCTCCGGCACGACCTTCTCGACGAAGGCATCGAGCCCGCCCGGGAGCCACGGGAACATGATGTTGAAGCCGTCCGAGCCCTCGGACTCGAGCCATTGCTGCATCTCGTCCACGATCGACGCGGCAGTCCCGACGAAAGCCAGCCCGCCGTAGCCGCCGAGGCGCTGCGCCAGCTGCCGCACGGTGAAGCCTTCGCGCTCGGCGAGCGCGATCGCCCGCTGCTGGCTGCTCTTGCTGGCATTGGTGGCCGGGATCGGCGGTAGCGGGCCGTCCGGATCGAAGTCGGACGCATCGACGCCGAGCGCGATCGACAGCGACGCGATCGCGCTCTGATAGTGCACCAGGCTGTCCAGTCGCGCGCGGATCGCCCGCGCTTCGTCGATCGTGTCGGCGGCGACCACGAATGCGGCGGGCAGGATCTTCAGATGGTCCCGGTCGCGCCCGAGCGCCGCGAGCCGGCCCTTGAGGTCGGCATAGAGGCGGCGACCTTCCTCCAGCGTGCCGGGCGCGGCGAACACCACTTCCGCGGTCTCGGCGGCGAGTTGCCGGCCGGGCTCCGACGCGCCGGCCTGCACGATCACCGGCCATCCCTGCACCGGCCGGGCGATGTGCAGCGGGCCGCGCACGTTCAGATAGCGGCCACTATGATCGAGCGTGTGCAGCCGTGCCGGATCGAAGTAACGGCCGCTCGCCGCGTCGCGGATGAATGCATCTTCGGCCCAACTGTCCCAGAGGCCCGTCACGACATCGTAGAACTCGCGCGCCCGCGCATAGCGCTCCTCGTGCGGCATGTGATCGTCGCGTCCGAAGTTGCACGCGGCATCCGGATTGGACGTGGTCACGATGTTCCAGCCGGCGCGACCGTTGCTCAGATGGTCCAGCGAAGCGAATCGGCGGGCGATGTGAAAGGGTTCGTCGAACGTGGTCGATGCGGTCGCGACCAGGCCGATGCGCTCGGTCGCCTGGCTCAGCGCCGACAGCAGCGTGAACGGCTCGAACGACGTCACCGTATGGCTGCGTTGCAGCGCGTCCATCGGCATGTTGAGCACGGCGAGATGGTCGGCCATGAAGAATGCGTCGAAGCGCGCTTGCTCCAGCGTCTGCGCGAAACGCCTGAGCAGCGGGAAATTGAAGTTGGCGTCGGCGGCGGCGCCCGGGTAGCGCCAGGCGCCGGTATGGATGCTGACCGGGCGCATGAAGGCGCCGAGCTTGAGCTGGCGGTTTGCGGACATGGCGCCTTCGTTGTACGCCCGTTGACTCGTGAGGGCAAACGACGAATTGCATGGATGCATATGACGTAGCCGAGGTAGCCCGCTGGCCGATCAACGCCGGCCGCATAACCTCGCAGGAATTTCGTCGTTCCAGGACGGCGCCCGGGCGGGCACAGTGCGGATGTCGCTGGCTTGCCGTTCGGGTATCGGCTGCGCGGCGTTCACCGAGCACCATGCGATGAGTCTCGACACCTCTTCCTCGATCGACACCAGCATCGGACCGTTGCGGATCCGCAGGCTCGCCGGCCACATCGGCGGCGAGATCGAAGGCCTGAGCCTGCGCAGCGACCTGCCGGCCGCGACGATCGAGCAGATCAGCGCGGCGCTGGTCAAGTACAAGGTACTGTTCTTCCGCGGCCAGGCGCATCTCGACGACGTCGAGCACCAGGCGTTCGGCGCGCGCTTCGGGCGCACGGTCGCTCATCCGACCGTTCCGCCGCCGCGGGGAACGAAGCTGTTCGAGCTCGACGCGTCCAAGGGCGGCGGACGCGCCGACTCGTGGCACACCGACGTGACCTTCATCGACGCCTTCCCGAAGATCTCGATCCTGCGTGCGGTCACGGTTCCGGCGTACGGCGGCGACACGGTGTGGGCCAACACCGCATTCGCCTATGCGCGCCTGCCCGAGCAGCTCAAGCGGCTGGCCGAGCAGCTCTGGGCGGTCCACAGCAACGACTACGACTACGGCGCCGACCGGACGGTCGTCGAGGACGAGCGCCTTGCGCATCACCGCACCGTCTTCGTCTCCGCGGTCTACGAGGCCGAGCATCCGGTCGTGCACGTGCACCCGATATCGGGCGAGCGCGCGCTGCTGCTCGGCCATTTCGTCCGGAAGTTCATCGGCCTGTCGGGCAGCGAATCGGCGCGGATCTTCGATCTGCTGCAGAGCCGCGTGATCCGGCTCGAGAACACGGTGCGCTGGAGCTGGCGGCAGGATGACGTGGCGATCTGGGACAACCGCGCGACCCAGCACTTCGCGATCAACGACTACGGCACGCAGCCGCGGCTGGTCCGGCGGGTCACGGTGCACGGCGAACGGGCCGTGGCGCTGAGCGGCGAACGCAGCCGGACGCGCAAGCGACCGGACGCGGTCGATGATGCCCGGGTCGACGACCTGATCTCCGCCACGGCCTGACCGACCTCCGCCATTGCCCGACGAGGGACATCCATGAGAGGGACACCCATGACCGACAAAGCCCCCGCCGGAACGGTTCCTGCCGGAATGGCCCGCAGCGGAACGGCCAACATCGGAACCGCCGCTACCGGAACCGCCGCCACCGGAACCGCCCGAAGCGGCAACCGGCTGCGCCGCGCGTTGTTGCAGGCCGGTGCCGCGGCCGGCGTGGCCGGCCTGCTGCCGCGACCGGCGCCGGCGCAAGGCGGCGCGAAGCGATACGGCGGCGTGACGCTGAACGTCTCGACGTTCAGCGCCGCCTATCCGAAGCTGCTGCAGCAGTGGCTGCCGGAGTTCGAGGCCGAGAGCGGCGCTAAGGTCAATTTCGACGCGCCGTCGTTCCCGGTCTACAACCAGCGCGCCGATCTCGAGCTCTCGACCCGCGGCTCGGCGTACGACGTCGTCAACGTCACGTTCATCTACTCGAGTCGCTGGATCAACTCGGGCTGGCTGACGCCGCTCGACGACTTCATCGCGAACCGCGATCTGACGCCGGCCGACTGGGACGTCGGCGACTTCCTGCCGGGTGCTCGCGCGCCCGAGACCGGCAGGGACGGCAAACTGTACGGGATTCCGTGGACCGCCGAGGCATTGCTGACCGCCTCGTCGCGCTTCGATCTGGTCGAGAAGGCGGGGCTCGGGTTTCCCGATAGCACCGATGACCTGGTCAAGGTGCTGCGCGCGGTCCACCGCAAGGAGCGCGTCGCCGGCTTCGTCGCCGACAATCACTACGGCTGGACCTTCGTTCCCTATCTGCACGCATTCGGCGGCGACGTGTTCCGCAAGGCGCCCGACGACCTGTTCCCGACGCTCGATACGCCGGAGGCGATCGCGGCGGGCGAGTTCTACGCGAACCTGCTCAGGGAGTTCGGGCCGGACGGCGCGATCACCTATCAGCCGGACCAGGTCACCCAGGCGCTGAAGCTCGGGCGCGTCAACTTCACCGATGCCGGCCAGCTCCATCTGGCGCAGCTCGGCGACGCCGCCACCAGCAAGACGATCCGGACGGTCAGGTTCGGCCTGGTGCCGAAAGGCCCGGCCGGGCGCTTTCCCGGCACGGCGGTGCACGGGCTCGGCATCCCGGCCGGCTCCCGGCAGAAGGAGGCCGCCTGGGCCTTCATCCGCTGGGCGTTGAGCAGGCAGACCACGGCGAAGGCCGTGGCCGCGGGCTACGGTTCGCCGGCACGGCGGTCCGATATCGAGTCCGACGCCTTCCGCGACAAGCAGGTCATCAACGGCAGCGACCTGGCCAAGCTGGCGCTCGATTCGATCGAGCTCGCGTCGAAGAGCGGGCACATGAAGTACCGGACGGTGGCGGTCTACCCGCAGGTCGACCAGCAGCTGAACAAGGCGATCGAGCTGATCGCGAGCGGTCAGCTTTCGGCCCGGCAGGCGTTCCAGCAGGCGCAAGCGAACTCGATCGCGGAATTGAAGCGCGCCGGCATCAAGCTCTGAGGGCGCGCGGATGGAGCTGGCCACGGTCGCGGGAAGCTGGCAGGCCGAGCAGCGGCGCGCGTTCCGGCTCGGCCTCGCGCCCGCGCTGGCGATCCTGCTGCTGATCACGCTGGTGCCGGCCGCTGCGCTGCTGGTGGCGAGCTTCACTCCGCTGATGCTGACCGATCCGGCCGGCACGTTCCGTTTCGACGATCCGCTGGTCAACTACCGGCAGCTGCTGCACGACAGCCGTTTCCTCGGCTCGGTCGTCGTGCAGCTCGAGCTGTCGGCGAGCAGCGTGGCGCTGCAGCTCGGCGTCGGCCTCGGGCTGGCGCTGCTGCTGAACGGGAAGTCGCGGATCCTGGAAGGCGCGCGATCGGTCTTCCTGATTCCGATGGTGCTGCCGCCGATCGTCGTCGCGCTGATCTGGAAGATCCTGTACACGCCCGACGTGAGCCCGTTCCACCGCGCGCTCGAAGCGTTCGGCTGGCCGGTCCGCTCGCTGATCGCGGATCCGGGCCTGGCGCTCTGGGCGATCTCGCTCGCGGACACCTGGCAATGGTTCCCGTTCACGATGCTGATGGTGCTCGCTTCGCTGCAGACGATTCCGGACGAGCCGCTCGAAGCGGCCGCGATCGACGGCGCGAGCCGCTGGCAGACGTTCCGCCACGTCGTCTTTCCGTACATCCGGCCGGTGCTGGTGGTCTGCGCGCTGTTCCGGCTGATCGACAGCTTCAAGGCGTTTCCGTTGATCTATGTGCTGACCAACGGCGGACCCGGAACGGTCACCGAGGTGACCAACTACTACGGCTTCACCCAGGCATTCAACTTCTCCTACTGGGGCTACGCGAGCGCGATCGCGACGGTCATGCTGGCGGGTGTGTTCATTCTGAGCTGGCTGATCGGCCGGGGCGGCTGGAGCGATCATGACCAGCGCTAGTCCGGACTGGAGCCTGCCGGCACGGCCCGCCCCGGCGGCGGCAGCACGCGAAGCCGCCCGGCCGCGCCGGCGCTGGTTCGCACGGCACGGCCGCGAGCTGGCGGTGCTGGCCCTGCTGTTCGTCATCCTGTCGCCGTTCCTCTGGCTGGTCCAGCTCGCCTTCCGTCCCGCCGCCGAGATCTTCGAGGACGACCTGCTGTTCGCGCCGACGCTCGACGGCTTCGTCAGTCTGCTGCAGGGCAATTTCCTGAAGTCGTTCGGCAACAGCCTGCTCGTCAGCACGCTATCGACCGGATTCTCGCTGCTGATCGGCGTGCCCGCTGCCTATGCGCTGGCGCGCTGGCGATTCGCGGGCAGGGACCGCGTCGCGCTGTGGATCCTGGTCACGCGAATGGCCCCGCCGATCGCATTCACGATTCCGTTCTTTCTGGCCTATCAGTACCTCGGCCTGCAGGACACCGTCATCGGATTGGCAATCGTCTATCTGACGTTCAATCTCGCGATCGTGATCTGGCTGATGCAGACGTTCTTCGAGGCAGTACCGGTTTCGCTCGAAGAGGCCGCCTGGATCGACGGCTGCGGCGTCTGGCAGGCGTTCTGGCGGGTGTCGCTGCCGCTGACGGCACCGGGACTTGCGGCGACGGCCGTGCTCTGTTTCATCCTCTCGTGGAACGACTTCTTCTATGCGCTGATCCTGACCCGCACCAATGCGATCACCGCACCGGTCGCGATCGTCAACTTCCTGCAGTACGAGGGCTGGGAATGGACCAAGATCGCTGCCAGCGGGACGCTGGTGATGCTGCCGGTGGTCGCTTTCACGATCCTCGTCCGCAGATATCTGGTGCGCGGGCTGACGGCCGGCGCCGTCAAGGACTGAGCGGCTGGCTGAGCATGACCAGATGCTCCGCCTGGGCGGAGCCGATGCGCCCAGGACGTCGATGGCCGCGTTGCCGTCCGGACGGTCCTGCCGGGCCGCGTTCGCGACGAAGAGCGCCCTGCGCCGGCCGATATCGCAGCGACGGCGTCAGGCCGCCTGCCTCAGCGGAATGACCCGGCGCCGGAATGCGCCGAGCAACTCCCTTTCGCGCGCCTGCGCTGCTTCGATGTTGCGCGCGCGCACGTGTCCGTAGCCGCGGATGCCTTCAGGGAGCTCGGCAAGCCTCACGGCTGCGTCGTATTGCCCTTCATCGTGCGTCGCGTCGATCGCTGACAGCGCTTGCTCGATACTGGATTCGTAGCGCGCAATCAGCGACCTTTCCAGCCTGCGCTCGTCCGTATGGCCGAAGATATCCAGTATCGTTCCTCGCAGGAAGCGGAGCTTGGCCAGGATGCGGAAGAGCGGAATGATCCAGGCTCCGAACTCACGCTTATTCGGCTCGCCGGTCAGTGGGTCTCGCCTGGCGAGGAACGGAGGTGCGAGATTGAAGACTAGTCTGAAATCTCCTTCGAACCGGCGCCCGACGCTTTGCAGGAAGCCGGTCTCGGTGTACAACCGCGCGACTTCGTATTCGTCCTTGATGGCCAGCAGCTTGAAGTAGTACTTGGCGACCGCCTTGGTCAATCCGGAGCGGCCTGGAAAGCCTTGCCGCTCGGCCGTGCTCACGCGTTCGACGAGGTCGAGGTACCGATCGGCGTATGCCTTGTCCTGATATTCAGTCAGGAAGCGGACACGCCACGCGATGGCTTCGTCGAGGTTGTCGGTCGGCGCCGGCGACAGGACGACATCTGGCGCGTTGCGGCTCGAGGCCGACAGTCGCTCGACGGTTTTCACGTCGATTGCGGCACGGCGCCCCCAGAGGAACGCGTCGCTGTTCATCTGCCGCTGGGCGCCGTTGAGCTCGATGGCCTTGTCGATGGCCTCGGCGCTGACAGGAATGAGTCCGCGCTGATGGGCAAAGCCCAGCATGAACATATTGGCCGCGATGCTGTCGCCGAGCAAAGTCGTGGCGATGCGGCCGGCATCCACGAACTCCGCGTTCGAAGCGCCGACGGCATCGACGATGTTGCGTTGCAGGCTCGCGCTCGGATATTGCATGTCGGTGTTGCGAGAGAACTCGCCGGGCATGGTCTCATGAGTGTTGACGACCATGCGAGTGCGCCCATGCCGCGTGGCAGCGAGGGTCTTCGAGTTCCCCGCGACGATCAGGTCGCAACCGAGAACGAGGTCGGCTCCGCCAGCCGCGATGCGGATCGTCTTGATGGCTTCGGGCGAGGACCCGAAGCGCAGGTGGCTCCAAACCGAGCCGCCCTTTTGCGCCAGGCCGGCCATGTCCAGGATACCGCAGCCAAGCCCTTCCAGATGGGCGGCCATCCCCAGGATGGCGCCAATGGTGACCACACCTGTGCCACCCATGCCGGCCACGAGGATGCTGTAGACCCGTCCTTCCAGTGACGGCCGCGCAGGCTCCGGCAAGGGAAGGAACGGTCCATCGGCATCGCTGGCCCGAGCGGGCTTGCGCAGCTGGCCGCCGATAACGGTGACGAAGCTGGGGCAGAAGCCCTTCACGCACGAGTAGTCCTTGTTGCACGACGACTGGTCGATGATGCGCTTGCGGCCGAGCTCCGTCTCGAGAGGCTGCACGGAGACGCAGTTCGACTTGACGCCGCAGTCGCCGCAGCCCTCGCACACGAGATCGTTGATGAGCACGCGTTTCGCCGGGTCCGGGAATTTGCCGCGCTTGCGCCGCCGCCGCTTTTCGGCCGCGCAGGTCTGGTCGTAGATGAGCACGGTCGTACCCTCGATCTCGCGCAGCTCCTTCTGTACGACGTCGATGGCGTCGCGATGATGGATCGTCAGGCCCGACGGCCATGCGGTTGCCGCGGGATACTTCCGGGGCTCGTCACTGACCACGGCGATTCGCTTCACGCCCTCTGCGCGAACCTGTTGGGCGATGGTCGGGACGTCGAGCGGACCATCGTGGCGCTGACCACCGGTCATCGCCACGGCATCGTTGAAGAGGATCTTGTAGGTGATGTCGGTTCTCGCGGCGACCGCAGCCCGGATAGCCAACAGCCCCGAGTGAAAATAGGTGCCGTCGCCGATGTTCTGGAACATGTGCTTTCGCTTGGAGAACGGCGCCTCGCCGACCCACGCCAATCCCTCTGCGCCCATCTGGGTGTAGCCCATGGTGGAACGGTCCATCGTCTGAGCCATCCAGCTGCAGCCGATCCCCGCGTAGCCCTTGCTTCCAGCCGGTAGCACGGTGGAGGAGTTGTGCGGGCATCCACTGCAGAAATAGAAACTGCGCGACACGATGTCGATGACGCCTTTGGGCGCGCGCATGGCGCGGATCTTCTCCACGCGCTGCTGCAGTGCTTCAAGGCCACCGCCGTGCAATTGCAGCAGTCGCTCGCCGATAGCGATGGCGATCTGGTTGGAATCGAGCGCCATCTCGGACTGGAACAGGCCATTGCCGGTTTCGTCGAGCTTGCCCACGATGGCGGGTGCACTGGCCTGACCGTAGAGTTGCTCCTTCAGTTGCGACTCGAGCAGGCTGCGTTTCTCTTCGACGACGATGACCTTCCGGAGCCCCGACGCGAAGCGCGCAGCGCCGTCCGGCTCGAGGGGCCAGGTCATGCCGACCTTGTAGATGCGCAGGCCGAGCCGGGCGGCATGTCGCTCGGAGAGTTCGAGGTCGTCCAGCGCCTGAAGCACGTCGAGGTAGCTCTTGCCGTGGGTCATGATGCCCAGCATCGGCGCGGGGCTGTCCATGACGGTGCGGTCGATTCCGTTCGCGCGCGCGAACGCCTTCACCGCGCCGAGCTTGTGACGATGCAGCCGCGCTTCCTGTGCCTGCGGCGTATCGGGCAAGCGAAGGTTCAGACCGTCGGATGGAAGGTTGCCGTCGACCGGAAGCACGATGCGAACGCGGTCGACATCCACGTCGACGGACGCGGTGGCTTCCACGGTGTCTTTCACGCATTTCATGCCGACCCAGCAGCCGCTGTAGCGTGACAGTGCCCAGCCGACGAGGCCGAAGTCCAGGATCTCCTGGACCCCCGCGGGGCTCAGTACCGGAATCATGGCGTCCACCATTGCGAATTCGCTCTGGTGGCAGGTCGTCGACGACTCGCAGGTGTGGTCGTCGCCCATCAGGACCAGGACTCCGCCGTTTTTCGACGAGCCCGCCAGATTGCCATGGCGAAACGCGTCGCCGGAGCGGTCGACGCCAGGCCCCTTTCCATACCACATCGCGAATACGCCGTCGTACTTGCCTTCACCGGTCGCCTCGGCTTGCTGCGAGCCCCAGACGGCAGTGGCCGCCAGATCCTCGTTCACGCCCGGAACGAACACGACGTGGTGCGCGGCGAGACGCTCGGATGCCTTCGCAAGCTGATCATCCAACGTTCCCAAGGGCGAGCCGCGATAGCCGGTGATGTAGCCGGCGGTGCCGCGGCCTTCGGCGCCGTCGCGCTGTCGCTGCGTCATCGGCAAACGGACCAGTGCCTGGGTGCCCGTGATGAAGACGCGACCCTTGGGAAGGGTGTACTTGTCGTCGAGGGTGGCGGCGCGAAGCTTCATGTCACTGTTCGAGGGTTGGATCGCGGGTGACGAACAAAGTGTCGTCACATGTGCCTCATATCATGTATTCAGTGCGGTGTCGCAGGTTTTTCGGCATTCCGCGGTTAGGGATAATCCGCATTTAAAGTGACGTACACACGATACTACTATGTGTCGATACAAGTGTCGACACATGATTTATATCTCTTTACTGGGACTTCGACATGCGATCCATCAGCGAACTCGTGCGCGCTGACGACGGCATCGTCAGCCGGCAAATCTTCGCGAGCCACGAACTATTCCAGCAGGAACTCGAACGGATCTTCTCCCGTGCGTGGCTGTTCGTCGGCCACGAGAGCCTCGTGCCGAAGCCGGACGACTATTTCGTTTCGCGCATGGGCACGGAGTCGGTGATCCTCACGCGAGACCGTCAGAACCGCATCCACGTCCTGCTCAATAGCTGCGCACACCGTGGCATGAAGCTCTGTCGCTATGACAACGGCAACACACGCGCGTTCACCTGTCCGTACCACGGTTGGAGCTTTTCCACCGACGGTGACCTCGTCGAGGTGCCGGGCGGCCTGGTCGGCGTGCCCGGTATCGACACGTACTACCGCCGGGAACTGGACAAGAAGGCCTGGGGGCTCAAGCGGGTGGCGAAGGTCCACAACTACAAGGGCTCGATCTGGGCTACTTGGGACAGCAATGCGCCGCCCTTCCTGGACTACCTCGGCGGCATGCATCTCTACCTGGATTCGCTGCTGGATCACCGGGACGGCAGCGAAGGAATGTCGGAAGTGATTGGCGGCGTCCAGAAATGGCGCGTCAACTGCAACTGGAAGTTCCCACCGGAGAACTTCATCGGCGACAGGCATCACGACATCAGCCATCGCTCCGCCGACTTGGTGGGCGTGGGGCCCAGCCCCGGCAAGGGGCGGCGTGACCTGACCACGAAGCGCATGTGCGTCGCCTTTCCGGATCTGGGCCATGGCACGGTCGCGCGGCTGCCTCACTTCGAGGAGTTCGACTACACCCCGCAGTACCGCGATAACCCGGAGATCGAGGCCTACTTCCGCCAGGTCTACGAAAGCCGCGTGCGCAACCTGGGTGACCGCATTCGCGCCACGGGTCAGGCGACCGCGACGATCTTCCCGAACATGTCGTTCCACTCGCTGCAGCCGCGCTCGATCGGCCTGTTCCACCCGATCAGCCCGACGGAGACGGAGATCTGGCGCATCTACCTGGTCGACAAGGACGCCCCGGATGAGGTGAGGGATGCGACCCACCACTACAACATCCGCTACCACGGCCCCGCCGGAGTGGCCGAGTCGGACGACATGGAGAACTGGTCCTGCGCCACCGAGTCCTGCCAGGGGATGCAGGCGCGCGACATGTACTTCAACTACCAGATGGGCGTGGGTCACGCGCAGCCGGTGCCGCACCTGCCCGGCGCCGTGTACGACGAGTTCACCGAGGAGAATGCGCGCGGCTACTACCGCCAGTGGGCACGTTTCATGGAGGGCTGGAGCTGGGATGCGCTGCGCCCTGCGGCAGCCGGCCCGGCCGTCAATGGGTGTGCGGCATGAGCGCGCCGGGCCGCCCCGAAGCGCGGATCCTGCCGCGCGTCAGCGCGGAGAGTAGTCCGGTGAGCGACGCCTCTGCCGGGACGGCCGCTGCGATGCCGGCGCGGATCCTGCGCTGGTGGGAGATCCAGCAGTTCTACAACGAGGAGTCCGCGCTGCTCGACGAGCGCCGCTACGAAGACTGGCTGAAGCTGTTGCACCCGGAGCTGCTGTACCTGATGCCGATCGCGCGCAACATGCGCCGTGACCAGCTGAAGAGCGAGTACACCACCGAGGGGCAGACCTGCTGGTTCGACGAAGGGCTCGAAACGCTATCCAAGCGGGTTGCGCAGATCCGGACCGGCATGCACTGGATCGAGGAGCCGGCTTCGCGCTTTTCGCGCATCGTGGCCAATGTGCGCATCCTGGACGACGGCACACGTGAGGACTACTGCGAAGCCGAGTCGCGCTTCGTCGTCTACCAGAACCGCCTGAACGACGAAGTGGCATGGTTCGCCGGTAGCCGCCGGGACATCCTGCGCCGGGTCGACGGTCGCTGGCTCGTCGCCCGGCGCGAAATCCGCCTGGCCCAGAGCACGCTACTGGCCAAGGCGCTGGCCCTGTTCTTCTGATCCTTCGAGGTGAAAGCGATGACCGTGAATTGTCCGTCTGCTCTCGATCGCCGCACAGTCCTGGGTGCACTGGCCTCTGTTCCGCTTGCGCTGGGCCTCGCCGCCGCTGCTAGAGCTCAGGATGCCTATCCTTCCCGGCCCGTGAAGATCGTCGTGCCCGTACCGCCAGGTCCGCCTGCCGATATCGTCAGTCGAGTGATCGCCTCCAGTCTCGCCGCGCAGTATGGTCAGAGCTTCGTGATCGAGAACAAAGTGGGGGCGGGCGGGTTCGTCGCCATGCAGCAGATCTCGACGCAGACGCGACCGGACGGCTATACGCTCTTGAGCGGCGGTCTTGGGACGCAGGTGCTGCCGCCCGTGATCTTTCAGAACTTGCCGTTGGATCCAATGAAGACGTTCGCTCCGGTCGCGTTTCTGGGCGATATGTACAACGTCTTCATCGTGCGCGCCGACTCGCCGATCCAGTCCATGGACGATCTGCTTCGGCTGGTCAAGGACAAGCCCGGAGCCGTCACGATCGGATCTCAGCCCGCAGGGAGCAGTCCCCATATGGGCTACGCACTTCTTGCGCAGCAAACAGACACCACGTGGAACTTCGTCCCATACAAGGGGCCCAACGAAGTCCTTTCGGATGTGTTGTCGGGCGTAGTCGACGTTGGAACGAGTCAATTGCCTGGATATGCCGCGATCATCAAGAGCGGCAGGGTCCGGGCGCTGGCGGTATCGGCTCCCGCGCGAGCGGCGATCTTTCCCGATGTACCGACGGTAGCCGAAGCCGGAGTGCCTGGCTACGCCGTTTCGAGCTGGCTGGGCTTCTTCACTCTTGCCAGCACGCCGCAGCCGATCGTGGACGGTCTGAGCAAGTCGATCGCGACAGCGCTCGCCGATCCCGGAGTTCGTTCACAGCTCCTGGCCACGGGCTTCGCGCCTGGCCATCTGAACCCTCAGGAGTTCGCCAAGAGGATCGAACAAGACTTCGCTCTCTGGAGCGGAGTGGCGAAGCGTGCAGGAATCAGGATGACCTATGGGCAATAGAAATCTGCACGGCGCCGAGGCGATGCCACGCATGGCCGGTACCTTCCGGACTCGGGTCGCGCCGGCAATCCCTCGGCCGCGTCAAGTCATTCGGCACTTCGTCGTCAAGGTGGGCTGACATGCAGGCGCTTCGACTCGACGAAACCCGAGGACGCACCGAGCAAGTCGGCGACGGGATCGGGCAGGTGCGTTTCAACGACTACTGGGGTGCGGGCCGAAAGGTTCTGCCGGACCCCCAGGCGTTCCTCGTGCACCTGGAGGACTCAGGCTCGGTCTTGAAGACGCATATGCACGATGTAGACCAGTTCCAGGTCGCGGCCATTGGCGGCGGCAGGATGGGCGCCAGGCGCTGGAACGCCTTGTCGGTTCACTATGCCGATGCATTCACGCTGTACGGTCCGATCGTTCGCGGCGAATCGGGCCTGTCGTTCTACACCCTTCGCATGGCCCACGGTGGCGGTAACTGGAGCATGCCCGAAGCTCGGGCGCTGATGCCCAATGGGCGCCCTGGCCGGAATCTCATGGTGGACGTGGATGTGCGGCAGCCCTTGCCCGCGCCTGGCGTGGTCGAGCGGGTTTACCTCGCAGACCCTGCATTCGATGGTCTCGCGATCGCCCAGCTTCGCATGGGACCGGATGCACAGACAGACGGGTATGCACCTGAAGGGGGCCAGTACATGCTCGTCTGCGCTGGCGCGCTCGTGGACGAGAACGGCAAGATGTTCGACCCGCAGGCCCTGCTCCTGTTGAACGCCGGCGAGCCGGCGCCGCAACTGCGCGCCGGTCCCGCGGGCGCGTTCGTGGTCGTCATGCAGTTCCCTCGACCGACGCAACGAAAGGGATCGGATCCACGTTCCCTGGCCGATCGCCCGGAACACTACGCCTTCTCTTCCCGAATCCATACCCTGTGATCGCAGCGACCCCGAGTCTCGAGGAGAATCACGGATGAGCACGACTGCTCCAGGAGTCTTCAATCTCCTGGACCTGACCCAGGGCACTCGCGTGGCGCTCGCGGACGGCTCCACGGCCGAGATCCTGGACAACCCGCAGGACGGCATCTGGGTGATATGCAGGTGCCCGACCGATCCGGGTGAGCGCGGCCAGGTCGGTGCAGTGGGGCGACCCGTCTTCGCGTCCGATATCGTCTCGATCATCGAGGAACCCTAGGCACTGCACGATGGCATTCCGCATCAGCGTGCTGCCGAGCGGGAGCACCTTTGCCGGCGAATCCGGCGAAACGATCCTGTCGGCTGCCATACGCCAGGGGATCGGCATGCCCTATGGCTGCAGGGACGGCGTCTGCGGTTCGTGCAAGTGCAAGTTGCTCGAAGGCATCGTGGTCCATGGAGAGCGCCGGCTCGAGGCCCTGTCCGGCGAGGAAGAGGCCGCGGGCTACGTGCTGGCCTGCTGCGCGGTCCCGCAGGCCGACATCGTGCTTGAGTCTCGACAAGTCACCGACGGGGGGGCCTTCCCGATCAGGAAGATGCCGACGCGCGTCCTCTCGCTGGAGAAGAAATCGCATGACGTGATGAGAGTCAGGTTGCAGTTCCCGACGCAAGAGAGGATGCACTACCAGGCCGGGCAGTACATCGAGTTCGTCTTGCGAGACGGGGCCCGCCGGGCGTATTCGATGGCGACCGCGCCGCACAACGGTCCGATCGTGGAACTGCACGTTCGCCACATGCCGGGCGGCAGGTTCACCGATCATGTCTTCAGCACCATGAAGGAAAAGGACATCCTTCGCGCGGAGGGTCCCTATGGCGCTTTTTTCCTTCGCGAGAACTCGGAAAAACCCATGGTATTGCTGGCCTCGGGCACCGGATTCGCACCGATCAAGGCGATCATCGAGTACCTGCAATTCAAGGAAATCACCCGTCCGGCCGTGCTTTACTGGGGTGGCCGGCGTCCGGCCGATCTGTATCTGAGCGACTGGGTGGCGACGCGCGTCGCCGAGATGCCGAACCTGTTCTACGAACCGGTAGTCTCCGATGCCACGCCCGCGGACGATTGGACGGGCCGCACCGGCTTCGTTCACAAGGCGGTGCTTCAGGATTTCCCGGACCTTTCCGGCCATCAGGTCTATGCCTGCGGCGCCCCGATCGTCGTCGACTCGGCGCGAGCCGAGTTCTGCGCGCAGGCAGGCCTGCCGCCGGAGGAGTTCTTCGCGGATGCCTTCGTCACATCGGCGGACAAGCCCAAGGCTTCGGCCTGACACACCCACCTGCTACATATGCCGAAGGTCACTTTTCTTCTTCCCGATGGGGGCGAACGCACCGTCGAGATCCAGTCGGGTCTGACTGTCATGGAGGGTGCGCGCGACCAGGGGCTCGACGGCATTGTCGCCGAGTGCGGTGGTGGCTTGATCTGTGCGACCTGCCACGTTCAGGTGGAGTCCGAATGGTTTGAAACCGTCGGGCCGGCGGAAGGTACGGAAGCCATGCTGCTCGAGATGGTGCCCGAGATGACCCGGACCAGCAGACTGTCGTGCCAGATCGCCGTCAGTGATGAGCTCGATGGCCTGCGGGTGCGAATCCCTTCGGAGCAGCTCGGAACGTCGATCTGATGACCTGTTCGAAACTGCCGGCAAACGTGCAAGGACCGGTGAGCCGGCAGTGTCGACACCGATATCGCATCGTGCGGATACAATGCACTTCGTGCTATCTCGCACATTCACGGTTCCGAGCGGACGCCAGCCAACTACGCAGTGACTATGAAGACGTCGATCAAGGGCGCCCGCAAAGCCATCGCGAAATCCACTCCCGGCGTTCGCGATGAAAGCAACGTGGAGCGGCTGTACTACGAACTTCGCGACCGCGCAATGCGGTATGACTTCAAGCCGGGTTCCAGAATCAACGAGAAGGCACTGGGAGAGCAACTCGGCGTCGCCCGGGCCACATTGCGGGAGGCCCTGAACCGGCTCGTGGCAGAGGGCCTGTTGGAGTTCGTGCTGAACAAGGGATTCTTTCGCAAGGCTATCAGCGTCGACGAGGTCTTCGACCTCTACCAGGTTCGCATCGCCTTGGAGAGGCGAGCCGTTCTCCTGGCAATACAGCGCGCCTCGGATGCCGACATCGCGGCGGTCAAAGACTATTGGGTCGGCGTCATGCAGCGATCCGAGAAGCTCGCGACCGGGGATCTGCTGCTTGCCGACGAGGAATTCCACCGTCGGCTGATCGCACTTTCGGGCAACAAGGAACTGGCTTCCTTCATGGAGATCGTCACGCGCCGAATCCATGTCGCTCGGCATATCGATATCGAGCAGCTGTCCACCTGGAACCTGACCGCGTTCGATGCCCACATGAATCTCGTCGATCTCATCGCAGAGCGCAAGATCGAGGAAGCGCTGAAGGTATTGACGGACCACATCGACATGAGCTTGAAACGCGCCATCGAGATCACCAAGGAAATGGTCGCGCGCTTCTTCCTCATCAATGCATCTTCGTCGCTGTCTGCCGTGCAGCCGGACGTATCGCTTGAACGGCGTTCACGGGTACAGCACACGGCGTAGAGGGGATTCGAGCCTCGATGCCGGCCTCGGTCGCGTCCGCAATGTGCGGCAGAGAATCAGCCGTGCGGCAAGAGATCAGTCGCGAGGCGACATGGGCAGCAACTGGCGCCGCCGCCCGAGACTCGCGAAGCACGCAAGGTCATGCGCATCCGTTCGTGGCGATGGGAAGGCCCGCTTCGGCAAGGCGAGGTTCTGGCGGTGGGGCCGGGCTGCCGAAACGAAGCGGGCGACGTGATACCGCTGCAGGTGAAGGTCGGCGATCGCGTGTTCTTCGGCAAGTACAGCGGGCAGCCGGTGAAGGTCGACAGCGGCGAGCTGCTGGTCCTGCGCGAGCGCGACGTGTCGCCCGACCCGACGGCCGGGTTGCTGGGGGTGGGGGCGCTCGAAAGACGGTCGGTTCCTCACGGTCAGTTCCGCAGATAGGGCTCGCCGAGCGACAGCATCAGGCGATTGGCCCAGTTGAAGAACGCCGCTGACTGAATCACGTCGAGAATCTCCTCGGTCTCGAATCCGGCCGCGCGCAGCGCACGAACGTGCCCGGCGTCGAACGCCGGCGGCGTTGCCGAAAGCGCTCGGGCGGCGGCGACGATCGCGTTCCACCGCGGGCCGAGGTCCGCGTCGACGCCATCGGTCAGCAGCCGGTCGATCTCGATCGCGCCCTGGCTGAGCTGCGCCGCGAAGCGGCCATGGATGCCGGCGCAGTAGATGCAACCGTTGACGCGTGAGGTCGCCGCCGCGGCCAGCTCGCGCTCGGCGCGCGGCAGACCGCCGCGTCCGTTGAGGAAGATGTCCCGGTCCACCCGCGTGCGCGCCTCGAGCACATCGGGGTCGCGTGCGAGCAGCCTGAAATAGGCCGATTTCGCGCGGCTGCGATCGATCAGCGCTGCCTGCTGACGCTCGCTCAGCCCCGCTTCCGGAAGCGGCTCGAGCCACGGCCGCCAGTCGTGTTCGGAACGGCTGAAGACGGCGGGTCGGCGCGCCGCGTGCGGCGGCGGCCGGTCGCCGCCGTTGATCGCATCGGAGACGATCTCCGCATCGGTGCTCGATGTCATGTTTCCTCCGCGAGCGCCTGGAGCGCGGACACGATGCGCAGCTGGTAGGTGAGGAACGAGATCAGCTGGGACAGCGTCACGATCGCATCGTCGCTCCAGCCGGCCCGCTGCAGCTGATGCAGGTCCTCCATCGCGGACTCGCGAGGGCGTAACACCAGCAGATGGGCGTGGCCGATCGCAGCGGCGAGGCGCTCGCCGAGGACCCGGCGGACGGCATACCCCGGATAGTGGATCGGTCCCGGCCGGCTCTCGGCCTGCAACGGGCCGGGCGGATAGCATCCCCATGGGCCGATGCTCGCGGCGCCGCCTTCGATCGCCGCGCACTCGGCGAGCGCCTGCAACGTGGCGGTCACGACGTCCGAGGCGCCTTCGTCCGCCAGGCGCGCGCGGTAGTGGTCGGCAGTGTCCGGCACCCGGTGCACTAGCGCGACGAAGTAGGCCACCGCGAAGCGCTCGTGCCGGCTGAGGCGCTCGGCAGCCGTATCGCCGGGGTCGAACAGCGCCCGATACGCTTGCTCGGACTGCCGGCATGCGTCGGGCCGCAAGGCCCGCAGCGACGCGATCCGCGCGGCACGCGGCGCTCCGACCAGGCGGTCGATCACATCGGGATCGTCGATGATCGTCATGAGTGCTCCAGTGGTTGCGCCGACCGCCGCTTGCCGTCGATCCGGATGTCTCTCGACCATCCCAGTGCCGGTGCAACCCGCGTGGCGACGAGTTCGATCGAACGTAGCACGTCTCGATGCGGCGGGTCGATCGGGTGGACCTGGACGACCAGGTCGGTGACACGATCGAGTGTCCGATCCGATTGCAGGGATCGGATGACTTCGTCGGCGGTGCCGATGTGGGAATCGGTCGCGGCGAGCAGGTCGGCGAGATCCGCCGTCGGGTCGATCGCCGCACCGAAGCTCGGAGACCGGCCGACGGCCCGGCGCAGACCCGCTTCAGCGTGCCGCAGTGCCTCGCCCCGGTCGTCGGCGACGAAGACCGTTCTCGACGCGAGGATCCGCGGCGCCGCGTCGGAAGGCAGCGCCGCCAGATACGCATCGATCAGCGGGATCTGCAACGCGGCGAGCGGGCTTGCGGCGAGAGCCGGATCGCGTGGCTGCGTCCGGGACAGCATCAGCCCGTCGCCGTGCCAGCCGGCGCGCCGGGCACCCGCGGCCGAGAACGTCGCGATCCAGATCCGGCCGAGCAGATCCGGCGCCGGCGGATAGAGACGGTTGCCGCCGGGCAGCGGCTGTCCTGCCCAAGCAGCGCGAAGGATGCCGTCATGCCGATCGAGCAGTTCATGGCGCTCGTCCGCCCGGGCGCCGAACGCGGCGAATGCAGCCGGATTGCCGCCGGTTCCGAGACCGACTTCCAGACGCCCGTCGCAGAGCCGGTCCAGCACCGCGGCATCCTCGGCGACGCGAACCGGAGATTCCAGCGGCAGCGTGACGATTCCGGTACCGAGCCGGATCCGGGTCGTCCGTGCGCCGGCCTGCGCGAGCAGCAGGAACGGCGACGGCAGCCCTCCTTCGTTGCCGTCGAAATGATGTTGCGCGACCCAGGCGCTGTCGAAGCCGAGCCGCTCGGCATGGCCGATCTGTTCGAGCGCGTGCCGGTAGCGGGCCGTCGGATCCGCCGGATCGAGCAGCCGGGTGAAGAAGCCGAGCCGTGGCATGTCGTTTCGGCGCGTCGCGCGGCTCAAGCGGCCAGGCGCCGCTCGGCACCCGTCGCCGCTGCGAGCAGGCGCTGCGTATAGGGATGCACCGGGTGCTGCCAGAGTCGGTCCGGGGCGCCGGTTTCGACGATTCGTCCCTGATGCATCACCATCACCCGGTCGGCGATGTAGCGGACCATCGCGAGGTCGTGCGAGATGAACAGGTACGACAGGCCGAGGCCGCGCTTCAACTCGACCAGCAGATTGAGGATCTGCGCCTGGACCGAGACGTCGAGCGCCGAAACCGGTTCGTCGCAGATCAGCAGCGCGGGCCGCACCACCAGCGCTCGCGCGATGCCGACGCGTTGACGCTGGCCGCCGGAGAATTCGTGCGGGTAGCGCCGCTCGGACCCGTGCGGCAGGCCGACCCGGTCGATCATCTCGGCGATCCGGCGCCGGCGCACCGCGCGATCGCGCACGCCATGGACCACCAGCACGGCTTCGAGGATGTCGCCGACCCTGCGGCGCGGATTCAGCGACCCGAACGGATCCTGGAATACCATCTGGACCTGCTGCCGGTAGGACTGCAATGCCCATCCGGACAGTGTCGCAACGTCGGTGCCTCCGATCAGGATCCGCCCCGCGGCCGGCTCGATCAACCGGACGAGGGTGCGCGACAGGCTCGACTTGCCGCAGCCGGACTCGCCGACCAGTCCGAGCGTCTCCCCGGCCGCGAGCCGGAACGACACCGCATCGACCGCACGCTGACGCCCATCGCGCATCGCGTAGTCGACGCTCAGCGCCTCGACCTGCAGCAGCGGCGGGCTGCTGTCGGGTCGAGCGGGCGCGGCCGCCGGCCTCGGCGGCACATGCAGCACGAAGGCGATCGACTCGGAGGCGTTCGACCGAGAAGCGCGGATCTCGGGCAAAGCCGCTTCGGTGTAGTGCAGATCCGGGCCGGTATGCAGCGACGCGCCGATCAGTCCCCGGGTGTACGGGTGCTGCGGCTGGGCGAGCAGGCGGTCGGCCGGCGCCTCCTCGACCTTCCTGCCCTCGTACATCACCGCGACGCGGTCGGCCCACCGGGCGACGACGCCGAGATCGTGGGTGATCAGCAGCAGCCCCATCGCGAGATCGCGGCGCAGGCCATCGAGCAGCTCCAGGATCTGAGCCTGGATCGTCACGTCGAGCGCCGTTGTCGGCTCGTCGGCGATCAGCAAGCTCGGCCGGCAGGCGACCGCCATCGCGATCATCACGCGCTGCCGCTGACCGCCGGAGAGCTGGTGCGGGTAGTCGTCGACGCGGCGGGCCGCCTGGTCGATCCGGACCCGTTCGAGCAGCTCGATCGCGCCATGCCGTGCATCGCGCCGGCTCGCTGCGCGATGCGTGCGCAGCGTCTCGGCGATCTGGTCGCCGACCGTGTGGACCGGGTTCAGCGAGGTCATCGGCTCCTGGAAGATCATCGAGATCCGGGCGCCGCGGATCTGCCGCAGGCTAGCATCGTCGAGCCCGAGCAGGTCCTGGCCGTCGAAGTTCACGCGGCCCGAGATCCGGGCGCCCGGCGCGAGCAGCCGCAGCACCGCGAGCGCGGTGGTGGATTTGCCGCAGCCGGACTCGCCGACCAGCGCGACGGTCTCGCCGCGATCGACGGCCAGGTCCAGGCCGCGCACCGCATGCGGCGCGTCGGCGCGCCGTCCGAACCGGACGTCGAGGCCCAGCACGTCGAGCAGCGGTCCGCCGATCGTCGTCATGAGCGCAGGCCGCGCAGCCGCGGGTTGAACGCGTCGTTCAGTGCGTCGCCGAGCAGGTTCAGCGACAGCACCGTCAGCAGGATCGCGCTGCCCGGGATCGCGGTCAGGTGCCATGCAGTCCGCAGGTGCTCGCGCCCCTCGCCGATCATCGCGCCCCACGAGGCGATGTTCGGGTCGCCGAGACCGATGAACGCCAGCGCGGCTTCCATCAGGATCGCGGTAGCGACCAGCACCGACGTCGTCACGATGATCGGCGGCAGCGCGTTCGGCAGGATCTCCTGCAGGATGATCCGCAGATGCCCGAAGCCCTGGCTGCGGGCGGCGAGCACGAACTCGCGTTCGCGCAGCGAGCGGAACTCGGCGCGGACCAGCCGCGCGATCACCGGCCAGGACGACACACCGATCGCGAGCACGATCACCGCGGCCGACGGCTGCGCGATCGCGACGATCACGATCGCGAGCAGGAACGACGGGATGGTCTGGAACAGCTCGGTCAGCCGGACCACGGCATCGTCGATCCGGCCGCCGAAATAACCGCCGATCGCGCCGGCGGTGACGCCGATCGCGAGGCTCAGCGACGCGGCGACCACCCCGATCGCGATCGAGACCCGGGCGCCATGGGCGAGGCCGGCCGCCAGGTCGCGCCCCAGCGAGTCGCTGCCGAGCACGAAGGCGCGATCGGCGAACGGCGCCAGCAGCGGCGGTGCGGCCATGTCGAGCGGATCGCCCGGAAAGATCCAGCCGGCCGCCGCCGCGAGCAGCACGACGCCGGCCAGGATCAGCGCGCCGGCCGCCGCCGCCGGATTGCGCAGCACGGTCCGCCAAGCCGCATCGCCGGTCGCGTTCATCTGACCTCCGCTCATCTGACCTCGACTCGCGGGTCGAGCCATGCCTGCAGCAGATCGACGATCGCGTTGGCGACGATGACCAGCAGCGAGGACAGCAGCAGGATCCCGAGCAGCACGTTGAAGTCGCGGGCCTGGACCGATTCGAGCGCGAGCCGCCCGAGCCCCGGCCAGCTGAACACGGATTCGATGACGATGCTGCCGCCGAGCAGCGCGCCGAGGTGCAGGCCGGCCACGGTCGTCACCGGGATCAGCGCATTGCGCAGCACGTGATGCACCGTGATCTGCCAGCGGGACAGGCCCTTGGCGGACGCGGTGCGCACGAAGTCGAGATGATTGACCTCGAGCATCGCGGCCCGGGTCAGCCGCCCGAAGACGGCGACATAGAAGCCGGCCATCGCGGCCGCCGGCAGCGCGAGGTGCCGGGCGACGTCGAGGACCAGCGGCCAGCCGGCCAGGCCGGCGCCGATCGATCGATGCCCGCCGCTCGGCAGCCAGCCGAGCTGGACCGCGAAGACGACGATCGCCATCAGGCCGAGCCAGAAGCTCGGGGTCGAGTAGAGCAGCAGCGCGAGGACCGACAGCACCCGGTCGGGCCAGCGACCGACGAAGGTCGCCATCAGCACGCCGGCAAGGATGCCGCCGGCGAGCGCGAGCGAGAGTGCCGTCAGCATCAGCAGCAGCGTGTTGCCGAGCCGCTCACCGATCAGCGCGAGCACCGGCGTGTTGTGCCGCGGGGAAACGCCCAGGTCGAAGCGCAGCAGATCGGCGCCGTAGGCGTACAGACGCTGCAGCGTAGGCAGATCGAGCCCGAAGTGCTGCCGGATCTGGCGCATCGTCTCCTCGGTCGCCGCGCCCGACTCGGCCGCGATCATGTCGGCCGCGTCGCCGGGTACCAGCTGCAGCAACAGGAAGTTCAGGACGACGATGCCGGCGACGGTCGGCACCGCCTGCAGCAGCGTACGGCGCAGCGTCGCGGCGATGCGCGGCAGGGTCGGCACGGGTCAGGGCTCGACGAAGTGCAGGTCGGCGAAGTCGCCGCGATTGCCTTCGCCGGTCGGCGCGTAGTTGCGGACCTTCTTCGCGGCGACCGTGATGTTCGGATTGGCGCCGAGCTCGATCGACGGGATGTCGCGATGGATGATCCGCTGGAACGCGACGAACAGCTGCCGGCGCTTGACCTCGTCGATCTCGACCGCGGCCGCTTCGAGCAGCCGATCCACCTCGGGGTTGACGTAGTGCGGCGCGTTCGAGAACGGCAGCCCGATCTTGAAGTTCTTGGACCAGAAGATACGTTGCACGCCGACCGACGGATCGAAGATGTTGGTCAGGCTCTCCAGCGCGATATCGAACGCGCGCTCGGTATAGGTCTTGTTGACGTAGGTCGCGAAATCGAAGCTGTGGATCGTTGCGTCGATGCCGACCCGCGCGAGCGATTGCCGGACGAAGTCGGCCGAGCGCCGTTCGACGAACGGGTTGTAGACCAGTCGCAGCCGCAATCGCACCCCGTCGGCGCCCCGCTTCAGGCCGGCGGCGTCGAGCGCGGCCTCGGCGGCCTTGCGGTCGAACGGATACGGCTTGATGCTCGCGTCGTGATAGCGCGACAAGCCGGTGCCGATCGGCGAGGCCGAGAGCTTGCCGAGCCCGTACCAGATCAGCTTGTTGTAGGCCTCGACGTCGATCGACTGGGCGATCGCGCGACGCACTGCGAGATTCTGCAGCGCCGGCGTATCGAGGTTGAAATAGATCTGCTGGTGGTTGCCGACGTACGGCCAGATCGTCGAATCGATCGTCAGGTTCGGCAGCTTGCGGAAGCGTTCGACGTCGGCGAGCGGGATGCCGGCGCTGCCGCTGCCGACATCCGCGTCGCCCGATTCCAGCGCCGCGGCGCGCGCCACGGCGTCGCCGATGAAGCGGATCACGATCCGGTCGAGCCAGGGCTTCGGCTTGTCCCAGTAGTCGGGGTTGCGCTCGAGGATGACGTGGCTTCCCTTGACCCATTCCTTGAACTTGAACGGGCCGGTCCCGATCGGCTCGCTGTTGTGCCGGTTCGAGACGATGTCGGTGCCGTCGTACAGATGCTTCGGAACGATCGGCGATTCGGCGGCCGACAGCGCGGTCAGCAGGAACGGCGACGGCTTGTCGAGCACGATGACCGCCGTATGCGGGTCCGGCGTCGCGACCTCCGTCACGTTGGCGAACGTGCTGCGGCCGCGCGGATGATGTTGCTTCAGGGTCAGGATCGAGAACGCCACGTCCGCCGACGTGAAGTCCTTGCCGTCGTGCCACTTGACGCCCTTGCGCAGCTCGAACCGATACTGCAGGCCGTCGTCGCTGAGCTTCCAGGCGGTCGCGAGCTTTGCCAGCGGCCGCAGTTGGTAGTCGTAGGTGAGCAGCCCTTCGACGACCTTCGGCCCGATCTCCGTGTTGCCGCCAGCGGTGGTGGTCAGCGGCACCAGCGAGGCCGGTATCGGATTGACGATCCAGTTCAGGGTGCCGCCTTGCTTCGGCTGGGCATCGGCCGGTGTGGCCGCAAGCACCGCGGCGAGCGTCGCGACGATCACGGCGGCGACCGCGTGGCGGCGGGCACGCCGGGGCCTGGCAGACGTAGACGAACTGCGGCGCATCATGAAACTCCGATTGGGTGACAGCCGCACTGTAGGGCGCCGGCCCGGCGATCCGCCACCTCGAATACCGCGCATGCAAATGCCTTCCGTGCAGAAGGACGCGTCGGGTTTGCTCGGAAACGTCATGAGCTTGTGACAACTCGATCGTTCCGGGCAGGCAGCCACCCCGCCCACAATCCGCCGCGATGATCGAGCTCGAAGGCATCCATCAGTCGTACCGCGGCGCCGACGGGCCGGTACCGGCGCTGCGCGGCATCGATCTCGCGGTCCCGGCCGGCCAGATTCGGGGCGTGATCGGGCGCAGCGGCGCCGGCAAGAGCTCGCTGGTGCGCACGATCAACCTGCTGAACCGGCCGCAGCGCGGGCGCGTGACCGTGGCCGACCAGGAGCTGACGCGGCTCGCCGAGCGCGAGCTGCGTCGCGCGCGGCAGCGGATCGGGATGATCTTCCAGCATTTCAATCTGCTGTCTTCGCGCACCGTGCACGACAACGTCGCGCTGCCGCTCGAGCTCGCCGGCGTCCGCGCGGCCGAGATTCGCGCGCGCGTCGGCCCGCTGCTGGAGCTGGTCGGTCTCGGCACGTTGCGCGATCGCTATCCGGCGCAGATCAGCGGCGGGCAGAAGCAGCGGGTCGGGATCGCGCGGGCGCTCGCCAACCGGCCCGAGGTACTGCTGTCGGATGAGGCAACTTCGGCGCTCGATCCCGAGACCACGCGCGGCGTGCTCGGGCTGCTGCAGAGAATCAACCGCGAGTTCGGGCTGACGATCGTGCTGATCACGCACCAGATGCAGGTGATCAAGCAGGTGGCGGAGCAGGTCACCGTGCTCGACGCCGGCCGGATCGTGGAGCAGGGGCCGGTGCTCGACGTCTTCACGCGACCGCAGCACGAAACGACCCGGAGCCTGCTCGACGAAATCGTGCCGCAGGCACTCCCCGAGACCGTGCTGGCGCGGATCCGGGCGCTGATGGCGGCCGAGCCGGTGGAGCCGTCGCGGCTGCTGCGGCTCGCTTTCGCCGGCGAGGCATCGGCCGACCAGCCGCTGCTGTCGCGGGTGATCCGGACCTTCGGCATCGACCTGTCGATCGTCCACGGTCAGGTCGACGAGATCCAGGGCCGGCCGTTCGGCTCGCTCGCCGTGCTCGCACGCGGCGCCCAGTCGCAGCTCGCCGCCGCGGTCGCGTATCTGCGCAATGCCGGTGTCGCGGTCAGCGAGGTCGCGCATGTCTGACGTCTGGTCAGCAGCGCTGCTCGGGCTGTTCGCGTCATCGCTGTGGGAAACGGTGCTGATGGTCGGCGTCTCCGGTGCGATCGGCTCACTGATCGGCATCCCGCTCGGCGTCTGGCTCCATCTGACCGCGACCGGCGGCGTGCTGGACAACCGGCCGGTCAATCGCGTGGCCGGCACGCTGGTCAACGCCATCCGTTCGACGCCATTCATCATCCTGCTGGTCGCGATCATCCCGTTCACCCGTGCGCTGACCGGCACGTCGATCGGTACCGCGGCCGCGATCGTGCCGCTGACGGTCGCGGCGGCGCCGTTCGTCGCGCGGCTGGTCGAGACTTCGCTGCGCGAAGTCGACCGCGGCCTGGTCGAGGCAGCGCAGTCGCTCGGCGCCGGCGTCCGCCAGATCGTCTGGAAAGTCTTGCTGCCCGAGGCGCTGCCCGGGATCGTCGCCGGCGTGACGATCACGCTGGTCAGCCTGACCGGCTATTCGGCGATGGCCGGTGCGATCGGCGGCGGCGGTCTCGGCGACCTCGGCATCCGCTACGGCTATCAGCGCTTCCTGCCCGAGGTGATGCTCGCGGTCGTGCTGGTGCTGATCGTGTTCGTCCAGCTGCTGCAGAGCGGCGGCGACTGGCTCGTGCGCCGGCTGTCGCATCGTTGAGGCTTGCCCCGCGGTCGAGCTCGCCGATACCGTCTCCGATTACTCTCCCACTCCTCGAGGAAAACCCGATGACTTCCGTTGCCCGCCCGAACATCCGCCGGCACCTGCTGCACGCTGCCTCGGCAGCGGCATTCGTCTCGCTGATCGCGAATCCGGCCGCGGCCCAGGACAAGGTGCTGAAGGTCGGCGTGACCGCCGGTCCGCACGCCCAGATCTTCGAGCAGGTCAGGAAAGTCGCGGAGAAGGATGGCCTGCGGATTCAGATCGTCGAGTTCAGCGACTACGTCCAGCCGAATGCGGCGTTGGCGGCCGGAGATCTCGATGCCAACAGCTATCAGCACAAGCCCTATCTCGATCAGCAGATCAAGGATCGCGGCTACAAGTTCGCCAGCATCGGCTATACGGTCAACTTCCCGATCGGCATCTACTCGAAGAAGGTCGGAAAGCTCGATGATCTGAAGGAAGGCGCCCGCGTCGGCATCCCGAACGACCCGACCAACGGCGGACGGGTGCTGCTGGTGTTCCAGGATCGCGGCCTGATCCGGCTGAAGCCGGAGGTCGGGCTCAAGGCGACGCCGCTCGACATCGTCGAGAACCCGAGGAAGATCAAGTTCGTCGAAGTCGACGCCGCGCAGTTGCCGCGAACCCTCGACGATCTCGACGCCTCGGCGATCAACACCAACTATGCGCTGTCGGCGGGGCTGAATCCCGGCAAGGACGCGATAGCGCAGGAAAGCGCCAAGAGCCCGTATGTCAATCTGATCGCGGTCCGCGAGCAGGACCGCGGCGCGCCATGGGCCGCGGCGCTGGTCAAGGCCTATCAGTCCGACGAGGTCCGGCGCTTCATCGAAGTCACCTTCAAGGGATCGGTGATCGCCGGGTTCTGAGGCTGGGCGGCTCCCGGAAGAATCGATGCGATTGAGAACCGTCCCGATACCCGAGGATCTCGAAGGGATCCGCCGCTGGTTCAAACGCCTGTCCGACTGCGTCCAGGCGATCGACTACGAAGCCGCGTATCCGCTCTTCGCCGACGACCTGATCGCGTTCGGGACGTTCAGCGATTTCGTCGCCGAGCGGCCCGCCGTCGCCCAGGAACAGTGGCGCAAAGTCTGGCCGACGATCCGGCGGTTCCGCTGGCGGCTGGACGGCATCCATGCGATCGTCTCGCCGGACCGGCTCGCCGCCATCGGCCTCGCGATCTTCGATTCCGACGGTGTCGACGAAGCCGGGCAGCGATTCGACCGCTCGGGCCGCGCGACGATCGCGTTCGCGCGCCCGGCCGTCGGCGACGACTGGGTCGCCGTCCATAGCCACATGTCGCTGTTCCGCGGCACGCCGAGCCGTTCGTTCGGCTCGTTCTCCGGGCCGAATGGCTGATCCGCTCCAGCCCTTCCACGGGATCCGGTCCGACGGCGGTTCGGCTCAGCCGCTCATCGAATATGCAGCGGCGAAGATCTTCGTAGCCATGACGCAGCCGTACCGGTACCGTCGTCGTCCGTGCGGCATGGGCTGCAGCAACCGACGAAAGGAATCGCATGGCCAGCTTGCGTCTCGGCGACACCGCCCCCGATTTCGAGCAACAGTCGAGCCAGGGCTCGATCCGCTTTCACGAATGGCTCGGCAACAGCTGGGGCGTGCTGTTCTCGCACCCGGCGGACTTCACGCCGGTCTGCACCACGGAGCTGGGCCTGACCGCGAAGCTGAAGGAGCAGTTCGCGCAGCGCAACGTCAAGGTGATCGCGCTGTCGGTCGATCCGGTCGACAAGCATGCGGCGTGGATAGAGGACATCAACCGCACGCAGAACACGGTGGTCGATTTTCCGATCATCGCCGACGCCGATCGGAAGGTCGCAGAACTGTACGATCTGATTCATCCGAATGCGAGCACCACGGCGACGGTCCGTTCGCTGTTCGTGATCGATCCGGGCAAGAAGGTCCGCCTGACCATCACGTATCCGGCCAGCACCGGTCGCAACTTCGACGAGATCCTGCGCGCGATCGACTCGCTGCAACTGACCGATTCCCATAGCGTCGCGACGCCGGGCAACTGGAAGGACGGCGACGACGTGGTGATCCTTCCGTCGCTGCAGGATCCGGAGCAGATCAAGCAGAAGTTTCCGAAAGGCTATACCGCCGTCACGCCGTATCTTCGCCTGACGCCGCAGCCGAACCGGAACTGACGGGCAGCGCGGCGGGTCGCGCTACCGGCTGCCGGCCCGCCGTCGATTGTCCGCGATCGAGTGCCGGCCCTTCGGCGGGCCGGCACAAGGCCCGCACCGGGGGCCGGTGTTCCGCTTCAAGCGGCCTTTTCCGCCGGTATCCGGCCGATTCGCTCCAGCCGCGATTCGATCGACTGGGGATTGCGCAGCAGGTTCAGGATCGGGCACAGCCGCTCGACCGTTTCGTGCAGCGTGCGCAGTGCCGCGTCGCTCGCATTCGAATCGATCCGCACCGTGTAGCCGATGTCGTGGGGCCAGACGGGCGTCTGTTCGTGGCCGGCGCTGCCGGCGCGCGGATCGATCGTGCCGCGGACCTCGACGTCGAGCGACTCGATCGGCACCTGCTGATCGGCGGCGTGGATCAGATAGATGTGCGCGACGCACGAGCCGAGCACGCCGAGCTGCAGCTCCGGGGAGCTCGGGCCGAGATCGTAGCCGGCGAAGTCCGGCGGGCTGTCCGTGATGACGGCGTGATCGCGGATCCGGATCTCGCGGATGCCGCTGCGGCCGGCAATCCGGACGTTGGCGGCAAGCGCGGTTGCGCCGAGTTGGCCGGCCTCGATCCGGCCCTTGCGCGCCGTCAGTGCGTCGCGCTTCTGCGCCAGGTAGTCGTTGAGCGTTGCCATGGAAGTTGCTCCTTTGCGTAGCGGGGGACTCGAAGTCGGGGAATCAATGAGGCACGCCGCCGCGGACCAGCCGCACCGGTTCCGCGTCCATTCGGCGCAGCAGTTCGTCGAGCGGATCGCTCGCCGCGGCGGTGCGACCGGATCCGGCGGGCGCAGCGGTGCTGTTGCGCGGGTCGCTCGAGCGGCACAGCAGATCGTCGAGCGACCAGCCGCCGCGGCCTGCGGGCGCTCGCGCCCGCAGCCAGCCGCGCCGATCGGTCAGGAATTCGACGCCGGCAAACGAACCCGCGTCGACGCCGGCGATCCGCGCGAACGCGGTCCAGCCCGATGCGTCGATGGCCTGGCATTCGGCCTGCGCGGTCAGCGAGGTCGCCGCACCGCCGCGCTCGTCGGCGCCGGCAACCGGAGTGGCATCGTCCATCGCACGCTCGCCGCGCACCAGCGCGATCGTCGTGAAGCGCGGGTCGCTGATGATCGGCCTGCCGGCGTCGGCGACGATGCGCAGCCGCTGGCCCGACCAGGCGCGCAGCGGCCGGGTGCGGCCGTCGTCGCAACGCACCAGCAGGTCGGGTATCTCGACCGGCATCGGCCATTCGCCGAGACGCCGCAGGCTCTGGCCGGCGGCATTGGCCTTCAGGAAATCGAGAACGGCCCAGATCGAGCGATCGTCGAGCCGGTCTCCGAACCCCGGCATCGTCGTCCGGCCGTGGCGATCGGCGAGGCCGGCCCGTACCCGCCAGAACAGTTCGCCGTCGGTACGGCGCCAGAGCAGCGGACCGATCAGCGACGGCGGCCAACGCGGCAGGGCGCGCGCATCGGGACCGTTGCCGGTGCCGTCGTCGCCGTGGCAGCCCGCGCAGTGCGCCGCGTAGACCGCGGCGCCGGCGTCGATGCTGCTTGCGGTGTAGCCGGTCGGCGAGCGGTGGAGGCTGGTCGGATGGGCAGCGGTGAGCAGCACGCGCGTGTCGGGCCAGGGCGTCGCGATCAGCAGCACGACGGCGGTGCTCCACGCCACCGCGCGGCCGCGGCGCCATGCCCAGCCGACCGCCGCGAGCAACGGTGCCGCCACCAGCGCTGCGGCCGCGATCGCGACGGCGCGTGCATGGCCGCGATCGATGACCAGGTTGTCATGGGCGATCCGTGACGGCCATGGCCAGGCAGGCTGGCCGTGCACGGTACCGGCTAGCCCCAGTGCATGCAACGAGGTCAGCAGCCCGCGCTCGAGAAGGAACAGCGCGAGCGACAGGGCATCGAGCCAGTTGCCGCCGGTCGCCGCCTGCCGGAGTTCGGCGAGGCTCGGACCGTCTACCACGCGTCGGCCAGCCCGAGGTGGCCGAGCGCCTCGTGCCGCAGCTCGGCGAGACGCGGATCGCCGCGTCGCCGCGGGTATGGCAGCTCGACGGCGAGCTCGGCGACGATCGCCGCCGGCCGCGGCCCGAGCACGACGACCCGCTCGGCGAGGTACAGCGCCTCCTCGACGTCGTGGGTGACGAGCAGCGCGGTGAACCGCTGGCGCTGCCAGAGCCCGGTCAGCTCGGCCTGCAACTGCAGCCGCGTCAGCGAATCGAGCTTGCCGAGCGGCTCGTCCAGGATCAGCAGCCGCGGATCGTTGACCAGCGCGCGGGCCAGCGCGGCGCGCTGCGCCATGCCGCCGGACAGCTGGTGCGGGTATGCGTCGGCGAACGCGGTCAGGCCGACCCGCTCGAGCGCCGAGTCGATCCGGCCCCGCTGTCGCCGGAGCTCGCCGCGCGCCTGCGGGCCGAGCGAGACGTTGTCGCGGACGCTGCGCCACGGATACAGCGTCGGATCCTGGAACACGACGATCCGCGAGGGATCCGGCCGGGTGATCGGCCTTCCGTCCTGCAGGATCCGGCCCGCGCTCGCCGGCTCCAGACCGGCGACGAGCCGCAGCAGCGTCGACTTGCCGCAGCCGCTCGGCCCGAGCAGCGCGACGAACTCGCTGGACGCGACCCGCAGGTCGATGCGGTCGAGCACGTGCAGCGCGCCGGAAGCCGGCCGGAACCAGTGACTGACCGCCTCGACGCTGATCGCCGAACCGGTCCGGGCCGGCGGGCGCGCCGCCTCTACCACTTGACCGTCCCTTTCTGCCACGACAGCACCCGGTCGCGGATCGTGAACAGCAGCGTGATCAGGCCCGAGCACAGCGCGGCCATCACGAGCAGCGCGGCGTACATGTTGGCGTAGGCCGCCCAGCCCTGCGACCACTGCAGGTACCAGCTCAGGCCCGCTTTCACGCCCATCATCTCGGCGGTGATCAGCGTCGAGAAAGTCGCGCCGAGCGCCATGAAGAAGCCGACGAAGACCTGCGGCAGCGCGGCCGGGATCGCGACCCGGAACACCAGGAACGCTTCGGATGCCCCGAGCGTGCGGGCGACGTCGTAGTAGGTGCGGTTGACGCCGGCGATGCCGGACCACGTCAGCACGGCGATCGGAAAGAACGCCGCGAGCGCGATCAGGAACACCGCCGCGACATGGCTGCTCGGCGCGAAGAAGAACGCGAGCGGCAGCAGCGCCGATGCCGGAACCGGGCCGAGAAAGCGCAGCAGCGGATGCACCCAGTAGCCGGCGATGCGCGACCATCCGATCCAGACGCCGGTCACGAACCCGATGACCGACCCGACGACCAGCCCCTGGACGAGCAGCCTGGCCGAGTACCAGGTGGAGATGCCGAGCCGGCGCCAGTCCTCGGCGAAGACGTCGATCAGGCTCTGCGGCGGCGCGAAGAACGGCGCCGGCAGCCAGCCGAGCTTGGCGGTCAGGATCTGCCAGGCAACCAGCAGCAGCGCCGCAGCCACCAGCCAGGGGCCGGCCGGTTTCAGCGCGCGCAACAGACGATTGGCAGCGAGGGCCGCACGGTTGCCGGACCACGCCCTGGTCAACGAACCGGAGAAGGCGATCACCAGCATCAGCGCCGCAACCGCGATCGCGATCCGGCCGAACTCGTCGGTATACGGCCAGTCGGCGAAGCCGACGATCCGGTTGGGCCAGCCCAGCGTGACGGCGCCGAGCAATGCCCATGCGGCGGCTGCGGCGCAACCGGTGCGCCAGACTCCGGCCGGTGTACGATCGGACGGCGACGCCGGCAGTTCGCCGGCATCGACGGCGTCGACCGTTTGACTGAGCTCGGTCATCGGTCCTGTCGACGCGCGGTGCTCAGGCGAGCACGTCGAGCGCGATGTGGTTCGCGAACCGGGCCGGATCGGTCGCCTTCTTCAGGATGCCGGCGACATGGAAATCCTTGGCGAAGTACTCGACCTCGTCGCGCAGCTTGCCTCCGGCCGGATGGTGCTTGTAGTTGGTCGTATGGATCAACTGCCGCAGTTCGTCTTCGCTGACCTTCGGCGTGTACTTGGCGTAGAGGCGCGCCGTCTCGGCCGGGTTCTCGACGACGAAGTCCGACGCCTGCGCGAGTGCCCGGACCAGCGCGGTCGCGCTGCGCCGGTCTTCGCGAACCAGCTTGCCGCTGGCGCCGACCACGCAGCAGATCTTGTCGGCGTAGATCCCGGTTCCGCTGTTGCCGATCTCGACGAACGCACCGGGATTGCGCTTCTCGAGCAGGTAGAGGTTCGGATCGCCGTCAGCAATCGCATGGATCTCGCCCTTCTTAGCGGCCTGGTCGAGCAGGTCCGCCGGGTAGACCCGGAACTCGACGTTCTTCACGCCCTTCTTCGCGAGATGGATGTCGAAGAAGTTCTTCGCCGGACTGTTGAGATCGCCGACGCCGACGATCTTGCCGGCGAGGTCCTCGTCGGCACGGATTCCGGCCGACTGCACGCCGACCAGCCGCAGGCACCCGCCATGGACGCTGCCGACGATCTTGACGTCGAAGCCGGTTTCCAGCGGCTTCAGCCAGCGATGGATCAGGCCGACGCCGAAATCGGCCTTGTTGGTGGCCAGCGCCTCGAGCAGCTGATCGGCCGCGCCGCCCCAGTTCAGGGTCTCGACCTCGAGCCCGTTCTTTTCGAAGTAACCTTGCTCGAACGCGACCGGGATCGGCGAATGGCAGTACGAAGACTGACTCCAGGCCAGCACCACTTTCTTCGGCTGCGCGAGGGCCCGGCCGGCGAACAGGCCGATCGAGGCCGCGGCGCCGATCGTTCCGGCGGCTCGCAGGACACCGCGACGCGTTCGACCGGACTGCTTCATCATGACGACTCCTCGACGGATGCAATCGATGCTCATGAGTTCTCCATTGGCTGCGCACCAGCGCGTATGCCGAATCTAGGCCGCCGGGCGATCCGCTCCAACGAAGGAGATCGCATGTCCTATACCGGCCTTCGCATGTCGGGTCGCTGATGGACGGACTGCCGGTCATCGACGTCGCACCGCTGATCGACGGCGGGCCGGGCGGTGCCGCCGTCGCCAGGTCGATCGGCGAGGCGTGCCGCGCGCACGGCTTCTTCTACGTGACCCGCCACGGCGTCGATGCCGGGATCATCCGCCGTCTCGAGGACGCCAGCCGGCGCTTCTCCGCGCTCGTCGTCGGCGGCCTGGCGGTCCACACGCGCAACGGCTGGATCGCGGCGCCGCCGATCCCGGGCAGCTTCGTCTGCAACATCGGCGACATGCTGGACCGGATGACCGGTGGTCGCTATCGGTCGACCCCGCACCGGGTGGTCCGGAACACGTCGGGCCGCGACCGGCTGTCCTTCCCGCTGTTCTTCGATCCGAATTTCGAGGCGCGCGTCCAGCCGATCGAAGGCCTGGCTGGCACCGTGATGTGAGCGCCCTTCGACGCGGTTTCACCGGGAGCCCTCGGCCGGAGTCCGAGGGCGCACCGCAGGCGAGCACTGGGTTCGATCCGCGTCGGGCGAGCCGGCGCTTCAGCCGGCCCGTCGCTGCGCGGCGAGGCGCCGGACCGTCGCGACCATCCGGTCGATCTCGTCGAACGTGTTGTAGAAGGCGAGCGACGGCCGGACCGTCGTCTCGACGCCGAACCGGCGCAGGATCGGCTGCGCGCAGTGGTGGCCGGTGCGGACCGCGATGCCTTCGTCGTTGAGCGCCTGGCCCACTTCATCGGTGCTGTAGCCGGCCAGCACGAACGACATGACGCTGGCCTTGTCGGCGGCCGTGCCGATCAGCCGGACGCCCCGGATCGCGCCGAGCTCGCGCATGCCGTAGACCAGCAGTTCGTGCTCGTAGCGCGCGATGTTCTCGATGCCGACCCGGCCGACGTAGTCGATCGCCGCACCGAGGCCGACCGCATCGGCGATGTTGCCGGTACCGGCCTCGAGCTTGTGCGGGATCGGCTGGAACACCGTCTTCTCGAAGGTGACATCCGCGATCATGTTGCCGCCGCCCTGCCACGGCGGCATGTCCTCCAGCACGGCGCGCTTGCCCCAGAGCACGCCGATGCCGGTCGGGCCGAACACCTTGTGGCCGGAGAACACGAAGAAGTCGGCGCCGAGATCCTGCACGTCGACCCGCATGTGCGAGACCGACTGGGCACCGTCGACCAGCGCGACCGCGCCGGCGCGATGGGCGAGCTCGACGATTTCCTTGACCGGCACGACCGTGCCGAGCGCATTCGAGACCTGCGTGACCGCGACGATCCTGGTGCGGTCGTTCAGCAGCTTGCGGTATTCGTCGAGCAGCACCTGGCCGGAGTCGTCGACCGGGATCACGCGCAGCTTCGCGCCGTTGGTCGATGCGAGCTGCTGCCACGGCACGATGTTGGCGTGATGCTCCAGATGCGAGACGACGATTTCGTCGCCGGCAGCGACGTGCTGGGCGCCCCAGCTCTTCGCGACCAGATTGATCGCTTCGGTGGTGCCGCGCACGAAGATCACTTCGTCGACGTCGGGCGCATTCAGGAACCGGCGGGCGCGTTCGCGCGCGCCTTCGTAGGCGTCGGTCGCGCGCGCCGCCAGTTCGTGCGCGGCACGATGGATGTTCGAATTCTCGTGCGCGTAGAAGCGGGCGAGCCGGTCGATCACCGATTGCGGCTTCTGCGTCGTCGCGGCGTTGTCGAACCAGACCAGCGGCCTGCCGTTGACCCGTTCCTGCAGGATCGGGAAATCGCGCCGGACCGCGTGTACGTCGAACGGTTGCCGCTGCGCCGCGTTCCTTGCCGGCACCGCATCGTGCCGCGCCGCCTTCGGCCCGCCGTCGTCCGGCCGGGCGAACGGGTGGTCCGCGAGTTCGTCGTGGATCGGTCGCGGCCCGTCCACCCCGGGAAGCTCCGCGGGGCGTTCGACGTCGAGGGCGGCCGGAAGGCCGGGTTGTTCGCCGATGAAGTAGTACGAGTACGGTAAGGCATCCGCCGATACGGCCGACGCGGCGCTGCCGGCGGCGCGTGCCGGCGCCGTGGCCTGCAATGCGGGTACGCCGAGTGCGCCGCCGCCGAAGCGCGGCTCGTAGGCGGGCATTGCGCTCGTCAGATAGTCCGGCATGCCGTTGCCGGCGACCGCGTGCGGCAGCAGCGCCGGTCCACGGTTGGCGAGCGACGGCAGCTGAGCCGGGGACGCCGGCAGCAGGTTGATGCCGGGGAGTTGCCCTTGCGGAATCGGGGTACCGGGCACGCCCGGGCCGACGCCGGCCGGGCTGACCAGCGGCGAGCCCGGCGGCGCGAGCTGCAGCGGCGCCTGCACGCCGGGCGCCGCTGCCTGGACGGGCAGTGCCGCGAACAGCTGGCTCGCCAGCTGCGCCAATACCGCCGGATCGAACGGCGCTTCGGTCGGCGCTGGCAGGCCGCCCGGATTCGCCGGCAGGCCGCTCGGATTCCCAGGCACGGGCGAAGTCACCGGCCGTTACTTGTAGGTGTCGGCGTAGTCGTGATACTTGCCGATCTCGACATCGTCGAGCACCGCCAGCGCGTCGGTCGTCAGCACCGCGAGCGAGCAGTACAGCGAGATCAGGTACGACGCGATCGCGTGGTTGTTGATGCCCATGAAGCGCACCGACAGGCCGGGGCTCTGCTCGCCGGTCAGCCCTGGCTGGAACAACCCGATCACGCCCTGGCGCTTGTCGCCGACCCGCAGCAGCAGGATCTTGCTCTTGCCGTCGGCGACCGGGACCTTGTCCGACGGGATCAGCGGGATGCCGCGCCAGGTGACGAACTGCGAGCCGAACAGGCTGACGGTCGGCGGCGGCGTGCCGCGGCGGGTCGCCTCGCGGCCGAATGCCGCGATCGCCTGCGGATGGGTCAGGAAGAACGCCGGCTCCTTCCAGACCTTGGTCAGCAGCTCGTCGAGATCGTCGGGGGTCGGCGCACCGGTCAGCGGAAAGATCCGCTGTTCCTCGGTCACCTGCGACAGCAGCCCGTAGTCCGGGTTGTTGATCAGCTCGCTCTCCTGGTTCTCCTTGATCGTCTCGATCGTCAGCCGGAGCTGCTCCTTGATCTGGTCGTGCGGGCTGCTGTAGAGATCGGAGATCCGGGTGTGGATATCGAGCACCGTGCTGACCGAGTTCAGCACGTACTCGCGCGGCCGCTCTTCGTAGTCGACCCAGGTGCGAGGCAGCTGGTTCTCTTCCTCGCGCGACGTGCAGACGACCTTGATCGACTCCGGATTCCTGACCTTGTTGCGTCGATAGACGCCCGCCTCGACCGGGACCCACTGCAGCAGGTGCGTCAGCCAGCGCGGCGTGATCGTATCGAGCTGCGGAACGCTCTTGGTTGCGTTGGCCAGCTGGCGAGCGGCGTTGTCGCCAAGGGCAGTGGTGCCGCCGACGGTTGCGGTCATGAGGGGAAGCTCCGGGTTTCAGGTCTTGCGATCGCCGGAGAGTGTCACGGGATTCGTATCCGCGCTCAACGGGCTATCGCCACCATCCGCAACCGGCGATCGCCGGATCCGGAGCAGCCGGTCGCCCCTGTCCTCAGCGGCCGATCGCCACCAGACGGTCGAGTTGACCTTCGCGCTGCCGGTCGATCTGCTGGCAGCGCATCAGCAGCGTCGCGAGATCGACCTGCAGCGCAATCGCCAGCTTCTCGGCCGTGACGATCGATGCGACGACGCGCCCGCGCTCGATTTCGCCGACATAGGAGCGATCGAGGTCCGAGCGCTCGGCGAGATGGCCCTGCGACCAGCCTCGCTCGATGCGGAGCTGGCGGACGGCGATGCCGAAACGCTCGGCCAGCGCGGTCACTGCACCGACGCGGCGAACGCGTCGCCGGCCGTCGCCGCCTTCTGCAGGTTGCCCTGGGTCACGCTCGCGCCGGGCGGCACGTCGGTCGTCAGCCAGACGTTGCCGCCGATCGTCGCGCCGCGGCCGATCGTGACGCGGCCCAGGATCGTCGCGCCGGCGTAGATCACGACCTCGTCCTCGACGACCGGGTGCCGCGCAATGCCCTTCTGCAGCAGCCCGTGGGCGTCGACCGGAAAGCGCTTGGCGCCGAGCGTCACCGCCTGATAGACCCGCACCCGCTGCCCGATCACGGCGGTTTCGCCGATCACGACGCCGGTTCCGTGGTCGATGAAGAAACCGCTGCCGATCTGCGCACCGGGATGGATGTCGATGCCGGTCTGCCCGTGGGCCAGTTCGGCGACGATCCGCGCGAGCAGCGGCAATCCGAGCCGATAGAGCTGGTGCGCCAGCCGGTGATGGATCATCGCGAGCAGCCCGGGATAGCAGAGCA
Organism: Lautropia sp.; assembly: GCA_050249335.1. GTDB lineage: Bacteria > Pseudomonadota > Gammaproteobacteria > Burkholderiales > Burkholderiaceae_E > Lautropia. The sequence goes on from JBFWQR010000001.1 coordinate 112,855, forward strand.
GCACCTCGTCGACGCTGTTCGCCGCCGGATCGCCTTGGTAGGCGGCGACGACATCGCTGTCGAGCAGCCGCCGGATGCCCGGCAGCGCGGCGGCGAAATCGTGCACGGTCCGGCGCGCCTGCGCATCGATCGCTTCGGCGGGCGGCGGCGCATGCCGGCCGACGTAACCGAGCTCCAGCCGCGCCTGCTCGAGCAGCCCGTGCAGCGCCGCGTTCAGCGTATGCGCGACGTAGAAATCCTCGCCATCCTGGCGCAGGTCGGCCGGGCCGAGCCGCAGCGGGAACAGTGCGCCCTTGAGCCGGCCGACGATCGCGGCGAGCGCGTCGGGCGACGGGAATTCGCGCCCGGCCGGCTCGCGCTGCCGCTTCTGCGCGTCCCGCCATTCGCGACGCAGGGTTCGCAATTCGCCGACCACCCGGTCGACGTCGAATCCGGACATGGCCCGGCCGCCGCTCAGTCCTGGACCCACGGCAGGCCGTGGAAACGCCAGCCGTTGCCGGTGCCGCGATGCTGACTCGCGTCGAGGTCGCCTTCGAAGCCTTCGAGCACATTGAAGACATGGCTGAAGCCGGCCTTGGCCGCTGCCTCGGCGGCGAGCGCCGAACGCTTGCCGCTACGGCACAGCAACAGCACGACGGCATCCTTGCCGCCGTCGCCGGCCAGCTTCGCTTCGAGCTCGCGGACGAAGCGCGGGTTACGGTTCAGCGCCGTGCCGGTAGCCCAGGGCACGTGCAGGCTGTCGGGTACGTGGCCGACGAACTTGCGCTCTTCGCTCGAGCGCACGTCGACGAGCACGGCTTCCTGCTGCTGAACGAGCTGCCAGGCGACCCGGGGCACGACCCCCCCGGCATACGGCAGGCCCTGTTCCAGGGCAGCGGATCGGACACGCTCCAGTGCTTGCGGCAAGGCCAGCGTGTCGATGTCGAGGGACATGGTTGCTCCGTGGTGGTTCGAGAACGTTGGTGCAAGGACGGCAACGCGGCCGTCTGGTGGCGATAGACCACTTTAGGCCGAACCCGACCCGGCTCAAACGACGCAATATTCAGTTTCTAGTAACGAAATCGTCTATGCATCGGCGGCCGCAGCCGGCCGGCCGCCGGCCGACTGCCAGAACACCAACGCACGCAGCTCGATGCTGCGCCTCGGCGGGGCTTCCGCCGGGGTGTCCGGGTGCTCGAACGCGGTATGCGCGGTCAGCCGCGCCGTGCCGTCCTCGTGCGAGTCGAAGATCTTGAGCAGCAACGCTTCGTCGCTGCGCAGCCGCGGGAACCAGTACCACCGATGCGCCGGGTTGTAGCGGAACGAATAGGTTTCGCCGACCTTGTCGCGATAGACCAGGTCGCTCGGCACCAGGTCTTCGGGCGCGATCGTCCGGGCATCGCAGAGCGCGAGCGGCAGTTGCTCGACGGTCGCGAGCGGGCGCCACAGATTGATGATCGCGAAGCGGTGCTCGAGCCGCCGCGCCGCCTCGTCGGCCGGCAGGTGATCCCGGACCCGCCGGCGGCTCGCGGCCGGCGTCTGGTCATTGTGCACGCGACGGACCGGCTCGCGCAGCGCGCTGGTCGCGCGCGAACCCTTCTCGCTGTCGCGCAGCGTGTGATCGAAGATCACGACGCGCTCGGCGCCGGTCGCGGCGCGCAGCACCTCGGCCGATTCCGGATAGTAGATCGCGCGGATCGCCGCTTCGTCGCCGAAATCGGTGACCGCGCTGCGATGCGTGATCTGGCTGAAGCCGCTGCGGTCGAGCGAAAGTTCGCCGAGCGCGGCCAGCGGACGGCCATCGTGGATCGTGACCCGCTGCGGCGAGTACTCGCCGGTGGTCCATGGAATGCCGGGCGGCGGCTCGAAGGTGTAGCTGACCGGCCGTGGACTTTCCGGCGCCAAGTAGTTGACGCTGGCTCGCACGGCCGAGAGCGTCTTGACCCCTGAAAACGGTCGCGGTGCGGGTTTCAATACGGCACTCATCGAATTCTCCTCAGAACGGTTCCTTGAACGGACGCAGATCGATCTCCTGCGACCAGGCGCTGCGGTGCTGGCGGTGCAGCTGGTAGTAGGCTTGCGCGATCGCATCGGGCTGCAGCAGGCCGTCGGCGCCTGCCTGTGCGATCCGCTGCGGCGCGCTGCCGCGCAGGCGCTCGCCGTCGATGCCGCCGTCGACGACGACATGTGCGACGTGGATCCCTTGCGGGCCGAACTCGCGCGCGAGGCTCTGGCTCAGCGATCGCAGGCCGGCCTTCGCGGCAGCGAAGGCGGCGAACGGCGGCCGGCCGCGCAGCGACGCGGTAGCGCCGGTGAACAGCAGCGACCCGCGGCCGGCCGCCGTGTCGCCGGCGATGCCGTTGGCGAGGATCACCCGGAGCGCCGCCCGCGCGAAGACGAAGCCGCCGAGCGTGCCGACGCGCCAGGCCTGCGTGAACTGCCCGGCCGTCAGATCGAGCGTCGGCGCGCGGACGGCGCCGGCGGCATTGAAGACGGCCACCGACAGCGTGCCGAGCGCCTGTACTCGCAGCGCGATGTCGGTGACCTGCGCTTCGTCCGCGACGTCGCCGGCGAAGGCGATCGCGCGACCGCCGGCAGCGCCGATCTCGCTCGCGACCGCCTGCAGCCGCTCGCCGGTGCGAGCGGTCAACGCGACGATGAAGCCCTCTTGCGCGAAGCGCTGCGCCAGCGCCGCGCCGAGACCGACACTCGCGCCGACGCCGGCGATCCAGGCGACCGGCTCGCGCCCGGTCGATGCATCGACATTCATCGCTCGGTGCACCGCCGGCAACCTGCGGGCAGCAGAAGCTGTAGGTGACGCGCCGGGTCACGTGCCGGCCGGGTCATCGAGCCGCCAGCGCCTGGTCGAGATCGGCCAGCAGATCATCGATGTGCTCGATGCCGACCGACAGCCGCACCGTGTCTTCGCTGACCCCAGCCTTCGCGAGCTCCTCGCTGGAGAGTTGCCGGTGCGTCGTCGAGGCCGGATGGGTCGCCAGCGAGCGGACGTCGCCGATGTTGACGAGCCGCGTGAACAGCTTCAGCGTGTCGAGGAACCGCGCGCCGCCTTCGCGGCCGCCGGCGATGCCGAACGTCAGGATGCCGCTTGCCTTGCCGCGCAGGTATTTGCGGACCAGGGCATGGTCCGGATGCTCTTCGAGGCCGGCGTAGTTGACCCATTTGACCGCCGGGTGCTGCTTCAGATGCCGTGCCACCGCCAGCGTGTTGTCGCTGATACGGTCGACCCGCAACGCCAGGGTCTCGATGCCCTGCAGGATCAGGAAGGCGTTGAACGGCGAGATCGCGGCGCCGGTATTGCGCAACGGTACGACGCGGGCGCGGCCGATGTAAGCCGCCGGGCCGAGCGCCTCGGTATAGACGACGCCGTGGTAGCTGACGTCCGGCTCGTTGAGCCGCCGGAAGCGTGCCTTGTGCTCGGCCCAGGGAAACTTGCCGGAGTCGATGATCGCGCCGCCGATGCTGGTGCCATGGCCGCCGAGGTACTTCGTCAGCGAATGGACGACGATGTCGGCGCCATGCTCGAACGGCCGGCTCAGGTACGGCGACGGCACCGTGTTGTCGACGATCAGGGGCACGCCGTGCCGGTGGGCGATCGCGGCGATCGCCGCGATGTCGGTAACGTTGCCCGCCGGATTGCCGAGCGATTCGACGAACACCGCCTTGGTCCGTTCATCGAACAGCGCGGCGAAGCTCGAAGGCTCGCGATGATCGGCGAAGCGAGTCGCGATGCCGTACTGCGGCAACGTATGGGCGAACAGGTTGTAGGTGCCGCCGTAGAGCGCCGTGCTGCTGATGATGTTGTCGCCGGCTTCCGTGATCGTCTGGATCGCGTAGGTAACCGCCGCCTGGCCCGAGGCCAGCGCCAGCGCCGCGACGCCGCCCTCGAGCGCGGCCAGGCGCTGCTCCAGCACGTCCTGCGTCGGATTGTTGATCCGCGTGTAGATGTTGCCCGGCACCTTCAGATCGAACAGGTCGGCGCCGTGCTGGGCGCTGTCGAACGCATAAGCCACCGTCTGGTAGATCGGCGGCGCGACGGCATGCGTCGTCGGTTCCGGCGAGTAGCCGGCATGCACTGACAGGGTCTCGAATTTCCAATCGTTCGACATTGCACTCTCGGGGGTGTGGTTGTATGGCTCGAGCTCAGTTGGTCAAGCCGAGATCCTGCGCCACACGATCGGCTCCGCTACGGCCGGCCGCACAGCACCCTCTGCATGGTCCCCGGCAGGTCCTTGCGCATCGCGCCGGCCGCGGCCAGCACCGGCGGGCCGCTCGACTGCCGGCGCGGCGCGGGCTGACGGCGCTGCCGCGGTTTGACCTGCCAGTACGCGGCGGTCAGCGCCATGATCTGGCGCGCATGCTCAGCCGGCGTCATGCGAGGCCCGCGTCCTCGTGAGGTCGTGGGACCGCCGATGTCGGAGCGATCGGTGCGGGCAGGCAGCATCGGGGGCCCTGGCTTGCCGTTGATGTGGTGGACCTGTCGAATTCTGGGGACACGACACGCGTGTTCCAAAGAACGAATGCGAGTTTGCAGATGTGGATTCCGTTCGACCCGCGGGGGGTGGCCGTTCCGTGCCGCGCGTTCGACCGTGCGTAGCCGGCGCATCGATATCTGTTTTGGTTCTATCCCGTTCACGAAGCTCGGCGATATCCTCATCGAGCCGCACGGTGCGGCCGGCAGGGGGCACGTCGTACCGACAAGCCTGCTCGAGGACGATTCGATTGACCACGCTAGCGCCGCACGCCGCGGCAACCGCGAACACCGGGGAGGCCTTCACGGTCCGCCCCTTCGATGCCCCGCTGGGCGCCGAGGTCGTCGGCCTCGATACCGGCGCGCCGCTCGCCGACGCGGCGTTCACGCGCATCCATCGGGCACTGCTCGATGCGCATGTCCTGGTGTTTCGCGACCAACGGATCACGCCTGGCCAGCAGATCGCGTTCAGCCGGCGGTTCGGCCGCCTGCAGATCCATGTGCTGCGCCAGTTCCAGCTGCCGGGCCACCCGGAGATCCTGATCGTCTCCAACGTGAAGCAGGACGGCAGGCCGATCGGGCTGGGCGATGCGGGCGCCTTCTGGCATTCGGACCTGTCGTACAAGGAACTGCCGAGCCTCGGCTCCCTGCTGCACGCCCAGACGCTTCCGGTCGCCGGCGGCGACACCGTGTTCGCGAACATGCACCTGGCCCATGACACGCTGCCGGCGCATCTGCGCGACGCCGTCGCAGGGCTGCAGGCCGAACACACCTACCTCGCCCGCTATGCGGAGCTGCAGCGGATCAGCCCCTGGCGCCCCGACCTGACGCCGGTGCAGATCGCCGAGGTCGCGCCGGTCCGGCATCCGGTGATCCGGACCCATCCGGAGACCGGCCGCAAGGCGATCTTCGTCAACGAGCACTTCACCACCCGGATCCTCGGGGTTCCGGAGGGCGAAAGCAGCGACCTCCTCGACGCGCTGTTCGCGCACAGCGTGCGGCCGGAGCATCTGTATCGGCATCGCTGGCAGGCGCGCGACATGGTGTTCTGGGACAACCGCTCGGTGATGCACCTGGCCACCGGCTGTCCGATCGAGCAGCCGCGCACGCTCCACCGGACGACCATCGAAGGCGACGCGCCTTTCTGACGACGATGAGAAGACTCATGCAGTTTCGCGAATCGAGCGACGAGTACGGCGAGCACGGCGGATACGGCGAGGGCGGCGACCGCGCGGCGGACGAACGTTTGCTGGCGCTCGAGTCCATCCCGACGGACTTCGTCATTCCGACCGGCTTCGTCCACCACGTCTGGCCCGGCGATATCGGCCGAGCGGGGCGAGGGCGGGCCGCGGAGCCGGCGGCGTCGGATCGGACGGCGTCGGATCGCGCGCCGGACCGGACAGCGGCAGGCTGGAATGCCGTGCCGGCGCGGCGGCCGGCCGGCTGGGTTCCGTATCTGATCGGTGCGCTGATCGTCGTCGTGCTGCTCGCTCTGACGGTCCGATCGGCACATGCCGAAGGGCGGATCCGGATCGCCGAACAGTTCGGGATCGTCTACCTGCTGCTCAACGTCGCGCAGGAGCAGAAGCTGATCGAGAAGCATGGCAAGGCGAACGGCGTCGACATCAGCGTCGAATGGCTGCGGCTCTCCGGCGGCGCGAATGTCAACGACGCGCTGCTGTCGGGATCGATCGACATCGCCGGCGCCGGCATCGGCCCGTTGCTGACCGCATGGGACCGCACGGTCGGACGGCAGAACATCAAGGGCGTCGCAGGGCTCGGCAACTTCCCTTACTACCTGGTCAGCAGCAACCCGGCGGTCAAGTCGATCGCCGACCTGTCGGAGAAGGACCGGATCGCGGTGCCTTCGGTCACGGTCTCGGTGCAGTCGCGCTTCCTGCAGCTCGCCGCGGCGAAGCTCTGGGGCGACGATCAGTACGCGAAGCTCGACAAGTACACGGTCGCATTGCCGCATCCGGACGCGACGGCGGCGCTGCTGGCCGGCGGCACCGAACTGAACGGCCACTTTTCGAACCCGCCGTTCCAGTACCAGGTGCTGGCGAACCCGGCCGTCAAGGTGATCCTGAACTCCTACGACGTGATCGGTGGCGCCAACACGCCGACGGTGCTGTTCACGACCGAGAAGTTCCGCCGCGAGAATCCGAAGACGTACCAGGCGTTCGTCGCGGCGCTGGAAGAGGCGTCCGCGTTCGTCAAGGCGAACAAGGCCGCGGCGGCCGACATCTACCTGAAGGTCAGCGGCACCAAGGCCGACCGGGCCGATCTGCTGAAGATCATCGAGAGCCCGGAGGTGGACTTCACGATCGTGCCGACACGCACCTTCGCGCTCGCCGCGTTCCTGCATCGCGTCGGCGCGATCAGGAACAAGCCGGCGCGCTGGCAGGACTATTTCTTCGAGGACGCCCGGATTGCGGCGGGTAGCTGAAGCGGCTGTCGGCGAAGCGGGGGTTGGCCAAGCGGGGGTTGGCCAAGCGGGGGTTGGCCAAGCGGCGGTCGGTCGCGCGGCGGTCGGGTTCGAGGCCGTTGGCGGCAGCGGGGTCCTCGGTCGGCAGGAGTCGCCGTCTCCCGGGCAGCGCGGTGCGGTCTGGACAGCGCCCGACGTGCCGGTGCTTCGGGTCGCGAACGTCACGCTGCAGTACGAGGCCGACGACCGGATCGTCACCGCGACGCAGGACGTCAGTTTCGACGTGATGCCGCGCGACCGCTTCGTGATGCTCGGTCCCTCGGGCTGCGGCAAGTCGACGCTGCTGAAGGCGATCGCCGGCTTCATCGCGCCGGCCGAAGGCGCGATCCGGCTCGACGGCACCGCGATCGCGGGGCCGGGGCCCGACCGCATCGTCGTGTTCCAGGAGTTCGATCAACTGCCGCCCTGGAAGACTGTCCGGAAGAACGTGATGTTCCCGCTGCTCGCGTCGCGCCGAGCGGCACGCGACGAAGCGCGGCGGCTCGCCGACCAGGCGATCGCGGCGGTCGGCTTGTCGGGCTTCGCGGATGCCTATCCGCACACGCTGTCGGGCGGCATGAAGCAACGGGTCGCGATCGCGCGGGCGCTCGCGATGAAGCCGCGGATCCTACTGATGGACGAGCCGTTCGCCGCGCTCGACGCGCTGACCCGGCGCCGGATGCAGCAGGAGCTGCTGTCGCTGTGGCAGGCGATCGGATTCACGCTGGTCTTCGTCACGCACTCGATCGAGGAAGCGCTGGTGATCGGGAACCGGGTGCTGATCCTGTCGCCGCATCCGGGTCGGGTGCGGGCCGAGCTGAACAGCGACTTCGATCTCGAGAGCCAGGGCGGCGCGGCCTTCCAGGCGAAGCTGCGGAGAATCGAATCGCTATTGTTCGCGGGCGCGCGATGACGCGCCCGCAGGGCGATGCGATGGCGCGGCCGGAGGTGATCCTTCCGCTCGCGCCGCCGCGCGAGCGGTCGCTGCCGGGCTCGCGCTCGCGGTGGCTGCTGCTGGCGCGGCGCGACGGTGTCCGGCGCGTCGCGATCCTGGCGGCGTTGGCCGCGCTCTGGGAGCTCGTCGCCCGGCTGCAGGACAATCCGCTGCTGCTGCCGTCGTTCTCCGAAACCGCTCGCGCGATGCTCGACGGCTTCGCGAGCGGCGAGCTGGTCGCGCGCATCGCGATCTCGCTGCAGCTGCTGTTGCAGGGCTACGCGCTCGGCATCCTGTGCGCCTTCGTGCTGACGACCGCGGCGGTATCGACCCGGCTGGGCCGCGACCTGCTCGGCACGCTGACCGCGATGTTCAATCCGTTGCCGGCGATCGCGCTGCTGCCGCTCGCGCTGCTGTGGTTCGGGCTCGGCCGCGGCAGCCTGATTTTCGTGCTGGTGCACTCGGTGCTGTGGCCGCTGGCGCTGAACACCTTCGCCGGCTTCCAGGCGGTGCCGGAGACGCTCCGGCTGGCCGGCCGCAACTATGGCCTGCGCGGGCTGCGCTTCGTCTGGTCGGTGCTGGTTCCGGCGGCGCTGCCGTCGATCCTCGCCGGGCTCAAGATCGGCTGGGCCTTCGCCTGGCGGACGCTGATCGCGGCCGAGCTCGTGTTCGGCGCGTCGTCGGGCCAGGGCGGCCTCGGCTGGTACGTCTTCCAGAAGCGCAACGAGCTGCTGACCGATTCGGTGTTCGCCGGCCTCGCGGTGGTGATCCTGATCGGCCTGCTGGTCGAGGGCGTGGTGTTCCAGGCGGTCGAGCGGGTCACCGTGCGGCGGTGGGGGCAGGTGCGCTGAGGCGGTCGTCGAGCACGCTCGGATCGTTCCTTGGCAACGTCTGCCCCCATGTCAGGCACTATCTGGAGCCGGCAGCGCCCGATGCCCGGACGAATCCTGCTGCGTCGCAGAGGACCGACACCAGGATCTGAACCCGTGACGGCCGTTCGCGCAGCGAGCACTCGTCCGCTCTCGCCGCGTCAGCCGAAGTAGAGCCGCAGCGGATTGTCCGCCCAGACCTGCTGCCGCCTCACCGGATCCGGCACCAGCTCTTCGAACCACTCGATCGTGCTCCGATACGTCGTCGACTCGACGCCGACGAACGGGCAGTCGCTGGCCCAGACCATCCGCTCGAACCCGACCCGTTCGCAGAGCACGCGCGCATGGTCGAGCGCCTGGGGGCCGAGCCGGTAGGCGCCGGACAGCTTGACCCAGGTCCGGCCGTTCTGCACCGCGCGGACCATCGCCTCGAAGCCCTCGCTGTCGGGCCCGGCGACCGGGTCGGGCCGGCCGATATGGTCGATCACGACCGTGACGCCGGCGCGCTCGAGCGCCGGCAGCACCAGCGGCAGCCGCGGCCCGTCCAGATGCACATGGACATGCCAGTCGAGGCACTTCAGCCGATACAGCAGCTTGCGCCACGACCAGTCGTCGAGATCGGGCAGCTGCTTCATGCTGATGAACGCGAGCCGGACGCCGACGATGCCGTCGCGGTCCATCCGCTCGAGCGCGTACAGGTCCACCGTCTGCGGATCGACGATCACGGTGCCGCGCCACAGCGGCCGTGTCCGTAGCGACCGGATCACGTAGTCGTTGCAGTCGCCCCAGGGGCTCGCCGCGGCGATCACGGTCATCCGGACGCCGTGCCGCGCCAGCACGTCGTCGAGCTGCTCGGCGGTGAACTCGTAGGTCGGCGAATGGCGCGGGTCCGGCACCAGCGGCATGTCGCGCCGGAAGATGTGCACGTGGGCATCGACCAGCGGGGCGAGCTTCGTCGCGGTCGCGGCCGATGCAGCGGCGGCGGTTGAAACGGAGGCGGTCATCTCGAATCGATCCTGAGCGGGCCGGCGGTCACTGCCGTTCGATCCCGGCCTGCTTGATCACCTGGCCCCACTTCTCGGCATCGCTGCGGAAGACCCTGGCCATCTCTTCCGGCGTGCTCGCGCGCGGCTCGGTGCCGAGTTCGAGGAAGCGGCGCTGGATTTCCGGCTGTCCGACTGCGTCGCGCAGCGCTTCGGCCAGCGTCCGGATCGCCGCCGGCGGCGTGCCGGCCGGCGCGTACAGCGCGTTCCAGCCGGTGACCTCGTAGTTCGGCAGGCCGGCTTCGCGGACCGTCGGCACGTCGGGCAGCCAGGCGCTGCGCCGCGGCCCGGTCGCCGCGATCGCGCGGACCTGCTTCGCGTCGACGGCGGCTTTCAAGGCTGCATACGACTCGAACGCGACGTCGACGTCGCCGCGGATCAGTGCGGTCAGGATCTCCGGCGTACCCTTGAACGGGACGATCACCGCCTTGATGCCGGCGAGCGACCGGAACAGCTCGGCCGACAGGTTCTGCGTGCTCCCGGGGTTGATCGTGCCGATGTTCAGCTCGCGGCGGCCCGCTTCGGCCAGCAGCGACTTCAGGTCGCGGATCGGTCCGTCGTTGCGCACCAGCAGGATCAGGTCGAAGTACGCCATCGACGAGATCGGCATGAAGTCGGTCTCGGGGTTGTACGGCAGCTTGAACAGGCTCGTGCTGATCGCGGTGCCGTTGGCGAACAGCGCCAGCGTGTGGCCGTTGCGCGGCGCGTTGAGGACCGTAGTGGCCGCGTTGGTGCCGCCGGCGCCGGGCCGGTTGTCGACGATGACCTGCTGGCCGAGCCGCTCCGACAGTTTCTGCGCGACCAGCCGCATCGAGATGTCGGCGAGACCGCCGGGGCCGAACGGCAGCACGACGCGGATCGGCTGGGTCGGGAACGCCGGCTCCTGGGCCCGGGCCGTCGCGGCGAGCCCGGGGAGGCTGGCGAGACCGGCGAGACCGGCCGGCCCGAGCGCTGCGGTCCCGAGCCCCGCGGCGACCAGCCGGCGCCGCGCGGGTTCGCATGATTCATCGGTCCGGTCGTGCATCGCCGTCTCCTCGTGTCGATTTCGCGCTGCGGGTCGTGCGCCGGGCGCAGTGTCGCGCCGTGGCCGCCGTGGCGACAAATGAATTGTGTTCGGCGGCCGATGCGCCGGATTCATGGGCGGGCGCTGGCAGGCCGTCGAGTTCGCTCAACCGCCTGCCAGCGCCTCGCGGATCCGCCCGATCAAGGCGTCGCGGAGCCAGGCGTCGGCGCCGGTCAGCGTCGTATCGATCCGCCTCACGACCGCCAGCTCGCGAGCGATCGCCGGCTTGTCGATCGCAACGACCCGGACCCCGTCGCCGGGATGCACCGACAGCGCCGGCACGACCGTCAGCCCGAGCCCGGCGCGGACCATCGCCAGCGCGAACGCGTTGTGCTGCGCTTCGTAGCGCCAGCGCAGCCGGTCGCGCAACGGGCCGAGCGCGTCGTCGATGGTCATGCTGTTGCCCGACGGCAGGCTGATCCGCACCAGCGGCACGTCCTCGAGCTCGGCCCAGGCGACGCGGTCGCGCCGCGCCAGCGGGTGTGCCGGCGGGCAGGCGAGCACGAACGGCTCGGCCGCGATCCGCTCCGCCACCAGGTCGACGCCGCCGCCCTGCAGCACGGTCAGGCCGAACGACGCGTTGCGCGATTCGACCAGCAGCCGGATTTCCGGGATCGATACGTCGAAGACGCGGACCGCCGCGTCCGGAAAGCGCTCGGCGCACGCCTTCAGCAGCGGGGCGAATACGGTGGCTGCCAGCGTCGGCAGGCAGGCGAACGCGAGCCACGACTCGGCGTCGCCCCGGTAGGCGCGGATGTCGTCGCACGACGCCGCGAGCTCTCGCATCGCGCGGCGGGCCCGCGGCAGCAGCGCGTGGCCGGCGTGGGTCAGCGTCACGCCGCGGCTGGTCCGCTCGATCAGCCGGACGCCCAGCGAGTCCTCGAGCTTGCGCATCCGGTGGCTGACCGCGGTCTGCGTCAGGCTCAGCATGCCGGCGGCGCGCTGGAAGCCGCCGGCTTCCGCGATCGCGATGAAGGCCTGCAGGCCGAGGAAATCGAGCAGCATCGTCATTGCTCCTTCAGCCCCGATGAGTCGGTTTCATCGGGTGGTGCAGATAAATCATTTGTCGCGACCTCTGCCGGATGATGTACTCGCCGATCGACCACGGAGACGCCGGCCCGGCCGGCCGGACGCACAGGGGATCCGGATGCAGCCACCCACCGCGCGGCCCGAGCCGACCGTGCTCCAGCGCTTCTCACTCCAATACTGCTCGCTCCGGCGCCTCGTGCTCGTTGCCATCACGGCCCTCGCTGCCGCGCTGGGGCTCGTCGCCGCCGCGCCGGCATTCGCCGCCTACCCGGAGCGGCCGATCCGGCTGATCGTCCCGTTCCCCGCCGGCGGCACCGTCGACTACGTCGCGCGGCAGTACGCGGCGCAACTCGGCCGCATCCTCGGCGGCAACGTCGTCACCGAGAATGTACCCGGCGCCGGCGGCACGATCGCGACGACGCGCGTTGCCAAGGCGGCGGCCGACGGCCATACCGTGCTGTTCACGACGCCGAATCACACGATCAACCCGGCGCTGTATCAGAACCTGCCGTTCGACACTGCGCGCGACCTGGTGCCGGTCTCGCTGCTGGCGCAGATCCCGGAGCTGCTGGTCGCGCATGCGAGCCAGCCGTACCAGGACTTCGCCGGCATGGTCGCCTACGCACGCGCCAATCCGGACAAGCTCAACTACAGCTCGGCCGGCAACGGCACGCTGCCGCACGTGACGATGGAGCTGCTGCTGCAGCAGCTCGGCATCCGCGTCACCCACATCCCGTACAAGGGCGCCGCGCCGGCGATGAACGATCTGCTGGCCGGTCAGGTCGGGCTCAAGATGGACACGATCGCGACCTCGACACCGCATATCAAGACCGGCCGGCTGAAGCCGCTCGCGATCGCGAGCCTGGCGCGATCGCCGCTGATGCCGGACGTCCCGACCGTCGCCGAGCTCGGCGTGCCCGGCTATCAGGGAATCCTGTGGATGGGCGTGCTGGTGCCGCGCGACACGCCGGAGGCGATCGTGGACCAGCTGCATGCCGCGTCGGCGAAGGCGATGGCCGATCCCGAACTGCGCGGCAAGTTCGGCGGCGACGGCGTCGAGATTCTCGCGACCACGCCGGTCGCCTTCGGCGAACTGATCAAGACCGAGCTCGCGCAGTGGGCCGACGTGGTCCGCCGCTCGAAGATCACCGCAGAATGAGCCCGAGGTTCGTGGGCACATGATCTCGCCCGGCCGGCCGTCCCCGCCGCTGACGCAGCCGCCCGATCCGCATCCGCGGCGGCCGGCGACGCCATGCCCGCCCGGTGCGATCGACTGCCATATCCACCTGTTCGGCCCGGCGAGCCGCTTCGCGTTTCATCCGGACAGCAAGTACGTGTCGCAGGATGCGCTGCCCGAGACCAGCATCGCATTGCAGGACACGCTGGGACTCGCCGGCGCGGTCGTCGTCAGCGGCGGCGGCTACGGCATGGACCCGACGCACCTGATCGAGGTGCTGACGCAGCATCCGCGTCGCTTCAAGGGCGTCGTGCTGCTGCCCGAGACCGCGACGCGGGAACAGGTCGCCCGGCTCGATGCGCTCGGGGTGCGCGGCGCGCGCTTCGTCAGCCCCGGCCACCGCGGCGCATTGCCGCGGTTGTCGCCGAAGATCGCCGCGCTGGTCGCCGACTTCGGCTGGCACGTCCAGTTCTATCCGGCCGGCGACGACCTGATCGAGTTCGCCGACGCGCTGCTGGCGCTGCCGACGCCGGTCGTGCTCGATCACTTCGCGGCGATTCCGGCGGCGGGCGGTGCCGCGCAGCCGGCGTTCCAGCGGCTGCTGCGGTTGCTCGACACCGGCCGTGTCTGGGTCAAGCTGTCCGGACCGATGCGCTGCACGACCGAGGAGCCGCCGTATCCGTCGGTGACGCCGATCGCCCGCGCACTGGTTGCCGCCGCGCCGCAGCGGCTGCTGTGGGGCAGCGACTGGCCGCACGTCAACATGAACGGCCGGACGATGCCGAACGACGGCGACCTGTTCGACCTGCTCGCGGAATGGGTGCCCGACGCGGCGGCCCGGCGGCGGATCCTGGTCGACAATCCGGCAGCGGTATACGGCGCGTTCGGGTAGCCGCCGTGTCCGGGTAGCGAGCGTGTTCGGGTCGGCTGGCGCTCGTCTGGCGCTAAACTCCGCACGTGGCCATCGCTGCCGATTTCCCCGACGAGCTGCACTACCACGTCGAACACCAGACGTGGGCGCGACTGCATGACGACGGAACCGCCACCGTCGGCATCACGGCGCTCGGCCTGCTGCAGGCGGGCGAACTCTACATGTGTCGCCCGCGGCCGGTCGGCACGGTCGTCGCAGCCGGACGCTCGGTCGCGGTCGTCGAGCTCGCGAAGGCGATCGTCTCGGTGCGCAGTCCGGTCGGCGGCACGATCGTCGAGATCAATCCCCAGGTCAGCGCCGTCCCCGATCTGATCAACCGGGCCCCCTATGGTGACGGCTGGCTTGCGCGGCTGCGGCTCGACGACTTCGCGGCCGATCGCGAAACGCTGGTCCACGGCGACGGCGTCGCCGCCGCGATGCAGGCGTTCGCCCAGCGCGAGGGGCTCGCGTGAGCGTGCACGGCGGCGGCGACCGCGCCGGCATCGACGCCGACCATACCGCCGCCGGCATCGCGATCCTGCTCTGGGCGGCCGACCCCGACGCGCCGCATCGGCTCGCGACGCCGTTCTTCCATGCCGCGGCCGCCGCGGCGATGGACATGCCGGTCGAGATCTACTTCACCGCCGCCAGCGTGCGCCTGCTGGTGCCCGGCGTCGCCGAATCGCTGCGCGCATCGCCCTCGCATCCGAAGCGGATCATCGACAACATCCGCGAAGCGGTCGAACTGGGAACGGAGCTGTTCGCCTGCAGCGATGCGCTCGCTGCCCACGGCATCGATCCGGCCGCGCTGATCCCCGAGTGCCGCGCCCGCGGCGGCGCCGTCCAGTTCATGGCCCGCGCCGCCGACCTGCGCTGGCGCACGCTGGTGTTCTAGGAGCCTGTCGGACTTCGGGAAGGGGTCGCGCCGGCCCCCATGCGCCTCACGCGCTGAGGCGGGGCGGCACGTTCCTCGGATCGTCCAGAACCGTCTTGGCAAACTCGTTCCTGCTTTCGACCTTGTGCTGAGCACAGATCGCTGCCAGCCGCTTGTTGTCCCCGCTCTTGAGGATCTCGATGATCTCCCAATGATTGGTGCTGGCGCGCTTGCGCCGGTCTTCGTTCAGGAAGAATCGCATGCGGACCGGCTGCAGCTGGAGCGACAGCGAGTCGATCTGATCCGCCAGCGACGCGTTCGGGCAGGCTGCGTACAGGGCCTGCCAGAAGCGATCGTTCATCAGGTGGCTCAGATACAGATCACCCGCCGCGGCCGCCGAATCGTAGCGCCGCTGGATGCCGGCCAGCTCGCGAATCCGGGCGGCGGGCAGAGGTAGCGGCAGGCGCAGCAAAGCCGCGGTCTCGAGGATCTCGCGGACTTCGAAGAGGTCCAGGACTTCCTGCGGGCTGTACGCCCGGATCCGCGTGCCGCGGTTCTCGGTGCGGACCGCGAGGCCCATCGCCAGCAACTCGTCGAGCGCGCGATGGACCGCATACCGTGACGCGGAGAACCGCCGCATCAGTTCATCCTCGACCAGATGCTCCTTGGGCAGCAGCCGGCCGTAGACGATGTCCCGCTTGAGTTCCTCGAGCACGCGTTGCCACGTCCGCTTCTGACCTTCGTCCAGATCCAGATCCGGAACCGCGGCCAGCGGTGTTCTTGCTTGCTTCTTCTTCGAGGCGCCCATCGCGTCGATGGTAAACCAGGTTGATTCCGACAAAAATTCCGTTAATATTGTCCGAAAATCTTGTCGACATTATTTGCGGAAAATAGGAGGCGACGTGGCATCTCGCAG
This sequence comes from Lautropia sp., assembly GCA_050249335.1. GTDB lineage: Bacteria > Pseudomonadota > Gammaproteobacteria > Burkholderiales > Burkholderiaceae_E > Lautropia. The sequence goes on from JBFWQR010000001.1 coordinate 128,602, forward strand.
GCACTTCACCACATGGCTGGCGGCCGCCGGCTGTGCATTCGGGCCCGGGCGCGTCCTCGCTCAGACAGGGCGGCGCCCGATCACCCTGGTCGTCCCCTATCCGCCAGGCGGGGCCACCGATGCTCTCGGCAGAGTGTTCGCGCGGGCGCTCGGATCGGTACTGGGCGAGACGGTGATCGTCGAGAATCGCCCGGGCGCCAATGGCATCACCGGCGCCGCCCATGTCGCGGGGGCGGCACCTGACGGCCGTACCCTCCTCTACGGGGTCGGCAACTTGATGCTCAATCAGGAGTTCATGCTGAAGAGCGTCCAGCTCTCGCCCTTGAGGGATCTGACCCCGGTTGCGCTCGTCTGCGCGTTCAAGGAAGTGATCCTCGCCGCCGCCGGCCATCCCGCGAGCGACCTGCGCGAGTTCGTCGCGCTGGCCAGACGGAATCCAGGGCGGCACAGCTTCGCTTTCTACGGCGACCTCGGCATCTCGGCGATGGCCGCCGGCGCAGCGATCGAGCTGATCCGCATTCCGTACAAGGGCGGCGGGCCCGGTCTGGTGGATACCGCGGCCGGCCATGTCGACATCTACTTCGGAACCTTGGCGCAATCGAAGCCGCTGCTGCGCGCCGGCAAGGTCAAGCTGCTGGCGGTGACGACTGCCGAGCGTCTCGAGGAGTTTCCCGAAGTACCGACCGTGGACGAGGTCGTCCCCGGCTTCGGGGCCCTGGTCGACTACCACGGTCTGTTCCTGCCGCGCGGCGCTCCGGCGGAGGTCGTGGAGACCATCTGGGCGGCAACGTCCCGGGTTCTCGCCAGCCCCGAGTTTCGCCAGGCCGTGGTCGAGCGCGATGCCTTCTTCCAGGTCCTCGGGCCGGTGGAGTTCGCGGCCTACATGCGCAAGGACCGGGCAAGCATCGAGAAGATCGTCGGCGCTGCCGGAATCCGGCCCGAGTGATGTCGCCTCCCCGTCTGTTCCAGCCACTTCGATTCGGCGGTCTGACGCTTCCCAACCGGATCGTCGTCTCGCCGATGTGTCAGTACAGCGCAGTCGACGGCAATGCGACGGACTGGCACACGATTCACCTCGGTTCACTGGCGATCTCCGGTGCCGGGATGCTGTGCCTCGAGGCGACGGCGGTTGCGCCGGAAGGTCGGATCACGCACGGGTGCCTCGGCCTGTACAACGACGAGAATCAGGCTGCGCTGCAGCGGGTCGTGCAGGCGCTCAGGTCGGTATCGAACATGCCGCTGGCGATCCAGCTCGCGCACGCCGGCCGCAAGGCGTCGGTCCAGCGGCCCTGGGAAGGGAACGCGCGCATCGCGCCGGGAGCGGGTGGCTGGGTCCCGGTCGCGCCGGCGGCGATCCCGCATCAGGCGGGTCAGCCGGCGCCACGCGAGATGAGCCCGGACGACATCCGCCAGCTGGTCTCGGCCTTCGTCGCGTCCGCCCGGCGTGCGCACGCCATCGGGTTCGATGCGATCGAGCTGCACATGGCTCATGGCTACCTGCTGCATCAGTTCTTCTCGCCGGTCTCGAATCAGCGGACCGACGAGTACGGCGGATCCCCGGAGCGGCGCATGCGGTTGCCGCTGGAGGTCTGCCAGGCGGTCATCGATGCGGTCGGCGCCGACATGGCGGTCGGCGTCCGGCTATCGGGCACGGATTGGGTGTCGGAGGGCGCGGACATCGATCAGGCGATCGCGCTCGGTCAGCGTCTGGAGGCGCTGGGATGCAGCTTCCTGGATGTCTCCACCGGTGGTCTTTCCGAGAATCAGATCGTTACCACGCAGGTCGGACCGGGCTATCAGGTGCCGTTCGCGGCGGCGGTCAAGCGAGCCGTCGGCATTCCGGTCATCGCGGTCGGAATCATCACGCAGCCCCGGCAGGCGGAAGAGATCCTCGGCTCCGGTCAGGCCGATGCCGTCGCCTTGGCCCGGGGGGTGCTGCTGGATCCCCGCTGGCCCTGGCGGGCCGCGGCCGAACTCGGCGCGACCCTCGACGCGCCGCCCCAACTCTGGCGCGCCATCCCGCGCAGCCATCCACGCATCTTCAAAACATCACGGAGGCCGTCTTGACGACCCGTAGAAACTTCACCTTGGGCCTGTGCGCCGTTGCCAGCGCCGCCGGCACGGCTCGCGCGCAAGCGCAGACCAGCCGCCGCTACCTGACGCTGGTGATTCCCTACCCGCCCGGTGGCAGCACCGACATCCTCGGGCGGATGTTCGCCGCGGCGCTGGGAAACCAGCTCGGCGAGTCCGTGATCGTCGAGAACCGAGCCGGTGCCAGCGGCGTCACTGGAGCATCCCATGTCGCCGGCATGCCGGCCGATGGGCGCACGATCCTGCTGGGCGTCGGCAATCTGATGCTGAACCAGGAGTTCCTGCTCAAGGACAACCGGTTTTCGCCATTGCAGGCGCTGCAGCCGGTTGCGCGGATCTCGACGATCCAGACCGGCATCTTCGCCGCCGCGAGCCATCCGGCGCGGGACCTGCGCGAGTTCCTCGCAATGGCGGGCCGCAAGCCCGGCGCGCACAGCTTTGCCTACTATGGAGATCTGGGCGTGCCGGCGATGGCGGTCGAGGCGAAGATCCAGCTGCTTCGGGTTCCGTACAAGGGCGGCGCGCCGGCGCTGCTCGACGTCGCCGCCGGCAATGTCGACATCCTGCTGAGCTCGCTGGCGCAGGCGATGCCGCTGGTCAAGGCAGGCAAGCTCAAGCTGCTGGCGCCGAGCACGGCGGAGCGCTCCGCCGAGTTTCCCGATCTGCCGACGGTCAAGGAGCTGGTGCCCGGCTTTGCCGCGATCGACTACAACGGCATCTTCGTCCCCAGGGCGACCCCGCCCGACACCGTCGATGCGCTGTGGCAGGCAGCGTCCCGGGTGGTCGCCAACGACGACTTCCGTCGTGCGATCGCGGAACGCGGATTCGTCGCCGCGCCGCTCGCGCCGGGCGACTTCGAGGCGTTCCTGCGTCGGGACCAGGACAACATCAGGAAGACCGTGCTGGCCGCGGGAATCCAGCCCGAGTAACTCACCCGAACGGCGCAACCGAAACGAGCATGTCGATTCTTCTCGATGCATCAACCAAGGTTCTGGCGATCGCGGCCACCGGTGCCTATGGCGCAGCCCAGGTGCACCACATGCGGCTGGCCGGCACCAACGTCGTCGGCTTCGTTTCCCTCGGACGGGGCGGCACGACGTTCGCCGGATTGCCGGTCTTCGATCTGGTCTCGGATGCGGTGTCGGCGACGGGCGCCGACACCGCTGCCATCTATGCGCCGCCCCTCGGCGTACGCGCAGCCGTGACCGAATGTGCGGACAGCAGGATGCGGCTGGCCGTCGCCTTCGCGGAGAACGTGCCGCTGCACGACACGATCTCCGCGGCGGCCCATGCGAAGGCGAACGGGCTCCGCCTGATCGGTCCGAACACGATCGGGATCGCCGTGCCCGGCGTCGGGGTCCTGGGGTCGCTGGCCACCGCATTCACGGCGCCCGGCTCGATCGGACTCATCGGCCGAAGCGGCACCCTGACGCTGACCACGGCTCGCATGCTGACGCAGGCCGGCCTTGGTCAATCCACGCTGATCCACGCCGGCGGCGACACGGTCACGGGCACGAATCCGGACGAGCTCGTCGAACTGATGCTGCACGATCCGCAGACTGCCGTAGTCGCGTACCTCGGGGAGATCGGCGGGTCGAAGGAATACCGGCTCGCCGAGGTCGTCTCGCGATCGGCGAAACCGGTGGTCGCATTGATCGTCGGGGAGCATGCACCGGTGCGCAAGCGCATGGGCCACGCCGGCGCGATGGTCGAATCGCAGCGGGAGACAGCCGCCGCCAAGCGGGCCGCACTCGCCGAGGCCGGCGCCGTGGTGTGCATCTCGCCGATGGATCTGGTGTCCCGTATCTCGGAGATCCTGTCGGGCCCCGAGCAGCCACGTACCCCGGCGACGGCATCCGCCTGACCGCCTCATCCCACTTCGGATTCAACGATGCGACTGATCGAAGCCGACGCGAAGAAGATGCTATGGCGCCGGGGCATCAACGTGCCGCCGGCGGCGGAGCTCCTCGAGCCCGATACGCCCCCTCCGGCCCGGAGCACACCGGTCGCCGTCAAGGCGCAGGTCCTGCGCGGGGATCGCGCCGGGGACGGTCTGGTGGAACTGGTGGATGCCGGCGACGCCGGCGGCGCCATCGAACGCGTGCGGGAACGTCTCCGGGCCGTCGACGCCGAGCCGCTGATCCTGCTGGAGCAACGGGTGCCGTTTCGGGCGGAGTACTACGCCGCGTGGCGCATCGACGATCTCTCGCAGCAGCCGATGCTGCTGTTCAGCCGCAGCGGCGGCAGCGGCATCGAGGCTCGCGCCGGCGAGGTCGGAACCTACCTGCATCCGGTCCTCGAAGAACTCGAGCCGTATCGGCTGGCGAGCTTTCTGCGTCAGCAGCAGGTTCCGAGCGAGCACCTCGGCCCGATCGCGCGCTTCTGCGCCGCGCTCTATCAGGCATTCCGGCATGAGGACGCGCTGCTGATCGAGATCAATCCGCTCGTCGTCGATGATCGGGGCGTGGTCACGGCGCTCGATGCGAAGGTGGCCCTGGACGAATCGGCGGCGCCGCGCCATCCGGACTGGCCAAGCCTGCGCTCGGCAGCGCTGCAGGCTTCCGATGCGACACCGCTCGAGCTCGCCGGCAAGAGGGCCGGTTTCACCTTCGTCGAGCTGCCGGGCCGGATCGCGGTCTACTCTGCCGGCGCGGGTCTGGGCATGTGCCTGATCGATGTACTTGCCCATGCCGGTCTGCCGGCGGCGAACTTCTGCGATGCCACCGGCGGAGCCGGTTCCGAGAAATGGGCCGCGATCGCAAGGGTGGTGCTCGAGCGCGCCCGGCAACCCGATGTCGATGCAGCGCTGGTCTTTCTGGTGCTGACTGCAACTTCGGTCAAGAGCGTCGTGGAGGGGCTGCTGCAGGTGCTCGACGCGGCCCCGCTGGCCAAGCCCATCGTGGTCGGACTGGTCTGCGCCGGTGCGGCCGAGAAGGACATGACGTTCGAGGCTGCGCGGGAGGTCTTCGGCGAGCGCGGCCTGCACTGCGTGAACGACCTTCGCGATGCCGTCAGGCTGCTCGGCGAGGCGCTCGGGACGGCCGACGCGGCCGTCCGCGTCTGAGTCACGGCTGCCGTCGCCATCGCACGGAGTACCAAAGTGCCTTCATCGATCGACGTTGATCCCTCGGCAGGCTTCGAGTGCCGGCTCGACGGCCGGGTGCAGCTGTACGCGCGCGGCTCGACCGCGCTGATCCGCATGAATCGTCCGGACAAGCGCAACGCCCTGGATGGCGAGCAGATCGCCGCGCTGCTGCAGGCGTTCCGCCTGTACATCGCGGCCGACGAACTGCGCGCGGCCGTGCTGACGGGCGCCGGCGGATCGTTCTGCTCGGGTGGCGACATCGTGATGTTCCAGACCCTCGGGCCGGACAACTCGCTCGCGTTCCTGCAGCAGGGGCACGAGGTGCTGCGACAACTCGAGACCGGTGCCAAGCCGGTGATCGCAGCCGTCAACGGCTATTGTCTCGCCGGCGGGCTGGAGGTCGCGCTGGCCTGTGACTTCATCGTTGCCGGGAACTCCGCGCGCTTCGCGATGGCGGAGGTCGATCTCGGTCTGATTCCCGGCTGGGGCGGCACGGTGCGCCTGGCGAGGGCGCTGCCGGCCCGGGTCGCGCGGCAATTGCTGCTGACCTGCGAGCGCATCGGTCCCGAGCGCGCGCAGGCGCTCGGGCTCGTCAACGAGGTCCTGCCCGACGAAGAGGTCGTCGGACGGGCACTGGCGCTTGCCGACCAGATCGCGCGGCAGCCTGCCACCGCGGTTCATGCGGCACGGGCCGTGGTCGATGCGTCCGTCGGCGGCGGCAGCATCGACGCGGCCCTCAAGCTGGAGGCTGCCTGGTCGGCGCATCTGTTCTGCAGCAGCGCGGTCAGGGAGCGCGTGCAGGCCTGGGTCGCCAGGGCGGCCGGGAAGGCCGCATCATGAACGCGTCGAGCCGCGTCGACGCGGAGCACGGCCACGCGACCGTGGCCGGCGGCTGCGCCGAGGCGATCTCGTGCATCCGCGACGGCATGACGGTGGCCGTCGGGGGATCGATCAACAGCGGCCATCCGATGGCGCTGGTTCGCGCGCTGATTCAGCGTGCCGCCAAGGATCTGACGATCGTCTGCGGATTCGGCAGCATGGACATCGATATGCTGGTCGGCTCCGGTGCGGTCCGCCGGCTGGTCGCGGCATTCGTCGGCGTTGAAGGCGTCTCGGGTGTGGCACCGCTGCTGCGCTGGGCCTGCGAGGGCAATCGGATCGAGGCGTGGGATCTCGACGAAGGCGTGCTGCTGACGGCCCTGCGAGCGGCCGCCCAGCGCGTTCCCTATGCGACCTGGCGGTGCGGGCTGGGCACCGACGCCACGGCCAATCCGCTGTGCGAGCTGGTCGGCGACGCGTGGGACGGGAAGCCCTATCTGAAGGTTCGGCCACTACCGGTCGACGTGTGCCTGTACTGGGCGGAAGCTGCCGATGTCGACGGCAACGTGCTGCGCTGGGGGGCCGACTTCGGCGATCCGGGCCTGGCCGCGGCGTCGGCGGTCCGCATCGTCCAGGTCGAGCGCATCGTCCCCGCGCGCCTGCTGGAAGACGCCGCCGATCGAGTCGCCCCCTGGCAGGCCGATATCGTCGTCTCCGCTCCGCTGGGTACCTATCCGTTCGCGGGCAGCGCGATCGACGATGACTTGAGCTGGCTGTCGAGCTACCTGGAGACCATGGCCGCGCTTCACCGCGATGGTGACTGGGATCGCGTCGCGCCGACGATCGCGCGCCTGCTCTGTCTGGACGGCGGCGAGCACGCCTTCCTCGAATCCGTCGGCGTCGCACGGCTCAGGGAGCTGATGGCATGACCTCTGCCGCCGACAGCCCGTTCCAGGATCTCTACCTGCTCACCCTGGCGCGGCACATTCGAGACGACGACATCGTCCACGTCGGGGGTGGCCAGGCCGACGTCAGAGCAGCGGCCGAGGTGGCGCGGCTGCTCTGGGCACCGGCGGTCCGCATGATCGTGTTCGGGACCTATTTCCTCGGCAGAGCCCGGCATCCGGAGCTGATGGCCGAGCGAACGTATTCGCGCCTGGCGCGTTCCAGCTATCCGGTGCTGAACCAGACCAACGTCTTCGATGATCTGAGTCGCGGACGGGTCGCCTTCCCGGGCGGCATGCAGATCGATCAGCGCGGCAACGGCAACCTGATCGGCGTGCTGTCCGGGTCCGGCAAGTACATTCGCGGCCCGGGCAGCGGCGGTCTGACAACCCTGACGTCGCAGACCGATCGGTTCTTCTTCGCGGTGGCGCGGCATACGCCCGCGCTGTTCGTGCCGCGCGTCCACCGGATCTCGGTCCTCGGCGACCCGGTGGCCCGCGCGGCGATGGGATTGCCGTGCCCGGGTCTGCATGAGGTGGTCACGCCGCTGGCCTCGTTCCGCCCGAGCGCCGAGGGCCTGCGCCTGGTCAGCGTCAGCCCGGGCGTTTCCGCGGCCGATGCGCAACGAGGGACGGGATTTCCGGTCGATCTCGATCCGGCCTTCGCGGAACGCGTCGCGCCGTCGTCGGAGGAGCAGGCGGCGCTGCGCCATGTGAGGGCCATGATGAAACGGAAGGAGTCCGCATGAGAGACAAGGCAACGATCGTCGGTATCGGGGAGGCGCAGTGCGGACGCTTTCCGGACCGCTCCGCCCTCGACATCGCGCTCGCTGTCGGCGAGCAGGCGATTCGCGACAGCGGCCTGGACCGGAAGGAGATCGACGCCGTCCTCGCCGGCCCGTGCTTCGCAGACCCCTGGTTCAACACCGATCTCGGCTTCGCCCGGATGGTCGACGAGCTCTCGCTGCGGGAGACGGCCAAGCTGAACTCGCAGGTCAATGCCGGCGGGTCGACCGGTACCTCGATGCTCAAGTACGCGGCCGCACTGGTCGAATCCGGAAAGGCGCGGGCCGTCCTGTGCCTGCACGCCGAGAAGTTCTCCAATCTCTCCGGCCAGGAGGGATTCGACTTCTTCGCGCGGGCCGGTATCGAACGGGACTTCGAGGCGCCGATGGGCATGCTCTACAACGCGATGCCCGCGTTCATTGCCCAGCGCTATCTGTATGAAACCGGCTGCACGGTTCGCGATATCGCGGAGGTGACCGTGACCTGCCGGGAATGGTCGGCATTGCATCCGAACGCGATGTTCCGCAAGCGGATCACCGTCGAGGAGGTGCTGGCCTCGAAGATGGTCGCCTCGCCGATGCATTCCCTGATGCTCAACATGCTCGGCGATGGCGGTTCGGCCTTCGTCGTGACCGGCGCCGGCCGGGCCAGGGAGGTGCAGGCGCAGCCGGTCCATATCTGGGGCGAAGGCGGCATCGTCAACACCTACTCGTTCACCCAGCATCGCGACGTGACGCGGATGAACTGGGCGGTCGCTGCACGCGAGGCGTTCGCGGAGGCGCGCGTCGCGCCGTCCGACGTCGACATCGTCGAGATCTATATCGCCTATCCGATCTTTCACCTGCTGATGCTCGAAGAGATGGGCTTTGCCGAGCGCGGCAAGGCGGCCGAGCTCTATCGATCCGGTGCGACCCGACCGGGCGGATCCCTGCCGGTGTCGACCTTCGGCGACGCGATGTCGTTCGGACACATCGGCGCCGGGATCGGCCTGACCGCGATCGTCGAGTCGGTCCGACAGCTGCGGGGCGAGGCCGGCGAGCGTCAGATCAAGGACGCGTCGATCGTCCTGAAGACCTCTGCCGGCGGCGCGTACGCTGATGCGCAGATCACCATCTTTGGAAAGGAGCCGCGATGAGCGAGGTCGGGCAGGGCTTTGTCGACGAGTGGTGGGCCAGGATCCGTGCCGGCGAGAAGCTCGTTCAGCGTTGCCGCCGATGCGGCGAGCTGCAATTGCATCCGAGACGCCGGTGCAACACCTGCAGCGGCGCCGAGCTGACGTTCGAGGCGGTCAGCGGCGACGCTTCGCTCTACACCTTCACCACGATCTTCCACAACCCGCCGAGCCGGTTCATCGGCCAGACACCGTACACGCTGGGGATCGTTCGGCTCAGGGAGGGGCCGCGGATGCTGGCGCGGCTGGTCGGCGCCGATCCCGCCACGTTCGGCTGCGACATGCGGCTGCGCTGGACACTCGCGAAGATCGGCGACGAGGTGATGCCGTGCTTCGAGCCGGCCTGATTCTGCCGATCCCGTCTTCGTCCGCCGATTCGTCTTCGGCCTGGCGTGAAGCGACGCAAGGCCGGCTTTCCGCAGGAGCATTCCCGTGATCAACCTCAATGCCGATCAGCGTGCGATCCGCGATGGCGTGCAAGCCGTATGCCGCCGGTTCGGTGATGACTACTGGCTCAAGCGCGATGCCGATGCGCAGTTTCCAACCGAGTTCCATCGCGCGATGGCCGACGATGGCTGGTTCGGCATCGCGATGCCCGAGGAGTACGGCGGGGCTGACCTCGGCGTCACCGAGGCGGCGATCGTCATGCACGCCGTCGCGGGCAGCGGCGGTGCCGCGGCGGCGGCTTCCACGATCCACATCAACATGTTCGGCCCTCATCCGGTGGTCAAGCACGGGACGCCGGAGCAGAAGGCACGCTGGCTGCCGCGGATCATCCGCGGCGAGGACCAGCTCTGTTTCGGCGTGACCGAGCCGGACGCGGGCCTCGACACCACGTCGATCAAGACCTTCGCCAGGAAGGTTCCCGGCGGCTACCGCGTCTCGGGGCGGAAGATGTGGACGACGACCGCTCAGATCGCGAACAAGATCCTGCTGATCACGCGTACGTCACCGAGGCCGGAGCACGGCAAGACGACGGCCGGGATGACGCTGTTCTACACCGACCTGGATCGGAGCAAGGTCGAAGTCCGGCTCATCCCGAAGCACGGGCGGGCGGCGGTCGATTCGAACGCGGTCTTCATCGACGATCTGTTCATCCCAGAAGAGGATCGCATCGGCGACGAGGGGGAAGGCTTCCGCTACCTGCTGGACGGCTTGAATCCCGAGCGCATCCTGGTCGCGGCCGAGGCGATCGCGATCGGAGAAGATGCACTGCGCCGGGCAACGCAGTATGCCCGGGACCGGGTGGTCTTCGATCGCCCGATCGGCATGAATCAGGCGATCCAGCATCCGTTGGCGGAATGCTGGCTGAACCTGCAGGCGGCGCTGCTGATGACGGCTCGGGCGGCAGAGCTGTACGACAGCGGCCAACCGTGCGGCGCGGAGGCGAACGGCGCGAAGTTCCTCGGTGCGCGCGCCGGCCATGCCGCGTGCCTGCAGGCCGTCATGACCCATGGCGGCATGGGCTTTGCCAAGGAGTATCACGTCGAGCGGATGCTGCGCGAGGTCCTTGCACTGCGGCTGGCGCCGATCTCCGAACAGCTGATCCTGTCGTTCATCGGCGAAAAGGTCCTGCATCTGCCGCGCTCCTACTGAGCCGCAGAGGCGTGCCCGTGGAGAGCTTCCGGCACATCGCCCCCGGGCTGCGGTTGTTCCATGGCGATGATTGCCTGAGCTGGCTGACCGGGGAGCTGGACCGGGTCGGTTCTCGGCGGGCGGCGATCGTCTGCGGTGCGACCGTTGCCCGGCGGGCAGACCTCGCGGGTAGGGTCCGTGAGCTGCTCGGCCCGCGTTGTGTCGAGGTGTTCGATGGAGTCCGCGCGCACAGTCCGGTCAGCGCGGTCGAGTCCGGCGCTTCCCGGTTGCGTTCGGCGAGGGCCGATGCGGTCGTCGCGCTGGGCGGTGGCTCAGCGCTGGTCACTGCGCGGGCCGCCGTGATTCTCGCGGCGGAGAATCGCGATGCACGCAGTGTCTGTTCGTACCTCCGCGACGACGGGCGATTCATCAGTCCGAAGCTGCTGGCGCCGAAGCTGCCGATCCTGGTCGTGCCGACGACGCCGACGACGGCGATCGTCAAGGCCGGCAGCGGCGTGCTGGAGGAGCCGAGCGGGCGGCGCCTGACCATGTTCGACCCGAAGACTCGGGCACAGGCGGTGTTCGTCCATCCGGCGTTCGCCGGCTCTGCGCCGACCTCGCTCGCGCTCGGCGCCGGCCTGAATGCATTGGCGATGACGGTCGAGGCGCTGGGTTCGGACGCGGGCAACCCACTCTCCGATGCGCTGCTGATTCATGCGCTGCGCCTGCTGTCCCGAGGGCTCCTGCTGCTGACGGCGGATGCAGGGGCTGCGGAGTCACGCGACGATCTGATGCTTGCCGCGATCCTGTGCGGCCAGGGAACCGATCAGGCGAACCCCGGGGTCTGCGCGGCGCTGGGGCATTCATTGGGTACCCGATCCGCGGTCGCCAACGGGCTCGCGCAGTGCATCCTGCTGCCGCACACGATGCGCTTCAACGCGGTCGCGACCGGGCATCGGGCCGGCAAGGTCGCGATGGGCCTCGGTCGGGCTGCGTTCCCGGCTTCGCCGCAGGCGGACATCCAGGCCGTCGAGGAATTGCTCGGCAGGCTCGGTATCGCGCGCCGCTTGCGGGACGCCGGTGTGACTCGCGAAGTCTTCGGCGAGGTCGCACGGGCCTGCCTCGAGGACTGGTTTCTCCGGCTCAACGTGAGACCGGTCCGGACGGAATCGGAATTGCTCGAGATCCTGCATGCCGCCTGGTGAATCGGAGCTCGGTATGCGAGATGCGCCGCCGACGCTGGACCGTCGGCGTCACCTTGATCACGAACCGGAATGGAGGAGACATGAAACCGATACCTGCCGTCGTCGCTTGTGGTCTGCTGGCGCTGTCCCTGGCGCTGGCCGCGCCGGCGACCGCCGCCTATCCGGATGGGCGCAGGATAACGATCGTCGTGCCGTTCGGGCCGGGCAGCGGCGGAGACATCGGCGCACGCCTGGTCGGTCAGAAGCTCGGCGAAGCACTCGGCACCGCGGTGGTCATCGAAAACCGCCCGGGGGCCAACGGATCGATCGCTGCCGAGTACGCGGCCAATGCGAAACCGGATGGCCATACGTTGTTCGTCGGAAGCAACTCGTCGCATGGCGCCAATCCTGCGCTGCAGCGCGAGCTCCGATACGACCCCCTCGGCAGCTTCGCGCCGATCAACCGGATCGTCGTCTTCACCAGCGTCATCGTCGTCAATCCCGCGATGCCGGTGACCACGATGCGTGAACTGATCGATTTCGGAAGATCGAACGAAGTGATGCTTGCCACCGGAAACGCCAGCGGCGTGGTGCAAAGCGAGACCCTGGCACGCCAGGTCGGCTGGCAACGGCTGGTGCGGGTGCCGTTCAAGAGCAATCCGCAGGCCATGGTCGAGGTGATGGCTGCTCGAGTCCAGGTGATGTTCACCGACATCGCATCGGCCGCGAGCCAGCTCAAGGCGGGGGCGGTGCGACCGCTCGCAGTGACTTCCAAGGCACGAAGTGCCGTGATGCCGGAATTGCCGACGATCGCCGAGAGCGGCGTGCCCGACTACGATCTTTCGGGCTGGATCGGACTCTTCGCGCCCGCAGGCACTCCGCCGGCGATCGTCGATCAGCTGAATCGCGAGCTCGCCAGGGTCCTGAATACGCCCGAGGTCCGCAGACGGTTCCTGGATCTGGGTGCCGAACCGGGGCCCATGACGGTCTCTGCGTATACCGAATGGGTTCGGGGCGAGGTCGAGAAGTGGACCCGGCTCGTCCGCCAGGCCGGCATCGAGCCGGAATGACACGAGGGGCGCGGCGGCGTTCTTCTGCCGCCCGCGCGCCTCGCGAACAGGCCCTAGTCCGCCTTGATCCTCGCCTGCGCCGCGACCTTCTTCCACAACGGCACTTCGGTCGCGACCACCTTGCCGAGATCCTGCGGCGTGCCGCCGACGCCCTCGGCGCCCTGCTGCAGCAGCTTCTCCTTGATGTCGGGATCGCGAACCGCGACGTTGATCGCGGCGTTCCATTTGTCGATGATCGCCTGCGGCGTCTTCGCCGGCATGAAGACGGCGAACCACGAGTCGACCTCGACGCCGGCGACGCCGGCCTCGGCGAGTGTCGGTACGTCGGGGAACGCGGCGCTGCGCTTCGCGGTCGAGACCGCGAGCGCCTTCAGCTTGCCCTGCTTGACCTGGGCGGCCGCGGCCGGGATCGAGATCCACAACAGCGGAATCTGGCCACTGACGACGTCGATCACCGCCGGGCCGCCGCCGCGATACGGCACGTGGGTGATCTGGATACCCGTACTGAGATTGACCATCTCGCCGGCGAAGTGCGACGGCGAGCCGTTGCCCGCCGATCCGAACGTCAACTGACCGGGCTTGGCTTTCGCGGCGGCCACCATCTGCGCGACCGTGTCGATACCGGCGCCCGGATTGGCCACCAGGATCTGCGGCAGCGATGCGACGGTGGCGACCGGTGCGAAGTCGCGCTCGGTGTCGAACGCGAGTTTCTGGAAGATCGCCGGATTGATGGTGTGCGACGACAGCGTGAACAGCACCGTATAGCCGTCGGGCTCGGCCTTGGCGACGGCTTCGGTGCCGATCGCGCCGGCGGCGCCGCCGCGGTTGTCGATGACGATCGTCTGGCCGATCTGCTGGCGCAGCTTGTCCTGGACGATCCGCGCGATGACGTCGGTGCCACCGCCGGGCGGGTAGGGGACGATCATCCGGATCGGCTTTTCGGGGTAGCTGCCCTGCGCGGCAGCCGGCCCGGCGGTCAGCGTCAGCGCGAGCAGCAGCGCGGCGGGCGCGACGGCCAGCGCCAGCCTGCGCGGCATGATGAATCTCGGCACGGTCGGTCTCCTCGTGGTTGGCCGGTATTCCGGTCTGTCGATCAAGATCGTGTCGGGGGCAGGCCGCTCGATTGGACCACCGGGCCCCAGAACTCGTAGTCGCCGCGCAGAGTCTCGCGCAGCGCTTCGGGCGTCGACAGATCCGGATCGTAGCTCAATCGCAACAGTACGTCGCGCAAGTCGGTTTCGCGCAGCGCGATTCCGATCGCGTCGGCATTGGCCCATACGCGTGCGTCGCTGCTGCCGGCCGGCATGAAGACGCCGATCCATTCGCGCTGTGCGAGTTTGTCGTGGCCGGATTCGGCGAAGGTCGGCGCCGAAGGCAGGAAGCGCGAGCGCTTCGGGCCGCTGGTCGCGAGCACCCGCAGCAGGCCGGCGCGGATGAACGGCAGCGCGTTCGATTCGCTGGCGATCGCGACCGGAATTTCGCCGCCGGCGACCGCGCGCAGCGCCGGCACCTCGTCGCGATAGGGGATGTGCTGCAGCTCGATCCTGAGCTGCTGCTCGATCAGCACCGCGAACAGGTGCGGATACGAGCCGACGCCGGCGTTGCCGCATGGCGGCGCGTCCGGATGCCAGCGGCACCAGGCGACGAACTGGTCGAACGAGCGCAGCGACCCCGGCAGCGAGCGGCCGGCCACCAGCGCCACCGCGGAGCGCGCCAGCGTGCAGACCGGCTCCAGGTCCTGGAACGGATCATAGATCCGCTGCCGGTCGGCATGCGGCAGCATCGTCAGCACCGAACCCGGCGTCACCAGCATCGTCGCGTGGTCGGGCACGACGCGGGTGCGGCGCAGCGCGGTGACCGCGATCCGGCCGGCCGCCCCGGCCTTGTACTCGACCGAGACGTTCGGTGCCAGCTGGCCATGCAACTGCTCCGCGAGCGTCCGGCAGACCAGGTCGATCGCGCTGGTCGGCGCGAAGCCGTGGATCAGCCGCAGCGAATCCGGTGCCGGCTGCGCGACGGCCGGACTACCGCCGAGCGTAGTACCGAGCGTGGCCCCGAACAGTGCGCGCCCGAGCCGGCGGCGCCCGGTCTGAGATGGCGCTGCGGTGGCCGTCGGAACGCGAAGGGCGAACATCGGGGTCTCGGCTTGCTTGCGGGCACTATCGCTATCCTACGCCGAGCGCGCGCCGGCCGCGACGATGACCGCGTTCTCCGTGACCGCCTGCCTTGTAACCGCGTCTCTCGTGATCGCGTTCCTCGTGACCGTGTTCCCCGGTGCCCGAGCCGCGTGCCTCAGCGCCCGTTGGCCTTGCGCCATTGCGCGAATTCCGCGACGCTCTTGGCGTCGGTCGGCGGATAGAGGCCGAGAATCGAACGGCCCTCGTTGACCTTTTCGGTCACGAAGTCCTCGAAGGCGGTCATCTCCGTCGCTTCGGCGGCGATCTCGTCGGCGATGCCGGCCGGGATGACGACGACGCCTTCGCGGTCGCCGACCACGACGTCGCCGGGCCAGACCGGCACGTCGCCGCAGCCGATCGGCACATTGATATCGAGCGCCTGATGCAGCGTCAGGTTGGTCGGCGCGCTCGGCCGGTTGTGATAGGCGGGAATCGCCAGCCGGGCGATCTCCGGCGAATCGCGAAAGCCGCCGTCGGTGACGACGCCGGCGACGCCGCGCTTCATCAGCCGCGTGACCAGGATCGAGCCGGCCGATGCGGCGCGCGGATCCTTGCGACTGTCGATCACGAAGACGGCACCGGGCGGGCATTCCTCGACCGCCTTGCGTTGCGGATGGCCGCGATCCTGGAATACCGAGACCGGATTCAGGTCTTCACGAGCCGGAATGTAGCGCAGCGTGAAGGCCTCGCCGACCATGTTCGGCGTCTCCGGATTCAACGGCCGGACGTCCTGGATGAACTGGTTGCGCAGGCCGCGCTTGTAGAGCGCGGTGCACAGCGTGGCGGTGCTGACCTGTTTCAGTCGGGCCCGGGTTTGTTCGTTCATCGCTGGCTCCGGCGGCGGGATCGGGAACGAAAGCATACCGCGGCAGCCCGAGGCGGCATGAGTCCAGCCGGGAGCGGCCCGGCCGCCAGGCCCTCAGCCGGACACCTCAGCCGGACACCTCAGCCGAGTCCCTTCTCGACCATGTCGAGCAGCCGCTGGCCGAGCGCCGCGGTTTCGGCGGCGCCGAGGCCGCGCAGCGGTCCTTCGATCTCGAGCAGCGCCATGCCGTGCACGGCCGACCACGCGAGGAACTCGGCTGCCGGCCGTTGCGCCGGCGGCAGCACGCCGGCCGCCAGCATCTGGTCGAGTGCCGCGCCGAGCAGTTGGAACGGGTTCAGCCCGCCCTGACCGGCACGCGCCGGATCGGGCGTCAGGTCAGGCACGATCGCTGCCGGGCTGAACGCGGTGCGGAACAGGCCGGTTTGCTCGCGGGCGAAGCGCAGGTAGCCGGTACCGACGCCGCGCAGCCAGGCGCGGGCGACATCGGCGGGCGGCGCGCCGGCGGCGGCAGCCACCAGCCGCGCGATCTCGGCTTCCATCGCGTTGGCGAGCGCGGCCAGCGCGGCCGAGCGCACCGCGCCGAGCAGCGCGTCGCGGCTCGCGAAATGGCGGTACGCGGCGTTCGGCACCACGCCGACGCGCCGGGTCGCTTCGCGCAGCACGACGGCGTCGGGCCCGCCGCTGCGTGCCAGCTCGATGCCGGCATCGAGCAGTGCGCGACGCAGGTCGCCGTGCCGGTAGGTGCCGCGCGCCGGCAGCCTGCGGGTCACCGGGGGCGGTGCGATCACGGGCATCGGATGCTCCGCGCAAAGTTGATGTGGACACCGTCCATTCTATCTGATAGTCTTTGTGTACGCCGTCCACAACGGCAGTTCAACCGCGGTGATCCAGTGTTCCGCGCCAAGGAGATGACGATGCAATTCCAACCGTACCTGAGCTTCGACGGCAACTGCGCCGAGGCGATGAAGTTCTATGAAAAACTGTTCGGCGGCAAGCTCGAGACAATGATGAGCTTCGCCGACATGCCGGCCGGTGCGATGGATGCCAAGCCCGGCGAAGGCGAAGGCTGCATGGGCAGCGGCGAAATCGACCCGAAGCGGATCCTGCACGCCGCGCTGTCGTTCGAAGGCGGCATGCTGATGGCTTCCGACACGATGCCGGGGCAGCCGTACGAGGGCATGAAGAACGTCGGTATCGCGATCTCGTTTCCGACAGCCGCGCGCGCCAAGGAGGTGGTCGACGCGCTCGCCCAGGGCGGCAAGGTGACGATGCCGCTCGGCGAGACCTTCTGGGTCGAGGCGTTCGCGATGGTCGTCGACCGCTTCGGCACCTCGTGGCTGGTCAACGGCGGCAAGTCGAAGATGTAGATCCTGCCGATCAGGAAATGTCCGGATGCCCATGACCTCCAACTTCACGCCGGCCGATGATCGCCGCCGCTGGATCGCGCTCGGCGTGCTGTGCCTCGGCGTGCTGATGATCGTGCTCGACACGACCATCATCAATGTCGCGCTGCCGTCGATCCGTGCCGCGCTCGAGTTCTCCGAGACCTCGCTGGTCTGGGTCGTCAACGCCTACATGCTGACCTTCGGCGGCTTCCTGCTGCTCGGCGGCCGGCTCGGCGATCTGTACGGCCAGCGCCGGCTGTTCCTCGCCGGCCTCACCGTGTTCACGCTGGCATCGGCGGCTTGCGGGCTCGCCGGCTCGCAGCAGATGCTGATCGCGGCGCGCGCGGTGCAGGGGCTTGGCGGCGCGGTCGTCTCGGCGGTCGCGCTGTCGCTGATCATGGGCTTGTTCCGGAGCGAGTCGGACCGGGCCCGCGCGATGGGCGTCTACGGCTTCGTCTGCGCCGGCGGCGGCAGCCTCGGCGTGCTGCTCGGCGGGTTGCTGACCGACCTGCTGTCATGGCACTGGATTTTCCTGGTCAATCTGCCGATCGGCGCGGCGGTGTTCGCGCTGTGCCTCGCGCTGCTGCCCGACGACCGGCCGCCGGTCCGCGGCGCCCGGCTCGATTACGCCGGCGCGATCGCGGTCACGACGGCGCTGATGCTGGCGGTTTACGCGATCGTCGGCGGCAACGAGCGCGGCTGGACCGCGCCGCCGACGCTGGCGCTGCTCGCAGCCGCGGTACTGCTCGCGGCGCTGTTCCTGGTCATCGAAGCGCGCGTCGGCGCGCCGTTGATGCCGCTGGGGCTGTTCCGGCTGCGCAACGTCACGGTCGCCAACGTCGTCGGCATGCTGTGGGCCGCCGCGATGTTCGCGATGTTCTTCATCTCGGCGCTCTACCTGCAGCAGGTGCTCGGCTATTCGCCGATGCAGGTCGGGCTCGCGTTCCTGCCGTCGAACCTGATCATGGCGGCGTTCTCGCTCGGCATCTCGGCCAGGATCGTGATGCGCTTCGGCATCCGCGCCGCGCTCGCCGCCGGCCTCGCGGTTGCCGCGTTCGGCCTCGCGCTGTTCGCCCGCGCGCCGCTGCACGGCGACTACCTGGTCGACGTGTTCCCGGGCATGGCGCTGATCGGGCTCGGCGCCGGTACTGCGCTGAACCCGCTGCTGCTGGCGGCGATGAGCGACGTCGAGCCGGGTGAATCCGGGCTCGCTTCGGGCGTCGTCAATACCGCTTTCATGATGGGCGGCGCACTCGGCCTCGCAGTGCTCGCGAGCCTGGCCGCGGCGCAGACCGGCGCCCGGCTCGCCGGCGGCGTCGAGCCGCTGGTTGCGCTCAACGACGGTTATCGGCTCGCGTTCGTGATCGGCGCGGCATTCGCCACCGCCGCCGCGCTGATCAGCGCGTTCGGTGTCCGGCCCCGCCGCGGCGCCGCGAGCCGGGCCACCGGGCCGGCGCCGGCAGCCTGACCGCCGGCGAAGCGGCGCTGGCCTGCATTTCGACCAGCCGGCAGCAACCCGTTCCAGATCGACTGCACGTCACTTCTCGACCGCACTTCATTCGATGGGAGACTCCAGATGGCAAGCTATGTCGACGGCTTCGTGCTGCCGGTTCCGAAGGACAAGATCGCGGACTACCGCAAGATCGCGCGCAAGGCCGGTGCGGTCTGGAAGGAATACGGCGCGCTTGCCTATGTCGAATGCGTTGCCGACGACGTCAAGCCCGGCAAGCGGACGTCGTTCCCGCAGGCGGTCAAGCTGAAGCCGGACGAAACGGTGATCTTCGCCTACATCGTCTACAAGTCGCGCCGGCAGCGCGACGGCATCAACGCCAAGGTCATGAAAGACCCCCGCATTGCCGCGATGGACCCCAAGTCCATGCCGTTCGATAGCAAGCGGATGTTCTGGGGCGGCTTTTCGGCTATCGTCGAGCTCTGATCTCCGATCTCCGACTCCCCACTCCCCACTCCCGACGAGGACCCGCCATGGACACGATGAAGATCGCGACCCAGTACGTGGAATTGCTTCGCGCCGGCAAATTCAGCGAGGCGCTGGAGACGCTGTTTGCCGACGACGCAGTCAGCGCCGAAGCCGGTGCGCCGCCCGGCGGGGACCGGTTCGCGCGCGGCAAGGCCGCGATCCGCGGCAAGGGCGAATGGTGGACCGCCAATCACGACGTCCACTCGTTCGACGTCACCGGTCCGTGGCCGAACGACGACCGCTTCATCGTCGGCTTCCGCTTCGACGTGACGTTCAAGCCGCAGAACAAGCGCTTCGTGATGGAGGAGGCCGGGCTGTTCACGGTCAAGGACGGCAAGATCGTCAAGGAGGAGTTCTTCTACTCCGGCATGTGACGCCGGCGCGCGGCAGCCGCGCCTCGCGGCCGAGCCCGTCCGAGCGGCGGACCGGCCTCGCTCAAGCGCCGCCGAGCTGCCGAGTCATCGCACGCGTCGCGCTGCCCAGCCCCTGCAGCAGCGCCGGCAGCCGCTGGGCGCGATAGCGGAACTCCGGTACCAGGAACGCGAAGCCGCCGACGACTTCGCCGCGGCCGTCGAAGAACGGCACCGCGATGCCGACCGCGCCGGCGGTCCGGTGCGACACGGTGACCGCATGGCCGCTGGTGCGGATCGATTCGAGGTCGCCGAGCAACTGGGCGCGCGGTGCCGGCCGCGCGCCGAGCGGCGACGGTTCGCGCCGCGCCAGCACGGTTTCGATCTCGTCCGTCGTCAAATGCGCGAGCAGCACGCGCGACGTGGCGCCCCATTGCAGCGACTCGGAACGGTTCAGCGCGATGTTGTAGCGCATCGGATCCGACGGATACGCGCAGGCCGCATAGAACATCCGCAGCTGGCCGCGCGCCAGCAGCGACAGGACCGCGGTCTCCTCGAACTGGCGTGACAGCCGGTCCAGCAGCGGCTGCGCCAGCCGCTGGTACGGCACTTCGGCAGCGACGCGGCCGGCGATCCGGTACAGCGCCGAGCCCGGCACATGACTGCCGTCCGCCTGCTGCTGCGCGAAGCCGTCGGCCCGCAGCATCGCGAGCAGCCGGTGCGTGGTGCTGCGCGGCAATCCGAGCCGCGCGGCGACTTCATTGACCGGCGCGCCCGGGCGGTCGGCCAGGCAGTCGAGCAGCATCAGCACACGCCGGACGGTGCCGGTCTCGCGCGGCGCGGTCTCGCGCGGCGATGAGGCGGCGGTCGTCGCAAGGCCGGACTTCGGCAGGGATGGCTTCGGCACGGTTTGACAAGAGGGTCGGCTGCGTCGGAGTATATCCATTGAATGGACGATTGTCTCATTCAGTGAGAATGATCAGATCACGCGTCCGATGACGCCGAGGAGCAGGTCCGATGGATTGGCAGTTGCGCGGCAAGACCGCTCTGGTGACCGGTGCAAGCCAGGGAATCGGCCGCGCGGTGGCGCGGTTGCTGGCGCTGGAAGGCGTCACCGTCGTCGGCGCGGCGCGGCGCGTCGGACTGGTCGAGGCACTGACAAGGGAGGTCGCGGACCAAGGGGGGGCGCCGATCATCGCGGCCGAGGCGGACCTCCAGGCCGACGACGCCGCCGCCCGGCTCACCGAATTCGCGCAGCAGCGGCTCGGGCGGATCGACATCCTGATGAATGTCGCCGGCGGCAGCCGCCCGCTGCCGTTCGACGCGTCGCCCGACCTCTGGCATGAGGGCATGGTGCTGAACTTCTACCGGCTGCGGGAGCTCGCGCATGCGGTCGTGCCCGGCATGCGCCGCAACCGCTGGGGCCGCATCGTCAATTTCACCGGAACGTCCGAGCCGCGGATGCTGAACGCGGCATTCTCGGCCAAGGCGGCGGTGCACGTCTGGTCCAAGGGCTTGTCGCGCGAGGTCGCCGGCGACGGCATCACGGTCAATTGCCTGCAGCCCGGCCGGATCCACAGCGAGCAGATGAAGAAGCGCTACCCGACCCAGGCCGAGGAGGATGCGTATGCGAAGGCCGAGATTCCGGCCGGCCGCTTCGGCGAGCCCGAGGAGATCGGCGCGGTCGCGGTATTCCTCGCGTCGCCGCTCGCGGCGTACGTGACCGGCACGGTGATCCCGGTCGACGGCGGCTCCAGCCGCTTCGCGTTCTGATGTCGACGCCGACGCTCGTCCGGCTCGCCGAGCTCGCCTGCGCGGTGCGTTTCGACGCGCTGCCGGCCGCTGTCGTCGCACGGGCGAAGTCGCTGATCCTCGACACGCTCGCCTGCGCCTACGGCGGCTTCGCCAGCGACGCGAGCGTTGCGGTGCGTGCCGCGATCGCCGACGCCGGCGGCCATCCGCAGTCGACCATGATCGGCTCCGGCACTCGGCATTCGATGGCGCAGGCGACGCTCGCCAACGGCACGATGCTGCGCTACCAGGACAGCAACGACTACGTATTCGCGCGCGACCCGGCGCATCCGAGCGGCAATCTGGCCGCGGTGCTCGCGGTCGCCGAGCGCGTCGGCGCGAGCGGGCCGGCCATGATCGCCGCGCTGGTTGCCGCCTATGAAATCCACCTGCGCTTCGCCGAGCACGCCGGTGACCCGACGATCTGGGGCCGCGGCTGGCATCACGGCACCAATGCGCAGTTCGCCGCGGCCGCCGCCGCGGCGCGGCTGCTCGGCGGCGACACGGTCGATCCGCTGCGCGTCGCGCATGCGATGGCGATCGCCGGCAGCCATCACAATACGCTCGCGCAGTTGCAGAGCGGTTCGATCTCGATGATCAAGGCGACCGCCGAAGCGTGGGTCGCGAAGGGTGCGGTCGAGGCGGCAGTGCTGGCGCAGCACGGCGTCACCGGACCGCTTTCGCTGATCGAAGGCCGTCACGGCTGGGCCGACTCGGTCGCCGGCCGCGTCGATCTCGACGCACTGACCGCCCCGCTCGGCAGCGACTGGCGGCTCTCGCGCGTCTGCATCAAGCCGTATCCGGCGGTCGCGAGCGCGATCGCCGCGGCGGCCGCCGCGATCGACCTGCATGCCGAGGTCGCGCCGCGGCTCGGCGATATCGAGCGGCTGACGGTGCATCTGCCGGCATACGCGCTCGGCACGCCGTCGGGCAATCCGGACCGGCGTCACCCGGCCAACAAGGAAAGCGCCGACCACAGTTTCTACTACTGCGCCGCGGTCGCGCTCGCCGATGGCGCATGCGGCGAGGCGCAGTTCAGCCCCGAGCGGATCGCGGACCCGGCGCTGGCCGCGCTGCTGGCGCGAACCGAGCTGGTCGCCGACGAGGCGTTCGCCGCCGCCTGGCCCGGCCGCGCCGGCGGCGCGATTACCGTGCGATTCGCGGACGGCACGGTGCGGACCCGCCGCTGCGACGCGCCGCCCGGCCATCCCGACAATCCGCTGTCGCCACCGGCGCTGATGCACAAGTTCCACGAGAGCGCGGACCCGGTGCTCGGCGTCCGGCGCGCAGCCGCGCTGGCCGCGCGCGTCGCGACGCTGGAAGACTGCCCCGATGTCCGTGACTTCACGCCCGCGCTCGGGCCGGCCGGTTGACGCGTGCGATCGACGCTCGAACTCGCGGCCATGCCGCATGCAGGCCGCCGGGCACGAGCACGGCAGCCGATCACGATGGAGACTCGCTGATGAACCCAACCGCCCCCGTTACCGTCACTCGCCGCGACGGCAGCCGTCGCAGAGCCGCTCCGCGCGGCGCCGCGCGCCGTGCGGTCGCCACCGCCGCGGCCGTTGTGCTCGCGCTGGCCGGCGCCCTCGTCGCCGCCCCGCATGAGGCCGCGGCGCAGTCCGCGGCGTCCGACTATCCGAGCCGCTCGGTCCGGCTGGTCGTCCCGTTTCCGCCCGGCGGCGTCGCCGACCTGCTGGCGCGCCCGCTCGCCGAGAAGCTGTCGGCGTCGCTCGGCCAGCCGGTGGTCATCGACAACCGCGGCGGCGCCGCCGGCACGATCGCCGGCGCCCATGTCGCCAGCGCCGCGGCCGACGGATACACGCTGATGTTCGCGACCAGCAACGAGATCGCGATGAGCCCGAGCCTGTACAAGACGCTGCCGTACGAGCCGACGCAGGCATTCGCACCGATCGGGCCGGCGGCGGAATTCCCGAACGTGCTGGTGGTCGGGCCGTCGCTGCCGGTCGCATCGGTCGCCGAGCTGGTCGCGCGCGCCAAGGCGTCGCCAGGCAAGATCACGTTCGCCTCCTCGGGCGCCGGCAGTACCAATCACCTGTCGGCCGAGCTGTTCCAGAAGGTCGCCGGCCTGCGACTCGTGCACGTGCCGTACAAGGGCGGCGGCCCCGCGATTGCCGACCTGCTCGGCGGCCATGTCGATGCGATGTTCGCGACGCTGCCGTCGGCGACGCAGAACATCCGCGCCGGCAAGCTGAAGGCGCTCGCGGTCACCGGATCGACGCGTTCGCCGGCGCTGCCCGACGTGCCGACGATGCGCGAGGCCGGCGTCGACGGCGTCATCGTCACCACCTGGAACGGCGTGCTCGCGCCGGCCGGCACGCCCGAGCCGATCCGCGCCAAGCTCGCCGCCGCGGTCCGCGCCGCGGTCGCCGACACCGACGTCCGCGCGCGCTACAGCGCCGCCGGCGCCGTGCCGATGGAAGCGGACGCCGCGCAGTTCGGCCGGATCATCCGCGACGACTTCACCCGCTGGTCGGCGCTGATCCGCGATGCCGGCATTG
The DNA here is from genome assembly GCA_050249335.1 of Lautropia sp. Taxonomy (GTDB): domain Bacteria; phylum Pseudomonadota; class Gammaproteobacteria; order Burkholderiales; family Burkholderiaceae_E; genus Lautropia. Next base: position 152,356 of record JBFWQR010000001.1, read on the forward strand.
CGATCGAATGAGCGATCGAGGTGATCGAATGAGCGATCGTTGCAGGGCGGCGAGGCCGGAATGAGCCGCTTCGAAGGTACCGGCGCGCTCGCGCTGTGGATCGACATCGAGCCGGCGCTGCAGGCCGAGGCCGACGTATGGTATGTCGATGAACATCTGCCCGAGCGGATCATCAAGGCCGGCTACCGCCGCGCCGCGCGCTATGTCGCGATCGAGGGCGCGCCGCGCTACCTGTCGCTGTTCGAGGCCGACACACCGGAGGCACTCGCGTCGCCGGGCTATCTGGCGCTGGTTCGCGAAATCAGCGAACAGTCGCGCCGGCTGCGCGCCGGCTTCGGCAATGTCGTGCGCAACACGTTCGCCGTCCGCGCGAGCGTCGGTCGTGGCGACGGCGGCGTGATCGGCGCGTTCCGGTTGTCGCCGGCCGGTGCTGCCGGTGCTGCCGGTACCGCGCTCGACGCGCTGCTGCCGCAGCTCGTCTCCGCCCCTTGCATCATCGCCGCGCATCGGCTCGAGGCGGCGCCGGCGGTCCGCGCTGCGATGGACGCGGTCCGCGCCACCGGCACCGGCGATGCGCGGGTCGATCACGTCCTGCTGGTCGAGGCCACCCAGGCCAGCGACCTCGCTGCACGGCGTGCCGGCCCGTTGGCCGACGCCGCGCTCGCCGCGGCCGGCTGGCGCGTCGATGCCTATGGTGTTTACCAATTGCTGTGCGTGATGCGCGGCACCGATCCCGGAGGAGCTCGATGAACCCGTCCCGCCTGATGAACCCGAGCCGTCGCCGGATCGCGACCGCCGCCGCCCTGCTGCCGCTTGCCGCGATTCATGCGCCGAGCGCGATCGCTCAGGACTACCCGAGCCGGCCGGTGCGCTGGATCGTCAACTATCCGCCGGGCGGCACCACCGACGTCGTCGCACGGATGGTCGCGCAGGAAGTCGGCCAGAAGCTCGGCGTCTCGATCATCATCGACAACAAGGCCGGCGCCGGCGGTGTGATCGGCATGGATGCCGCCGCGAAGGCGGCGCCCGACGGCTACACGTTCCTCGCCAGCGACGCGAGTCTCGCGACCGCGCCGAGCCTGTACCGCAAGGTGCCGTTCGACCCCGAGAAGGACTTCCGCGCGATCGCGCGCTTCGTCACGGTGCCGCACGTGATCGTCGTCAACCCGAAGGTCGCGGCGGCGACGGTCGCCGAGTTCGTCGCGCTGTCCAGGCGCGAGCCGGGCAAGCTCAACTTCAGCTCGGGCGGCATCGGCTCGCCGCTGCATCTGGCCGGCGAGGTGTTCCGGGTCGCCAGCGGTGCGTCGTGGACCCACGTGCCATACAAGGGTGCCGGGCCGGCGATCGTCGCGGTCGTGGCCGGCGAAGCCGACGTCGCCGCGCCGTCGGCACCAGCCGCGCTGCCGCAGATCGCCGCCGGCAAGCTGCGCGCGCTCGCGGTCACCAGCGAACGCCGGATGGCGAGCCTGCCGGACGTGCCGACGCTCGCCGAAGCCGGCGTCCGCGACGCGACGGTCGCCGGCTGGATCGGGCTGCATGCGCCGGCCGGCGTGCCGGACGCAGCCGCGACGAAGATAGAGGCGGCGGTGCTCGAGGTGCTGAGCGCGCCGGCGCTGCGCGAAAAGCTCGCGCAGCAGGGCGCGGATCTGGTCGCCGAACCGGGCAAGGTCTATTCGCAGGTGATCACGAAGGAGATCACGCGCTGGCAGCAGGTCGTCAAGCAGGCGGGCATCACGCCGGAGTGAATGATCGGCCGGCCCGGCGTTCCAGCGTCCGGGTCACGGCATCGGCTCGATCCGCGTGATCGCATAGCCGCCGTCGATCGACTCGGCGCGGAATCGCACCCGGTCGCCGACTTTCAAGCCGTCGATCGACGCGGGCTGATGCACTTCGAACACCATCGTCATGCCCGGCATGTCGAGATGGCGGATCTCGCCGTGCCGCAGCGTCAGCTTGCGGCCGGCGGCGTCGATCCTGCGGACTTCGCCTTCGGTCAGTTCGTCGGTCGCGGCGGCAGCGCGGGTATCCGGCGGCGCCGCCGCGATCCGGTCGGCGGCCGTGAGGCCGGCCGCGGCCGTCGCAATCGCCAGCAGCGCGGCGCGCGCGGCTTTCCAGGCGTTCAGGTTCATTCGATCGTTCCTTCAGTGATGGTGAGTTCCGCGAGCCGCGGGTTTGCGGACCCGGGCCTCGGCGCCGCCGGGGCTCGCTGCCGGCGGTGACGCCGATGGCGCCGATGGCGCCACGCCACGCCATTCACTCGCCATCGTCCCCGGCGGATGCCGGTACCAGCCGGGATCGCTGTAGTCGCCGCGCGGCAGCCCGGCGCGGACCTTGACGACGCTGAACATGCCGCCCATCTCGATCGCGCCGTGCGGTCCCTTCGCATGCATCATCGGCGCGGTGTTGTCCGGCAGCGGCATCGCCATCTCGGTCATGTCGGCCATGCCGCGCTCGCCCATCACCATGTAGTCGGGCACCAGCCGCGCGATCCGCGCGGCCAGCTCGCGGTGGTCGACGCCGATCATCGTCGGCAGGTCGTGGCCCATCGCGTTCATCGTGTGGTGCGATTTGTGGCAGTGGATCGCCCAGTCGCCTTCCTCGTCGGCGATGAACTCGAGCTGGCGCATCTGGCCGACCGCGATGTCGGCGGTGACCTCGGGCCAGCGCGAAGCCGGCGGCGTCGGGCCGCCGTCGGTGCCGGTCACCGTGAACTCGTGGCCGTGCAGGTGGATCGGATGGTTGGTCATCGTCAGGTTGCCGATCCGGATCCGGACCCGGTCGCCGCGGCGCACCGGCAGCGGTGCGATGCCGGGAAAGATCCGGCTGTTCCACGCCCACAGGTTGAAGTCGGTCATCGTCATGATCTTCGGCGTGTAGGCGCCGGGCTCGATGTCGTAGGCGGCGAGCAGGAACACGAAATCGCGGTCGACGCGCTCGATCAGCGGATGCCGTGCCCGCGGATGCGTGACCCAGAAGCCCATCATGCCCATCGCCATCTGCACCATCTCGTCGGCATGCGGGTGGTACATGAAGGTGCCGGGCCGGCGCGCGACGAACTCGTAGACGAAGGTCTTGCCCGGCTCGATCGCCGGCTGCGTCAGGCCGCTGACGCCGTCCATGCCGTTCGGCAGCCGCTGTCCGTGCCAGTGGATGCTGGTCCGCTCGGGCAGCCGGTTGGTCACGAAGATCCGCACGCGGTCGCCTTCGACGACCTCGATCGTCGGCCCCGGGCTCTGGCCGTTGTAGCCCCACAGGTGCGCCTTGAAGCCCGGCGCCATCTCGCGGACCACCGGCTCGGCGACCAGGTGGAACTCCTTGACCCCGGCGTTCATTCGCCACGGGCAGGTCCAGCCGTTCAGCGTCACGACCGGATCGTAAGGGCGTCCGGTCGGCGGTTCGAGCGGCGGCGCGGTGTCGGCGCCGGTCTGCATGACCGGTTCCGGCAATGCGGCGAGCGCGACACGGTTGACCGCCGAAGCAGTGACCGCGGCGACGGTGGCGAGGCCGGCGGTCGCTGCGGCGGTGCCGGCGCCGGCGAAGAAGCGTCGTCGATCCATTACGGGTGTCCTCCTGCCGCGATGCTCGCGCCTGCGGCCAGCGTGGTGCCGTTGCCGGTCGTCTCGGTCGTACCAGCGCCCGCGTCCGCCAGCAGCGGCCGGCCGGTCATCGCGCGGTCGAGATCGGCGCGGGCGCGCCAGAAGTTGCGCAGCGCCTCGAGATAGCCGGCGACCGCGGTGGTGTGGCCGCGCGCGTCGGCGAGCAGCTCGAACACGCCGACCAGCATGCCGTTGTAGCGCAGCAGGTTTTCCTCGGCGATCCGCGCGCGCAGCGGCACCACCGTGTCGCGCTGGTAGCGCGCGATGTCGTAGGCCGCGCGATAGGTGCCGTAGGCCTCGCGGACCTCCGAGCGCGCCGCGATCGCGGTTGCCGCGGCCTGCTCGAACGCCTGCCGGTAGATCGATTCGGCCTGTGCGACGCGGCTCGTGCCCCAGTCGAACAGCGGCAGCTCGAACGCGACCTCCCAGCCGCGGCGGGTCGGCTCGCGGTTCGATGAATCGCGGACGGCGCCGACCTCGAGCACGTTGACGAAGCGTGTCGCGCGCGCGAGGCCGAGATTGTGCGCGGTCCGGTCGACGGCCGCGCGCGCCGCCTGCACGTCGAGCCGGCTCGCGAGCGCGGTGCGCTCGAGATCGGGCAGATCGTCGGCCGCCGCCGGCAGCTCCGGCAGCCGCGCCGGCAGCCGGAACGCGGTCTGCTCGCCCCACAGGCCGAGCACGCGTGTCAGCCGCTCGCGCGCGGCGCGCTGCGCCTGTTCGGCGCGGGCCAGGCCGAGCGCGGCATCGGCCTCGAATGCGAGCTCGCGGGCGCGCTGCAGCCGGTTGAGGTTGCCGACGCCGGCCATCCGGCTCGCGAGCTCGGCGCTCGCCGCCGCGGCATCGACGACCCGCCGCGCGTAACCGACCGCCTCTTCGGCCGCGACCGCGTCGATCCATGCGACCCGCGCGCCGGCGGCGAGCGCGAGCATCGCCTGCGTCGCTTCGAGCCGTTGCTGCTCGAAGCGGCCGGCCTCGACGTGGCCGAGCAGCGGCAACGCGAGCAGCCGCGCCAGATCGAACGTGAAGGTCCGCTCGATCTCGCGCTCGTCGCCGCGCCGCAGGCGGCCGAACGAGAACCCCGGGTTCGGCAGCCGGCCGGTCTGTATCAGCTCGGCCGCGGCGATGCCGAGGCCGTGGAAGGTCGCCTGCAGCGAACGGCTGTTCAGCAGCGCGACCTGCACGGCGGCATCGGCATCGAGCGGGGCCCGCAGCAGTTCGGCGACGCGCGCGGTGATCCGGCGTTCGTCATCGTCGCTGCGGTTCCAGACGACCGTCTGGTCGAGGCGCTCGCGCGCCGACGCGGCGACCGGCGCGAACGCGGTGTCGGCGTCGAGCGTCGTGCAGCCGGCGGCCAGCACCGCGGTCACCGCGGTGGTCAGCACGGCAACGCGCCTCACGGCGGTACCACGTGGCCGGGCGGCGGGCTGGCCGGGGCGGATCGCGGCCGTCATCGCGTCCCCCGTTGCGCCGGGGCGCCGTGATCGTGGCTGCCATCCGCATCGCGCGCGATTTCGCGCTGATAGGCCCGCCAGCCACCGATCCGGCCGACGGTATCGTTGGCCGCGCGCCAATCACCGACCGGCAGGTCGTCGATCCGGCCGGCCGGTGGCAGCGCAGTCCGGTATTCGAGTCGCGGCACCAAAGCCGCGGCGTCGAGCGGATCGGGGCGGATGGTCCTCGAAACCGCGGCCGAGGGGTCGGCAGCGGTCGGCGGACTCGCTTGCGCGCTCGCCAGGGTTGGCCATGCGCCGAGCAGGGCGGCACCGAGCAGCGCGGCGCGGAGCAGGGTGGCATCGGGCAGCACGGCACCGGGCAGCACGGCACCGGGCAGCACGGCGCCCGGCAGGATGGCACCGGGAGCGGCAGAGCCGGGCATGCCGGCGTGTGCCGCCGGCGGACGAAGTGATGAAGACGACATTGCACCCTCGCTGCAGACCGGAAGGGCACCGGCATGCTGGCCGATCGATCGGCCGATTGCCCGGTGCGGTGGTTCGGATGGCCAGCGGCCGTCCGGTTGCTCAGGCGAGGGCGCGGGGTGGTCGTTCGGGTGCCGCGGTCAGGAAGTCGAGGCGGGGCAGATGCGCCGCTAGGGATGCGGCAGGCGAGGCGGCTGCGCCGAACGTCAGCGACGGGCTGGTCATGAACGCGGCCGGCGCACAGCAGACGGCGCAGACGCTGCAGCCGGGCTCGGCGGCGACCGCTTGCGCTTCGTCCGCGCCCGAGTGGCCCGAGTCGAGGCGGGCCATGCCCGCACCTGCCGTATCCGCACCCGCCGTGTCCGCAACAGCCGCAGCTGCAACAGCCGCGTCTGCACCGGCCGCGTCTGCACCGGCCGAATGCAACGGACACGGCGCGCCGCGCGTTGCGACCGAAACGCTGCTCGCCTGGCGTGCCGGCAGTATCCGATCCGAGGGATTCGCCGGATCTACCGCGCCGTGGACAGCGCGTTGCCCGCAATACAGCATCGTTGCCGCCGCGATCGACTGCAGCGGCAACGCGCAGGCCAGCGCGAGCATCAGCAGGCGCGTCCAGCCGCCCCAGCCGCCGGGGGCGGCAATGCGGGACAAGGCTGCGGCGAGGGTCATCGGCCGACTATACCGTACTCCGTCGACAGGTGCCGTCGCTCGCGGGTGCGGGTGGGCGGCGCTGACGGAACGTTAATGATAACGATGTTGCAATAGCACTATAATCCGGGCTGCGCCCCATTGGACGAGGAGGTCTTCGATGCAGCGATCCCGCGACCTGGCCGCCGCCGCGCTTCGGACAGCGACCGCATTGGCGGCGTCCGCTGTCATGACTTCGGCGGTGGCCCAGCATCAACATACCCACACCCACGGGCATATCGACCTCGATGCCGCGATCGATTCGAACTCGATCACGATCCGGTTCGAATCCCCGCTCGACAATCTGCTCGGGTTCGAGCGTGCGCCGCGCACCGACGCCGAACGGGCCCGCGTGGCCGACCTGCGCCGCCGACTCGAGGCCGCCGACCAGCTGTTCCGGCCCGATCCGGCGGGCCGCTGCAAGCTGGCCGACGTGCAGATGGAGTCGGCGGTGCTCGGCTTCGGCGACACGACGGCGAGCCGGAGCGGGGGCAGCCCGCCGGCGGCATCCGGCGCAGCGGCATCCGGTGCAACGGCGCCCAGCGCAGCGGAGCACGCGGACATCGATGTGGCGGTCAAGTTCGACTGCGAGGCCGCGACGGCCGCCCGCTACATCGACATCGGTTTGTTCACTGCCTTCAAGCGCATTCGAACGATCGCCGCGCAGATCGCTTCGCCGGCGGGCCAGTTCCAGCGCAAGTCGAGCGCCAAGGCGCCGAGGCTCGTGCTGGGTCCTTAGAATGAGGACCCCCACGCTCACTGCGTTCGCTGCTGGCCCTGGGCCTTCGGGCGGCCGGACGCCACTGACGTGACCATGACCGACGCCCCGGTCCTCGCGCTCCAGGCGGTGCGGTTCGGCTGGCCGCGCAGCCCGGTCGATTGCCTGGAGATCGAATCGCTCGAGGTCGCAGCCGGCGACACCGTGTTCCTCCATGGCCCGAGCGGTTGCGGCAAGAGCACGCTGCTGTCGCTGATGGCCGGTGTGCTGCTGCCGCGGCAGGGCCGCGTCGCGCTGATGGGCCGCGAATGGGCCGGGATGCGGCCGGCCGCGCGTGACCGGCATCGGGTCGACAATCTCGGCTACATCTTCCAGCAGTTCAATCTGCTGCCCTATCTGAGCGTGCTGGAGAACGTGCTGGCGCCGTGCCGGTTTTCCAGCCGGCGCCGCGCCGCCGCCGAGCATCACGCCGGCTCGATGCTCGCCGACGCGCAAGCCTGGCTGGACGGCATGGGTCTCGAACGTTCGCTGTGGCAGCGGCCCGCCCGCGACCTCTCGGTCGGCCAGCAGCAGCGGGTTGCCGCTGCCCGCGCGCTGATCGGCCGGCCGGCGCTGGTCATCGCCGACGAGCCGACGTCGGCGCTGGACGAGGCGTTGCGCGAATCGTTCCTGGACCTGCTGCTGGTCGCCAGTGCGCAGGCGCGGAGCGCGGTGGTTTTCGTCAGCCACGACCAGCGGCTGGCCGAACGCTTCCGGCGCCGGCTGCTGCTGCCGGCAATCAATCGGGCGAGCGCGCCGGCGCTCGAGCCAGATTGAGCGCGTTCCTGTTGCGTCTGGCCGCGCGCAGCGCCTGGAACCGGCGGTTCACGCTCGCGTTGACGGTCTGCTCGATCGCGCTTGCGACGCTGATGCTGCTCGGTGTCGAACGCATCCGCACCGATCTGCACGAGAGCTTCCGGTCGGCCGTCTCGGGCACCGACCTGGTCGTCGGCGCCCGGACCGGCTCGGTGAACCTGCTGCTCTATTCGGTGTTCCGCGTCGGCGCGGCTACCAACGACATCCGCTGGAGCAGCATCCAGGCGCTCGAGCAACTGCGCGGCGTCGAATGGGTCGTGCCGCTGTCGCTCGGCGACTCGCATCGCGGCTTTCCGGTCGTCGGTACCACGCCGAACTACTTCGACCACTTCCGCTACGGTGCGCGGCAGCCGCTGCGGCTGGCGCACGGCGCCGTGTTCGCCGAACTGTTCGACGCGGTGATCGGCGCCGAAGTCGCGGATCGGCTCGGCTATCGGCTCGGCCAGAGAATCACGCTCGCGCACGGCAGCGGCGAGATCGAGCTGGCCGACCATGCGGACAAGCCCTTCGAGATCACCGGCATCCTCGCCGCCACCGGAACGCCGGTGGACCGGACGGTCCACATCAGCCTGCAGGCGATGACGGCGCTGCATGCCGACTGGATCGGCGGCGTGCCGCCGTCCGGACGCCGTGCCGCAGCGCCGTCACCGCCGGTCCGCAACCTGCAGCCGAAGGCGGTCACCGCGGCGCTGGTCGGGCTCCAGTCGCGGGCCGCCGTCTTTTCGGTGCAGCGCGAGATCAACCGCTTCGACGGCGAGCCGCTGATGGCGATCCTGCCCGGCGTCGCGCTCGACGAGCTGTGGCAGGTGATCGGCACCGGCGAAAAAGGCTTGCTGCTGATGTCGGGCCTGGTCGCCGGCGTCAGCGTCGCGGGCCTGATCTCGGTGGTGCTGGCCGGGCTCAACGAACGGCGGCGGGAGCTGGCCGTGCTGCGGGCGGTCGGCGCCAACCCTTACCATCTGATGCTGCTGCTGGCGCTGGAAGGGCTGCTGGTTGCCGCCTCGGGTATCGTGCTCGGGGTCGCGGTGATGGTGGCAGCGCTGGCAATCGCAGGCCCCTGGTTGCAATCGGCCTACGGGCTGACCGTTCACGCGTTCGCGCCGACCGCAACGCAGCTCGCGTATCTGGCCGGGCTGGCGGTCGCCGGCCTGCTCGCGAGCCTGCTGCCGGGATGGCTGGCCTACCGGCTGTCGCTGTCGGACGGCCTGATGCCGCGGACCTAGCAGCCTGTCGGACTTTGGGATGGGGTCGCGCGGTTGCGGGATCATCGAATGGTTCGAGCTCGATTGGAAGGAGGGCCCATGCTGCTTAGAGGACGGCGCCGGCAACTGCTCGGTGCACTGATCGCCGCGTGGCTTGCCCCGGTGGCGGCCGCGATCGGCTATCCCGAGATTTCATGGGACGACCTGGTACCGGAAGACTGGGATCCGATGAAGGAGATCGCCGGCCTCGACCAACTCGGCGGTCTTTCGGACTGGGACCCGCGCGCCAAGAAGCTGCTGGACCAGCTGCGCGCCGCCTGGGACAACGCGCCGACGGTTGCGGCGATGGCCGATCGCCCGGTCAGGTTGCCGGGCTATCTGGTGCCGCTCGAGCAGACGCAGCAGGGCATCGCCGAGTTCCTGCTGGTGCCTTACTTCGGTGCATGCATCCATACGCCGCCGCCGCCGGCCAACCAGATCGTCCATGTCGCCGTCGTGAAGCCGATCCGCGGATTCCAGACGATGGATGCGGTCTGGGTCAGCGGCGTCCTGACGGTGGCGCGGACCAACTCTTCGATGGGCGCCAGCGGCTACCGGATGCGCGGCGACCGCGTGGTCGCCTACGACACCGAGAAGCCCGCGGCCAAGGGCCGGTAGGCGGCGCCCGATCGTTCACGATTCGTGAGGCCGCTTGTCGCTGTGGAACGGCGGTCCGGCATGCGGTGACGAGACCGTCCGGCCGTGATCGGCTCTCCGGCCGTGATTGGCGATCGCCCGGCAAGCGCCGGCTGCGCCGATCAGGATGACCAGGCCGCCGAGATAGGCAGCCGGTGCCCACCGGCCAGCCAGCGGAATACCGGCCGGCCAGATCATCGTTGCCAGTGCGACGATGAGCCAGATCGCCACGCAGGTGGATGTCCATCCTGCGGAGATCGCGATGATCAACGCCCGGAACGACATCCAGTAGGGACGATCGACATTCCGAGTCTCCATCTGCGGCCCCGGCATGTTGCGATCCCCTGTCCGGGCGACTCTCGCGCCCGTGTCATACACCGGAGTCGAAGCGTAAGAATTTCCGACAAGTCGCGCTAGTCGGGATCTTCACTAGCTGTCGGACTGTCGCAACGGATCCGCTTCCCCCGCTTGCAATCGCCGTGTGCCGTGGTCCGCTGGACCGTCGTGGCCCGCCGTGGACCGCCGTGGCCCGCCGAGTGGCCCATCCGGGCGATGGCATCGGCGGTGCGCGCCGCGCACCATGGCGAACCGGTTCACAACCAGCACATCACAACCGTCACGATCGCCGACCGACGCGCGCGGCGGTCTTCAGGGAGGCTTTCATGGATCAACCAAGAACTGCAGATCGCCGCGGAACCGCAGCTGCCGGAACGATCGCCGCCGCGGCGATGGTCGCCGCAGCAACGCTCGCGTTCCTTTGGGCCACCGCTTCGGCAGAGCCGCCGGCGAAGTCGGGCGATGACCGGCCGCGAGACCCGGTGGCCCTGGGCCGCTATCTGGTGCAGACCGCCGGCTGCAACGATTGCCATACTCCCGGCTACACGCAGAACGGCGGCAAGACACCGGAATCGGCATGGCTCACCGGCGACACGCTGGGCTGGCACGGTCCGTGGGGCACGACCTACGGCTCGAATCTGCGCCTGTTCGTCGCGGACCTGAGCGAGGCGCAATGGCTGCAGTACCTGCGGCGCATGGAAGCGCGGCCGCCGATGCCCTGGTTCAATCTGCGCGCGATGACCGACGGCGACCTGCGTGCGATCTACCGCTATATCAAGGCGGCCGGCCCCGCCGGCGAGCCCGCGCCGGCCTATCTGCCGCCCGGGCAGCAGCCCCGGGGACCGGTTGCGCGCTTCCCCTGATTCCCACGCCGGCGAACCGGCTCGCGGCCGGCCGCTGCGCCGGCACGCTCGGGAAATCATCGGTGGCGGGTACATCGGCGGCGGGTAATATGCGGTGCAGTCCGGCAGCACTGCCCGCCCATGCGTCTCGAGACCATCGCCGACCGGCCGCTGCCGTTTCCGCTGACCAAGCTGCAGCCGCCGCAGCCGCGGGTGGCGCTGATCGAGCGCGAACGGCTGGAGACGGCGCTGGCAACCGCGCTGCGCAGCAACCGGCTGACGCTGCTGCAGGCCCCGGCCGGCTACGGCAAGACGGCCGCCTTGACCCGGCAGATCGCGCGCTGGCCGGCCGATTGGCCGCTCGCCTGGGTCTCTGCCGATGACGACGACGACCTGGCGCGCCTGCTGACCTGCGTGACCGCGGCGTTGGAGCCCTTCGACCTGCCGTGGCGCGTGGCACCGGAGGCGCTGGCCACGCTGGCGCAGGGCGAAGGCGGCGCGCGCACCGCGGCGCTGCAATTGGTCAACGCGCTGGCCGCCGGCAGTGCCGACCGCGGGCTGCTGGTGATCGACGATCTGCATCGGATCGCCGATCCCCAGGTGAACGAATGGCTGATGGCGCTGATCGAACGGCTGCCGCCGAACTGGGGCCTGGCGCTGGCGACCCGCAGCGAGCCGCGGCTGCCGCTGGCGCGCTGGCGGGTCGCCGGCGAGTGCAGCGATTTCGGCATCGACGAACTGCGCTTCGACACCACCGAAGCGCTGCGCCTGCTGCAACAGCAGGGCGGCGCCCAAGCCGTCGACCTCGGCGTTACGTCGGCCGCGACGGCCCGGCTGGTCGAGCGCACCGGCGGCTGGCCGGCGGCGCTGCGATTGAGTCTGCGCGCCGGTGCCCAGGCGCTCGGTTCGCTGGCGCAGGGCGAGCTGCCGCCGATCACGCAACGCCATCTGTTCGACTACCTGGCCAGCGAGGTGCTCGATGCGATGGACGTCGATCTGCGCGAATTCCTGCTGCGCTGTTCGGTGCTGCCGGAGCTCACGGTGGCGCGCTGCCGGCAGGTCAGCGGACGCACCGACAGCGCGCGCCTGCTGGCCCGTGTCGAGCGCATCGGGCTGCTGGTCAGCGTGCTCGACACCGAGCCGATCACGCTGCGGCTGCACGAGCTGTTCCGTGACTTCCTCGAACACTGCCTGCAGCGCGAGCACCCCGACGAGATCGTGCCGCTGCTGCGGCGCGCCGCCGATTGCGAACCCGATCTGGCGCGCGCGGTCGGCCTGCTGGCACGTGCCGGCGCCTGGGACGAAGCCGGCCGCCGGCTGGTCGATGGTGCGCCGCGCCTGCTGACCGATGGCGACGCCCGGGCAGTGACCCGGCTGCTGGCGCTGATCCCGCGCCAGCACTGGGCCGGCCAGCCCGAGCTGCACGAACTACAGGGCCTGTGCGTGTTCACGCAGTTCGACTTCGATGCGCTGCGCGCTGCCATGCAGGACGCCTGCGACGGCTACGTGCAGGCAGGACGCCACGGCGACGCCGTGCGGGCGCGCGTCTATCTGGCCTCGGCGCTGCGCAACAGCGGCCACGGCGAAGACGCCGGACGCATGATGAGCGCGCTGCGTGCCGAGCCGCTCGGCGATGCCGATCGCGCGCTGGTGAGCTTCTTCGCGCTATGGGATGCCTACGCGGCGCAGGACGGCACCGGCCTGTTCGAGCAGTGCACCGTCATGCTGCAGGCGCTGGAGCGGCAGCGATCGCTCGATCTGTGGAGCCGATGCTTCGTCATGCTCGGCCTGATGGCCGGCATGCCCGGGATGCTGCCGCTACTGCGCCGCTTCGACGATGGCGCCAGCGCGCTGATCGGCGAGCAGCCGGTGCCGCTGCGCGCCGGCCTGTGGCATGCGCGTGCCTGGCGCGCGATCGCGCGCGGCCGGCTCGACGATGCGGTGCAGGCGCTGGCGCAGGCCGATGCCGACGTGCGCTGGCTGGGCAGTCCGCACCATCTGCTGGTCGACAATCTGATGAGCCACATCCTGATCGACGCGCTGCGCGGCGACGCCGAAGGTGCGCGGCAGGCGATGCGTCTCGGGGTCGACGACATCGCGCGCACCTCGGCCAGCAACCGGCTCTGCCACGGCCATGAATACCATTTCAGCGCCGTGCGCGCTGCCTGGATTCTCGGCGACGAAGCCTGGCTGCGCACCGCTGCCGAGCAGCTGATGGAAGCCGCCAATCCATGCGAATGGACCTTCGTGCCGTTGCAGCGGCGCATGACGCAGGCGCTGCTCGCCTGGATCTCGGGCCGGCATGACGCTGCCGAAGACCTGCTGCGGCCGCTGGCGAGCCTCGACGAATTCTCGTGCCATTTTCCGGCCAGCCAGGCGCTGCTGCTGCTGGCCGACTGGCGCCGGCAGGGCGGCCGGCTCGACGAGGCGGCCGCCCTGCTGCGACCGTGGCTGGCACAGGCGCACGCCGGCGGCAGCGTCGGCGGCGCCTTGATGGCCGGGCCGCGAGTGCTGCAAGGTCTGTCCTCGGCCGTCTGGGGTGGGCGCCTCGCAGCGGCCGATGCGGCACTGCTGCGGTCGTTGCGCGATGCCTTCGCGCATGTCGGCAGCGCCGCGCCGGCTCCGGCCGGCGCCGACGCGCCGGCCGGCAAGCTGACCGAACGCGAGTTCGAGGTGCTGCAACGCCTGAGCGCCGGCGACAGCAACAAGCTGATCGCACGCACGCTGTCGCTGAGCCCGCACACCGTCAAGCGCCACGTGGCGAATATCTTCGACAAGCTCGGACTGCAATCGCGGGCGCAGGCCGTCGCCTGGTTCATGGCCCGGCAGCCGCCGGGTTGACGCGGCCCGTCAGCCTTCGACGACCCGCGCCGCCTCGTCGTTGCGCAGCGCTTCGACGAGGGCTTGCAGTTCGCCGTCGGGGATGCCTCGCGTGCCGCGTTTCGTGAACGCGCAGACCTCGTATCGGGGCAGCCCTTCCCGGATCGCAAGCGGGCGTACTCGTTCCCGCTGGACTCCATCGACGAAGACCCAGTACGGCACGACACCCATCAGATCGGTCAGGGAGACCAGGTGCAGCAACGTTCCGTACTCGGCGCATCGCACGTCGATTCGGATCGGTTCGAAGCCTCTGACTCGATGGGCCTCCTCGATCATGTAGCCGGGCGTGCCGGCAGTGCCTGCCACGACCCATCCAACGCCCTCCAGATCGCTCAGCGAACGCGCACCCGACATCGGGTGGCCTCGACGAGCATAGATTCGCCCGGCCCCGTGGAACAGCGTCACCGCCAGCAACTCGGGCGGCAATTCGCCGCGCGGCCGCGGCGAGACCACGAGATCGAGTTCTCCGCTGAGCAGCGCACGGACGAGCTCCGGCGAGCTGCCATTGCTCATCTGGACCGGCCCGCGAATGCCGCCCAGGCCCTGCCAGACGCGGACGATCAACGGGCCATACAGCGATGCGGTGCCCGGCGACATGCCGAAGCGCAGTCCGATCGGCTGACGCACGAGATCGGACGGTCCGCCGGAGTCGTGCGCCGCCGCTCTGATGGCCGCGACGCGCTCCTCCAGGTCCTCGGCGCACTTCACCAACTGGAACGCGGTCGGTCCCGGCCGCTTGCGCTGTCCGTGCCATTCGAACAGCGGCAGACCGAGTGAGGTCTCGAGCGCCTGCATTGCCTGCGTGATGGCCGGCTGGCTGACATGTGCGGCTTTCGCGGCCGCCGCGAAACTCCCCTCGCGAATCACCAGTCGCAGATAGTGGAAGTGCTGCAAGTTCATAAGCATTGCTTATCGGCGGGCGCTTCGGGGCATTGCGTGGTGCTGAACGCGATGACCATACTGCTCCGACTCGACGACCGAGGTCTTTGCTGCGACAGGGATCCTCGGATTCTGGCGGGTGGCCGAGGTAGACAAATCCGATGGTAGCGAATCGCGGTGCCGATCATGCTGTTTCCTACGAGACGCGCGACGGCCGAGCCTATATCGTCCTGCGTCGTCCGGAAAAGCGGAACGCGCTCACCTACGCGATGCTGCAGAGGATCGTCGAGCTGATCCGTCTTGCGGAGGACGACGATAGCGTCAGAGTCGTGCTGCTGAAAGGCGAAGGTCAGGACTTTTGCGCCGGCCAGGACTTGACCGAGGTCCGATCGGCCTACTCCCGCCCGAGCGCCGGGGGCGAGGCTCCGAGCCAGCGCGCCCGCCTGCAGTTCGATCGGCGCCGGCTCGAGCAGTTCCGTAGCCTCTTCTATGCTGCGAAGCCGACGATTGCATTGGTCCACGGACATTGCCTGGGCGCCGGCCTGAGTCTCGTCGAATCGACCGATCTCGCGGTCGCTACCGACGATGCCGTTCTCGGCCACCCGGAGCAACGCGGCAATCTTGCCGGGGCAGCCTATCTGACCAGCTGGCTGATGCTCACGCTCGGAGCTCGCAAAGCGCGCGAGATGCTGCTGCTGGCCAACTCCGTCAGCGGCGCCGAGGCTGCCCGGATCGGTCTGGTCAATTGCGCGGTGGCGCCGGGCGAGCTGGAATCGGTCGGTGAGGCGTGGGCAGAGCGAGTGGTCGGTTTGCCCCGCGACGCGATCGCGGTCGGCAAGGCGGCGACTCATCTGGCGTTGGATTCGCTCGGCATGACATCGCAGTTCGTGCATGGCTATCTGACGCACACGTTGAGTACGCACGTGCATCGGGAAGCCGATGAGATCGATACGGTGCCGGCTCGTTTCATCAGCCGGAGGAATGTCCGATGAGTCATCCCCCTCTGCTGATCCGGAAGCTGAGCCCGCATGTCGGCGCGGAGGTTGCCGGCGTGGATCTCGCGATGCCTCTCGCGCCGGAAACGATCGCGGATCTGCGTCGCTCGATCGCGGATCGAGGCGTTCTGGTCTTCCGCGATCAGCAGCTTTCCGTCGATCAGCAGATCGAGTTCGCCCGGCAGTTCGGCAGGCTCTACATCCATCCGACGGCGGGAAGCATCGCTCGCGAGCGTCGCGAAGTCATTCCGATCCACGCCGATGAAAAGACCAAGGTGGTCTTCGGTGAAGATTGGCATACCGATGCATCGTGCGACCTCGAACCGCCGCTGGGCAGCATCCTCAAGCTCACCGAGGTCCCCGAGATCGGCGGCGACACGCTGTTCGCCAGCATGTATGCAGCTTACGAGGCGCTATCGGCACCGATCAAGCGCCTGCTGGAAGGGCTGACCGCGGTCCATGACGGTGCCTTGGTCTATCGCGGTTCGAGCTTCGAGCGGAGGGAATACCCCAGGAACCGGCATCCGGTGATCTGTGTTCATCCGGAAAGCGGCCGCAAGCTGATCTTCGTCAACAGCATGTACGTGAGTCGCATCGTCGGCCTCTCGCCCGCCGAGAGCGACGCCGTGCTGCAGATGCTCTTCCGCCATATCGCCAGGCCGGAGTTCCAGTGCCAGGTCAAGTGGCGAGAGCACACCGTCGTCTTCTGGGACAACCGCTGCGTGCAGCACATGGCCGTCTTCGACTACTTCCCGCAAAGGCGCGTTGGAACGCGAGTTCAGATCTGCGGCACGCAGCCGACCGGAGAGCAGACCGTCGAGGGCGTGCTTGCGGCCTGAGCAGACAGCCCGAAGCCGCCGAGGTTCGATCGCGATGCCGCGGCGCAAGCGAGCGGCGTTCTTCAGGACAGACAGAAAGGAGACCGAAGTGCACTTCCCCGTACATGCCCGATCGCTGCTGCTAGCGGCTGCGTCGGTGGCGATCCTGGCCACGCCTGCCAAGGCCGACACCTATCCATCTCGGCCGATCCGAATCATCGTGGCCACCGGGGCAGGCGGCGCAACCGACGTCATCGCCCGGCTGTTCGGCGAGCGCTTGCGACAACGGCTCGACCAACCGGTAGTCGTCGAGAACAGGACCGGCGCAGGGAACGTGGTCGGCACGGCCTACGCATCCAAGGCGCCGAAGGATGGCTACACGCTCCTGATGGGATCGAGTGCCGGGCTATCCGTGCAACCGGTGTTCGAGAGCAATCTGCCGTACGACGCTCAGAGGGATTTCCAGCCGATCGCGTTGATCGCGATCTCCCGTCTGATCCTCGCGACGTCGTCAGCCTTGCCGGTCAGGAATCTGACCGAGTTCATCGAGCACGCCAAGGCGCATCCCAATACCCTGTCGTATGCGACGCCGGGTTCGGGCACGCCGCACCACCTTGCCGGCGAAGCGCTGAAACTCGCTGCCGGGATCGACATGCAGATGGTGCCGTATCGGGGGATGGCGCTCGCGAACATCGACGTCGCGAGCGGGCGCGTTCCGGTCGTCGTCGACAACCTCAGCAACGCGTTGCCGAGCATTCGTTCGGGGAAGCAGCGTGCGATCGCCCTGATGAGCGACGAGCGCACGGAACTGGCTCCCGATATTCCGACCTTTGCCGAGTCGGGCATGCCGGGCTTCGAGTACCGCTCCTGGATCGGTCTGCTGGCGCCGTCGGGAACGCCGTCGGATGCGGTCCGCATTCTGTCGGACAGCATCCGCGAGATCGCGAGCAATGCGTCGCTGCAGCAGGAGCTGCGAACGGCCGGCTTCGAAGTCCGGTACCTGCCGCCCGAACCGTTCGCGGCGCTGATGCGCGACGAGATCGCGCGCTACCGCGACATCGTGCAGCGCGCCCGCCTGCGTGCTGCTGGCAAGGACTGAATACATGTCCGGTGCGCCCGTTGCCGGCCCGTTGGCGGGGCTGACCGTGCTCGACCTCTCTTCGGTCGTGCTCGGTCCGATGTGCGGCCAATATCTCGGCGACATGGGCGCCGACGTCATCAAGGTCGAACCACCCGCCGGCGATATCACCCGCGGCATCGGCGTCCGCCGGTCCGCCCGGATGGGCTCGCTGTTTCTGTCGAACAATCGGAACAAGCGAAGCGTCGTGCTCGATCTCAAGCGGGCGGATGGTCTCGCTGCGGTGCTGCGGCTCGCAAGGCGCAGCGATGTCCTGCTGCACTCGATGCGCAGCAACGCAGCGCAGCGCCTCGGGATCTCGTACGAGAGCCTCGCCGTAGTCAATCCAGGTATCGTCTACTGCCAGGTGACCGGCTTCGGAGACGATGGACCCTATGGCGGCCTGCCGGCCTACGACGACATCATCCAGGCGTTGTCGGGCATGGCCATGCTTCAGACGGTCGTCGCCGGCGAACCTCGGTACTTCCCGTCGGCGATCGCCGATAAGGTGACTGCGGTCCATGCCGCCTACGCGAGCGCGGGCGCCCTGCTGCATCGCGAGCGCACGGGGAAGGGGCAGCATGTCGTGGTGCCGATGATGGAGACGATGGTTGCGTTCAACTTGCAGGAACATCTCGGTGGCGCGGCCTTCGAGCCCGTTCTCGACCGCATGGGTTACCCGCCCTACCGTCAGGCCGTGCGCCGGCCGTTCAAGACCAGGGACGGCTATCTGTGCGTCCTGCCGTACACGGACGTGCACTGGCGCAACTTCCTGATGATCTTCGGGCGCGCCGACCTAGCCGATGATCCGGACTATGTCACCGTTGCCGGCAGGCAGCGAAATCTGGAGCGGGTGTTTGCAGCGGTCCAGGCCGTGCTC
>JBFWQR010000002.1:0-144164 GCA_050249335.1 Lautropia sp.
ACACCCCCACCCCGCCCCGACCACCGTCGCCAACACCACCCGAGCATCCACAGAGGGTCCCCATCCTGCGGGAGAACAGAGAGTGGTTCGCGCCTTCTGTGTGTGTAGGTGAATGCGTAGGGTCGGTTTCTGGTGGATCGATCGTTGGCTGCGTCGCACCGGACTGCAGCGAACAGGACTGCGGCGAACAGGACGGCGGCCAACAGGATGGCGGCAAACTCGATCGCCGCGGACTCGACCGCGACCAACGCAACGGCTCGACGCGACCGTACCTACCGGCACCGACCCACCAACAGCAACCTCACCAACCGAACCGCGGCTCACCTTCCTCTCTGGGCATGCTCGGCCGGTGTTGGCAACGGCGACCCCCCGCCCCGCGGGAGTCGCCGTTGCCGCGGCGATCAGCGCAGTCGACCCCCGCCCAGCGGGAGACGCCGTTGCCCCGCCGATCGACGCAAGTAACACAGCGCACCTCATCTCCGCACCCGCTCCGAGATGATCGACGCGAGCGAAGCGGCGACCTGCGCGGCGGTGAGGCCGCCGGACTCGGGCACGGTCGCCTCGGGCGGCGTCGCGGCCAGCAGCCGAGCGGCGCGGCCGTAGTGACCGGCGGCACGGGTGCGATGGCCGGCCTGTCCGTCGAGCGTGCCGAGGCCGATGTGGGCCATGACCAGGGTGTCGTCGATATAGAGCGCCTGGCGCAGTGCGGTCCGTGCGGCGTCGCCGTTGCCGGCCTCGACCAGGATCAGCGCCTTCAGGTAGCACGCCGAGACATTGGCCGGATTGCGTGCCAGCACCTCGTCGATGATCGCCAGCGCACCGGCACGCTCGCCGCGATCGGCCAGCACCCGCGCCTGCGCCAGGCGATCCGAAGCGCAGGCCGCGGCGCGGGGCGGTCTGCGCTTCGGCGCGTCGGCCGCCGGTTCGCCGCGCAGCGCGCGGGCGAGCCGTGGCCGCGACGGGCGCGCCGCAGGCGCGGCGACCGATGCAGCCGTGGCCGCGGACCGTCGCACCGCCGGCCGGAACAACGTGACGCCATCGACGACGATCGGTGCCATCCCGGTCTGCTGCACCGTCTGTGCCTCGCACAGCCCCACTGCGAGGTAGCCGTCGGCGGCCATCGTGCGCCGGACGCGCGCGATCACCTGCGGGACGATACCGGGCGAGAAGTACATCAGCACGTTGCGGCACAGGACCACGTCGACCGATTCGTCGGAAGGCCAGCCGGCATCGGCCGGATCGGCGAGGTTCAGCGGCGCGAACGACACCAGCCGCCGGACCGCGGCGACCGGCGCGTGCAGCCCGCCGTCGACCGGCGTGAAATAGCCCGGCAGCAGCCACGGCGGCGCGCTGCGGAAGGACCAGTTGCCGTAGCGACCGCGCTCGGCCCGCTCCAGGAAGCGCTCGTTGATGTCGGTCCCGAGGATCCGGATGTCCCATTCGGCGATGTCGGGCAGCAGCCGGTGGATCATGATCGCGAGCGAATACGCCTCCTCGCCGGTGCAGCAGGCCGCGCTCCACAGCCGGAGTCGCCGATGGGGCCGGCGCCGCTCGATCAGCTCGCGCAGCACCGCGAACGACAACACATTGAGCGTCTCGGCCTCGCGGTACAGGAAAGTCTCGCCGACGGTCAGCTGGCGGGTCAGCGCGCGCAGCGGTTTCGAACCGGACACGGACGCGATCACCTCGGCGTACAGGTCGCGCTTCCTGATGCCGAGTTCCGACGCGGCGCGCTCCAGGCCACGGGCCAGGTCACGGTGGCGCTCGACCGGAAAGTCGAGACCGACCGCACCGCGGATGCATTCGCTGAGGCGTATCGTCTCGGCCTCGGTCAGCACGTCGGCGGTCACGGCTGATCGGCCATGGCGGCACGGACCGACCGCATCACGGCGCCGGTCAGCAACGAATCGATATCATGGATCAACACCAGGCCGTCGACCCGCTGCCAGGTCGCCGCCGGGCCGCCTTCATAGCGCGCCGCGGCGTCGAGCGCCAGGACGCTGCCGGGTGATGCCGGCACGACGCCTTCGACCGCGTCGACGACGACGACGGCCCGGCGTTCGCGGTCGCCCAGCACCAGGAAACGATCGTCGACCTCGATCTCGCGGTCGCGCGGGCCCTCGGTCCGCACGTCGAGGACCGGCGTCACGACACCGGCCAGATCGATCAGACCGATCAGCGGCTCCGGCGCCTCGCGCAGCCGGCGGATGGCTGCCGCGGGCACGACCCGTTCGACCGCAGCGACCGGCACTGCGAACTGCTGCCCCTCCAACGAAAAGGCGACGAACACCGGCGGATCGTCCATGTCCTGTATTGTTTCATATCGTTAACGCCGCGCGACGCCGAGCGAGCGTCTGCGTGGCATCGATGCCGTCCTCCCCACATAGAAGAGGTTCACGGGTGAAACAAGCGTCGCCGACAAACAACAATTCCGGCGCAGCACGCAATCGGGTCAGTATCCTGATCGCCACCGATACGCGTACGGATGCCGACACGCTGCGCAAGCTGCTCGGCACCGACTTCGGCGAGATCGTCGTATCCCGCAGCGCCGACACCGCGGCGACCGATTTCGAGGAGCACGAGCCGCGCGTGCTGCTGCTCGCGTTCAATTCGCTGGCGAAGGCGCAGCACTACTGCTTCGGACTCTACCGCTTCTCCGGCCGCACGCACGATCTGCCCCACCGGACCCTGATCCTGTGCACCAAGGACGAGGTCAACAGCGTCTACGCACTGTGCGAGAAGGAGTTCTTCGACGACTACGTGCTGTTCTGGCCGCTGTCGCACGACGGACCCCGGCTGAAAATGTCGGTGCGGCTCGCGTTGCGCTACCTCGACGCCGCCGAGCAGTCGGCATCGGCGGCGCAACTGGCCAGGCAGGCCCGCCGGATCGCGTCGCTCGAATCGACCCTGGCGACCGCGCAGGCCGAGCTCGACAATCGGATCGGCGAGTTCGACGCGTCGCGCCAAGCGGCGGTCCAGCAACTCGGCGACGCAATCGACGCGTTCTCCGACAACGTGGCGTCGGGTCGCTTCGACACCTCGCTGCAGGTCGGCGACCTAGCGGCGTTCACCGCCCAGGCGCAGCGCTTCCGGGACGAGCGGGTTGCCGACGCGGCGCGCGCATCGTCGGCTGCCTCGGCGCCGATCCGCGCCTGGAACGGCGAGTTGACGGAACAGATCAAGCCGCACCTGGACGCGGTCCGCGGCCTGCAATCGCTCGCCGCCCGGGTCCGGACGCGGATCCTGGTCATCGAAGATGACGAAATGCAGTTCAAGCTGCTCAGCGCGCAACTCGCGACCGAGCCCTATGAACTCGACTGGGCGCCCAACGCCGAAGCGGCATTCCGCCTGCTGACGCGGCGCACGCCGGACCTGATCCTGCTCGACGTCGATCTGCCGGACCTGGCCGGGCCGGACGTGCTGCGCCAGGTCCGCAAGTCCGAGCTGCATCGGCAGATTCCGGTGCTCATGGTCTCCAGCCACAGCGCACGACCGATCGTGGTCGACGCGATCGAGGCGGGCGCCGTCGGTTTCATGGTCAAGCCGGTGGAGAAGTCGCTGCTGGTCCAGCGGCTCGCCGCCGCGCTGGCGCAGCAGCCGCGCCCGCCGGGCAAGAGCGGCTGAGCGCGCCAGTGGTGCCTGCTGCTGCGCCTTGCGAGATTCAACGCGCTCGCGCGATCGCGATCCCGCGAAACTGCCCGGCGGTCGCCTTCGCCTCCGGCCGCGGATAGCGCTGCGGGTCGAAGCGATGCAGCCACTCGGCCTCCTGGATCCGCGCCAGCGCGACATTGGCGAGCTTGACGTGGCCGTAGCCGCGCATCGCCAGCGGTAGCGCGGCGATCGCGGTGGCCGCGGCCAGCGTCTTCGCCGACAGGCCGGGCAACAATCCTTCGATCCGTGCGCGGTAGCTTTCGATCAGCTCGCGCTCCATCCGCCGCTCCTCGGTCCGCCCGAACGGATCGAGTGCCGTTCCCCGCAGCCCGCGCAGACGCGCCAGCACCGCAAGCAGCGGCACCATCCAGCCGCCGAGCCGGACCTTCTTCGGCGGCTGCCCCTGTTTCGCGCGACTCAATGCCGGCGGCGCCATGTAGAACTCGAGCGCGTAGTCGCCGTCGAACTGGTGCTGCAGCGCCCGGGTGAACTCGCCGTCGCTGTAGAGCCGCGCGACTTCGTATTCGTCCTTGTACGCCATCAGCTTCAGCAGGCTCTGCGCGACCGCTCGGGTGAACGGCAGCTGGCCGTCATTCGCCGCGGCGTTGCCGGTCGCCGCAGTGCCGTCGCCCGCTGCGCCTGCGCCGGTAGCCGCGAGCTCGCGTTCGCGGACGCGCGCGATGAAGCTCGCATAGCGCTCGGCATAGCCGGCATTCTGATACCCGGTCAGGTGGGCGACACCGCGCGCGATCAGCGCGTCGAGCGGCTCGCCGGCCGGATCGGCGGCGCGGTCTTCGCCGGCCAGCAGCCGCTCGATCGCGGCCGGGTCGGCGGCCGCGAGCCGGCCGAGCGAGAACGCCAGCTTGTTGTTGTCGACCGCGACGCCGTTCAGCTCGATCGCGCGGGTGAGCGCCGCGAGCCCGACCGGGATCAGCCCGCGCTGCCACGCATAGCCCATCGCCAGGATGTTCGAGACGATCGAGTCGCCGAGCAGCGCCTCGGCGAGCGCCTGCGCGTCGAGCGTCTCGACCCGGTCGTCGCCGGCGGCGAAGCGCAGCTTCTGCTGCAGTTCCGGGAGCTTCAGGCTCGCGTCCGGGTTCTTCAGCGACTCGGCGACCGGCACGCCGTGGACGTTGGCGAGGATCCAGGTGCGGCCGTGGCGGACGGTCGCGAGCGCGTCGGCCGACGCGCCGACGACCAGGTCCCAGGCGAGCACCGCGTCGGCCTGCTGGGTGTCGATGCGGACCTGGTTCAGCCGCGACGCCACGTCGGCGAGCCGGACGAACGACAGCACCGCGCCGCCTTTCTGCGCGAAGCCCATGAAGTCGAGCACGCTCGCGCTCTTGCCTTCCAGATGCGCGGCCATCGCGATCACGGCGCCGACGGTGACGACGCCGGTGCCGCCGACGCCGGTGACCAGCAGGTCGTACGGGCCGGTCCAGTCATGCGGCGCCGGCTGCGGCAGCGCCGCGAGCCGCGCCAGCACGCCGCTGCGGTCCGACGCGAGCGCGCCGGCCTGCTTGCGCGGCTTGCCGCCGATCACGCCGACGAAGCTCGGACAGAACCCCTTGACGCACGAGTAGTCCTTGTTGCAGCTCGACTGGTCGATCTTGCGCTTGCGGCCGAGCGGCGTCTCGAGCGGCAGCACCGCGACGCAGTTGCTCTGCACCGAGCAATCGCCGCAGCCTTCGCAGACGCGATCGTTGATGAAGATCCGGCGCGCCGGGTCGACCAGCTCGCCCTTCTTGCGGCGGCGGCGCTTCTCGGCGGCGCAGGTCTGCTCGTAGATCAGCACGGTGACGCCCGGCGTCTCGCGCAGCTTGCGCTGGACCGCGTCGAGCGCGTCGCGGTCGTGGAACTCGGTGCCGGCCGGAAAGCGGCTCTCGATCGCCTTGTACTTGCCGATGTCGTCGGAGACGACCACCACCTGTCTGACGCCCTCGGCCTCGACCTGGCGCGCGATGCCGTCGACCGAGATGATGCCGTCGACCGGCTGGCCGCCGGTCATCGCGACCGCGTCGTTGAACAGGATCTTGTAGGTCAGCGTCGCGCGCGCGGCGACCGCCTGGCGGATCGCCAGGTAGCCCGAGTGGTAGTAGGTGCCGTCGCCGAGGTTCTGGAAGACGTGCGGCACTTTGGTGAACATCGCGTGCGAGACCCAGTCGACGCCTTCACCGCCCATCTGGATCAGGCCTTCGGTGTCGCGGTCCATCCAGCTCGCCATGAAATGGCAGCCGATGCCTGCCTGCGCATGCGAGCCCTCGGGCACGCGCGTGCTGGTGTTGTGCGGACAGCCGGCGCAGAAGTACGGCAGCCGCCTGACGCTGTCGGAGGCATTCGACAGCAGCTCCGGCAGCGTAAAGTCGCGGACCAGATGGCGGCGGTCGAGGTCCGGGAAGTGGCGGACCACCCACTGCGCGACCAGCTCGATCAGCCGCGACGGCCGCAGCTCGCCGAGCGCCGACACCAGCGGCTTGCCGGCGGCGTCGTGCTTGCCGACGATCGCCGGCCGCACCGGCGCGTTGTAGAGCATCGAGCGCAGCTGCGCTTCGACGATGTCGCCTTTCTCCTCGATCACCAGCACTTCCGAGAGTCCGTCGACGAACTCGCGGATCCGGGTCGGCTCGATCGGATAGGTCAGCCCGAGCTTGTAGATCCGGACACCATGGTAGGCGAGCGCCTCCGGCGCGATCTCGAGCCGGCGCAGCACCTCCATGAAGTCGTAGTGCGCCTTGCCGGCGGTGACGATGCCGACGCGCGCTGCCGGCGCATCGACGATCATCCGGTCGATCGAGTTGACCTGCGCAAAGGCGCGTACCGCGTCGAGCTTGGCATGCAGCCGTTGTTCGATCCCGAGCGACGGCAGGTCGGGCCAGCGATAGTGCAGGCCGTCGGCCGGCGGCGCGTAGCCGGTGACCGCGCGGACGGTGTCGGCATCGGCCCAGGCGGCGACCCGCGCATTGATCGCGTCGAGGTCGACGGTCGAGGCGCTCTCGACGATCTCCGACAGCGCGGTGAAGCCGACCCAGTTGCCGGAGAAGCGCGACAGCGACCAGCCGTACAGCCCGAACTCGAGGTATTCCGCGACCGACGCCGGCGCGACGATCGGCGCCAGCCAGCTCTGGAACGCCTGGTCGCTCTGATGCGGCATCGATGACGAGACACAGCCGTGGTCGTCGCCGGCGACCATCAGCACGCCGCCGTGCGGCGACGCGCCGTAGGCATTGCCGTGCTTCAGCGCATCGCCGGCGCGATCGACACCCGGGCCCTTGCCGTACCACATCGCGAATACGCCGTCTGCCGTGCGTTCGGGGTCGGCCTCGACCCGCTGCGTGCCGAGCACCGCGGTCGCGCCGAGCTCCTCGTTGATCGCCGGCAGAAAGCGGATGCCGGCCTCGGTGAAGCGCTTGCCAGCCTTCCAGACCTGCTGGTCGACCATGCCGAGCGGCGAGCCGCGGTAGCCGCTGACGAAGCCGCGGGTGTTCAGGCCGGACGCCGCGTCGCGGCGGCGCTGCATCAGCATCAGCCGCAGCAGCGCCTGCGTGCCGGTCAGGAAGACCTGGCCGCCGTTCGCCCACAGCGCGTCGGCGAGCCGATAGTCCGGATGCACGATCCCGTCGGTGACCGGGTCCGGGGCAGGGGCGGAGTCGATCTGCGTCATGAGGAGTAGCGTACGCCGAAGTGCGCGGAACGTGGTTCTTACTTGCTGCCGGATCGAGTTCGCATCGGTATAAGATTCTGTTTCGGAGCGCAGTTCGAGAATGGCGTTCTTCCGCTGTCTTGCTGCGCTGCATCGATCGAAACCCACTCCGCCATCCCCGGCCGCATGAGCCTCCCCGATCTCGCCTGGAACCCCTCTAGAGCCTGTCGGAGTACGGGAAGGGGTCGCGCGGTGGGCGACAGGGATGCAGTGCAAGGCGCAGGATGGGTCAATACCCGAAGGTATGCCATGGATACTCTGGATCGTCATGACGTCGTGCTGCTGACCGAGCTGCAGCGCGACGCGCGGCAGACCGTGCAGCAGCTCGCCGCGGCGGCGGGCCTGTCGGGGACGCCGTGCTGGAAGCGGGTCAAGGACCTGGAGGCGAGCGGCATCATCAAGGGCTATGCGGCGCTGGTCGATCGCGGGAAGGTCGGGCTCGCGCTGTGCGTGATCGCCGAAGTGAACCTGACGCGGCATAGCGAGGCCGACGTGCATCGTTTCGAGCGCGCCGTCGCCGAGTGCCCGCAGATCGTCAGTTGCTACTCCACCACCGGGCAGGCCGATTACGTCATCAAGGTGCTGGTGCAGGACATCGGCGCCTACGAGCGGTTCCTGCACGAGACCGCGTTCCGGTTGCCGGGCGTCACCCATGTACGCTCCAGCGTCGTGCTGAAGGAGGTCAAGTCGGAAATGCGCCTGCCGATCGCGATGCCCGCACCGCCGGCGCCGGCGCGGCGCGGCGCGCGCCGGCAGGCCCGGTGACGGTGGGCGGGAGAGCGGTGATCGCGCCGCCGGACGTGCCGCCGGACGCACCGCCGCGTCACGGGTCGCCGCCGTCCGGATCGCCGCCATCCGGGCCGTCCGAGATCGCGGTGCCGCTGAACCGGCTCAAACTGCGGCACCTGCGCTTCGTCCGCACCCTCGCCGACACCGGCAGCCTGCAGCGGACCGCCGATGCGCTCTCGATCACGTATGCGGCGGTCGCGAAGATGCGGGCCGAGCTCGAGGAGGTGCTCGGTATCGAGCTGCTGGAGGGGCGGGGCCGCCGGATCGGGCTCACGCCCGCTGGCGCGCTGATCGCCGCGTCGGCCCGGCGCGTGTTCGCCGAGCTCGAGTCGCTGCGTGACGAGCTGCTGTCGCTGGAGGACGGGCTCGCCGGCACCGTCGTCGTCGGCGTGCGGACCGTCTCGATGCGCGGCGCGCTCGCCGACGCGGTCGGCGCGTTCAAGCGTTCCCATCCGCGCGTCGTGCTGCGCCTCGTCGAGGGCACGCTATCGCATCTGCTGGACGAGCTGGGCGAGCATCGGATCGACGTCGTCGTCGGCCGGCTGAACCGGGCGACGCTGCCGCCGACGCTGACCGGCGTGCCGATCGGCTATCCGTCGAGCGTCGTCGTCTGCAGCGTCGGACATCCGGCGCGCGCGCTCGCCGCCGACGACTGGGCCGGCCTCGTCCGGTTCGCGTGGTGTCTGCCGCCGGCGGGCAGCCCGCTGCGCGGCGCGTTCGACCGCGACCTCGCGCTGCGCGGTCTGCGCTTTCCGGTCGACGTCGTTGAGGTCGGCGACGCGGCGCTGATCGGTGCGATGCTGCAGACCGGGCCGTTGCTGGCGATCATGCCGCAAGCCATTGCCGACGAACTGCGCCGGCGGGGCGAGGTCGAGGTGCTCGACGCGGTCGCGCCGCGGCTGGCCGACCCGATCGGCCTGATCTGGCGCAACGATCCGGCCACGCGCGGCGCGGTCCGGCACTGCATCGACTTTCTCGCCGAGCGGCTGACCTTCGTCGGGACGGATTGATACCGATCGTTGCAGCGCGCTCGCCGATTCTTCCATCTCGGCCGCGCCGATCGGCGCTAAGCTCGCGGCGGCCGGCTTCCGGAGCCGGCGGCAGCGACGAGGAGATCGGTGGAAGCAGGCAGGCCAGCACCCGCTCGGCCCCCAGCCGCGGGCGCGCCGGTGCAGCGCGGCGTGCGGATGCGCGCCGCCGACGGCGTCGAGCTCGCGATGGACATCCATTTCCCGGCGGCGACCGAAGGGTCCGCCGCCGCCGGACCGTTTCCGGTCGTGCTCGAGCGCACGCCGTACGGCCGGGCGCTCGAACGGATCGAGCGCTTCGCGCGGCGGGCCGTGTCGCACGGCTACGCGTTCATCTGCCAGGACGTGCGCGGCCGCGGCGATTCGGGCGGCGCCTTCCACCTGATGACCAACCATCCCGACGAGGGCATGGACGGTGAGGACACGGTCCGCTGGATCCTCCAGCAGCCGTGGTGCGACGGCCGCATCGCGACGGTCGGCGGCTCCTTCAGCGCGGCCAACCAGCAGGCGCTCGCGCTGCGGCGGCCGCCGGGGCTGGTTGCCCAGGTCCTGCGCGACTGCGGCACCAACTACTGGCAGCGGATGTTCCGCTATCACGGCGCGTTCAACGTCGGCGTCGTGCTGCCGTGGATCCTGACCTACGGCAGGGAAAGTGCCGAAGCCGCCGCCGATCCGGCGATCGGCGCGGCGCTCGAGCGCATGCGGCAGGAGATCGGCGACTGGGTATGGCGGCTGCCGCTGAAACGCGGCGAGTCCCCGCTCGCGCTGGTGCCGCAGTACGAGGGCTTCTACTTCACGATGCTCGAGACGGCGGACGACACCGCCTACTGGCACAACCCGACCGTCCGGCTGGAAGGCCGCTGGGACGAGTACCCGGCCGACGTCGCGATCCTGATGATCTCCGGGTGGTACGCGCATCATGCGGCGGCCAACTTCGACAAGTTCGTCGCGTTCGGCCGCCGCCAGCGCCGCCCGCTGCGGCTGATCGTCGGCCCGTGGACGCATTCGCCCGAGATGCTGGAGATGACCCGTGACGGGGACGTCGACTTCGGCGCGCAGGCGGCGGCGATGGGCCCGATCGACGATACCTGGCTGGCCTGGCTCGATCGCCTCCTCGGCCCACCGGACCGGCCGCCCGACCCTCCCGAGACGACGCTGGACTATTTCGTCATGGGCCTCGGCGACGGCCGGCGGACGCCGGAAGGGCGGATCCGGCACGGCGGCGAATGGCGCCGGGCGTCGGCCTGGCCGCTGCCGGCGACCCGGTTCGCGCCGCTCTACCTCGCCGCAGGCGGACACCTGCTCGCAAAGCCGCCGGAGGTCGACGACAGTGCGAGCCGGTACGACTTCGACCCGCTCGACCCGTGCCCGGGGATCGGCGCGACCAGTCTGCAGTCCCAGGCCGTGCCGGCGTTCGTGCTGCCGGGCCCGCGCGATCAGCGCTGCCGCGCCGAGCTCGCCGCCTGCAGATCCGGCACCCGCCCCCTGGTCGAACGCGCTGACGTGCTGTCGTTCCAGACTGGCGTGCTGGCCCGCGACACCGAGATCACCGGCCCGATCGTGCTGAAGCTCTGGGTGTCGACGTCGGCGCCCGACACCGACTTCGCGGCCAAGCTCGTCGACCTCTACCCGCCGAGCGACGACGATCCGGAGGGCTTCGCGCTGCTGATCTCCGACGGCATCCTGAGAATGCGATACCGGGACCGGCGCCGCGTCGGCGAGCTCATCGAACCGGGCCGGGTCTACGCCGTCGAGATCGACCTGTGCCCGACCAGCAACGTCTTCAAGGTGGGGCACCGGATCCGCGTCGACGTCACCAGCTCGAGCTTTCCGCAGTACGACGTCAATCCGAATACCGGCGAGCCGCTCGGACGGCATACGCACGTGCGGACCGCACGCCAGACGGTCCATCACGACCGTATCCGTCCTTCGCATCTGCTGCTGCCGTTCCAGACCGAACCATGAGGGAAGCGCCATGACGATCAGCCCCATCATCGACCGCATCGGACGTCTCGGGCCGCGGCGCCCGCTGTTGCGCATCGCGACCCCGCTGCGGCCGGCGCTGCTCGGCGTGGCGCTCGCGGCGCTGTCGCTCCTCGGCCTGCCGGGCAGCGCCGCGGCGACGTCCGTGCCGCCCTATCCGGCCTCGCCGCTCACACTCGTCGTTCCCTACGCCGCCGGCGGGCCTGCCGACCTGATCGCGCGCATCGTCGCCGACGGCCTGCGCCAGGAGCTGCGTCAGTCGGTCGTCGTCGAGAACCGTCCGGGGGCGTCCGGCACACTGGGGTCGGCATCGGTCGCCAAGGCCCGGCCCGACGGCTACACGCTGCTGATCGGATCCGGCACGACCCACGCGATCGCGCCGGCGGCGATGAAGGGGATCACCTACGATCCGATCGCGGACTTCGAACCGATCTCGCTGACCGGCAACACGACGTTCGTGCTGCTCGCCGCGCCCGGCCTCGAGGCCCGCGACCTGCAGGCGCTGGTACGGATGGCCAAGGAACGTCCCGGAGAGCTGATGTTCGGCACGACCGGGCCGGGCACCGTCTACGATCTGGCCGCCGCGACGCTCGAATCGCTGACCGGCGCGCGCTTCACGCGCGTGCCGTACAAGGGTTTCGCGGCGATCTCGGTCGATTTGCTCGGCGGCCGAGTCCACGTGTCGGTGAATCCGCCGGAGCCGCTCGGCAAGTCCGGCCGGCTGCGGCCGCTCGCGATCGTCGGCCCGAACCGTCTGCCGACGATGCCGGACGTGCCGACCGCGGAGGAGGCCGGCGTCGCCGGCTTCGAGGTTCCGGTCTGGTCCGCGCTGTTCGCGCCGGCGAAGACGCCGCCCGAGATCGTCGCGTTGCTGTCCAAGGCGATGCAGGCGGCCGTCGCCCGGCCCGAGATCCGCGCCCGCCTGATCGAGGTCGGGCTGGAGCCGATCGGGTCGGATGCCGAGACCCTGCGCGCCCGTGTCGAGACCGATCTCCGGCGCGCCTCCGACCTGGTCCGCAGCGGGCGCTTCACGGCGGACTGACGGCCGGCGGCGGGCCGGGCCGATTCGACCGGCCCGGGCCGGTCGCGAACCGGCACCGCGAGCAGGCTCCGGCGCGAGCGGCGATAATCACGGATTTGCACCGGCCCGCGGGGCGGGTTTCCGAGGCGAACCGCAGATGGCGTCATTCAAGTCCGACTTCCTGAATATCGCGCAGAGCCGCGGCTTCATCCACCAGATGTCCGACCCGGCCGGCCTCGACGCGCTGGCTGCCAAGGGCGAGGTGGTCTGCTACGTCGGCTATGACCTGACCGCGCCGTCGCTGCACATCGGCCATCTGCTGTCGATGATGATGCTGTACTGGCTGCAGCAGACCGGCAACAAGCCGATCACGCTGGTTGGCGGCGGCACGACCCGGGTCGGCGACCCGTCGGGGCGGGACGAGAGCCGCAAGCTGCTGAGCTACGAGCAGATCGACGCCAACAAGGCTTCGATCAAGACGACCTTCGCGAAGCTGCTGAAGTTCGGCGACGGCAGAACCGATGCGGTGATGGCCGACAACGCCGAATGGCTGACCCAGCTCAACTATATCGAGATGCTGCGCGACATCGGCCGCCACTTCTCGATCAACCGGATGCTGACGATGGACTCGGTCCGGCTGCGGCTCGAGCGCGAGCAGGAGCTGTCGTTCATCGAGTTCAACTACATGATCCTGCAGTCGTACGACTTCGTCGAACTGGCGCGCCGCTACGGCTGCAACCTGCAGATGGGCGGCTCGGACCAGTGGGGCAACATCGTCAACGGCGTCGACCTCGGCCGGCGGATGGGCACGCATCAGCTGTACGCGCTGACCTGCCCGCTGCTGACGACGTCGTCGGGCGCCAAGATGGGCAAGACCGCCGCCGGCGCGGTGTGGCTCAACGCCGATCTGCTGTCGCCGTACGACTACTGGCAGTTCTGGCGCAACACCGAGGACGGCGACGTCGAACGGTTCCTGAAGCTGTTCACCTGGCTGCCGCTCGACGAGATCGCGCGGCTCGCGGCGCTGTCCGGTGCCGAGATCAACGAGGCCAAGAAGGTGCTCGCGACCGAAGCGACCGCGTTGATGCATGGCCGCGAAGCCGCGGCCGATGCCGCCCGGACCGCGCAGCGGACCTTCGAGGAAGGGGCGATCGCCGACGCGTTGCCGACCGTCATGGTCACGTACGCCGAGCTGGCGCAGGGCGTCGGCGTGCTGGCGGCCTTTGTCCGCGCCGGGCTGGCGGCGTCCAACGGCGAGGCGCGGCGCCACATCAAGGGCGGCGGCCTGCGCATCAACGACGCGGTCGTCACCGATGAGAAGATGACGATCGGGCCAGTGCAGCTGACCGGCGCCGGCGTGGTCAAGCTGTCGGTCGGCCGCAAGCGGCACGCGTTGCTGCGGGTGGCCGACTAGGGCCTGTTCACACTCTACGGACGCCGCCGCGCCGGAGCCTGCCAGGCCGGGCGCCGGTCGAGCCGCGACCCACCCATTCGTCGGGATGGACGTGCCGCCGGCTTGGCGGCACAGTATGTCCTGCGCGCCGACTCGCGGCCGCGCTGGAGCATCGCCATGACCGCTCTCGTGATCCGCATCGCCGCCGCGCTGCTGGCGCTGGCCGCGTGGCCCGCGCAGGCCGCGCTCGCGACCAACCTGGACCGCTGCCGCGCCGAGATCGCGCGGATCAGCGAGAATCCGCGCACGCCCGACGAGGCCTATTGCCTCGGCCTGTCCTACCAGTTCGCGATCCTGCGCAAGCGCGACTCGGAGAAGGCCGTCGCCGTGCTGCGGCGTGCTGCCGATCAGAACCATGCGGCGGCGCAAGTGCTGCTCGGGTACCTGATCGAGCAGGGGACCGGCACCGCGCGGAATCCGGCCGAGGCGTTCCAGTGGTATCAGCGCTCGGCGCGGCAGAACGACGACGATGGCTTGCTGAACCTCGGGCGCGCCTATGAACACGGCATCGGCACCGCGGCCGACCCGGCCCAGGCGCGGGCCTACTATCAGAAGGCCGCGGCGCTCGGCAACGGCCCGGCGCGCGATGCGCTCGCCAACCTGGGCCGGGCGCCGGCGCCGCCGAACGCCGCCCAACAGGAGTTCAAGCGTGGCGCCGCGCTGTACAAGGCCGGCGACATGGCCGGGGCGGCCCGCATCTTCCAGGCGCTGGCCGAGCAAGGCTATCCGCCGGCACAACTGCAGATCGGTTGGCACCATGCGAACGGCGCCGGCGTTGCCCGCGATGATCAGCTCGCGGCGCAGTGGTATCTGAAGTCGGCGCGGCAGGGCTATGCGATCGCCCAGAACAACCTCGCCGAGCTCTATGAACAGGGCCGCGGCCTCGCCGAGAACTGGGGCGAGTATCTGCGCTGGGCGCGGCAGAGCGCCGAGCAGGGTAACGCCTACGGCATGCTGCTGGTCGGTCGCGCCTACCAGTTCGGCATCGCCGTGCCGCAGGACCGGCAGCAGGCGATCCAATGGTTCGACCGTGCCGCCGCCAAGGGCGATGATCAGGCCGCGTTCTGGGCGCAGAACCTGAAGGGCCGCGGCAACTTCATCGGCTTTCGCAACGACGACGAGCAGAACTATCTGATCGGCGGCCGGCTGCCGACCGACACGCAGCTGGCGTTCTACGAGCCGCGTGGTCAGGTCTTCCGGAGCTCGGCCGAACGCAATCGATACATGCGCGCGCTGCGCGAGCGGACGATGCAGAATGAAGCCAATACCGCGCGGGCGATCGCCGAGGACCGCTACGCGCGCTGCCGGCGCGGCGAAACCGGCGAATCGTACTGCTCGCCGCCGTGACCGGGGCCTGCATCGCTGGCCGAGCCGGATCGGGTTGACGGCGCCGGCTCACCGGCGCGATCGCGGCTGCCGCTCAGGTGTTCGCCTGATCGCGGATGCCAGGCAGCTCGTAGCCGAGCGCGGTCGTCGTCGTGACCAGCGCGGCGCTGATCGCGGCCATCGTGACGTCGTTGAAGTGCCGGCCGGCAGGCGATTTCAGCAGCGCCAGGTAGCGACGCAGCTCGGCGTTGCCGAACGGCGCATAGAGCGCCGCGAAGTTGGCGAGCACCAGCGAACGGAGCCCCGCCGCGATCCGGGCGCGTTGTCGTTCCAGCTGCGCCGCTCTCGGCGGCGCATCCAGCGACCCGCGCCCGGGGGTGGCGCTTGCGACACCACGTTCGACCCCCGCGGCGATGTCGATCGTCAGCTGCGCCAGGAATTGGTCGGCGCGCGTCGCGTCGACCAGCGCGGTCAGCAGCGCGCGTCGTTCGCGGCCGGCCTTCTGCAGTACCGTGGCGCCACGCTCGAGCGAGCCATCCTTCGGGTCGCCGCTGCCGGCGGCGATCTCGGCCTTGACGATCCGCCGGCCCAGCGACGAATCGAACCAGCGCTGCAACGCCGGCCAGTGCCGGGGCTCGAAGCCGAGCGCGACCGCGTCGCGGGTCGCGGTGCGCAGCCGGTCGCCGGTCACGACGGTCGCAACGACACGCTGCAGTCGTGCCCGCTCGGAGGGGGTCGCGCTGCGGCCAGCGCCGCTCAGCAGCCCGTCGATCAGGCCGCTGCGCAGCTGGCGGCCGACGCCGTCGAGCTGCTGGTCGATTCCCGACAGTTGCAGCAGCCGTTCCGCGGTCGCGGCATCGGTCGCGGCATGGGCGCTGGTCGCCGGCGGCAGCAGCGCCAGCGCCAGGATGCAGAAGGCGGCCGCGAGCAGATGGAATCGGGGCGGCCGAGAGGGGTACAACCGAGCGATCGATCGCAGCATGGCCGGGCTCCGGGCAGCCGACGGACCGGACGAACCCGCCCGGCCGAAGCCGCCAGTATCGCCGGATCGGACCGGCAACGGCGCGCGAGCCGGTAAGAGAATGGTAGATCAGCGCTCCCGCTTGCCGTCCTGCCGTTCCTGGAGCAGGATCACCACCAGCGCTTCGGTGACGGCGACCGCCGCCGCCATCGAAGGCAGCGCGGACGCTCCCCGCGCGGAGAACAGGATCGCGACGTCTGCCCCGAGGGCCAGCGACGAGGCGCTGCTGTCGGTCAGCGCCACGACGCGCGCGCCGACCTTTGCGGCAGTCTGCTGCACCTGCAGGGCCTCGGGGCAGTACGGACTGAACCCGAACACGACCACGGCATCCTGGGGCTTGATGCCGCGCAGTTCCTGCTCCAGCGCTCCGGCGCGGCCGTCGATGAGCTGCACGCTGCTGCGAACGGACCGATAGCCTTGCACCAGCGCATAGGCCGCCGAGAAGCTGGCGCGAAACCCGGCCGCATGGACGGTCCGGGCACGTCGTAGCAGCCGGGCGGCCTTGTACAGGGCCTGGCCGTTATTCATCTCGGTGTTGTCGAGATTGCGATGGACGGCACCGAACACGTCCGAGACGAGATCGGACCCGGAGCCGCGGACGGCGGCCAGTCCGGCACTGGCGCGCACACCCGGTCGCGCCGGCCCGAGGACGTAGTCTCCGGCAAAGGCCTTCTTCAGATCGGGCCATCCGGGATAGCCGAGCTGTTGAGCCAGGCGCACCAGCGTGGCGGGCTGCATGCCGGCGTGATCGGCGAGGGCGCGCATCGAGTTGAGTACCACCTCGTTCGGATGGTCGACCACGAATCGAGCGGCCTGCTGCAACGCGGGGCTCAGATCGTTGAACCGTTCGAGGATCTGGTCTTTTGCTCGCATGGTGCGCTTCGGAAACAGTTGGATCCGCTATTGAACCAAATGTTGCAGCCAAGGGTGCGCCGGCGTGCCCGGAGCGCCATGGAACGGCAGTTTCCGAGGTCAGGATACGTTTGTTGCAAAGCACGTTGACATGAACCGAATGTTGCCTATACTGATTTCGTCAGACGGCGCGGGCAGCATGGCCTTCCGCCTGTCGTGCAGCGAGCCGTCCGCGCCGGACCACCGATTTCATCGACGGGTACCCAAGAGACCATCATGAGCTCAGAGACTTTCTCCACCGCCAAGTCAGAAATCGTCCAGCAAGCCCTGGCTCGCATGGATACCCAGCTGTCCGCCGAGGCGATGCCGGTGCGTGACGCCGTGGTGCAAGCCTGTCACGTCCTCTACGTGTTCGGCCATGATTCCGGCCTGGCCGGGCAGATCACGGCCCGCGGAGAGCGTCCCGGCACCTTCTGGACGCAGCCGATGAGCCAGGGCTTCGACGATATGCGGACGGAATCGCTGCTGCTCGTCGACGAGGATCTCAACGTGCTCGAGGGCAGCGGCATGCCCAATCCGGCCAATCGCTTCCATTCCTGGCTTTATCGCGCCCGCCCGGACGTGAACTGTATCGTCCACTCGCACGCGACTCACACCGCGGCGTTGTCGATGCTGGAGATCCCGCTCGAGATCTCGCACATGGATACCTGCGTGCTCTATGGCCAGACGGGCTTTCTGCCCAAGTGGCCGGGCATTCCGGTCGGCAACGAGGAGGGCGAGCTGATCGCCTCGGCGCTGGGCGACAAGAAAGCGATCCTGCTGGCGCACCATGGCCTGCTCGTCGCCGGGGCGAGCGTCGAGGAAGCGTGCGTCCTGGGCGTCATGTTCGAACAGGCAGCCAGGCTGCAGCTGCTGGCCAGCTCGGCTGGCACGATCCGCCCCATTCCGCCGGAGCTGGGCGAAGAGGCGCAGCGCTGGCTGATGACGCCGAGACGCGCGAAGGTGGATTTCGCCTATTTCGGGCGTCGTGCCAGACGCCGAATGGCGTTCATGTAGTTCGGTAGCGACCTCCGCCCGGCCACGTTGCCCCGAACCGGCGGCGACGCGGGCCTGCTCTGTTCCGGCCGTCCGATTACTGAGGAGAAGACCATGCATTTCGGCTCCCTGATCCAGCGCATTCCCTCCGGCCTGCCACTGTTCGTCGCCGCGACGCTGGCCGTGCTGCCCGCCGCTGCCGGCGCGCAGCAGTGGTCGATGGCCTCGGCTTTTCCGGCGACGAACTTCCAGACGCAGAACGTGCAGGCATTCATCGACGAGATCAAGGCTGCTTCCGGCGGGAAGCTCTCGATCACACTGCATTCCAACCAGTCGCTGGTCACGATGCCGCAGATCAAGCGTGCGGTGCGCACCGAGCAGGTACAACTGGGCGAGATCGTGCTCTCGGCCTACGGCAACGAGGACCCTTTCTACGAGGTGGACAGCATTCCGGTGCTGTCGCAGGGGCATGACAACGCGCGTCGTCTGTGGGCAGCGAGCAAGCCCTATATCGAGAAGCGCCTTCGGGCCGAGGGGCTGGTGCCGCTGTTTTCCGTCATCTGGCCGTCGCAGGGCATCTACAGCAAGAAGCCGATCGCCGCCCTCGGCGATCTCAAGGGCGTCAAGTTCCGCGCCTACAACCCGGCGACGGCGCGGATGGCGGAGCTGATCGGTGCGGTCCCGACCACGGTGCAGCAGGCGGAAGTCTCGCAGGCCTTCGCCACCGGAATCATCGAAGCGATGGTCACCTCCGCGCTGACCGGCCTCGAGACTCAGGCCTGGGACTTCGTGAGCCACTACTACGATGTTCGCGTGATCAACAACAAGAACATCGTCTTCGTCAACGAGAAGGCCTTCAACCGCCTCGACGCGGCGACGCGTGCCATGGTCCTGCAGGCCGCCGCGAAGGCTGAAGCCCGGGGCTGGGAGGCCAGCGCCAGGATGATGGACGACGTCAACCAGAAGCTCGCGGCGAAGGGCATGAAGGTCATCGCGCCGACCCCCGCGCTGAACGACGAGTTGCGGAAGATCGGCGACACGATGACCGCCGACTGGCTCAAGAGAGCCGGCGCCGATGGGCGCACGATGCTGGACGCGTATCGCGCCAAGTAGCGGATCGACGGCCGGTCGACCCGACGGGTCGACCTTTCGGGACCCGCCGCCAGTCCGGCCGGGCCGGTCCCGGTCGGCCCGGGAACCCAACCTTGCTCTACGGATGCCGCCATGATTCGACGCCTGCTCGACGGCTGCTACCTCGCCAGCGGCGTGCTGGGAGCGCTTTCGATGATCCTGCTGGCGCTGGTCGTGCTGGCGCAGGTGGTCGGCCGTCTCATGCAGGTCCAGCTCCGGGGCACGGACGACTTCACGGCCTGGCTGATGGCGGCGGGTGCCTGTCTGCCGCTGGCCTATGCCTTCCGGTACGGCACCCATATCCGGGTCAGCCTGCTGCTGGAGCGCCTGACCGGAGCGCCGCGACGCCGGCTCGAAATCTTCTGTCTCGTGGTCGCGGCCGCGACGGCGGGCCTGTTCGCCTACGCTGCGCTCGATCTCGTCTATGGCAGCTGGCGCTTCAACGAGATGGCTGCCGGGCTGGTGCCGATTCCGCTCTGGATCCCGCAGGTCGCGATGGCGCTGGGTGCGGTCTTGCTGCTGGTGGCGGTCGTCGACGACCTGGTCCAGCTGCTCTCGGGGCGGCGCACGTCGTACCAGCAGGTGAGCAGCGAGAACACGCGCGGCGCCCTCGAGCGGGCGATCGAGGAGATGTGATGCGACTGCGTTCCCGTCGCATTGCAAGGAGGCCGGCATGACGCCCGACGTGGTCAATGTCAGCGTCTTCTTCATCCTGGCGTTGACCGTCCTGCTCGGCGCGGGGATCTGGATCGGTCTGGCGCTGATGGCACTCGGCTACCTGGGGGTCGCTCTGTTCACGCCGGCGCCGCCGGTTCAGGTGGCCGGTACGGCGGTCTGGGGCGCACTATCCTCGTGGACGCTGGCCGCGCTGCCCTTGTTCATCTGGATGGGCGAGATCCTGTTCCGTACCCGCCTGTCGGAGAACATGTTCCAGGGCCTGTCGCCGTGGGTCAACCGGCTGCCGGGCGGCCTGCTGCACGTGAGCGTGCTGGCCAGTGGCGTCTTCGCGGCCGTGTGCGGCTCGTCGGCGGCCACCACCGCGACGGTCGGCCAGATCACGCTGCCCGAGCTGAAGAAGCGCGGCTACGACGAATCCATCTCGATCGGCAGCCTGGCGGGCGCCGGTACGCTCGGGCTGCTGATTCCGCCTTCGATCATCCTGATCGTCTACGGCGTGGCTGCCGAGGTCTCGATCGTGCGGCTGTTCATCGCGGGTGTGATCCCGGGCGCCATCCTGATGGCGCTGTTCTCCGGCTACATCATGCTGTGGGCGTGGCTCAACCCGTCGCGCATGCCGCCGCCCGGGCCGAAGCTGCGCCTGGTCGAGAAGCTGGCCGCCAGCGCCCGGCTGATTCCGGTGATGCTCCTGATCACGGTCGTCATCCTGTCGATCTATCTCGGCATCGCCACCGCGACCGAGGCCGCGGTGATCGGTGTCGTCGGAGCGTTCGCCATCGCCTGGTGGTCCGGCTCGCTGAACCGCCAGACGTTCCGCGACAGCCTGATGGGAGCGACCCGGCTGAGCTGCATGATCGCGCTCATCATCGCCGGTGCCGCGTACCTGACGGCGGCGATGGCCCACACCGGAGTGCCCGAGGCGATCGCGACAGCGATCGGCCGATCCAACCTCCACCCTCATGTGCTGTTGCTGCTGCTCACGGTGCTCTACATCGTGCTCGGCACGTTCCTGGACGGCATCTCGATGATCGTGCTGACCGCGGCGGTGGTGCTGCCGGCCGTCGAAGCCGCCGGCTTCGACCT
The DNA here is from genome assembly GCA_050249335.1 of Lautropia sp. GTDB lineage: Bacteria > Pseudomonadota > Gammaproteobacteria > Burkholderiales > Burkholderiaceae_E > Lautropia. Next base: position 20,752 of record JBFWQR010000002.1, read on the forward strand.
CATCTGGTTCGGCATCTTCGTCGTGATCCTGGTGGAGATGGCGGAGATCACTCCACCGGTCGGCTTCAATCTGTTCGTCCTGCAGGCACTGGCCGGTCGCAGCATGTCCTATATCACCCGGGCTGCGATCCCCTTCTTCCTGCTGATGCTCGTCATGCTCGTGATCACCACGGTCTTTCCGGGGATCGCGACCTGGCTGCCGGCGCAGATGTTCCAGCGCTGACGGTTCCTGCTCTTGCGGAGATTCGAATGACCCCATTGGCCCGAATAGGCCTCGACATCGGTGGCACCTTCACGGACGTCGCGCTCGAGATCGGCGATCAGCGGCATACCGCCAAGGTGCTCACCACGCCATCCGCGCCGGAGGAAGGCGCCATGCAGGCGCTGCGGCTCATCCTCGAGCTGTCCCGCCTTCGTCCGGGCGACGTCGGGGAGATCATCCACGGCACCACGCTCGCGACCAACGCGCTGATCGCACGCTCGGGCGCCCGGACGGCGCTGATCACGACCAGCGGCTTTCGCGACACCATCGAGATCGGCACCGAGGGGCGACCCGACCAGTACGACCTCAATGTCGTGAAGCCGCCGCCGCTGGTGCCGCGCCGGCATCGCTTTCCGGTGAAGGAGCGCCTCGATTCGCAGGGACGGGTGCTGGTTGCGCTCGACCCCGGGGAGATCCGCGCCCTCGGGCCGCGGCTCGTGGATGCCGGGATCGAGGCCGTTGCCATCGGATTCCTGCACAGCTACGTGAATCCGCAGCACGAGCAGATCGCCCGAGACGTGCTGCTCGACACTTGCCCGGATCTGATGGTGACGTTGTCCGGCGAAGTGTCGCCGGAGTTCCGCGAGTTCGAGCGCATCTCCACGGCGTGCGCCAATGCCTATGTCCAGCCGCTGATGGCGCGCTACCTGCGTCACCTCGACGAGATGCGGCGCGAGCAGGGATTCACCTGCCCGATGCTGCTGATGCTGTCCAGCGGCGGGCTGACCACCGTCGATACGGCGGTGCGCTTCCCGGTCCGGCTGGTCGAATCCGGGCCGGCTGGCGGTGCGATCTTCGCGGCCAGCGTCGCGCAGCGCTGCGAGCTGAAAGACGTAGTCTCGTTCGACATGGGGGGCACGACCGCCAAGATCTGCATGATCGACGAGGGGCGCACGCAGACCAGCCGGACCTTCGAGGTTGCGCGCGTCTATCGCTTCAAGCGGGGCAGCGGGTTGCCGCTGCGGATCCCGGTCGTCGAGATGGTCGAGATCGGGGCCGGCGGCGGCTCGATCGCCCGCGTCGACGCACTGGGACGGATCACCGTCGGGCCGGACAGTGCGGGTTCCGACCCCGGACCTGCCTGCTACCGGCGCGGCGGCACGATGCCGACCGTGACCGACGCGGACCTGCTCATGGGGCGGATCGATCCGGGCGAGTTCGCGGGTGGCGGCCTGCCCCTGTCGCCGGATGCGGCGGTCACCGCGATGGCTGCCGGCCTGGGCGCGACGCTGGGCATCGATGCGCCGGCCGCGGCGTTCGGGATCAGCGAGATGGTCGACGAGAGCATGTCGTCGGCGACGCGGGTCCACGCGATCGAAAGCGGCCGGACGTTGCAGTCGAGCTCGCTGATCGCCTTCGGCGGTGCGGCGCCGCTGCACGCGGCCCGCGTCGCCGAGAAGCTCGGAGTCGACCACGTCATCATTCCCGCTGCTGCCGGCGTCGGCTCTGCCGTAGGCTTCCTGCGCGCGCCGATCGCCTACGAGGTCGCAAAGACCCATTACCTGCGGCTCAGCGCGTTCGAGCCCGACCTGGTCAACCGCATCCTCGCTGAGATGGCGCAGGAGGCGTCCGCGGTCGTCGGTGCGGCCACCAAGGCGCCGACGCGGACACTGCGCCGGGCCTACATGCGTTACGTCGGCCAGGGCCATGAGATCCTGATCGAGCTGCCGGACGAGGCGTTCGACGCCAGCTCCGCGGAGGCGTTGCGGGTGCGCTTCGATCGCGAGTACGAGCGCGTATACGGCCGATCGCTCGCCGGTTGGCTGACCGATGTCGAGGTCGCGAGCTGGGTGGTGACGGTGACCACCGTACAGCACCCCGATTCGAGCGCGATCCCGCGCAAGGGCGGCAGCACCCCCAAGGCACGGGGGACGCGCAGCGTGTTCGATCCCGGCTCGCAGCGTGCCGTCGAGCACCGTCTCTACCGGCGCGAGGATCTGACGGCCGGGGCCGCCATCGACGGCCCCGCGATCGTCGTCGAGAACGACACCTCCACCGTCGTCAGCCCGGCCTTCCGGGCCACCGTGAACGCCTTCGGCGACATCGAACTCGAAAGGAAAAGGAGCGCATCGTGACCCGGTCGAGCAACCCGTACGGCGTCATCGAACGCCAGATCATGTGGAACCGACTGATCGGTATCGTCGAAGAACAGGCGCAGACCCTGATCCGCGCGGCGTTCAGCCAGGGCGTGCGCGAATCCGGTGACCTGTCGGCGGGCGTCTTCGACCGGCAGGGGCGGATGGTCGCGCAGGCGATCACCGGCACGCCCGGGCACGTCAACTCGATGGCGGTCAGCGTGGTCAACTTCCTGTCGAGGTACCCGCTCGAGCAGATGCAGCCGGGTGATGCCTACATCACCAACGATCCCTGGCTGTCGGCAGGGCACTATCACGACGTCACGGTCGTGTCACCGGCCTTCCACCGCGGCAAGGCGGTGGCGCTGTTCGCCAATACGATTCACATCATCGACATGGGCGGCCGCGGCTTCGGCCCGGATTCCCGGCAGGTCTACGAGGAAGGGATCAATATCCCGATCATGCCGATCATGCGGGCCGGCACGCTCAACGAAGACCTGCTCGATATCCTGCGCACCAACGTGCGCGAGCCACTGCAGATGGAAGGCGACATGCATTCGCAGATGGCGTGCAACGCCGAGGCGGGCCGGAAGCTCTCGAGCCTGCTGGAGGAATTCGGCAGCGACGATATCGACGAGGTGTCGGACTACATCATCGCGCAGTCGCAGGAGAGTGTTCGCAAGCGGATCCGCGAGCTGCCGGACGGGGTCTACCGCCACCGGCTGACGATCGGCGGCTACGACACCCCGATCGACCTGGTCGCGGCGATCACCGTCGAGGACGATCATCTGCACATCGACTACAGCGGCACGTCGAAGGCGAGTCCCTTCGGTATCAACGTCGTGCTGAACTTCACGACGGCGTACAGCGTCTTCGGCGTGAACTGCATCGTGGCGCCGGACGTGCCGTGCAACGCCGGCTCGCTGGCACCGATCACCGTCAGCGCGCCGGTCGGGTCGATCCTGAACGTGCAGCGGCCGTTCCCGGTGTCCGCGCGACACACGGTCGGGCAGATGCTGCCCGATCTCATTTTCGGCTGCCTGTCGCAGGCCGTGCCCGATCGGGTGCCGGCCGAAGGCGCCGGAACGATGTGGAACCCGATGCTGCGCGGCGGAGAATCCGCGGTCGATCCGGCCTCGGCGGCCGCCGGCCGCGTCACCCGCGACTTCGATTCGGTCCTGTTCAACACCGGCGGCACGGGCGGCCGTCCCGGGCTCGACGGCCTCTCGGCGGTCGCCTTTCCGTCTAATGTCAAGACGGTGCCGACCGAGGTGGTCGAAAGCCTGACGCCGATCATCATCTGGCGCAAGGAGCTGCGCGAAGGCTCGGGCGGTGCCGGTCAGTATCGCGGCGGCCTGGGGCAGGTACTGGAGATCGGCATGGCAGGGGAGGCGGCGTTCTCGCTGGCCGCGATGTTCGAGCGCGCCCAGCATCCCGCGCGCGGCTTCCATGGCGGCAAGGACGGCAAGCCGGGCGTGGTCTCGACCGTCGGGGGCCGCAAGCTGCTGGCCAGCGGGCGACAGTACATCCAGCCCGGCGAGCGGGTCTGGCTCGAGCTCCCCGGCGGCGGCGGCTACGGCGATCCGAAGCTGCGCGACCACGATCGGGTACGCGAGGACGTGCTCGACGAGCTGATTTCGCGCGAAGACGCGCTGCGGGATTACGGCGTCGCGGTCGCCGAGCCCGAGAGGCAGGCCTGACCGGCTGCCGAACCCTCCTGAACGCCCTGAGGCAAGCAAGGTCCGATCATGCATCTACCCGAAGTCGACTGGTTGCGGTTGACCAGTGTCGTCGACAACTATCTGGATCCCCTGCTGGGCGACGAAGGCCCGGCGCGCCGGCGGCGCCCGGTCCAGGCGCGGTCTTTCGAACGCTGCCTGTGCTCGGAGCACGGCCTGGCGGAGATCATCGAATCGTCCCGGGGCGACGAGCAGTTCGCGCTGCTGTTCGATTTCAGCGCGACGCCGGCCGTCTATCTCCACAACCTCGGCCTGCTCGTCGAGGACTACGATTTCGATCTGAGCCGTATCGGCACGCTGGTGCTGTCGCATGGGCACTGGGATCACTACGGCGGGCTGTGCGGCTTTCTCGATGCCCGGCGGGGCGACCTGCATCCCGACGCGGCGCTATTCACCGGCGAGGACGCCTTCCTGAATCGCTGGAGCATTTCGCCCGAAGGCGCTCGCGTCGACTCGGGCGCGCTGGACGAGGCGTTCGTCTCCGGCCGGCGGGTGCGGATCGTCAAGGTCCGGGCGCCCGAGGTGCTCGGCGGGCAGGTCCTGATCAGTGGCGAGATCGGCCGGCGGACCGACTACGAGAAGGACCCGCCGGGCGGAAACGTCACCCAGGAGGACGGCCGCTACTTCGCGGACACGCTGCCCGGCGAGCAGGCGCTGATCTACCATCTGAAGGGCAAGGGGCTGGTCGTGCTGACGGCCTGCGGGCATGCGGGTGTCGTCAACACCGTGCTGCATGCGCAGACCGTCACGGGCGTGGACAAGGTGCATGCGGTGATCGGCGGGTTCCACCTGAGCGGGGCTGCGCCCGAGCGGATCGCCCGGACGGTCGACGGGCTGGCCGCGGTGGATCCCGACCTGATCATCCCGATGCACTGCACCGGCATGGCGACCATCGAAGCGCTGCGCGCGAAGCTCCCCGGCCGCGTCGTCTACAACTCCGCCGGCACGCGTTACGAACTGCAGGCCGCCTGACGGGACAGCGACATGAACGAAACCGAGCGCACCGACCCGTCCGCACGACTGCTCGACGCGGACTTTCGCCGTGAGATCCGCGAGCGCTATCTGCGGGTCGATACTTCCAACGTCGCGGACGCGCTGGATACGCTGGGCCGCTTCGACCAGAGCCTGGCGCCGGAGTTCGCGCCGTTTCCGAGCACGGCCGGCCGGCTGGCCGGCTGGGCATACACCATCCGGGGGCAGATGACGCCGTATCCGCTCGGCGGTGATCCGGACAAGATGAAGGCCTGCCAGGGCCTGGGCCCGGGCGATGTCTCGGTCTGGAGCGGCGACGGGGAGGGCATCTGCTACCTGGGCGAGCTGATCGCGCTCGGCATGAAGGAGCGGGGTTGCACCGGCGCGCTCATCGATGGCGGCATCCGCGACATCCGCTGGATGGCCGAGCACCAGTTTCCGGTCTACGCCCGGTATCGCACGCCGACGCAGTCGATCGGACGCTGGAAGGTCAACGCCTGGCAGGTGCCCGTGACCCTCAGGGGGGCGACCACGCGGCAGGTGCGGATCGCGCCCGGCGATTTCATCCTGGCCGACGAGGACGGCGTGATCGTCGTGCCCCGCGATCTGGCCGTCCAGGTGCTGGTCGAGGCCGAGCGCCTGACGGCCGTCGAAGTCGAGATCCGCAGCGAGCTGAAGACCGGACTGAGCCTGTCCGAAGTGCTCGCGCGTCATGGCCACGTCTGAAGGATTCACGGCCGCGGTCGCCTGGGGCGACCCGGTCACAAGCCCGGGGTGAGGCCGTGCGGATCGATGCCGCTGCTTGACGAAAGAAGGTCGACAGGCACCCGGTCATTCAGCCGGTCAGATCCCCGGCCAGGCTCGCGAGCGTCTCGGCCGGGATGCTCGTGTGGGCCGGATAGTTGGTATGGTCGCAGCCGAGCTTGACGCCGGCTCCGGCGCGGATCGCCGCACGCGTGGCCGGCGGGAACTCGAAGCGCAGGAAGTGCACTGCCGAGGTCTTCTCGTCGTTCTCGCGGTCGAGGTCCTCGTCGGCGATCGCGTAGATCCGCGGCTGGCCCTCGACATCGACGTACATCCGGTCCTCGATGCCGATCAGCCGGCCGAGTTCGCGCCGGCGCTCGTTCGGGTCCGGGAACTCGATCAGCAGCGTCGCCTTCCAGTTCGCTCCGTCGGGCACCAGCGGCGCGTAGGCATCGATCTCGGCCTGGATGCCGTCGGGCTCGAAGATCTTCTCGATCCGCAGCATCTCCTGGATCTGGATCCGGATCGTTTGCTCGTCCTCGAACTGCACGTTCAGGTGCTCGCCGAGATGGACGCTGCGCAGCCGGCGGTGCGCGATGGTCTCCGCCTTGCGGGTCTTGCGAAAGACCGCGTAGGCCTCCAGCGTCATCAGGCTTTCGCGGGTGATGGTCATGGTTCGCTCCGCGGACGCGCTTCGGCGGGCGTCCTCATCTGATATTCCTCGGTAGGCCTAAGTCCGACAGGCTCCTAGAGTCCGTAGGCGAGCCGCAGCAGCGACAGCGGATGCTGCAGCGCCTTGGCCGGCGTGCCGGCCTCGCGCATGCCCTGCGCGATGTGATGGCCGGCCAGCGCGCAATCGCTGCTGATGTAGTCGGGCTCGTTCTTGGCCATCGCCCGGAACACCGGCTTGCCGATCTTCATCGCGACCGGATGATACGGCGTCTTGACGCCGTAGGTGCCGGCGTGGCCCGAACATCGCTCGACGGTGTTGAGCTCGACCGGCACGGTCTTGCCGATCAGCTTGAAGATGTCCTCGGTGCGGCGGCCGATGTTCTGCACCCGGCCGTGACACGGGATGTGGTAGCTGACCTTGCCGAGGCCGTTCTTGAAATCGGTCTTCAGCAGGCCGTCGCGGTTGCGCGCGACCAGGTATTCGAACGGATCGAACATCGCCGCCTTGACCGCCTGCGTGTCGGCGCAGTCCGGGAACATCAGCGGCAGCTCCTGCTTGAACATCAGCGTGCAGCTCGGGATCGCCGACAGGATCGCCCAGCCTTCGCGCGCATAGCGGGCCAGCACCGGGATGTTGGCCGCCTTGTGCGCGGCGACCGCGTCGAGGTCGCCGAGCTCGAGCTTCGGCATGCCGCAACAGCGTTCCTTGCTGACCAGCTCGTACGGAATGTCGTTGTGCTCGAGGATCTTCAGCAGATCCTGGCCGATGCCCGGCTCGTTGTAATTGACGTAGCAGGTCGCGAACACGGCGACCTTGCCCGGCGTCCGCTCGCCGTCGGTGACGACCTGCGCGCGGCCGCGCCTAGCCGCGCTCCAGCGAAAGCGCTTGGTCGCGAGCGACGGCATCCAGGCGTCGGGATGGACACCGAGCGTCTTGTCCATCAGCTTGCGCGCCGGCCGGGTCGCATTGACCGCATTGACCGCCTGGACCACGATCGGAATGCCGGCGAACTGGCCATGCACGTCGGTCGAGGCGAGGAACTTCTCGCCGGCGCGGACCTTGCCCTGGCGGAACTTGATCGCCTTGGCGCGCAGCATCAGGTGCGGGAAGTCGAGGTTCCACGGATGCGGCGGCACGTACGGACACTTGGTCATGTAGCAGAGGTCGCACAGGTAGCACTGGTCGACGACGTCCCAGTAAGCCTCCTTCCTGACTCCGTGCACTTCACCGTCGTCGGTCGCGTCGACCAGGTCGAACAAGGTCGGGAACGACTGGCACAGGCTGACGCAGCGGCGGCAGCCGTGGCAGATGTCGAAGACCCGTTCCATCTCCTTGAAGGCGGCGGCCTCGTCGTAGAACGCCGGGCTCTGCCAATCGATCGGATGCCGGGTCGGCGCCTCCAGGTTGCCTTCGCGGATGTTCATCAGGTCCCCGTCTGGTAACAAATGCAGAAGGGGGTCTCGCGACCCCCTTCCGACGGCCGAACCCGGAGCGGTCCGGGTTCGTTCACGGCTGCTCGGCCGGCCAGGCTGCCCGACCAGCAGATCTGTTCAGCTGGCAGAGCGGCTCAGCTGGCCACGCAGCTCAGCTGGCCAGCGCGTCGAGGGCCTTCTGATAGCGGTTCGCATGCGAGCGCTCGGCCTTGGCCAGCGTCTCGAACCAGTCGGCGATCTCGTCGTGGCCTTCCTCGCGGGCGGTCTTGGCCATGCCCGGGTACATGTCGGTGTACTCGTGGGTTTCGCCGGCGACGGCGGCGGCCAGGTTCTGCCGCGTCGAGCCGATCGGCAGGCCGGTTGCCGGGTCGCCGACTTCCTCGAGGAACTCGAGGTGGCCGTGCGCATGACCGGTCTCGCCTTCGGCGGTCGAGCGGAACAGCGCCGCGACGTCGTTCTCGCCTTCGACGTCCGCCTTCGCTGCGAAATACAGGTAGCGACGGTTGGCCTGCGATTCGCCGGCGAACGCGTCTTTCAGATTTTGTTCGGTCTTGGATCCCTTGAGTCCCATCTCTCGCTCCTGAAAAGCTGCTTGCTGCCGGCGCGGCATGACGCCGCGTCGGAGGCGCCCGCGGCAGCACGGCCTGGGCAACAGGCCGAACGTAGCAAAGTCCGACAGCGCGGGCCAATGGGAATGTTCAATGCGTCCGATAGCGAACCTCGATGGTGCAGCGCATCTCGATTGGTAAAGAAGAACGATAATCGTTATCGTCCTTATTCAGACGAGCTCCGGGCAGGGATCCTAGAATCGGCCCGGGAGAAGCCGGCCGATGACCGAATCCGCAGCCAGTCCACGCGTGTTGCCCGAGCGGCCGGTGATCCTGTTCGCCCACCCGGTGTACCAGTTGCAGTCGCGCTTCGCGGCTCGCGGTAGCGGGCTGACCGCGTACGAAGTCCGCACGCTCGACGTGCTGCGCGAGCGGATCGCCGAAGCCGACGTGCTGATCGTCTCCGGGCTCTGGCGCAACGAACTGCTGGCGCAGGCGCCGCGGCTCGGGTTCGTCCAGTCGATCAGCGCCGGGACCGACCAGTACGACCGCGCGCAGTTCGCCGCGCATGGCGTCCGGCTCGCCAGCGCGCAAGGCGTCAACGAGCGCGCGGTCGCGCAGCATGCGATCGCGCTGATGCTCGCGGTCGCGCGCAAGCTGCCGCAGGCGCGCGATCACCAGGCCGCGCGGTTCTGGCGCGGCATGATCGCCGAGGTCGCTGCGCGCGAGGACGAGCTGACCGGCAAGACACTGATCATCGTCGGGCTCGGCCGGATCGGCCTGCGGCTGGCGCGGCTCGCCCGTGCGTTCGAGATGCGGGTCATCGGCGTCAAGCGCGATCCGACGACGCTGCTTCCCGGCGGCAGTGGCGGCAGCGGCGGCGGTGGTGGCTCGGGCAGCAGTGGTGGCTCGGGCGGCGATGGCTCGGGGGCCGGAGTCGGCGCGGCCGCACCGGACGCCGCGGGCGCGGTCGATCGCGTGGTCGCGACCTCGCAGTTGCATGAAGTGCTGGCCGAGGCCGACTACGTCGCATTGACGTGCCCGCTGACGCCGGCCACCGTGAACCTGATCGACCGGGCCGCATTGGCGGCGATGCCGCGGCATGCGGTGCTGATCAACGTCGCGCGCGGCCGCGTCGTCGATCAGACGGCGCTGATCGAGGCGCTCGAGCAGGGGCGGATCGGTGCGGCGGCGATCGATTGCGCGGCGGAGGAGCCGTTGCCGGCGGCGTCGCCGCTCTGGTCGGCGCCGAACCTGCTGATCACGCCGCATACCGCCGGCGAGACCCGGCGCTACGAGGACAGCGTCATCGAGCTGCTGGTGGAGAACCTGGCACGGCTGCGGCGCAGCGATCCGGCGCTGGTCAATCGGATCGTCTGACCGTCCGCCGGCCCCGGACTCGGACTCGGACTCGGCTTCGTTTCTCAGACTCGGCGCGCGTAGAGATCGCCGGAGCCGGCGTCGGCCGGCAACCGGTCGAGCCAGTCCTGCGCCGCGGCCGGCGGCAGCCAGTCGCTGCCCAGCAACCGCGACGATTCGCCGACGGCCGGCCGATAGCGGTAGTCGCCGAGTGCCGCGAGCCGGCCGATGCAGTCGGCAGCGAGGTCGCGCAGCGCCGGCAGGTACTCGAACGACAGCGCCGGCAGCGGCTGCGACAGGCCGGCGAGCACCGACGATTCGAACCCCTCGACGTCGATCTTCACGAAATCGGGCACGCCGTGCGCGGCAATCAGCGCATCGAGCGTGGTGACCGGCACGCTCGGGCCGGGCAACCACTGGACGCCGGCGAAGCCGGCGGTCGCGGCGGCCCGGGCGGCCCAGTCGGGATTCAGCGTGCTGACGGTCGGGGTCCGCGCGCTCGCGAGCAGGGTGGCGTGGCCGGGTGCGGCACCGGCTGCCGCCTCGATCAGCGTGACGCCGTCGTCATGGCCGTAGAGCCGGCGCAGCAGCCGCGCGAAGTCGGGCTGCGGCTCGAGCGCGACCACTCGCGCGCCGAGCGCGCGGAAACAGCGCAGCCGGTTGCCGACGTGTGCGCCGACATCGAAGCAGAGCCCGCCGGCCGGCACGAACGGCGCGTACAGCCGCCGCATTGCGCCGGCGCGGCCGGGGATGCCGTAGTAGATCGCGAGCGAGCGGCCGATCCCGAGCGCCCGCGCGATGCGCGACGGCGGCGCCGGCCGCCGCCGCACCGCGAGGTCCAGTGGCCGGCCTCAGCGACCGGCGTCGGGCTCGGCGCGGCCGCCGGCCTCGCGCTGCCGCAGGAAGTTCTCGAAATCGCGCTGGTCGCTGGCCTTGCGCTCGGCAGCCTTGAACGCTTCGAACGCCTGGACCAGCTCATCGAGCTTCTGCTGCTCTTCGCGCAGCCGCTGCTGTTCGCGCGCCAGGTATTCGGCCAGCGCCTCGTTGCTCGGCCGGCGCCGGACGAAACTGTCGAAGTCGGCGGCCCGCGGCGCGCGCACCCCGCTCAGCTTCTGCCATAGCGACGATGCACGGATCTGCCGGTGCCAGAGCGCCCACGCCAGCATCGCGACGCCGAGCGGCCAGAACAGGATGAACGCGACGACGATCGCCGCGATGTACCAGCCGCTGGAGAGCAGCGCGGTGTCGTTGCCCGCCGCGGCCGGCAGGCCGGTGGAGCCGGAATCGAAGGTACCGTGATTGCCAGTCATCTGCTGCGCTCCCATCTTCGGGTTGAGCATCATGCCGCGGCCCATGCCTCGGCGCACCAGCCAATCGTAGAGCAGGTCCACCCGGAGGGCCAGCGGATATCCGACGCCGTGAAGGGTCGGGCGCAGCGCTGCGGCTACGGCACCCCGTGGAATGCGTTCGAGCGCATCCGACCGGGGCGCAGGCATCGCCGTCGCCTTCGGTCAGACCGGCGCCGGTCCCTTCACGATCGTCCGATACATCAGGCGCCGCTGATGCGGGCCGTAGTTCGGCACGCCCTGGTGGATCGTCAGGCAGTTGTCCCACATCACCAGGTCGCCGGCCTGCCACTTGTGGGCGTAGACGTACTGCGGCCGGACCATGTGCTGGAACAGTCCGTCGAGCAGCGCCTGGCTCTCGGCCGGGGGCATGCCGTCGATCGCCGTCGTGAAGCCCTCGTTGACGTAGAGGCACTTCGCGCCGGTCTTCGGATGAGTCCGGACGACCGGGTGGCTGACCTGGTGCAGTCGCTGCGCCGTGTCCGCCGACAGCGGGGCCGTGAAGTGCGACTTGGTGCTCTTCTTGGGCTTGCGTGCATCGTGATAGGCGCGCAGCCCGGCCAGGCGTTGCTTCATCGACGGATCGAGGTCGCGATAGGCGAGGTCGGTCGCAGCGAACTCGGTGTCGCCCAGCGGGCCGCGCTCGTCGCTCGGCACCTCGATCGCATAGAGCAGCGAAACCCGGCTCGGCGTGGTGGTGTAGGACAGGTCGGTATGCCAGTACTGGGCGGCATCGGCCGCCCCGACGGGTCGGCCATTCTCCACGATGTTGCTGAGGACGAAGACTTCCGGGTTGCCGGGCTTGGCGAATTCGAGCAGCGGATGGATGTCGAGCTCCGGACCGAAGCGCAGGCTGAACGCTTTCTGCGCCGCGTCGTCGAGCCGCTGTCCCGGAAAGACGAGCACGCCGTAGGCGTGCAGCGCCTGCTCGATCCGGTCGAGCGTCGCGTCGTCGAGCGGACCGGACAGGTCGACGCCCTCGATGCGGGCCCCCAGCGGCGCGTCGCAGGGGATCGGGTGAACGGTCTGCGGCTGCAAGGGCCTCCTCCGGGAAAGCGCGGGCAACAACCGGGCCGGTCAATCGAACTTGAGCTGACGTTCGCTCACCAGCTTGCGCCAGCGCGCCACTTCGTCTTGAACCCGTTCGCCCAGCGCCTGGGGACCGGAGCCGATCGGTTCCTGGCCGATTGCAAGGAACTGATCGCGGACCTCCGGCTCGGCCAGGACGCCGAGAAAAGCCCGCTGCAGCTTGTCGACGACCGGCGCGGGGGTGCCGGCCGGCGCCCAGACCGCGAACCAGGTTCCCGCGTCGTAACCCGGGACCCCGGATGCGGCGATGGTCGGGGCGTCCGGGAACAGGCGCGACCGTTCGCGGCCGCCGATCCCGAGCAGCTTGAGCTTGCCGCTGCGCAGGTGCGGCAGCGACGACGGCAGCGTATCGAACATGATCTGGATCTGGCCGGCCAGCAGGTCGGCCATGGCCGGCGCCGCGCCGCGATAGGGCACGTGCACGATGTCGGCACCGGACAGTGCCTTGTAGAGCTCGGCCGCCAGATGGTTGGAGCTGCCGCTGCCGAACGTGCCGAAATTCAGCTTGCCCGGATGCTTGCTGGCGTATTCGTTCAGCTCCCGCACGTTCGAGACCGGCACCGACGTGTTCGCGACCAGCGCATACGGCGTCTCCAGCAGCAGCGAGACCGGCGCGAAGTCCTTGATCGGGTCGTACGGCAGCTGCGCCTGGACAGCCGAGTTCGTGCCGTGGGTGCTGGCGGTGCCGAGCAGCAGCGTGTAGCCGTCGGGCTCGGCCTTGGCGACCGCCGACGCGCCGATCGTTCCGCCGGCGCCGCCGCGGTTGTCGACGATCACCGGCTGCCCCAGGGCGGCATGCAGCTTCGGCGCGAAGATCCGCGCAACCTGATCGACGCCGCCGCCCGGCGGAAACGGCACGACGATCCGGATCGGGCGCTCGGGGAACCGCTCCGCCGTCTGTGCGGCGGCGGGTCCGATCCCCGGCGGTATCGCCATGCACAGCAGCGCGGCGATCGTGGCGAAGAGCCGTGGACAGTGGCGCATGGCAGCTCCCGGTGGGATCTCGACGGTGGATCGGCGCGGCGATCGGCACGCAGCGGCGTGCATCGCGCGTCGGCTGCGGATTATGAGGCGCCCTACGGCATGCCGAAAGTGAATAAAATTCAGAGCAACTATGCAAGATATCGATCGTAAGCCGCCGTTGCCGCTGCGACCTTTCGGCGTCGATTTCCAGCACCTGCTCGTCTTCCTGGCGGTCTACGAGGCGCGCAACGTCTCGTCGGCTGCGGCGCGGGTCGGCAGGAACCAGTCGACGCTGAGCCATTCGCTCGCACGGCTGCGCGCCGAGCTGGAAGACGATCTGTTCGTGCATCGCGGTCGCGAGATGGTGCCGACGCCGCTGGCGCATTCGATCGTGGCCCCGGTGCGCCAGCTGCTGAACCAGGCCGACGAGATCCTGCGCCAGCGCCGACCCTTCTCGCCAGCGCGCGATTCACGCGATTTCGTGATCGGCATGACCGACTACGAGGAGACGGTGTTCGCGCCGCGCCTGTGGTTCACCATCGAGCAGCAGGCGCCCGGCGTCCGTCTGATCGTCCGCAGCACCAACCGGCACGAGGCGGCGCGGCTCGTGCTCGAAGGCGGCCTCGACCTCGCGATGGTCGGCAACCCGGTCAGGCGCAGCATCGATCTGGAGTACGAGACGCTGCTTCGCGATCCGTATGCGGTGGCCTTCGCGACGCGGATGCACCCGCAGCGGTTGACGCTGAAGCGTTACGCGAAGGCGCGGCATCTGTCGGTGGAAGTCGGCGGCGAGCGCTTCGGCACGGTCGAGGATGCGCTGCGCATCCATGGCATCCATCGCAACGTGCAGTGCGTCGTGCCGAACTACGCCCGGGTTCCGCTGATCCTGGCCGGGTCGCGGTTGATGGCCACGCTCGCTACCGGCGTGTTTCGCCGTAGTCCGCACCGGCGGTCGCTGACGCTGGTGCCTCCGCCGTTCCGGATTCCACCGGTCGAGATCGAGATGGTCTATGCGCGCCGGCAGGCGGCGGATTCGGCGCACCGCTGGGTGCGTGAGCTGCTGCGCTCGCTCAGCGAGTCGCTGGCGAGCCGGTGACGGTTCGCGGCCCGGAAGTGTCGCGTGCAGCCGCGCCGAGCGCAGCGCGAAAGCGCCCGGCGGTATCGTCGAGTGCTCGCGCCAGCACGCGGGTGTCGGTGCCGACGATCAGGAACGTGCAGCCGAGCGCCGCGTAGCGCGCCGCAGCCTCCGGATCGCCGACGAACAGGCCCGCTGCCTTGCCGGCGGCGAGCGTCCGGGTGATCACGGTCGTGATCGCCGACCGGACCTCCGGATGATCCGGCGCACCGCGATGGCCGCTGGTCGCGGCCAGATCGGACGGCCCGATCAGCACGCCGTCGATGCCGTCGACCCGCGCGATCGCCTCGGCTGCCTCGACTCCCGCCGGCGTCTCGATCTGCGCGATCACGCAGATCGCGTCGTCGGCTTCGGCGAGGTGGCGGTCGTCCCGGCCCCATGCGGCCGCGCGCGACAGTGCCGAACCGACGCCGCGGCGGCCGGTCGGCGGGTAGCGGGTGGCGGCGACCCATTCGGCCGCCTGCCGGGCGCTGTCGACCATCGGGACCACCAGGGTCCGGACGCCGAGGTCGAGCCAGCGCGTCATCGCCGACGGCGCTTCGCCGCCGCTCGGGCGGAACGCCGGCTCGGCGCGGTGCACCGCCAGCACCTGCAGCTGGGCCAGGACGTGCCGCGGATCGGTCGGAGAGTGCTCGCCGTCGATCAGCAGCCAGTCGAAGTCGGCACCGCCGACCAGGTCGGCGCAGTAGGCGTCGCCGAGCCCGAGCACGAGGCCGATCTGCAGGCGTCGGGCGAGCAGCGCCTGCTTGAACGGATTCCGCTCGATGGTCATCCGATCGCGATCATCGCCGCAGCTGGCCCGCCGGCCGTCAGTCCTGCAGCGCCTTCCACATCTCGATGTCGCGCTCGGCGGTCCAGACCCGCGGCACCTTGATGCCGCTGGCCTCGTCGTAGGCGCGCGAGACATCGAACGGCAGACAGTGCTCGTAGATGAACACCTGGCCGAACACCGGGTCCATCACCTTCCTCGTGTCGGCGAACACCTGCTTCAGCGTCTTGCCGGCGGCGACGCCGGAGCGCGCCGTGGCATAGAGGTCGGTGACCCACTTCTTGGTGTAGTCGATGCCCTTGCTGACTTCGGCGGCGGTCGTCAGCGCCGGGCCGCGGCCGGGCACCAGTTGCTCGGCGCCGAGCGCGCGCAGCGCCTCGAGCGTAGCCGGCCATTCCTCCAGGTGCGCGTCGCCGGTGTAGACGCCGGCGTTGTACTCGACCAGATCGCCGGAGAAGCAGATCCGTTGCTGCGGCAGCCAGGCGATGGTGTCTCCGCGGGTGTGGCCGGCGCCGATGTGCTTCAGCTGCACCTCCAGCGAGCCGAGGAACAGCGTCATCTCGCGATCGAAGACGATCTCCGGCCAGGTCAGGCCTGGCACCGACTCGACCGCCTGGAACAGCCGCGGAAAGCGCTCGATCTCGCTCTTCATGTCGGCGGCGCCGCGCTCCTTGATCAGCTCGTAGGTCCCGCGGCTCGCGATGATTGCCTGCGCCCCTTCCTTGAAATAGGCCGAGGCGCCGAGCACGCGGACCGCGTGGTAGTGCGACAGCACCACGTACTTGATCGGCTTGTCGGTGACGCCGCGGATCCGCGCGATCAGATCCTGCGCCATCACCGGCGTCGCGGTGGTGTCGATCACCATGCAGGAGTCGTCGCCGATGATGACGCCCGAGTTCGGGTCGCCTTCGGCGGTATAGGCGTAGGCGTTGTCCGACAGGCGGGTGAACTCGATCTTCTTGGCCGTCAGGTCGGCCTTCGAGGCAAAGGTGGCGGTCATGGCGGCGGCTCCGGTCTGCGTCTGGGGTTCGTCTCGGCTCGATCCGGTTCACTCCGCGGCTCGATCCGATTCATGCCGGTTCATGTTAGCAGGGCGGTTCGGCAGCCCGGACGAGGTCGCCGGCAGGGCCGGCGCAGCGCCGCCGGCGAGGCCGTTCAGCGCCAGGTCGGTGACCAGTTCGGCATAGCGCTCATAGCTCATCGGCCCGTCCCGGCGCAGCCAGGCGAACGTGAAGTTGATCATGCCGAGCACCGCCATCGTTGCCGGCCGGGTCGCGTCCGGCGCGAAGCGGCCGGGCGCGGCCGCGGCGATCAGCCGCGCCAGCGCGTCGACGACCGCGCGCTCCTGGATCCGGATCCGCTCGCGCTGGGCGGCGCCGAGGTACTTGATGTCGTTGAGCAGCGAGACGTGATAGGCGCGCGAATCGCGGTATTCGACCAGCAGCGCGCGAACCGTCGCCGCGATCCGCCGGCGCGCTTCGGGCGGATCGCCGATCGGCGAGTCCGGCGGGCCGGCGCTCGCCAGCACCACCTCCTGCAGCCGTGCCGTATAGCGCGCCAGCGATTCGTAGAGGATCGCTTCCTTCGATTCGAAGTAGTGATAGAGCGTCGCCTTCGAGGTATCGCAGCGCGCGGCCAGGCTCGCCATCGAAGCGCCCGGATAGCCCGATTCGGCGAACGCCTGCACCGCGCGTTGCAGGATTCGGTCACGGATCTCGTCGTAATCGGCCGCCTTCGGTCTTGCCATAGCCGAAACTTAGAGGAGTCCGCACGATCGGTCAAAGCGCCGCGATCACCTCCGCATGCCCGGTCTCGATCCGGGCCGCCGCGGCACCGAGCCGCGCGAGCAGCGATTCGACCACATTCTCCGGATATCGCTCGATCGGCCCCGAGACGCCGATCGCGGCGAACGGCCGGTCGCCGGCGGTGCGGATCGCGACGGCGAGCGCGGTCACGCCGGGCAAGCCGTCGCCGAGGTTGACGCCGGCGCCGTACCGGACCGAGCGCTCCAGGATCCGCTCGAACTGCGCCCGGTACGATGCGCCGCGCCGCTCGGCCTCCGCGCGGCAGCGTGCGACGACGTCGTCGCGCTCGCCGTCGGGCAGCGCGACCAGGATCGCGGCACCGCCGGCCGACAGGCCGAGCGAGCGGCGGGTACCGACCCGCAGCACCAGCCAATGCAGGCTCTCGGCGCCGCTGCGGCCGATGCAGACGAACTCGTCTTCGGCGCGCAGATAGAGCAGGCTGGCGGCACCGGTCGCGTTGCTCAGCTGCTTCAGTTCCGGCTCGCAGGCCTCCCGGAACGCCTGCAGCGGCGCCACCGTGAGCCCGAGCTCGAACAGCAGCGGGCCAGGGCGGTAGCGGCGATCGGCCGGTGACAACGCAACCGCGCGCTCGAGCAGCAACCGCTTCAGCACCCGGCGCGCGGTCGCCTCGTCGAGGCCGGCCTGGCTGGCCAGGTCCGCGACCCGCCAGCCGGCGGCCGGCCGGGTCGCGATCAGCTTCAGGAGCCCGACGGCGCGTCCGATGCTCTGGGTGCCATCGTGCCGCATGTCTTGATGATGCCTCGCTGTTCCAGGGCGCGGATCTGCTCGCCGGACAGGCCGATGCGGGTCAGCCAGGCGACCGTATCGGCACCGTGTGCCGGCGGGGCCGTATGCCGGGCCGCGGCCGGGTCGACGGCTTCGGCCGGGTCGACTTCGGCCGGGTCGACGGCGGCCGGATCGACCGCCTTGACCGGATCGACGGAAGCAGCGCCGAACCGGATCGGCGAGCCGACCACGCGCAGCGCAGCGCCGTCGCTGCGCGCGATCGACTCGACCAGGCCGCGCTCGCGCAGCACCGGCTGCTCCAGCGCTTCGCCGATCGAGGCGACCGCCGCGCATGGTACGTCGGCCGCCATCAGCGCCGCGACCCAGTCCGCCCGCGGCCGGCCCGCGATGACGTCCCGCACCTGCGCGTCGAGCAGGTCGCGATGCACCTTGCGGGCCGCCGGTGTCGCGAACCGCGGGTCGGTCAGCCAATCGGTGCGACCGGCCGTACCGGCGAAGTTCTCGAAGAAACGCGGCGTCATCGCGGCGATCACCAGCCAGCCGTCGCTCGCCGCGTAGCAGCCGTAGGGCGCGATGCTGTGATGGCCGTTGCCGGCGGAGGCCGGGCTCTCGCCGGTCAGGAACCAGAGCTGCGACAGGTAGCCGAGCTGCGCCACCAGGCCATCGAGCAGGCTCAGGTCGATCGTCGCCGCTGCGCCGCCGGCGTCCCGGTGGCGCAGCGCCGCCAGGATGCCGATCGCGGCCCAGAGGCCGCCGCCCAGGTCGCCGAGCGGCAGGCCGAGCCGCTGCGGTGGGCCGCCGGGTTCGCCGTTGATGCTCATCACGCCGCTCATCGCCTGCGTGATGATGTCGTAGGCGGGGACGTCGCGCAGCGCGCCCCGCTGGCCGAAGCCGCTGATCGCGCAGATCACCAGCCGCGGGTTGGCGCTGCGCAATGCCGCTTCGGTCAGACCCAGCGCCGCCATCACGCCGGGGCGGAAATTCTCGACCAGCACGTCGGCGTCTGCCGCCAGCGCCAGCAGCGCCTCGCGGCCTTCGCGCTGCTTCAGGTCGAGCGCGACGCTCGCCTTGTTGCGGTTGAACGCCACGAAGTAGTGGCTGAGGCCGTCGACGAACGGCGGCGCGGCGCGCGTCTGGTCGCCGCCCGCGACGTCCTCGATCTTGACGATTTCGGCGCCGAGGTCGCCGAGGATCTGCGTACAGAACGGTCCGGCGAGCACCCGGGTCAGGTCGAGGACGCGGATCCCGGCGAGCGGGCCGGTGCGGGGACCGGTGCGCGAGCCGCTGAGCGGGCCAGCGGGCTGGTCGGCACGCGGCCGGTCGCCGTTCGTGGCCGCGGTCACTGGACTACCCTCCGCGCTGCGGCGCTCCGGGATTCGCGCTTGGGGAGGCCCGGCGCGCTCACTGGACTACCTTTCGCGCTGCGCGCTCCGGAGCGGCCGTGCGCGCTCATGGCCGCCGGCGCCGCTCGCGCAGCGTGCGCAGCCGCTCGGCCGCCGCCGGATCGCGCAACTGCGCCTGCAGCACCGCTTCGGTTCGTCGCAGCGATTCGTCGAACGGCGCCGCCTCGATGGCCCGCAGCATCTGCTTGCCGCGGCGCAGCGCCTCGGCCGGCTTGGCCAGCAGTACGTCGAGCAGCCGCGCCACCGCCGCGTCGAGCGATGTCCGCGGCACCACCTCGCCGACCAGGCCGGTTGCGAGCGCGTCGACGGCGCCGATCGCTTCGCCGGTCATGCACATCCGGACCAGCCGGGCACGCTGCAGCGTCCGCTGCAGCGCCGACACCACCTGCGTCGGAAACAGCCCGATATCGATCTCGGAGATGACGAACCGCGCATCGTCGGCAGCGATCACGAAATCGCAGAGGCCGAGCAGGCCGACACCGCCGCCAAAGGCGCTGCCGTTGACCCGCGCGATCACCGGGATGTCGACCGTGCGCAGCGCGCGCAGCAGTTGCGCGAATGGCGCCGGGGTGGTGGCTTCCGGCTCGAACAGGCTGGCATCGTGCAGGTCCGCACCGGCGCAGAACACGCGGTCGCCGCTGCCGGTGATGACGACCGCCCGGCAACCGGTGTCGGCATCGGCCGCAGCGAGCGCGGCAGCCAGCGCCGCCATCGTCGCACGGCTCAGGCAGTTGGCGGCCGCCGGCCGCGCCAGCGTGAGCCGGACGACGGCACCGTTCGAGTCGATCCGGAGGTCGGCCGGGGCGGCGGCAGCGTTCATTCAGGGCCTGCGACAGACGCGGCGGCGCTGGGGCCTGCCAGGCCGGCACGTCATTCGAGCGTGATCCCCGCGTTGCGGATGATGCGACCCCACTTGTCGACCTCGCCGTCGATGAACTGGCGCACCGCGGTCACCGACAGCGTCGGCTCGCGGCCCGGCTCGGCGCCGGTCTGCTCGAGCACCAGGCGGCGCATCGCCGGCTCCTCGTAGATGCTGCGGATCTCGCGGTTGAGCCGCTCGATCGCAGCCGGCGGCGTACCGCGCGGCGCGGCGACGACGTTCCAGGGGCCGAGATCGAATCCGGCGAGGCCGGCCTCGGCGACGGTCGGTACCTCGGGCAGCGCCGCGCTGCGCTCCGCCAGCGTCACGGCGAGCGCCTTGATCTTGCCCGAGCGGACCAGTGGCAGCGCGGCGGTGATCGTGTCGATCGACAGCTCGACATGGCCGCCGAGCAGATCGGCCATCGCGTTGGCGCTGCTCTTGTACGGCACCGCGTAGAGTCGGGTCGCGCTGAGCCGCTGCATCTCGGCGAACACGACCTGCGATGTCGTGCTCGGGATCGCGAAGTTGATCGTCCCCGGCTTCTGCGCGGCCTCGGCCAGCAGCGGCCGCAGCCCGGCGTGCCGGTAACCGGGCAGTGCCACGATCACCATCGCCTGGCGTGACGTCAGCGAGACCGGCAGCAGGTCCTTCCGAGGATCGTACGGCATCGACTTGTACAACGCCGGATTGGCGGCATTGGTCGCGTTCGAACCCCAGAGCAGCGTGTAGCCGTCAGGCGACGCGCGGGCGACGATCTCGGCGCCGATGTTGCCGCCGGCGCCGGGCTTGTTGTCGATCACGATCGGCTGGCCGAGCCGGGCCGACAGCCGTTCGGCGAGACTGCGCGCCGCGATGTCGGCGCCCTGGCCGGGCGTGTACGGCACGACCAGCCGGATCGGACGGTTCGGATAGTCCTGCGCGTGCGCCGGCCCTGCTGCGCCGAGCGTCGCGGTCATCGCCAGCAGGCCGAGCGCCGTTAGGCGCCGAATCGAGTGCATCGTCGTTCTCCTCCGATCGCGTCGTTGCGCGGCTCACGCATCTTAGGCGTGACGAACGCTACCGCCTCGGTCGCGGCACGGTGGAGCGTCACAATGTGACGGTGCGGCCGGGCCGTCAGAGCAGGGCCGCCACGTGCTCCGCCGTCGCCTTGGCCGACATGGGATTCTGGCCGGTCACGAGCCGGCCATCGACGACGACATTCGAGACGAACGGCAACCAGGCTTTCTCGTAGCGCGCGCCGCGCCGCTTCATTTCCGCCTCGGCGTTGTAGGGCATCTTCGCGGCGACCCCGGCCAGCACTTCCTCCCGCCACGAAAAGCCGGTGACCTGCCGCCCGGCGACCAGCAGCGTGCCGTCCGACAGCCGGGTATTCAGCAGGCCGCAATAGCCATGGCAGACCGACGAGACGATTCCGCCGTGCTCATGGATGCCGCGCGCGATGCGTTGCAGCCCCTCGCTATCGGGGAAGTCCCACATGACGGCGTGCCCGCCGGTGAAGTAGATCGCAGCGAATTCCGCCGGATCGATCTCGTCGGGCCGCGCGGTGGACGACAGCAGCGCGAGCCGGGAATCGTCGGCCAGCCAGGCCTTCACGGAAGCATCGGCGAGCGGCCACTTGAGCGAGCGCGGCTCCAGCGGCGAAACCCCGCCCCGGGGGCTCACGATGCGCTGCTCGTACCCCTTGGCGGCAAAGACCTGCCAGGCATGGGTCAGCTCCGACAACCACAGGCCGGTCGGTTGCGATGGGTCTTCATAGTGGGCGACGTTGCTGACGACGTGAAGGATGCGCGGGATCATGTTTGCACCTGACCGATGTTTACACGCCGGCCAACTCCATGATGTCGGTCTCGTGGCGCGAACGATGCCCCGAGTGGACCGATAGCGAGTGGACGGAGTGTACGCATGGTTTGACATTGAACTTGACCGAATGCGCGGCAAGCCCCGGCCTTCGGGCCGAGGAAGGATAGCGCGACGCTCGGGCAGCCCGATGCCGCCCGAGCGTCGAGTGTTGTAGTCCTGCTCGCTGTCGGGCCGTCTCTTCTGCGGCCCGGTCGGGTGATCGGGGTCATCCATCCGGCCTATTGTCGGATCTGGGAGGCTGTATAAAATCCCAGTCATGGAGCAGCAGCAAGCCTTCGTGTTCGAACTGACGCCGGACGGTGCGCAGCAGCGGCTGATGCGCCGCTTCAGCGGCGCCTGCCGCTTCATTTTCAACAAGGCCCTGGCCTCGCAGAAGGCTCGCTTCGAGCAGGGCGAGAAGAAGCTCGGCTACGCCGGCCTGTGCCGCCAGCTCACGCAATGGCGTCACAGTGTCGAGACGCCCTGGCTGATGGAAGCGCCGATCCACCCATTGCAGCAGGCCCTGAAAGACCTGGAGCGGGCCTACGCGAACTTCTTCGCCAGACGGGCCGGTTTGCCGAACTTCCGCAGGAAAGGGCAGTCCGAACGCTTCCGCTACCCCGACCCGAAGCAGATCCGGCTCGATCAGGGCAACGGCCGGATCTTCGTGCCGAAGCTCGGCTGGCTGCGCTACCGCAAGAGCCGTGAGGTGCCTGGCGAGCTTCGCAACGTCACCATCAGCCAGCGCTGCGGCAAGTGGTTGGTGTCGATCCAGACCCGGCGCGAGGTCGAAGTACCGGTTGCGCAGGGACAAGCAGTCGGCATCGATCTGGGGGTGGTGCGCTTCGCGACGCTGTCCGACGGTTCCTTCCTCGAGCCGCTGAACAGCTTCCGGCGGCGCGAGACGGCCCTGCGCAAGGCGCAGCAAGCCATGAGCCGCAAGGTGAGATTCAGCCGCAACTGGAGGAAGGCGGCAAGACGGGTCCGGAGAATCCACGGCCGCATCGGCAACACCCGGCGAGACTTCCTGCACAAGGCCACGAGTACGATCTGCAAGAACCACGCTGTCGTGTTCGTCGAGGACCTGCAGGTCGGCAACCTGTCCCGCTCGGCCGCCGGCACGGTGGATGCACCGGGAAGCAACGTCCGGGCGAAGTCCGGGCTGAACAAGGCGCTACTAGGGCTGGTTCGAGTTCCGCCGGCAACTGGAATACAAGCTCCAGTGGAACGGTGGCCAGCTCATCGCCGTGCCGCCGCAGAACACCAGCCGGACCTGTCCGGACTGCGGCCACGTGTCGAAGGACAACCGCCGGACCCAGGCGCGGTTCGCCTGCGTGCGGTGCGGTTACGAGCAAAACGCCGACCTCGTCGGCGCGATCAACATACTCAGGGCTGGGCAAGCCCGCAGCGCCTGTGAAGTGAGCGGTGCATCAATGCCGCCAGCAGCAGGAACCCGCCGAAGCGATCCGTCCGGTCTTCGTGCCTGAGTGGACGCCGTAGGAATCCCCCGCCTTTCCCGGCTTGCCGGGCGCGCGAGCGAGGCGGGGAGGATGTCAATTCAAGGTTAACCTCTCTTCAGCGTCCACGAGGCGCGGCTTCACGAAGGCGGAACGGAATGCAGACGATATTGGGAGCGAATGGCCAGATCGCCACCGAACTGGCGCGGGAACTCCGAAGCCGGTACACGAGCGATGTGCGGCTCGTGAGCCGCAATCCGCGCAAGGTCAACGATACCGACGGCCTGGTGTCCGCCAACCTCCTCGATTCGAGGCAGACCGCCGAGGCGGTCAAGGGCAGCAACCAGGTCTATTTCGCCGCCGGCCTGCCTCCGGACACGCAACTGTGGGAAACGCAGTTTCCGGTGATGCTGAAAAACGCGCTGGAGGCTTGCCGGGCCGCGGGCGCCAGCTTCGCCTATTTCGACAACACTTATATGTATCCGCAGGACGATCGGCTGCAGACCGAGCAGACGCCGTTCGCGCCGGTCGGGCGCAAGGGCCGGGTGCGCGCGGCGATGGCATCGATGGTGCTCGAAGAGATGGCGCGAGCGGATATCCCGGTCCTCATCGGCCGGGCTCCCGAGTTCTACGGTCCGGGAAAGACGCAGAGCTTCACGAACGCGCTGGTCATCGACCGGCTCGAGGCCGGCAAGAAGCCCCGCGTGCCGGTGCGGGACGACACGCGGCGGACCCTCGTCTGGACACCCGACGCGAGCCGTGCGCTCGCGGCGCTCGGCAACGCGCCGGACGCGTTCGGGCAGACCTGGCATCTGCCGTGCTGCGATGACCGGCCGACGTACCGGGAGTTCGTCGCGATGGCCAGCGGGGCTTTCGGAAGAGATCCGTCCTACACGGTCGTCGGCAAGTGGACACTGGTCGCCGCCGGCCTCTTTTCCGGAGAGGCGCGCGAGATCAGGGAACTGCTGCCCCGATACGGGCAGGACAGCCTCTTCGATTCCACGAAGTTCAAGCGTCGTTTCCCGGAATTCGACGTGACCACCTACAGGGAGGGCCTGGAGCTGATCCGAAAGGAAGCGGACAGATAGGTACGCCCGCGAGCTACCCCAGCGAGCATCCGGGCGCTCAGCGCCGAACCAGCTGACCGTGCGTGCCTCGAGCCGGGTCAGCCCGGCTTGAACAGCTTCCGGTACTGGACGAAGCCGCTGCGGTCGGCGACCTGGTCGTACAGCTTCATCGCGTCGGTATTGGTCTCGTGCGTCAGCCACCAGACCCGGGAGCAGCCGAGCGCGGCGGCGCGCTCGTAGACGTACCGGATCAACGCGCGGCCGACGCCGCGGGCCCGCAGCGTCGGATCGACGAACAGATCCTGCAGGTAGCAGTAGTCGCCGCGGGTCCAGGTGGTTCGATGCGTCAGGTAGTGGACGATCCCGATCAGCCGTCCGTCCAGCACGGCGACCGCGCACCACATCGGCTCGGCCGGGTCGTTGAAGCGGCGCCAGGTCTCGGCCGTGGTCTCGGCGTCGATGTCGGTCCGGTAGAAGGTCTGGTAGCCGCGCCACAGCGGCAGCCACGCGTCGTGATCAGCCGGTTCGACGGGACGGATGATCGGACGGACGGATGGATCGGGTGGGATCGTCATCCGCCGATTCTCGCCCGCGCCGAAGCGAGCGGCAACCGGGCAATGTCGACGAAGTCGGCACCGGGGTCCGGCTCGCCGACCAGATGGATCGCGTCGCAGCGCACCGGTTCGCGCAGCGCGGCGGCGAAGTGCCGCGCGAGCGCGGCGATTGCATCGCTCGGGGCAATCGCGGTCGCTGTCAGCGGTCCGGGCGGTGGTCCAGTCGGCGGCCCGGACAGTGGCCCTGTCAGGGTCAGATGGAAGCGCCAGTTCGACAGCACGAACGGATAGCCCCAGCGCTCGAGCAGCGCGCGTGCCGGCGGATCGAGCCGTTCGACGCGACGGCGTCTGCGATCGGCCTCGTCGAGCGGCGCGCGGAAAGGGTCGAGCCCCATCACCAGCGCATCGGCGAGCGACTGCAGCTCGCCGTCGGCATCGGCGCGCAATGCGGCGAATCCGTCGAGCAGATCGACGCGCAGCGGCGGCAGCGTGAAGGCCGGCCGGCTCGCCGCGATCGCCGTGGCCGCTGCCTGCAGTTGCTCCGGGGTGCCGCCGGCGGCGAGCCGGAACGGCGCCTTCAGTGTCGCGTGGAAGCCGTAGCGGCGCGCCTCGGCAACGTCGCCCCAGGCGGCTGCGTCCGCCGAGGCGAACCAGGCCGCCGCGGCCTCCGTCAGCGGGTGGCCGGCATCGGGTTTCCAGTAGAGCGCGAAGCGACGCATCGTCCGGTTACCTTTACTCGGTGTTCACGACGAACTGGATCGCGTCGGCCGCGAATACGGTTCGCGCCGCCTCGATCGGCACGCCCGCCGGATCGACGTTGACCGAGTCGACGACCAGCACCGGTGCGGTCTGCGCGCGTTCGAGCCAGTCGGCCTCCTCGGCGGTCGGCAGGCGGGCGGCGACGACGCTGCTGCGGCGAATGTAGTCGGCGACGCCGAACGCGGCCAGTGCCGCGGAGACCGAGCGCGCGGTCGCGTAGCGGTCGGCAATGCCCTTGAAGCGCGGCGACGGGTAAGCCGACTCGGCGATACAGAGCGGCCAGCCGCGAACCGACGAGCGCGTCCGCAGCCATTCGATCGGCGCGCCGCCGGGCAGCTCGAGCGGTGCGGCCCAGGGTCCGGCGATCCGGGTCGCGACGTCGATCAGCTCGCGCGCCGCGACGTCGCCCGAAGCCGCCAGGTTGCGCGAAAGGCGGGTGCGCCGCGTCAACGGATAGTCGATCACCAGCTTGCGCGCGTAAGCGCCGCTGCCGCGCCGGATCGTCAGGTGGCCGCTCGCCTCGAGCGCCTTGGTCGCGCGCCGCAGCGTATGGCGATTGACCGCGTATTCGTCGGCCAGCCGCTGTTCGCCGGGCAGCCGCGTGCCGGGCGGGAAGTCGCCGCCGGCGATCCGTTGGGCGAGCGCGTCGGCGATCCGGCGCCAGCGCGGCACGGCGGCTGGACCGGTCGAGCGCGGCTTCATCGCAGTGTCATCAGCCGTCATTCAAATACCTGGACTTGTGTAGACCGGTTTTGGTCCCGCGATTGCAAGCCGGAATGATGAAACCATGATGACGAGTGCCGCATTCGGAGCCGATGATCCCGCCCCCCGGCCAGTGCCGCCGGCGGCACGGCAGCAGTGGCTGCGGGTGCTCGCGCTGAGCGACCCTGCGACGCTGGCCGAACTCGTGGACGGGCGCCTGTCCGACGCCGACTTTCGCTGGCTGCGTCGCCCGGAGACCGGCCTCGTGATGGCGCAAGGGCGCATCGGCAACAGCGGCGACCGTTTCAATCTCGCCGAGGTGACGGTGACCCGCTGCGTCGTCCAGTCGCGCTGGCAGACGGCCGGCGTCGGCTACGTCACCGGCCGGCGGCCCGGCCATGCGGCGCGGGTCGCGCGCCTCGACGCGCTGCTGCAGGTCGCGACGCTCGCGCCGGCGCTGCAGGCGGAGATCATCGCACCGCTCGCGGCGGGGCTGGCCGATCGCGAAGCGGCCGAAGCCGCCGCTGCGGCCGCTTCCCGGGTCGACTTCTACACGCTCGCGTCGGAGACCACCGAATGAACGGCGCCGAGCTCGCCGACCTGCCGACCGGCTTCGCGGCGCCGGTCGCCGACCGGCAACGGACCTTCCGCGCGGTGCTGTCGGCGATGGCGCGACCCGGGACCGTGCAGCACGCCGCCGGTCCGGACTTCGACCATCCGGCGGTTGCGAGCCCGGCATTGACGGCGGTGTTGCTGACGCTGGCCGATCGCGAGACCGCCGTCTGGTTGTCGCCACGGCTGGCCCGGCATCCGTCGCTCGCCGCCTTCGCGCGTTTCTTCACCGGCTGCACGCTGGTCGCCGATCCCGCCGCCGCGGCGCTGCTGTGCTGCGCCGCCGCCGATACGCCGGCGCTCGTGCTCGACGCGCTGGAACTCGGCAGCGACGAGGCGCCGCATCTCGGCGCGACGCTGGTCGTCGATGCCCAGGGGCTTTCGACCGGCCGTGCATTGACGTTGACCGGACCCGGCGTCGAGCAGCCGCTCGCGGTGCGGATCGATCTCCCCGACGACCGCGTCTGGCAGCAGCGACAGGCGCTCGAGCCGGCGTTCCCGCGCGGTATCGAGCTGCTGTTCGCCTGCGGCGAGCGGCTGCTCGCGATTCCGCGCAGCACGCATCTGGAGCTCGGCTGATGCATCCGGAGCGCGGCTGATGTACATCGCAGTCAAGGGCGGCGAACGCGCGATCGCTGCCTCGTACCGGCTGCTCGACGCGCGCCGCCGGGGTGACCGGGCGGTCGCGGCGCTGAGCGTTGCGCAGATCCGCGAGCAGCTCGCGCTGCTGGTCGATCGCGTGATGTCCGACAGCGGCGTCGCCGACGCCGAGCTGGCCGCGCTCGCGATCAAGCAGGCCGCCGGCGACGTGATCGAGGCCGGCTTCCTGCTGCGGGCCTACCGGACGACCTTGCCGCGCCTCGGTGACGTGACGCTCGACACCCGCGCGATGCGGGTGATGCGCCGCATCTCGGCAATCTTCAAGGACCTGCCGGGCGGACAGGTGCTCGGACCGACATTCGACTACACACAGCGGCTGCTCGATTTCAGCCTGCTCGACGAGGGACCGGCGAGCACAGGCGACGATGTCGCGGCCGCAGGCGACTGTGCTGCCGTGGTCGGCGCGACGACGGACATGCCCGTACCCGCGGCAGCGGGGCGCGCGGCCGATCCGGCCTCCGCCGGCTGCCCGAGCGCACTCGACCTGCTCGCGTCCGATCGCCTGGTCGAGACGCCGGCCGTGTCCGACGGCGATCCCGATCCGTGCGACGTCACCCGCGATCCGCCACTGTTTCCGCTCGACCGGCCGGCGCGGCTGCAGATGCTGGCGCGCGCCGACGAAGGGTGGCTGCTCGGCATGGGCTACTCGACGCAGCGCGGCTATGCCCATACCCATCCGTTCGCCGGCGATCTCCGGGTCGGCGCCGTGCCGCTGACGCTGATCCCCGACGAGCTCGGCTTCCCGATCACGATCGGCGAGCTGACCGTGACCGAATGCGAGATGGTCAGCCAGTTCGTCGGCTCGGCGGCGGCCGCGCCGCAGTTCACCCGCGGCTACGGGCTGACGGTCGGCCAGTCCGAGCGCAAGGCGATGGCGATGTCGCTGGTCGACCGGGCGCTGCGCGCCGACGAGTTCGGCGAGCTGCGCAGCGCACCGGTGCAGGATCAGGAGTTCGTGCTCTCGCACGGCGACAACGTCGAGGCGTCGGGCTTCGTCCAGCACCTGAAGCTGCCGCACTACGTGACCTTCGCCGCCGAGATGCAGCTGCTGCAGGCGCTGCGCGGCGCGGCCGCGACCGGAGCGGAAGAATGAGCAACGAAACTGCCATCAACGAAGCTGCCGATCGCGATGCCGCCACCAGTGGCTACAACTTCGCCTATCTCGACGAGCCGACCAAGACGATGATCCGGCGCGCGATCCTGAAGGCGGTCGCGATTCCGGGCTACCAGGTTCCGTTCGGCTCGCGCGAGATGCCGCTCGCCTACGGCTGGGGCACCGGCGGCATCCAGGTCACCGCCGCGGTGATCGGCGCCGGCGACGTGCTGAAGGTCATCGACCAGGGTTCCGACGACACCACCAACGCGGTCAACATCCGCCGCTTCTTCGAGCGGACCACCGCGGTCGCGACCACCGAGCGAACCCGCGAAGCGACGCTGATCCAGACCCGCCACCGGATTCCCGACACGCCGCTCGCCGCGCATCAGATCCTGGTCTACCAGGTGCCGCAGCCCGAGCCGCTCTACAAGCTCGAGCCGCGCCGCAGCGAGGCGATCCGGCTGCATGCGTACCGCGAGTACGCGTCGATCGACGTCAAGCTCTACGAGGACATCGCGCAGTGGGGCCGGATCGATTCGGCCTACGACCATCCGGTGCTGGTCAATCGGCGCTACGTGACGTCGCCGTCGCCGATCCCGTCGTTCGACAACCCGAAGATGCATCGGATGCCGGCGCTGCAGCTGTTCGGCGCCGGACGCGAGAAGCGGATCTACGCGATCCCGCCGTATACCGAGGTCAGGAGCCTCGATTTCGACGATCATCCGTTTCGCATCGAACGGCCGGATCTCGCCTGCGCGCTGTGCGGCTCGCGGACCAGCTATCTGGACGACGTCCGCAGCGACGACGGCACGCGGCTCGCGACCTGCTCCGACACCGATTACTGCCGGGAGCAGCAGGCGCTGCTCGCGCGCGAGCGGCTGGCGCAGGATCCGCCGGGTCCGCCGCCGGCGCGGAAGCCGCGATGAGCGCAGGTGCGGGAGAGACCTCGCCGCTGCTGCGCGTCAGCGGGCTCGGCCGGACCTTCGAGCGCCGCGTCGCGCTCGCCGGCGCCGATCTCGAGCTGTTCCCCGGCGAGGTGGTCGCGATCGTCGGCGAGTCGGGTTCGGGCAAGACCACGCTGCTGCGCTGTATCGCCGGCCGGCTGCGGCCCGATGCCGGCTCGGTCGCCTACCGGACCGCCGCCGGCGAATGGGTCGACGTCCATGCGCTGCCGGAAGTGCGTCGTCGCCTCTTGGCGCGGACCGAATGGGGCTTCGTCGCGCAGCATGCGAGCGACGAGCTGCGGATGCACGTGAGCGCCGGCGCCAACATCGCCGAGCGCCGGCTCGCCAGCGGCATGCGCGACTACGGCCGGGCGCGCGCCGAGGCGCTCGCCTGGATGGCGCGGGTCGAGCTCGATACCGGGCGGGTCGACGACCTGCCGCGCGACTTCTCCGGCGGCATGCGGCAGCGGCTGCAGATCGCGCGCAACCTGCTGACCGCGCCGCGCCTGGTGCTGATGGACGAGCCGACCTCGGGGCTCGACGTCTCGGTGCAGTCGCGGCTGCTCGACCTGATCCGCCACCTGGTGTCGCGGCTCGGCCTGGCCGCGATCATCGTGACCCACGATCTCGGCGTCGCCCGGCTGCTGGCGCACCGGACGCTGGTGATGCGCGAAGGACGGATCGTCGAGGCGGGCCTGACCGACCGCGTCTTCGACGATCCCCAGCATGCCTATACCCAACTGCTGGTCGCCTCGGTGCTCGGATGATCACGATCGAACGTCTCTGCAAGCGCTTCACGCTGCATCAGCGCGGCGGCATCGTGCTCGACGTGCTGTGCGATTTCTCGCTGGCGGTGCGCGCCGGCGAATGCGTCGCGCTGACCGGCGCATCGGGCCGCGGCAAGTCGACGGTGCTCAAGTGCATCGACGGCAACTACGGCATCGACGGCGGCAGCGTCCGGCTGGCGCCGCACGGGCAGCCGATCGAGGTCGCGACCGCGTCGCCGCAGGCGATCCGCCGCCTGCGCGCGACCGGCCTCGCCCGCGTCAGCCAGTTCCTGCGGGCGATGCCGCGCGTGCCGGCGATCGACGTGGTCGCCGAGCGCTGGCTCGAAGGCGCGGTTGCCGCCGGCGCGGCCGAGGACGGGCTCGCCAACGACCGCGCGTCCGACGACCGTACGATCGACAGCCGCACGATCGACGACCATGAATGGCAGCGGCTCGAGCGAACGGCGCGCACCCGCGCCGCCGAACTGCTCGCACGCCTGCGGTTGCCGGAGTCGGTCTGGTCGCTGCCGCCGGCGACGTTCTCCGGGGGCGAACAGCAGCGCGTCAACATCGCGCGGGCGCTGGTCCGGCCGGTGCCGATCCTGCTGCTCGACGAGCCGACCGCGTCGCTCGATCCGGGCAATCGCGACGTCGTGGTCGAGCTGATCCGCGAAGCCCGCGGGCGCGGCGCCGCGATCGTCGGCATCTTCCACGACGATGCGGTGCGTGCCGCGCTGGCAGACCGCTGCGTCGCCGTCGGAGCGCCGGCATGATCGGCGCGCCCGATCCGCTCGCGCTCGACGGCGCCGTGCTGGTCCTGCCCGACCGGCTCGCGGCCGGCCGGGTCGTGCTCGACGGCGAGCTGATCGGTGCGATCGAGGCGGTCCCGATCGACGCGGTCTCGTGGGCCGATTCCGCCGCCGTCGTCGGCGCGGCTGCAACCGGCGCGGCTGCAACCAGGATGGCCGCAACCGGATCGCCCGGCCGCGACGGCTGCGACTATCTGATCCCCGGCCTGATCGAACTGCACACCGACAACCTCGAGCATCACCTGATGCCGCGGCCGAAGGTGTCGTTCCCGACGGTGCCGGCGCTGCTGGCGCACGATGCCCAGATCGCTGCCGCCGGGATCACGACGGTCTGCGACGCGCTCGGCGTCGGCGATCCCTACGGCGACGGCTTCCGCGCCCGGGACCAGAGCGCGCTGCTCGCCGCGCTGGCGGCGCTGCACGAGGCGCAGCTGTTGCGCGCCGATCACCATCTGCACGTGCGCTGCGAGCTGCCGGCGCCGAACGCGCGCGAGCTGTTCGAGCCGTTCGTCGATCATCCGCGGCTGCGGCTGATCTCGCTGATGGACCATACGCCCGGCCAGCGCCAGTGGCTCGACCTGGCGCATGCCGAGACCTACTACACCGGCAAGAAGGGCTGGACGCGCGAGCAGTTCGCCGACGAGGTCGCGCGCGCGCCGGAGCGCCAGCGCCGCTACGCCGAGCCGCATCGCCGGCACTTCGCCGACTACGCGCGCAGCACCGGCATCCGGCTCGCGACCCATGACGACACCACCAGCGCCCATGTCGCCGAGGCGCGGGCGCTCGGCGCGACGATCAGCGAGTTCCCGACCACGCTCGAAGCGGCGCGCCATGCCCGTGCCGCCGGCCTCGCGACGGTCGCCGGCGCGCCGAACGTCGTGCGCGGCGGCTCGCACTCGGGCAACGTCTCGGCGGCCGCGCTGGCGCGCGCCGGGTTGCTCGACGTGCTGTCGTCGGACTACGTGCCGGCGAGCCTGATCGCGGCGGCGTGGCTGCTGCACCGGAACGACGGCCTGCCGCTGCCGGCCGCCGTCGCGACGGTGACCGCCAACGCGGCCGATGTGCTCGGTTTCGCCGACCGCGGCCGGCTGGTGCCCGGCCTGCGCGCGGACCTGGTCCGGGTGCGGGTCATCGACGGACGGCCGGTCGTGCTGGCGGTCTGGGTCGCCGGCCGGCGCGTCCACTGAAATCGGAGTCGAATGCGCGGAGGGCGTGGCTGCTCTGCTACGCTTGCCGCATCGTGCACCGACGGATGAAAGGGAGGTCGCCATGCCGACGATCGCAGTGATCGCGCCGGGCGCCATGGGCAGCGCCGTGGCCCGGCGCCTGACCGCGCACGGCGCGACCGTGCTGACCTCGCTGGCAGGGCGCAGCGCCGCCACGATCGCGCGCGCCCGGGACGCCGGGATGCAGGACGCCGACGACGAGCGCCTCGCCGGCGCCGACGTCATCCTGTCGATCGTGCCGCCGGCTCAGGCGGAAACGCTCGCGCACCGGCTCGCCGGGCCGCTGACGCGCGCCGCGCGCAAGCCGGTGTTCGCCGACTGCAATGCGGTCAACGTCGAGACCGTCCGGCGGATCGCCGCGATCGTCGCACCGACCGGATGCCCGTTCGTCGACGGCGCGATCATCGGTCCGCCGCCGGGCGCGGGCAGCGAGCCGTGCCTCTATCTGTCCGGCGCCGCGGCCGGGCGGCTCGCGCTGCTCGGCGAGCTGGGCCTGGGCGTCCGGACCCTGGAGGCTACGGTCGGCGCCGCGTCGGCCCTGAAGATGGTCTACGCCGGGATCAACAAAGGCATCACGCTGCTGGTCGCCGCCATGGTCCTGAACGCCGACCGCGCCGGCGTCGCCGCGGCGCTGCGCGACGAGATGACTCGCAGCCAATCGGAGCTGCTCCGCCGCGTCGGCCGCTCGATTCCGGACATGTATCCGAAGGCCTGGCGCTGGGCACCGGAAATGGAGGAGATCGCCGCGTTCGTCGGCGACGACGCCGCGACCGGCCGCATCTACGAGGCGCTGGCGGCGTTCTGCCGGCGGATGGCGGCCGACGAGGCCGGCGAAAGAGCCGAGATCCAGCGCCTGGACGCATTCCTTCAGCGCGGCGCGGCTCCTTCTCCTCATATGCCGACAGACTCGTAGACCGGTGCCGCGCGAAGCAGCGCGCCGCGTGCCGTTCAAGGCGCTTCACCCCGGTCGAGGCGCTTCGGCCCGGTCAGGCAGGACGGCGTCGAGCTCCAGCCGCCGCGCCTCGCGCTCGAGCAATTCGGCTTCGGCTCGCAGGCGCTCGACGACCGCCGCGACCCGCGCCTCCGGGAAATCCTCGGCCCGGCCGGCGACGACGACCGCGGCGAACGCCGCGCCGTTCGCGTCGCGCACCGGCACGCCGAGCGAGTGCACGTCGCGGGTCGTCTCGCCGCGGTTGAACGCGTAGCCGAGCGCGAGCGAACGGCGGTAGAAGGTTTCGAGCCGACGGGTCACCGCGCCGCCCATGACCTGCAGCTGCCGCAGGTTGTGCGCGACGATCGCGGCAGCCTCGGCCGGCGGCATCGAGATCAGCATCGCGACGCCGCCGGCGGTCGTCATCATCGGGCGCCGGGTTCCGACCGCGAGCGCGGTGCCGAGATAGACCGACGGTCCGGCCCGCGCGAGGCAGACGAACTCGCTGCCGCTGCGCAGGTACGCGACCGCGAGCGCCGCGTGCTGGCGCGACAGCCGGTTGACGACCGGCCGGCAGGCGGCCTGGAACCCGCCGTGCGCCGACAGGCCCAGCCCGAGCTCGAACAGCAGCGGTCCGGGCAGGTAGTGCCGATCGCCCGGTCGCTGGCGTACCAGCCGCTCGCGCACCAGGCACTGCAGCATCCGGTGCGCGGTCGCGTGTTCGAGGCCGCAACGCTGCGCCAGATCCCTGAGCCGCCAGCCGAACTGTTCGCGCGCCGCGAGCTCGCGCAGCAGCAGCGCCGCCCGTTCCAGGCTCTGGGTTCCATGGCGTCGTGGCGGCATCGCGGCGGCGCTCGACGGGTTGCTCGAAAGTCCACATTGTAAGACGTTGGACGCGCCGCGCATTGAAGCGGGGCGCAGCGGCGCTCAAGATGCCGACTGGTCACGACGCGACCGGCGCGCGGTGGCGGACCTGCCGCCGCGACGCTGCGATCGCAGGTACATGGAGGAGAGACCGATGATTCGACGGTACTGGACCCGGATCGTGCCGAGCGTCCTCGCGGCGGCGATCGCGGTCGCGGCGCTGCCGCTCGCGCAGCCGGCAGCGGCGCAGGGCGGCTACCCGGACAAGCCGATCCGCTTCGTGGTCTGCTGCACCGGCTTTCCGGAGGCGACCGCGCGCGTGATCGCCGCCGAGATCACCGAGCGCAGCGGCGTGCAGATCGTCGTCGAGGCGAAGCCGGGTGCGAACGGCATCCTCGCGACCGAGGCCGTCGCGAAGGCGCCGCCCGACGGCTACACGGTGCTGATCGGGTCGAATTCGACGCACGCGGCCAACGAGGTGCTGTACCGCAAGCTGCCGTACGATCCGGTCAGGGACTTCGCGCCGCTGAGCGGCATCAGCCAGGGCACGCTGCTGCTCGCGGTGCGGCCGACGCTGTCGGCGAAAACGGTGCAGGAGCTGACCGCGCTCGCGAAAGCGGAGCCCGGCAAGCTGACCTACGGCTGGGGCAGCTCGTCGACCCGCGCGGCGGTCGAGCTGTACAAGCTGCACGCCGGGGTGAAGATCACCGACGTGCCGTATCGGACCAATCCGCAGGCGGCGGTCGACCTGCTCGGCGGTCGCATCGACCTGGTGATCAGCGACCTGGTGTCGCTGAAGCAGCACGTCGACGCCGGCAACCTGCGTGCGCTCGCGGTATCGAGCGACCAGCGGGCGGCCACGCTGCCGGACGTGCCGACGATGGCCGAGGCCGGCGTCAGCGGCTACAAGCTGACCTTCTGGATCGCCGCCTGGATGCCGGCCGGCACGCCGCCGGCGCTGGTCGACCGGCTCAACCGGATCTTCACCGACGCGGTCCGCAGCCCGCGCGTCGCCGAGTTCCTCGCCCGCGGCGGCAGCGTGCCGCACGCGACCACGCCCGCCGAGCTCGGCGCGTTCCAGCAGGCGGAGACGCGCAAGTGGCGCGAGATCGTGACCGCGGCGGGAATCCAGCCCGAATGACTGCGCGCTTCCCGCGCACGAAGAGACTGCACGCATGACCATCCAGATCCACCCGAGCGGCGCGCCGCTCGGCCACGAGATCCGCGGCGCCGACCTGTCGGGACCGCTGTCCGACGCCGACTTCGCCGCGATCGAGTCGGCGTACGATACCTGCGGCGTCATCGTGATCCGCGACCAGACGCTGACGCCGGACCGGCAGATCGCGTTCAGCCGCCGGTTCGGGCCGCTCGACCGCTACGTGCTCGAACGCTACAACCTGCCGAGCCATCCGGACATCTTCGTGGTTTCGAACGTGATCGAGAACGGCCGCCCGATCGGGCTCGCCGACGCCGGCCGCTACTGGCACACCGACATGTGGGTGCGGCCGGTACCGCCGCGCGGCTCGATCCTCTACGCGCTCGAAGTGCCGCAGCGCGACGGCGAGCCGCTCGGCGACACCTGGTTCGCCAGCATGTCGGCCGCCTACGACGCGCTGCCGGAGTCGCTGCGCGGGCGGATCGAGGGGCGAGAGGCCCTCTACAGTGCGCGCAAGAACGTCGAGTACCGGATCGCCAACGCGCCGGTCGACCCGAAGACCGGCGAGCTGTCCGAGGAGGCGAAGGAAGGCATGCGCGAGCGGCTGACCAACATGACGCCGGAGATCGTGCATCCGCTGGTCAAGCGTCATCCGCGCACCGGGCGCAAGTGCATCTACTACAGCGAGGGCGCGATCGAGCGGATCGTCGGTATGGACAGCGCCGAGTCCGACGAGACGCTCGAGGCGCTGCGCCGGCACGTGCTCGAGCCGCGATTTGCCTATCGCCATCGCTGGCGCGTCGGCGACGTCGTGATGTGGGACAACGTGTCGTGCATCCACAAGGCGGTCGGCGACTTCGAGCTGCCGCTGCGCCGGCGGATGCACCGGACGACGTTGTCGGCGCTGCCGGTGGTCGAGTGAGCCCGAGCGCACGGCCGCCCGAAGCCGGGCTCGCGTCCCCCACGGGGGGACCGGGCGCAGCCCGAGGGGGCAACATCAACCCGAGCGCACGGCCGCCCGAAGCCGGGCTCGCGTCCCCCACGGGGGGACCGGCGCGCAGCGCCGAGGGGGCGCACATGAGCGCGGCGAAGGCGACGATCGAGGGTTTCGCGACGCACCTGGTCGTGCTGCCGCTCGCCGAGCCGATCCGGCATCCGTTCATGGGCGCGCGGACGCAGTTCGCGACGATGGTGCTCGAAGTCCGGACCCGCGAGGGCGCGGTCGGCCTCGGCTACGCGTCGGTCGAGAACCTGCGGATGGTCCAGGCGGTCGAATCGATCGTGCACGCGCTCGAGCCGCACCTGGCCGGCGAGGACGCGCTACGCCGTGCATTCCTCTACGAGCGGATGTACGGCCTGACCGTCGACCTGCTGCACGACGGCGCGGTCAACCTGGCGTTGGCGGCGATCGATACCGCGTTGTGGGACCTCTGCGGCCGGGTCGCCGGCCTGCCGCTGTGGCGGCTGCTCGGCGGCTACCGCGAGGCGGTGCCGGCGTACGCGAGCTGGACGCTGTGGCGCCACATGGATGTCGACCGGCTCGAGACCGAGACCGCGGCGATCGTCGCACGCGGCTTCAACGCGATGAAGCTGCGAATGGGCGGCGGCCGTCCGTTGGCGGACGATGTCGAGCGCGCCCGGGCGGTCCGGCGGGTTGCCGGCCCCGATGCGGTGCTGATGGTCGACGCGCTGTGGGGGCTGACGGTCGAGGAGGGTCTGCGGATGGCCGACGCGCTCGCCGAGCTCGGCTACGCGTGGCTCGAGGAGCCGGTCCGCGAGAACGACTTCGCCGGCCTCGCGCAGATCCGCGACCGCCGCGCGCTGCCGATCGCCGCCGGCGAGCGGATCTCGCGGGTCGAGCACGTGCCGGCGCTGCTGCCGGCGGTCGACCATCCGATCCTCGACGCGCACCACCTCGGCGGCGTCACGCCGTGGCTGAAGGCGGCCGCGCACCTCGACGCGGCCAACCGGCCGATCTCGTCGCATTCGCATCCGTTCGTCCACCTGCCGCTGCTCGCGGCGGTGCGCACCGGCGCGTGGCTCGAGTACATGCCGTGGTGGGACGCGCTCTTCGTCGATCCGCCGACGCCGCAGGCCGGTCTGCTGCCGGCGGGCGAGCGGCCGGGCCTGGGGCTGACGCTGGACCGCGGCGCGCTGGCGCGCCATCGGCCGGGATAGCGGGCGCCGGCCGGATAAGCGGCGCCGGCCGGGATAGCAGCGTCGCAGCCCGGCGCTGCTCAGACCATCCGCGCCCGCAGCCGCGATGACACCAGGTCGACCACCGAGACGGTCGCGATCAGCATGATCAGCACGGCGGCGGTCCGCGCGTAGTCGAAGCTGCGGATCACGTCCCACAGCACCATGCCGATGCCGCCGGCGCCGACCATGCCGACCACCGATGCGGAGCGGATGTTCGATTCGAAGCGGTAGAGCGCATACGAGATGCAGAGCGGCAGCACCTGCGGCACGACGCCGAAGACGATCTCCTCGAGCCGCCGCGCGCCGGTGGCGCGGATACCTTCGACCGGCCGCGGATCGATCGCCTCGACCGTCTCGGAGAACAGCTTGGCGAGCACGCCGGTGGTGTGCACCCAGAGCGCCAGCACGCCGGCGAACGGACCGAGCCCGACCGCGACGACGAACAGCAGCGCGAACACCACCTCGTTGATCGCGCGACACGCGTCCATCAGCCGCCGCACCGGATGGTGGATCCAGCGCGGCGTCAGGTTGGCCGCCGACAAGAGGCCGAACGGGATCGCCGCGACCACCGCGAGCGCGGTGCCCCAGATCGCGATCTGCAGCGTCACCAGCAGCTCGGCGAGGTACTCGCGCCATTCGGTGAAGTCGGGCGGGAAGAAGCCGGCGGCATACTCGACCATATTGCCGGAATCGCGCAGCAGATCGAGCGGCCGCAGGTCGGCGCCGCGCCACGACCAGGCGAGCACGGCGATCGCGGCGACCCAGAGCAGCAGCGTGGCCACCGAGGTCTTCGGCGGCAGCGCGGCAGCCGGCACCGGGCCGCTGCGGTCCATGCCGCCGCCAGCACCGCCGCCGGCGCCGTCGAACGCCGGTTCGGATCGCATCATGCCGTCCTTCACCGGGACGAGCGTCGCGATGCCGGGAGCACGGCGCGCCGGTCGCTCACTTCTGCGCCAGCTGGCTCTGCAGCGCGTTCAGCTGCTCGTTGATCGCGCGCAGCTTCTTCTGCTTCTCGTCGGCGCCGAGCGCGGTGTCGGCTTCGATCTTGACCTTGTCCTTGGCGAGCTCGAGCTGGCGGATCGGCACGAGCTGCCGGTCGCTTGACGCCACCAGGCCGCTCCAGCCGAGCGTCGCGAGCGTCTGCTTCTGCGCCGGCGTGCTGCCGTAGCCGAGCAGGAAGTCGCGGAACTTCGCCTTCAGCGCCGGGTCCAGGTCCTTGCGCCAGACCAGCGGATCGCTCGGTATCAGCGGCGAGCGCCAGACCTCGCGCAGGTCCCCGATCTTGGCCGGGTTGGTCATCTTGAACCGGTCCCAGTTGTCGGTATTGTTGGTCGCGACGTCGATCTGGCGGTTGGCGACCGCGAGCAGGTTCGATTCGTGGTTCGAGCGGACCGTGCGCTTGAAGTCGGTCATCGGATCGACGCCGTTCTGCGCGAACGCGTAGTAGCCCGGCACCAGCGTGCCGGAGGTCGAGTTCGGGTCGCCCATGCCGAGCGTCAGCACCTTGCGGCTTTTCAGCACGTCTTCGAGCGACTTGACCGGCGAGTCCTTGTGCACCACCAGCAGCGAGTAGTAGCCGCGGGTGCCGTTGGTGTCGACGGTCTGCGCGAACACTTCGGCATTGGCGCGGTCGACCGCCTCCATCGCCGACTTGTTGCCGTACCAGGCGATCTGCACCTTGTTGAAGCGCATGCCTTCGATGATGCCGGCATAGTCGGGTGCGAAGAACGCATTGATCTTGGTGCCGGTGGCCGCCGCCATCTCGGTCAGCAACGGATCCCAGGCCGCCTTCAGGTTGCGCGACGATTCGGTCGAGATGATCCCGAAGTTGATCTCCGGAGTCGCCTGCGCGGCCGCCGGGGCGGCGTGCAGCAGCGGCAGGGTGGCGATCGCGGCGGCCAGCAGGCGCCGTTGCGGGTTGGCAAGGAAGGGGAGCTTCATCCGATTCTCTCCATGAGATGGTCGATGTCAGAAGGCCGCGCAGTCGTGCGCGGAACGAGTCGGCCGGCCGCGAGCGGGCCGCGGCCGGGCATTGGTCGGGTTCAGGCGGCCTCGAGGCGCGGCGGCAGCACCGCGCCATCGGGTCCGATACGGCCTCCCGGACGCCTCGGCACGCGGTTCGGCACGGCACCGGCGGTCTCGGAGGCACCGGGAAAATCGGCGGCTTCGGGAGAGTCGATCGCCCGGGTGCCGCCGAACAGTTCATCCGACGCCGATCCGTACAGGTCGCGCAGCCGTGCCGGGGTCAGTTCGCCGGTCGGGCCGTCGTAGACCACCCGGCCGCGATGCAGCGCGATCGTCCGCGGGCAATAGGCGAACGCGAAATCGATCTGGTGCAGCGAAACCAGCACCGTCACCCGCTGGTCGCGGTTGAGCGCGGCCAGCAGATCCATCACGTTGCGCGCCGATTCCGGGTCGAGCGATGCGATCGGCTCGTCGGCGAGCGCGAGCCGGGCGCCCTGGACGATCGCGCGCGAGATCGCCGCGCGCTGCTGCTGCCCGCCGGACAGCGTCGATGCGCGCTGCCAGGCGCATTGCGCGATGCCGACACGTTCCAGCGCGCGCCAGGCGCGGCCGTACTCGGCATGCGGAAAGCGGCGCAGCAGCCCGCGCCAGAGCGGTTGCCGGTGCAGCGAGCCGGCGAGCACGTTCAGCATCACCGGCAGCCGGTCGACCAGATTGAACTGCTGGAAGATCACGGCGATCTCGGCGCGCTGCCGGCGCAGGTCGACGTCGGGCACGCCGTCGACCTGGATCGTCCGGCCGAAGATCCGGACGTGGCCGGCGTCACCGATCGTCAGGCCGCAGAGATGGCGCAGCAGGGTGGACTTGCCGGAGCCGGAGGCGCCGAGCAGCGCGACCATCTCGCCCGGCGCGATGGCGACATCGACCCCGGCCAGGGCCTCATGGTCACCGAAGCGTTTGCGCAGTCCGGTCACTTCAACGGCGAGTTGCATCGGGCGGACTCCAATCAGGCGGGCTTCACCGAATCCCGCGATCATGGCCGCTGCAGATGACAACTTCGTGTCGGTCGCCGGTGCGACTGGTCGGCGACGGCCCCGCTCAGCCAGCGCAGCTCGAGCGGCCGGTCGCGCTTCAGGTCGCCGTGCATCGACGACGTCGCAGGAGCGCGCGCGCGTGACCGGATGCGTGCGGATCGGTCCGATCGGCTGCCGGATCGGAGTCGTGGTGCCGGACAGTCCGACCAGGAACACGAACTGATCGGGCAACCGGCATGCTAACCTACCCGGTTCGTCGTTCGATGTGCGGACGGCGATGCCTGCCCGCCGAACCATGGAGTGCCCGATGCCCGGCCTGTTGCCCGACGTCGATCCCGACGGATTGCTCGAATACTCGGTGGTCTACACCGACCGCGCGCTGAACCACATGTCGCAGAAGTTCCAGCGCGTGATGAATGACCTGTCGGCGACGCTGAAGACGGTCTATCACGGCCGTTCGGCGATCATCGTGCCGGGCAGCGGCACCTTCGGCATGGAGGCGGTCGCGCGCCAGTTCGCCACCGGCAAGCAGGTGCTGGTCGTGCGCAACGGCTGGTTCAGCTATCGCTGGTCGCAGATCTTCCAGATGGGCGGCGTGGTCGCCGGCGAGACGGTGCTGAAGGCGCGCCGCGTCGGCGACGGCAGCCAGGCGGCGTTCGCCCCGGCGCCGATCGCCGAGGTCGTCGCCGCGATCGAGCGCGAGCGGCCGGCGGTCGTGTTCGTGCCGCATGTCGAGACCGCGTCGGGCATGATCCTGCCCGAGGACTATCTGCGCGCGATCGCCAAGGCGGTGCGCGCGGTCGACGGCCTGTTCGTCGTCGACTGCGTCGCATCGGGCACGATCTGGCTCGACATGGCCGCAATCGGCATCGACGTGCTGATCAGCGCGCCGCAGAAGGGTTGGAGCGGCTCGCCGTGCTGCGCGCTGGTGATGCTCGGCGACCGTGCCCGCGAGCGGATCGAATCGACCCAGAGCTCCAGCTATTCGTGCGACCTGCGCAAGTGGCTGCAGATCATGGAGGCGTACGAAAGCGGCGGCCACCTCTACCACGCGACGCTGCCGACCGATTCGCTGGCGAGCCTGCGCGACACCATGCAGGAGACCGCCGCGCTCGGCTTCGAGACCGTACGCGAGGCGCAGCAGGCGCTCGGCACCAAGGTCCGCGCGCTGCTCGCCACTGCCGGCTTCCCGAGCGTCGCCGCGCCAGGCTTCGAAGCGCCGGGCGTCGTGGTCAGCTACACGTCCGACCCCGACATCCACTCCGGCAAGAAGTTCCGCGATCTCGGGCTGCAGACCGCGGCCGGCGTGCCGCTGCAGTGCGACGAACCGGCCGATTTCCGGACCTTCCGGATCGGACTATTCGGGCTCGACAAGCTGCAGAACGTCGATCGGACCGTGACCACGCTGGAGAATGCGCTGGCGAAGCTGCGCTGACTACGGCAACGCTGATGTCCGGCATCGCGTGATACCAGGGCCAGTCCGGCCGTGGCGGCATGGGCGGCGATGAGGAAATCGGCCAGCGCATGAAAGCGGAGGGACGTTCGCTCGAAGGCGGCTGCGACTGCAAGTCCGTCCGCTACCGCGTCGAATCGCCGCCGCTCGCCGTGCATTGCTGTCACTGCCGATGGTGTCAGCGCGAGTCGGGGTCTTCGTTCGCGCTGAACGCGTCGGTACGCTCGACGACCCCGACGCGTTGCCTCCGGACGTGCATATCTTCACCGCCTCGAAGCAGCCCTGGGTCGTCATTCCCGACGGCGTCCCGGCATTCGATGCGTACTATGATCGGGAGGTCGTCTGGTCCGCCGACAGCCTGGCACGAAGACGACGGGTCCTCTCTCCGAGGAAAACGCCATGAACGAACCCTGCCGCACGCCGTCGGACATCCATCCGAGCCTGACCTACGACGACGCTCCGGCAGCCATCGAGTGGCTCTGCCGTGCATTCGGTTTCACCAGGCGGCTCGTCGTGTCCGGGCCGAACGACCGGGTCGAGCATTCCGAGCTCAGCC
Source organism: Lautropia sp. (assembly GCA_050249335.1). Classification (GTDB taxonomy): domain Bacteria; phylum Pseudomonadota; class Gammaproteobacteria; order Burkholderiales; family Burkholderiaceae_E; genus Lautropia. The sequence continues at coordinate 63,326 of JBFWQR010000002.1, forward strand.
TCGGGACCGGCGTCGTCATGGTCAGCTCTCCGAAGCCGGATGACCGGCGCGTCAGCCCGAGATCGCTCGCGGGCTCCGCCCAGGCCCTGAGCGTGTTCGTGCCCGATCCGGACGCGCATCATCGGGTCGCGGTGGCGGCCGGCGCCCGGATCGTCCGGCCGCTGCGGACGGAGGAATACGGCGCCCGAGGCTACATGGCGCTGGACCCCGAAGGTCACGTCTGGTACTTCGGCAACTACCGGCCCGGCGACTACTGGACCGCGCCCGGCGAGTAAGGGGCCGGGAGCCCGGCCCTGCCCCGCCAGGAAGCCGGCGACCGCTTCCCACGACGAACTCGACTTCCGTGTGCGGGCGCAAGCCGGGCTGCTTTCAGGCGCCAGATTCGTCGAGGAACGCGCGCACGGCCTGGTTGAATGCCTGCGGATTCTCGATGTTCGACAGATGACCGGCATCCGGCAGCACGCTGACCCGAACCTGCGAGTGACGGATCTGGCCGGCCATGCGGCGGGTCAGCTCCGGCGGGGTCAACGCATCGAACTCGCCGACGACGAAATGCGCCGGCGCGGTGATGAAGTCCAGGTCGCCGATCGTGTCCTGCTCGATCGTCGCGTGCAGGAACTTCAGATAGCTGTCCTTGTGCAGCGCTGCGACGCTCTCGATCAGCTGGGCCCGCATCGCGTCGGTGGCCTTGGGGCCCGCCAGCCCCGCAACTACGGCCGGCGCGATATCGCGCGGCGATTTGCCGGCGAGCAGCGGCGCCTGGCGGCTCGCGACGAAGGCGCGGCGCTGGTCTTCCGGCAGCAGCGCAAAGCTCAGATGCGTGTCGACGAAAGTCAGCGTGCGGACCCGCTCCGGATGGAGCCTGGCGAACTGCATCGCGATGCGGCCGCCCATCGAGAGACCGACGATGTGCGCGGAATCGGCCCCGAAATGGTCGAGCACGCGGGCAACGTCGTGCCCGAGATCGGGGTAGTGCAACGGACCATCCCAATCGTCGCTGTCGCCGTAGCCGCGCACGTCGAGCGCGACCGTGGTGTAGGCAGCGGCGAAGGCCGGGATGTTGGCCGACCAGTTGCTGCGGTTGCCGCCGATGCCATGCAGGAACACCAGCAGCGGGCCCTGTCCACGCACCTCTGCCGCCAGCCGCGGCACCGGCGGGATCCAGATCGTCGCGCCGCGGCGTCCGGCATCCGTTTCGCCGGAGTCGGCTTCCCCGGAACCCATTCCTCCGGCCATGGCTCAGCGCGGCAGCGCCTGGTCGACGTTGCTCGCGTCGATCAGCTTGTGCGAGATCGCCACGTCGGCGCTCGGCTTGTTGCCCTTCAGATAGTTGACCATCGTGTCGACGGCGAGCCGACCCCAGGCGACCGGATTGAGCTCGACCGTCATGCCGATCGCCTGCGACTTCACCGCGCGCAGGGCCGGCGGCGTGCCGTTCATGCCGGTGGCGACGACCTTGCCCTGCCTGCCGGCGCTCGCGATCGCCTGGGAGACGCCGAGCGCCATGTCGTCGTTGGCGCAGTAGATCGCGACGACGTCCGGGTGTCCGACCAGAATGTCCTCGCCTTGCTTGAGGCCGGCTTCCCGGTTCGGGGCCGCCTCCTTGCGGTATACGACCTGGACGCCGGGATGGTTGCGCAGTTCGCCGTCGAAGCCTTCGACGATGTTGCGGAACGTGGCGGACCCCGAAGGGCCGGTCAGCATCGCGATCTTGCCGCTGCCGCCGATCCGCTTCGCGATCCAGGCCGCGATGTCGCGGCCGATCCCCTTCTCGTCCATCGTGACGTAGGCGGACTGGTACGGGGAGTTCGCATGACGGCCGACCGAGATCACCGGGATCGAGGCCTTGCCGGCGGCGGCATATCCGGCCGCCACCGCGACCGAGTCGATCGGCGATACCAGGATTCCATCGACCTTGCGCGAGACCAGATCCTGGATGCCGTCCACCTGCTGGGCGACGACTTCATTGGCGGTGACGAACACCGTCGCGACGCCCAGCTCCTTGGCCCGCGCTTCGATGCCGCGGCGCATCGCGATATAGAACGGGTTGACGTCGGATGCGAGCGCCACGCCGATGGTGGTCGGCCCGGCTTGCGCGGCGGCGGTCAGGGGCATACCCGAAAGAACGACCAAAGGCAGGCGATTGAACACCCGACGTTGGCGGTTGAAGGCCCGACGTTGCATGCTGCTCTCCTCGAATGTTGGCAGGTCGGTGATCAAGTCAGATCAGGGTCGAGACGAATGGTCGATATCGGCGGATCCGGGTCGCGGATCTGTGGTCGGCGGAGCCGGGTCAACGCCGGCGGATCTGGTCGACCGCCGCCGCGGCGATGATCACGACGCCGATCGCGACCCGCTGCCAGTAGCTGTCGACGGCCAGCAGGTTCAGGCTGTTGGCGAGCACCGTCATGATCAGCACCCCGATCATCGATTTGTAGAGGCGCCCTTCGCCGCCGTACAGCGCGGCGCCGCCGAGCACGACCGCGGCGATCGAGGTCAGCTCATAGAACTCGCCGGCGGTTGGCTGGCCCGACTGCAGCCGCGATGCCAGCATGACGCCCGCGATGCCGGCGGTCAGCCCGCATACGGCATAGGTGGAAATGGTGATGCGCCGGGTGTCGATGCCCGACAGGAATGCGGCTTCGCGATTGCCGCCGACCGCGAATACCCGCATGCCGTGCGGCGTCCGGTGCAGCATCCACGAGAACACCGCGATCAGGAACAGGGCCAGCAGCACCAGTGCCGGGATGCCGGCGATGCGGTGGGTGCCGAAGTCGAGAAAGGCCTGCGGCAGGCCCTCTTCGCCGGTGACCGGCGCGCCGCGGGTCAGCAACAGCACGGCACCCCGGATCAGCACCATCATGCCCATGGTCGCGATGAACGGGCTGACGCCGAACCGGGCGACCACGGTGCCATTGACCAGGCCGACGACCAGCCCGGCAACGCAACCGGCCGCGACGCCGGCCGCGATTCCGGCGGAAAGCATGACCTCGGCCGCGATGCAGCCCGACAGTGCGACCACCGAGCCGACCGACAGATCGAACCCGGCTCCGATGATCACGTAGGTCATCCCGATGGTCACGACGGCGAGCACCGACGCCTGCAACAGCACGTTGGTGATGTTGGTGGCCGTCAGGAACCGATCCGACAGCATCGCCGTCGTCAGGCACAGCGCAACCAGGACCAGCAGCGGTACCTGGTCGGCAAGCAGGCGAGGAAGCTTCATCGGTCGAGCCAGGTCGGTACTCCAGGGGCCACTTTTCGAGGGGTGACTTTTCGAGGGGGGCAGTGTTCGAGAGGGTGGTGTGGTGTTCGCGGGAGCGATGGTCAGTGTTCCAGCGCGAAACGCAGCGCTTCGCCGGTCAGGTTCTCGCGCGTCAGGTTCGCGGTCAGGCGGCCCTGGCGAAGGATGCACAGCCGGTCGCTGAGGAACAGCAGCTCCTGGGCTTCCGAGCTCGCGATCAGCACGGCACCGCCGCGCTCGGAGAACTGCCGGATCCGGCGATGGATCAGCGCCTTCGATGCGATGTCGATGCCGTTGGTCGGCTCGTCGAGCAGCAGGACCTGCAGCGCGTCGCCGCGCAGCAGCCACTTGGCGAAGGCGACCTTCTGCTGGTTGCCGCCGGACAGCGCGCGCACCGGCAGGCCGGGGTCGCGCGGGCGGATGTCGAGCTCGTCCATCAATGCGCCGACCAGCGCGTCGATCCGCCGGCCATGCAGGCCGAGCGCCGACGACAGGCCGGCCAGGTTCGGCAGCACGATGTTGTCGCGCACCGACATCGACATCGCCAGCGCCCGTGCCCGCTCGCCGGGGACCAGCCCATGACCCGCGGCGATCGCCGACCGTACCGTGACGCCGGACGGCAACCCGACCCCCGGCCGGCCGACGCCGAACAATCGATGAAGCAGGCTGCCGGTGCCGCTGCCGAGCAGGCCGGCCAGGCCGACGATCTCGCCGGCGCGACAGTGCAGGGTGCCGCCCGGCAGTTCCTGCTCCAGTCGCACCGGGCCCGGGTCTTGGCCGTGCGCGGTGCGCGGGTCGTGCTGCTCGAGCGGCCGGCCGCTCATCGCGGCGACGATGCGTTGCGCGGTGAACGGACCGTGGTCGAAGCGGTCGGCGATCCGGCCGTCACGCATCACGATGCACTGGGTCGCGACCCGGTCGATCTCTTCCAGCCGATGGGAGACGTAGACGATCGCGATGCCGCGCTCGCGCAGCCGCTGCATCACGGCGAACAGCCGTTCGACCTCGCGATGCTCGAGCGAGGCGGTCGGCTCGTCGAGGATCAGCAGCGAAGCGTCGTGACCGAGCGCCCGCGCGATGACGACGATCTGCCGCTCGGCGAACGACAACCGGCCGGTCACGGCGTCCGGCCGGATCTCCGCGCCGATCTCGGCCAGGATCGCCGCCGCCCGCCGCTGCATCGCCGGCGTGTCGATCGACGGCAGCAGGCCCCAGCGGCGGCGCGCCGGGATATCCGCCAGACAGATGTTCTCGGCCACCGTGAGGCCCGGCACGACCCGCAGCTCCTGGGGGACCAGCACGATGCCGTGACGCATCGCGTCTGCCGGCGAACCGAAGCGCACCGGCCGCTCGTCCAGCCGCACTTCGCCGCCGTCGGCTTGGTAGACACCAGCGAGAATCTTGATCAGCGTCGACTTGCCGGCGCCGTTCTCGCCGAGCAGCGCCAGCGTCCGGCCCGGTGTGAGCGCGAACGACACGTCCTTCAGGGCCTGGGTTGCCCCGAACCGCTTGTTCAGCCCGGTGACCTGCAGCGTGGCCATGTCGTGTGCCGGTCGAGCGTCGTGCCTGCAGCGTTGCGCCGGTCGGTGTTCGCGCCGGTTCAGCGTCGCTCCCGTGTCACGCGCATCCGCGGATCCGCCAGGTTGCCGTCCCGGATGATCGTTTCGCCGTCCAGCTTCAGCGTGCAGTCGCGCAGCGGGATGTCGAGATGCCCGCGGGTGGTCCGCTTGCCGCCGCCCTGGGAATTGGGGCCGGTCGAGAACAGGAAGCTGCCGGGGATCACGCGCGCCAGCGCGCGGCTGCGCTCCGGCTGCTCGCCGTTGAGCGCCATGCCGTACCACTTCGCCTGCGGATTCAATCCCCAACCCAGGTGGGAGACGGCGTACGGATCCTGATCCGCCGGATGATCCTTGCCGTCGTCCAGCCACTCGCGCATCAGCTTGGCGTCGAGCCCGCCGTCGATGCGGGTGATGATCCCGTCGACGACCTCCATCTCCACCCGGTCCTGGACGTAGCGGCAGAACGGCAGGATCACGATGTCCCCGGGACTGATCACCACGGTGCCGGTCGCCGAGCCCTCGTTCGGGAACGTGTGGACGTGGCCTGCACCCCAATGGTCGAAGCGCCCGGGGGCGTCCGCATAGCCGTACTGGCTCATCACCGGATACTCGCCGCAGCGGTAGCGCAGGTCGGTGCCGGCGGGCGTCGTGACGTGCGCGTCGCGAGCGCGCTCGAGCCGCGCGTGGGCGTGCAGCACCGCCTCCTTGAGGCCGGGCGGTGCCATCAGCTGCTCCAGCTCGTCCGGCGCATCGATGACCATCAGCACGCGGACGCCGACGTCCCGGACGTCCTTGAGCCAGCGGGCGAACAGCGGCACGTGGAAGATGACGATCAGGTCTGCGGCCTTGGCGGCCTCCAGCGTTCCCTTGCACTTGCCGACCGTCGGGATGCCGACCTTGGTCCACGACGGGATGGAATTGACACACATCTCGTAGATGTCGGCTTCCAGGTCGTCGGCGGCGGCGAACGCGGACTGCACGTATTCGCGCCGCGTGCCGAGATCGCTGACGACGGCGATCGTCTCGCCGCGCCGGACGTTGCAGAGCTGCAGCTGCTTGCGGAACAGCGCGGTCAGTTTCGCAGGATTGAGCTCCTGCGGCTGAATGGCGGCATGGTGCATGGCAATCCCTTCCGAGTTCTTCAATAACAACCGACGGTTATTATTGGCGGCGATCGGGCGGCTGGCTTGTCAGGGAAAACACCAGTGCCGGCTTGCCGTAATGGCGCAGAATCGCGGTCGAGCTGCGGCCGCAGGGGCGGCAGCGCCCGCGAACCGACGACCGAGGCATGGCCCAGACCAAGAAGGAAGATGTCCGAAACGCGATCTTGAGCGCCGGCTTCCGGCTCTTCTCCGAGAAGGGCTACGCGATGACCTCGCTGCTCGACATCAGCCGCGAAGCCGGCATTTCGAAGGCGAATCTGTACGTCTATTTCAGCTCCAAGCCGCAGATCCTGTACGCGATCTACGACCCCTGGCTGCGGCAGCGCATCCAGGCGCTCGAGGCGCAGGTCCGGAAGCTCCGGTCACCGCGGCGCCGGCTGCTCGCGCTGCTTTCGGCCTTGTGGCAGGACATCCCGGCGGAGCAGAACAGCTTCGTCAACAACATCATTCAGGCGGCATCGTCGGCCCGTTCGGGGGACGAGCACGATGCGACGACCTTGCAGTGGCTGGAGTCGCGCATCGAGCAGATGCTCGCGATCGCCATCGGGCCCGGGCGCTATGCCAGTCTGCGCGGCGCGCGGATCGCGCACATCCTGATCATGGCGCTGGACGGCTTCGCGATCCACCGCCATCTGTACCCGGAACGTCTCGGGATCGACGATGCGACGCTGCTGGTGGTCGCGAAGCTGCTGGAGGACGGGCTGGAAGACGGCTGAACGCGATCGGGTGGTGCTCCGGGGCACGGCTGCGCCGTCGCGACTGGGGGCATTCCAGGCGATCGTTATCGATACCATAGATGGGGGGCATCAGAATATGCCATTCGACTTGTCGCAATGGCGTCCTTAGCATGCGGTCCGAATTCCAGCCTTAGAGCGACCAGAGAGACAGCGCCGTGCCGCAACTGCATGCATTCATCCTGGACACCTTTTCGCAGCAACAGAAGAAGGAGCTGATCCAGGCATTCACCGATGCATTGATCAACAACGTTGCCGCGGCCAGGCATCAGACGCGGATCATGATCGGCTACGTCCGGCACGACGAGACCGCGTTGGGCGGCGAGATCGGCGCTCCGATCGCGATGCTGTTCGTGTACATGTTGCGCGGCCGGACCGACGAGCAGAAGGCGAATCTGATTCGAGCACTGGCGGAAGAAACCGAACGCATCCTGGGTGTCGACAAGTCCACGGTCCGCACGCTCATCCAGGACATGCAGCCCAACAATGTCGGCATCGGCGCCAACACCGCACTGGCGCTCGGGCGTTGATGGCCCGGACGGAAGAACGAAAATCGGAGGAGCCCACATGAAGTCAGTTCTCGTCGGATCGCTGATGGCGCTCGGCTTGGCCGGGTTCGGGAACGGCGCATTCGCGCAGGCAGCATCGGGCGTGGCCAACTGGCCCAGCAAGCCGCTTCGAATCGTCGTTCCGTACTCGGCGGGCGGATCCACCGATCTGCTCAGCCGCCTCGTGGCCAAGGGCCTTGGAGAACGCCTGGGTCAGCCCGTGGTCGTGGAGAACCGGCCGGGCCCGATGGGAATCATCGGCGCAAGGTACGTGGCCCAGGCCGAGGCCGACGGCTACACGCTGCTGGCTGCGCCTTCCGGGCCCATGACGATGAACCAGCTGCTGGTTTCCAACCTGCCGTACTCGTCACAGAAGGATTTCGTTCCGCTCGCGGTGCTGGGGCAGGTTCCGTTCGTGCTGATCGTCAATCCCGCTTCGGGAATCAAGACGGTGAATGACCTCGTCGCCTACGCCAGGACGAATCCGTCTTCGGCGAACTACGCCTCGAGCGGAGGGCCGTTCCAGATGGCCGGCGAGCTGTTCAAGCAGAAGACCAGGACGGAGTTCCTGCACATCCCATACAAGAGCAGCGCGGAGTCCTTCAACGCGCTGCTGGGAGGGCAGGTCACCATGACCTTCAGCGATGTGCCGCCGGTCGCGCAGCTCATCAGATCCGGAAAGCTCACCGCGGTCGCGCTGATGAATGACAAGCGGAGCCCGGAGTTTCCCGATACTCCGACGATCGCCGAAGCGGGCTTCGAAGGAATGGAGATCTCGTCCTGGACCGGCTTCGTCGCGTCGGCAAAGACGCCGCCGGCGATCGTGGAGAAGCTGCAGAAGGAGATGTCCGAGCTGTTTCGGTCGCAGGCGATGCAGGAGAAGCTGCGGTCGATGATGATCGAGCCGCTCGGAAATGCCGGCGAGGAGTTCGCGAAGATCATCGATCGCGACATCAGGAAATGGCAGGCCGTCGCCGACAAGGCCGGGATCAAGCCGCAATGACGGAACCCCGGTGTTCGGCGCGGTCGCTCCTGGCCACGGACACGGCGAACGAGCTTGCGGCAGGGCGCGGCTGCCTGAGGGCGCCTGCGAACCTCGGCAATCCTTATCTGGCCCATCGGGTCTCCGCGGGCCAGCAGTTCGACGGCATGAGTATCGCGCTCGCGAAGGGCATCGCTGCCAGGCTGGGGCTGGCGCTGGAGCTCGTGCCATTCGATTCGGCGCCCGCCACGCTTGCTGCCCTGCTGGAGGAACGGATCGATATCGCCTGCCTGGCGACCGATCCGTCACGCCAGGCCATCGTGGCGCAAACCGAGCCGTTCATCTCGGTGGTTGCACAGTGGCTTGCGCGGACCGAAAGCGGTATTGCCAGGTACGAGGACATCGACCGGGACGGTTGTTCCGTCGTCGTCGCGCGGGGAACTGCATACGATCTTTTCGTCTCTCGGGTGTTCAGCCGGGCGACGGTCGTCCGGGTGGACTCCCAGCTCGATGTCTTCGACGTGCTGACCGAGGGCGGGTATGACGTGGCAGCGGGTATGCCGATGAACTTCGCCAAGGCGCCGGAAGGCACGGGGGAGTACCGGCGCTTCAGCGGCGGCCTGCATGCCATCGACCAATCCCTCACCTGCCGCAAGAGCTGCCCGTCCGCCGCGCGGTTCCTGGAGGACTACGTGAGCGAGATGAAGGCGAACGGCGGCCTCGGCCGGCTGAGAGATGCCTATCGGCTCGCGGATACCTTCATTCCTCAGTGAACTCGTGCGCTCGAGCCGTTCGCCCGCCCGTTCATGAGGTCTGATCGGCAACCGGATTCCGAGGAGGCGGCGGTGTCGGGCAAGCCGCTGCTGATCGTCGCGCATCCCGATCTGAAGGCATCCCGGTTGAACGCGGCGCTGATCTGCGGTGTCCGCTCCAGAGGCATCGCCGACGTTCACGACATCTACGCGACGTATCCGGATGGTCGCTTCGACGTCCGGAAGGAGCAGGCGCTCGTCGACGCCCACCGGCGGATCGTCTTCCAGTTTCCGTTCTACTGGTATTCGTGCCCGCCGCTGCTGCTGACCTGGCTGAAGGATGTCTGGATGCGCGGGTGGGCCTATGGACCCGGCGGGCGCAAGCTGAACTTCAAGACCTTCGGTGTCGCGGTCACCACCGGATCCCACGGCAGGGACTATCAGCACCAGGGGCGATACCGCCGAACGATCGAGGAAGTCCTGATCCCGTTCGAGCTCCTCGCACGGCAGACCGGCATGCACTACCTGCCGCCGTTCTCGATCACGGCCGCCCGCGAGGTGAGCGACGAGGAGCTCGATGCACGGGTGCTCGACTACTGCGATCACATCGTCTCCTCGCGGCCGCTTTTCGAGTTCGACGGCAAGGACGACAACCGCGCCAAGACCGTATATCCGGCCCACTACTACACCGACGTGCCGGAAGGAGAAAAAAATGTCTGAGTATCGTTCGACCGACTTCGTTCGCGCCCCCCAGTTGATGAACTGGAACGACCTACCTCGGGAGTTCGTTCGCCGCGGTATCGAACGCACGGGGTTCGGAGGTGAACAACTGCTGTGCCAGCTGGCATGGGTTCAGCCCGGTGCCGAGCTGAGGCCCCACCGTCACGACTTCGAGCAACTGGTCATCGTGCTCGAAGGCGAGTGCTTCTTTCATGTCGCCGGCGTCGCACATGCCTGTCGAGCGGGCAGCCTGCTGCGGATTCCTCCCCATGCGGAGCACTATGTCGAGGTCGTCGGCGACAAGCCGGTCTTCGAGATGGACATCTTTGCACCGGTGCGCCCCGACTATGCGCACCTGCTGGATCACCAGCGCGGCGAATGGACCCGGGCCCCGGAATGAAGGCACATGCGATAACCTGCTTTTGCGAGCCGCTTCAGACGGTCGATCGTCAACCTGCTGAACCGCAGGGAACCGAAGTCCTGATAGACGTCCTCTGTACCGGCATCTGCCATACCGATCTGCATCTCCAGGACGGCTACTATGATCTGGGCAGCGGCAAGCGATTGAACCTCGTCGATCGTGGAATCCATCCGCCATTGATTCCGGGGCACGAGATCTACGGGCGGCTGGCGGCGAAGGGCCCGCATGCGCCCATCGACGATACGGCGATCGGCCGGAATTTTCTGGTTTATCCGTGGCTGGGGTGCGGCGAATGCGCGGTCTGCCGGCGCGGCGACGACAATCTTTGCGCCAAGCCGTCCTCGATCGGCGTCTTCAGGCCCGGCGGCTACGCTCGGCAATGCATGGTTCCCCATCCGCGCTATCTGGTTCAGGTCGGCAGCGGAGATTCGGGCGTCGCGGCAACGCTGGCCTGTTCGGGGCTAACGGCATTCAGCGCGCTGAACAAGATCGACATCGATCGCGAGCGTGATCTGCTGCTCATCGTCGGTCTGGGTGGTGTCGGATTGAGCGCCTTCAACATCGCGCGCGCCATGGGGTATCGACGCATCGCGGTCGCGGATATCGATCCGGCCAAGCGAAGCCAGGCGCTGGCGCGGGGTGCACTGGCTGCGCTCGATCCGCGATCGTCCCAGGCGCTGGCCACTCTGAGCGAACTGCACGGCGTCCAGGCAGCGGTCGATTTCGTCGGAACCCGGATGAGCGTCGAATTCGGATTGGCGGGGCTGTGCAAGGGCGGCGCCTGCGTCGTCGTCGGGCTGTTCGGCGGCGATCTTACCGTCGCACTGCCGACCCTCGTCCAGCGCGGAATCACGCTGCGTGGCTCGTACGTCGGCAGTCTGCATGAGTTGAAGGCACTGGTCCGGCTCTCGGAAGCGGGTGGCATCGAGCCGTTGCCGGTCGAGTACCTGCCCTTCGATGAGATCAATACCGCGCTGGCGCGTCTGCGACAGGGACAGGTGAGCGGGAGGCTGGTGCTGCAGGTCGGCAACGGTCCGGGTTGAGACCCGACACGGAACGGAAGATCCATGTACGACGCAACCGATCCTCGTGCTTCCCTGCGAACCGTGGCGGCCGGGAGCGATTCGCCGACCGGCGCGGCCGGAGCCTTCGGCGACCACTCCTGCGTCCATTTTCTGGAAGACCCGGCTTGCGAAACGGTCGCCGGCAGTCGTCGTTGCTACGCGAGAGGCCAGAACTTCCTGGTCTGCCATGCGCAGACCGAGCCGGGATCGGAGGCTGTCCTTGCGTGGCCCGGGCGTCCGGACGAGTACGTCGTGCTGGCGGTCGACCGGAGCTGCCGGTTCCGGGTCATGCACGAGGGCCGAGAGTACCGCATTCCCGGACACTCGATCGCATTCGTACCGGCCGGCGACAGCTGCGTTACGGTCGATGGCGGGCAGCGTATCGTCTTCCTGTTCTCCAGTCGGGACGAGTCGCTTTGCGCGAAGGCTGCAAACGCGGCGGCCTACCGCGTGCGGCATGCCCGCGTCGCCGAACTGCTGCCCTGGCCGCACGCCAAGGACGGACCCCGGGTCAGGTGGTACGACCTGGACGTACCCGACGTGCCCGGACGATTCGGCCGGATCTGGCGCTGCTCGACCTTCATGGTGAACGTCATCCTGGAAAACCAGCCCAGAGACGTCGCCAGGCTTTCGCCGCACCATCACGATTCCTTCGAGCAGGGATCCCTGCTGCTTGCCGGAGCGATGACGCATCATCTTCGATGGCCGTGGACGACCGACATGCGCCAATGGAAACCGGACCTTCACCTGGACTGCCGGAGTCCGTCGCTGACCGTGATACCGCCGCCCGCGATTCATACCTCGAATGCGACCGATCCCGGAGGGGCGCTGCTGGTGGACATCTTCTGCCCGCCGAGGATGGATTTTTCGCTCAAGCCGGGCTGGGTGCTGAACGAGGCGGAATACCCGATGCCGGGGCGCGCATCCACGCAGGAGACGAAAGCATGAGCGTGGCGACGGATTGGCGCTCGTTTCGAAACCGGGTCGGGCAGGGCGAGAGGGTGTTCGGCACGTTCATCAAGACGCCGACCACGCACGCCATCGAAATACTCGCCGCGTGCGGTTATGACTTCGTCGTCATCGATGCCGAGCATGCCCCGTTCGACCGGCAGGCGATCGATACCTGCGTACTCGCGGCCAGGGCTTCGGGGACGACCTCGATCGTGCGGGTGCAGAGTCGCCGGGCTGCCGATATCGGTGATGCCCTCGATGCGGGCGCCACTGGCGTCATGATCCCGCATCTGACGTCCGCCGACGTTGCGAGAGAGGCCGTCGAAGCCTGCCGATACTCGGGTCGTCGCGGCTACTCGAACTCTCCTCGGGCGGGGGATTTCGGTGGCCGGAGCATGTGGGGGCACATCGACCTGGCCGATGCCCAGACGACAATCATCGGCATGGTCGAGGACCCCGAAGGCGTGGAGGCGATTGACCGGATCGTGCAGGTGCCGGGCCTGGATGCGATTTTCATCGGACGAGGCGATCTCGGTGCCGCCTACCGGGACCGGGCGCCGGGTTCGCCGCGGGTCCAGGAAGCGACCGATCGGATCGTCACGGCTGCCGCGCGACGTGGGCTACCGGTCTTCCTGATGCCCGGCGGCGCGGAGGACGCCGCGGCATACGCCAGCAGGGGCGTACGGGGTTTCATCATCGGATCCGACCAGGGCTTCCTGCGATCGGCGGCACTCAGCAGCCTGGCGGCGGTCAGGGACAGGACACGAGCGTCCTGAATCGGCTGCTAGCGGCTGCGGATGGCCGAGCCCGGCCGTGGCTGTGCGGAGTTCGGCCGCCGCTCGCCCTGGAGATTGGCGGCGACCACCTTGCGCATTGCCTCCGAGAAGGCCGATACCTGCATCGACGTATTGTTCTCGCGCTTGATCAGTCCCGGAACGCGAACCGGTGTCGGTCCTTCCACCGGAATTGCCAGGATGTCGTCCGTGGCCTTCAGGGCAAGGCGCGACGACAGGGCCGCGATCTGCGACTTGCGGACCAAGCCCTTGATTCCTTCCAGCGAATCCATCTCGACGGCAATGTTGGGCTCGCAACCGGCCTGAGCGAAAGCCAGGTCGAGAATGGCTCTGGTCGTGCAGGTCTTGGGTTGCATGACGAACTCCTGCCCGTGCAGGTCGGCCATGCGGATTCTCTTCAGCTTGGAGAAAGGATGGGTGCGGTTCACCAGAACAACCAGTTCGTCATCGAACAGGGGCTCGAACTGCAGCTCTTCGTTTGCGCCAAGAAAATAGGCAACGCCGAGGTCCAGCTCGCCTGTGCGGACGAATTCCAGGATGTCCTCGCCCCGGTGCTCCTTGATCTTGATCCGCACGCCGGGGTGGCAGGCAATGAATGCTGCAACCGCTTGCGGCGCCAGGTCGAAATTGATCGAGGGTGTTACGCCGACTTCGATCTGGCCGGACAGCTTGCGCGGCAGCGATCGCACCGACGTCAATGCGCGATCGAACGCTTCCAGCGTCTTGTTGGCGTTTTCGAGGAACAGCGTGCCCGCTGCGGTCACGAATACACCGCTCTCGGTGCGATCGACGAGCTGATGGCCGAGATCATTCTCGAGCTGGCGAATCTGGTGCGAGAGGGTCGACTGCGAAACGTGAACCTTCGCTGCCGCCCGCGTGAAGCTGCGCTCCTGCGCCAACGCCACGAAATATCGGAAATGCCGGATGTCCATGAGGCGTGGATTGACCTGAGCATTCGGTGCGCACGCTTGCAACATGCGTTCGGCCGTCGGGCAAATGCGTCCCTGGGTCCAAGATTACCATGCGCGCAACCGGCGCCCGGCCGGCGAATCGTCAAGGTCGGCTATGCGGCAGGCATGACGTCTGCGCGTCGTCGATCGCCTTGCGCAATGCGGCGCGAGCGAGCAGCCGCGTCGAGTCGAGTGTCGGCAGCGGCGAGTTGCCGTCGTCGATGATCAACGGGATCTCGGTACATCCGAGGACGACCGCGTCGCAGCCGCGATCCTTGAATCGGCCGATTACCTGCTGAAAACAGGCGATGGTCTCGGGCCTGAAGGCACCGTGGACGAGCTCGTCCATGATCAGACGGCCGATCTCGTCGCGTTCGGTGTCGGCCGGACGGAGGCATTCCAATCCGTGCTCCTGCAATTGATCCGGGTAGACGGAGCTGGCGACCAGCCAGCGGGTACCCATGAGGCCGAGCCGGCGATAGCCTCGCGCAACGGCCTCCGCGGCGACCACCTGGGCGATATGGATCCAGGGCAACGGTGACGCCGCAGCGACTCGCGCGAACGCCTGATGAATCGTATTGTCCGGGCAGATCAGGAAGTCGGCTCCCGCGGCGGCGAGCTTGCGGGCCGAGGTCAGCATCAGATCCGCGACGCCGTCGAGGTCATCGGCATCCAGGCAACGCACATACTCGGACAACGGCGCCGAGTGCAGCGATACTTCGGGATGTGCGTGCCCTCCCAGCGTCGCCGCGCCTTCGACGCAGATGGTCCGATAGCAGAGCGCGGCGCCTTCCGCGGAGCAGGCGACAATGCCGATGTGCAGCGGGGGCGTCATGATGGTGTCCGTCGGCCTCTTGTGCGTCTCGAACACGGAGGCCGGTGAGCCGGCAGCATCCGTCATGGCGCCAGTCTATTATGGTTCCCGAGGCATCGCCGGAAGTCCGCAGATGGAAACCAAGCCCGACAAGCCCGCGACCGTCGACGATTACATCGCCCGCTTCGATTCCGATGTGCAGGCGATCCTGCGGAAGGTGCGGGCCGCCGTGCGGGCCGGCGCGCCGGAAGCAACCGAGGTCATCAGCTATCGGATGCCGGCGCTCAGGCAGCACGGGATCCTGGTCTACTACGCAGCCTTCAAGGGGCACATCGGCTTCTATCCGCCGATCAGCGGAGACGCCAGGCTCGAGGCGCAGGCGTCGGCGTATGCCGGCGAGAAGGGCAATCTCCGCTTCCCGTACGCCCGGCCGATACCGTACCGGCTGATCACCGCATTGACCCGGCTGCGCGCCGGGCAGGACCGGGCACATGCGTCGGCGAAGCGCCGAGGCTACGCGAGCCGAAATGCAAGTTGACGCTCGGTTCGCGGAACTCGGAGAAGTCGTGCGCTGCAGCACCTATTTGCAGCCCGTCGTCAACAGCAGCGTGTTCGGCCCCGACCAGCCCCCGGGCTTGCTGAACTGGTCGAGTTGGCTGCGGATGTCCGTCCAGGCGGCTTCTCGGGCATCCTGATCGAGCTTCGCCAGGATCGCGCGGATCGGGGCCGCCGCGCTCCGGATGAACGTCATGTATTCGTCGACCGAGCCTGCGGGAAACGGCGCATCGACCACGATCGTCGAAGCTTCGGCGAAGCCTGCGTTCTGAAACAGGAGGTCGAGATGGCCCGCTCGTCCCAGGCTCAGCAGACCACCGGGCGCGAACGGATCGCGCGGGGGCAGGCCTGCGTGCCGCAGTGCGGTGGCCATCAGAATCCGGATGCAGGGATTGGATTCCGGCCCCGCGAACACCATCGCGCAGAAGCGCGCGCCGGGCTCGAGCGCCGCGTAAGTGGCGGCGATGCAGCGCTCGGGCTGCGGCATCAGCATCAAGCCGAGCCGGCACACCGCCGCGTCGAACGCGTTGTCGCGACCCAGCGGCAACTGGGCGTCGACAGCGATTCCCTCGACGGCACAGGCTGACCGTTCGAGACTGCGCAGCAGGCGCTCGACGAGTTCGCCGGACAGGTCGGTCGCGAGGATCGAGCCGGTGGGGCCGATGCGGTCCGCGATCAGTGTCGTTTGGCCACCCGCGCCGGCGGCGACGTCGAGGACGCGGCTGCCGCCGCGGATGCCGGCCAGCCGGAGCATCATGTCCGTCGCGCTGTTCAACCATTGGTTGACCAGCGCGGTGTTCGCGTCCCAGCCCTGCGCCGAATCGTCCCACTCGGTGCGCTGTGCGTTCGTCGGTTGCTGTCCGCGTGCTTGCATGATCGGCTCCGGTGGAGGGGGCGTGGGTGGTATCTTCTCCAATTGCCGTGCGTCCGCGCAGTCGGAAAATGTGCGGAACGGGGGCCGCGATCCCGCATAGCGGCCGGACGCGATCCTGCCCCGGGGTACCGATGTTCGACTGGAACGATCTCAAGTACCTGATTGCGGTCGCCCGTCACGGGAGCACGCTGGCCGCGGCGCGCGCGCTGAACGTGAACCAGTCGACGGTGCAGCGCCGTATCGGCGAACTCGAGAGCCACCTCGGGCTACGACTCGTCGAACGTTCGCAGCGCGGCTACCGGCTCACGAATGCCGGCAAGGCGGTCCTGGCGGATGCCGAACAGGTCGCGACTGCCGTCGCCGCTTTCGAGCAGCGGGTCGACGAGGAGGTGCGCGCGAACACGATCCGGCTCACCTGCCCCGAGCCGATCGCCGTCCGATTGTCACACTCGGGATTGATCGA
This sequence comes from Lautropia sp., assembly GCA_050249335.1. GTDB lineage: Bacteria > Pseudomonadota > Gammaproteobacteria > Burkholderiales > Burkholderiaceae_E > Lautropia. Next base: position 79,914 of record JBFWQR010000002.1, read on the forward strand.
GCGCTTCCGCGAGCGGCATCCGGGAATCCGCATCGAGTTCATCCTGGCGGACCGCTACGTCGATCTCTCCAAGGGCGAGGCCGACGTCGCGCTGCGCTCGGGAGACACCGACGGCGAGCTGGTCGGCCGCAAGCTTGCCGACTCGTTGTGGGCGGTCTATGCGAGCCGCGATTACGTCAGCCGGCACGGCGCGCCGGGATCGGTCGAGGCGTTGCGGTCTCACGCGTTGGTGGGGCTGGATCACACCATGGCGAAACACCGCCTCGCCACCTGGCTCGAGGAGGTGGCGGACGGAACGAATCCGGTTGCGAAGGCGAACAGCGTGCTCGGCCTCGTCGCCGCCGTGAAAGCCGGCGTGGGCATCACGGCGCTGCCCACCGCATTGGGGGATTCGGAGCCCGATCTGCTGCGCGCATTCGGTCCGGTCGCGGCGCTGCGTCGCGAGTGGCGGATCCTGACGCTGCCTGCCCTGCGGCGTACGCCGAAGGTGGATGCGTTGTTCAGCTTCCTGGTGTCGGAGGGTGAGGCGGTGAAAGGGGTGTTGACGGGGTGAGGGGAATCGACGCCGTGTCCGCGATGATCGGCCCGGATCAAAGCACCGGTGCCATCATTCCGATCGCGTTCTGCAGCAGCCGTTCGTGGAAGGGCCAGCCGAGAACATCTTCGAGCACGACCGTCTTCGATACCGACAGATAGCCGAGCTGGCGCTGCCGCACGGCCCGGGTCGCTGCGAGATCCGCGATCAGCAGGTTGTTCTCGAAGTTCAGCTGCAGGCTGCGCCGGTCCATGTTGGCCGAGCCGACCAGGGCGTATCGAGCGTCGATCGTCATCGACTTGGTGTGCAGCAGCCCCGGCGTGTACTCGTGCACCGCCACGCCGGACCGCAGCAGATCCAGGTAGCAACTGCGGCAGGCGCTGCCGACCAGCCAGGAGTTGTTGCGCGCCGGCAGGATCAGCGTCGTCTTCACCCCGCGCCTCGGAGCTGCGCAGAGCGCCCGCAAGATCGCTTCGTCCGGCACGAAATAGGGCGTGGTGATCAGCAACTCCGAGCGCGCGGTGAACATCGCGCCGACGAAGATGTCGGACATGGCGTTGTCGCGGGTCGTCGGGCCGGTGCCGAAGACCTGTGCAACCACGTCGTCCTCGAAGCGATCTGGTGCCGGCATGGCCGCGGGCAGCGCCTGGAGCGGCTCGCCGGTCTCGGCGATCCAGCTGCTGAGAAAGAGGCTTTGCAGCTGCCGGACGACCGGCCCCTCGCAGCGCAGGAAGATGTCGATCCAGGGCGCGTACTTCGCCGCTACGCGGAACTCCGGATCGGCGCAGTTCTGGCTGCCGCACCAGGCGATGCGATTGTCGATCACGACGATCTTGCGGTGATTGCGCAGATCCAGGCGGCCGACCGCCAGGCGGCTGAGTCGCGGGATGTCGTCCAGGGTCGCGAGCAGATGGACGCCGGCATCGCGCAGCTGCGGCCAACGTGGGCTGCGCGTGAAGGCACGCGAGCCGAGCGCATCGACCATGACCCGGCATTCGACGCCCCGCCGCGCGGCTGCGGCCAAGGCATCGGCGACCCTGCCGCCGTTGCGATCGTCGAGCCAGATGTAGAAGCTGATGTGGATGTGTTCGCCGGCGCTGCCGAAATCTTCGATGAGCGCATCGATGACCGCGTTCGAGTCGTTGATCGGCTCGGCCGGCCCCGCCGCCGGATCTCCGATCAGGCGGATCCGGTTGCCGGAAACCGGCTTGAAGCGGTTCACGGACGAGGCCAGATCGAACAGCGGGCGGGCCTGCTGATCGATGACCGCAGGCTTGCCGGCCGCGTCGTCCGGCTCCGACATCTGTTCCCACGCCCGTTGCAGGGCTCTGACCCGCTTGCGGCCGATGCTGGTCTCGCCGAGCAGCAGATAAGCGATCACGCCGCCCACGGGCAGCAGCACGATCACGGCCACCCATGCCACGCGTGAAGCGGGTATCCGGTTGGGCCGCGTGATGGCGCGTGCCATCGCGGCCACGTGGACGAGGAAGATCAGGAAGGACAGGAATGACAGCATCAGGGACACCGGCGGCGCAGTTCCGCGCTTCTTGCAGCTTGTGTATCGGCACGGTGTGTTGTCGCGGCGTAAGGACTTTGCCGAAGGCACGTTAACATGAGCAGGTACTGCCGTCGGTCGCGGCCTTTCCGACGCAGCCGGTACGAATGCTGCTACACGCGAAACGGATTCACCGCCTGCACGTCGTCGTACCGCTGGCCATCGGTCAAGTCTTCCGTCCACAGCTGCGGGGCTCCCGATCGCTGTGCAGCAGCGACGATCAGGCTGTCCCAGAAGCTCAGCCGCCAGCGGTGCTGGACATCGAAAGCGGCTCGCAGCAACGTGCGATCGTTGTCGATGACCGTCCACGCGAAATAGTGACCGACGCGTTGCGCGGCATCGGCCGGTGCCAGACCGGCCTTGCGAACCAGGTTGACGTGCAATTCCTGGAGCACCTGCACGCTGACTGCCGCTTTTCCCGGTTCATTCCACAAGGGCGCGATCAGTTCGCGGGCGCGCGCATGCCTGGGGTCGGGCGCTTGCGTGTTGGCGTAGTAGAGCAGGTTCGTGTCGACGAAGACCTCAGCGCTCATGAGCCTGCTCGCGGCTCAGCGGGCCTTCGCGCACGGGCACCGGCTGCTGCATGGCCCGCAAGGCACGCCGCCGGGCCGGCTCGAAGCCGTCCAGTTCGGCAACGGTGCGGGTCACCAGATCGCCGACCCAGGCTGACACTGAGGTCTGCTGGTCGACGGCCAGAAGCCGGAGCCGACGCAGCGTCTTCTCGTCCAGGCGCAAGGTGATATTGCTCGTCATGGCCGGCTTCTTCATGGTTGCACATTTTATGTGTTGCACTCAAAAAGTGCAATGCGTCGAGCTAATTCGCACATTGACATCGCGATGATTTCGCATCAGTATGCGTCCATGCGGACCACGATCGAACTTCCCGACGATCTGCATCGGATCGCCAGCAGCTTGGCGCGCCACAACAAGCGCACCCTCGGTCAGGTCGTGGCCGAGTTGATGCGGCGCGGGTTGGAGGTTCCGGTCCAGCGCATGGCCAAGCCGCAGGCGGTTTACCGTATCGACGATGAAACCGGCCTGCCGGTGATCGTCGGTGCCAGCCGCGTTATGACCGACGACGACGTGCGCGCGCTCGAAGACGAGCCTTGAAGCCCTCACCCAGGCTCCCGATATTGCTGGACGGCAATATCCTCGTTGCGCTGGCCTACCCGCCGCATGTGCATCATCAAGCTGCCCGGCAATGGTTCCGCCGGCATACCGGTTCGTTCGCTACCTGCCCGATCACGCAGGGTACGCTGCTGCGGATGCTGCTCAATTTTCGTGCCGTGCCCGGCATCGAAGATGCGCTGGGCGTGCTGCGCGGTTTCGTCGAGCATCCGCGCCATTGCTTCTGGCAGGACACGCTCGGCTATCTGCACGCGGACATGAAGGGTGTGATCGGCCACAAGCAGGTTACCGATGCCTATCTGGCCGCGCTGGCGCACAGCAACGGCGGCCGGCTTGCCACGTTCGACCAGGGCATGGCGGCGCTGCACGCCGACGTGGTCGAACTGGTGGCATAGATGCACTGCCGCCGGACAGTTTCGGCTTGCTCCTGGCGTTGACTCGTCACGTGCTCGAGGCCCGTTCACGCAACGGCGGTGGAAGCGCCGGCGGGCCACGCGGCCGGCATGCCCGCCGCAGCCGCGCCGGGCCGGGGTCCTCCAGAAGCGGCCACGGCGTCGTCGTACTCGAACGGGTTGTGGGTGCATGCAGCAACCAGCCCTGGTCGCCGTCGATCGCGACGCCGCAGTGGCCCGTCGTGTGGCCGAACAGCGGCACCAGCAGCATCTCCGGCGGCAACCCCCGCAGCTCGCGGACCGCATCGAGGCCGAACCACGGCTCGCCGGTAGCCTGGTACTCCTCGCGCCGCAGTCCGTGACGCCACATCGCCGGCCGGTATCGCTTGCGGTCCTTGAAGGTCCGGCGCTCGGTGCACTGCTGCCATTCCGCCGCGTGCATGTGGACGGTCGCCCACGGGAAGTCGGCGAGGCCGCCGACATGGTCGAGATCCATATGCGTCATCACGATATGGCGTACGTCGCGCGGATCGAAGCCGAGGGCCTCGACCTGGCGGATCGCGGCCAGGGCCGGATCGAACACATCATCGCCGAGTCCGGCATGGCCGCCAGCGCGATGTACCGCTATTTCCGCGACAAGGACGACATCATCCGGGCCGCCATCGCGACCTCGCTCGGCGGCCTCTCCGCGCTGCTCGAGCCGATCGTCGAGGCACGTGACGAGCAGGGGCCGATCGATCTGGTCACCCGCGTGTGCGGGGGCGGTCCAGACGTTCTCGCAGCGCGATGGCTACGATCTGATGTCGATCGCCATCCATGGCTGGAGCGAGGCCCAGCACGACCCCGAGATCCGTGCGCTGATCGCGCGCTTCTATCTCGCCTTCCGGGACCGCCTCGCGGATGCCGCGCGCCACTGGCAGCGCACCGGGCGGGCGGCGTCGGACGCGGATCCGCAGGATGTCGCCCAGGCGCTGATGAGCCAGATCCTCGGCTACGTCGTGCAGCGTTCGATCGTCGCCGGCACCGAGGCCGCGGCGATCGCCCGCGGTCTCGCTGCGATCGCCGGCCGCCCATACTCCGACAGGCTCCTAGGTCATCGAGCTGTCGGCCGCGCTGGAGGCGCGCCGATACGCACGGGTTCCCGCCCACGGCGGTGCGACGCCGTGCGGCCGCGTGCCGGCGAGCACCGCACAGCGCCGCTCGACGTCGCGAAACAGTTCGGTCAGGAAGTCGATCGTCGCCCGGACACACGGCAGGCGCCCCGCCGCGGGGGGATACAACAGCCTGACCATCGGTGAGTACACGCCAACCCAAACGGTCAGCGCCGGCACCAGCCGACCGGTGCGCAGCGGCTCCTCGATCGCGATGTCGAGCGCGCGGATCACGCCCTCGCCGGCAAGCGCGGCCGCCGCGGCATGCCGTATCGCGCCCAGTACTGCGGCGCTGCACAGACCACCATCCGGGTGCGCGCGAGAGTGCGCACGACCTGCTCGACCCGTCAGGAGCGCCCGTTGCTCCCGGCCAGCGCCGCATCGACCACCGGCCGGGTCAGCGGCGCCGCGAAGGTCTCGATGAAGTCGTAGACGTAGCTGCGCAGCAGCGTGCCGCGGCGTACCGCGAGCTTGGTCAGGTTGACCGCGAACAGATGGCCGGCATCGAGCGCGCGCAGGCTCTGGTCGCGGCTCTCGTCGAACGCGATCGAAGCGACGATGCCGACGCCGAGGCCGAGCTCGACGTAGGTCTTGATCACGTCGGCGTCCATCGCCGTCAGCACCAGGTCGGGCTCGAGCCCGGCGCGCTGGAACGCTTCGTCGATGTGCAGCCGCCCGGTGTAGCCGGTGATGTAGGTGACGATCGGGAATTGCGCCAGCCGCTCGAGCGTCAGCGGCTCGCCGTCGAGCAGCGGATGCTCGAGCGGGGCGATGACGCTATGCGTCCAGCGGTAGCTCGGCAGCACCGCCAGCGCCTCGTAGCGGGCCAGCGCCTCGGTCGCGATGCCGATGTCGGCTTCGCCGGCGAGCAGCATCTCGGCGACCTGCGACGGCGATCCTTGGTGCAAGGTCAGCCGCACCTGCGGATAGCGGATCCGGAAGTCGCGGATCACGTCGGGCAGCGCATAGCGCGCCTGGGTGTGGGTCGCGGCGATCGATAGCCGGCCGACGGTGCGGCTCGCATACTCGTCGCCGGCGCGCTTCAGGTTGTCGGCGTCGTCGAGCATCTTCTGGATGATCGGCACGACCACCGTGCCGACGTCGGTCAGCGAGGTGAGCCGCTTGCCGGCGCGGACGAACAGGTCGACGCCGAGCTCGTCCTCGAGCTCGCGGATCTGCCGGCTGACGCCGGGCTGCGAAGTGTGCAGCGCACGGGCGACGTCGGTCAGGTTGAATCCGCGCCGGACCGCTTCGCGGACCGAGCGCAACTGCTGGAAGTTCATCGGGTCGTGGCGAGCTCAGAGGGTGTTTACCAAACCAATGTTCCCGGCCCGGGGACATTGGTTTGGTAAACACCCTCTCGGGGGCATCGAGTATGGCCCGGCCATCAGTGCCGGGGAACGAATCATCGGCAATGAGCTTATTCCTGGCGGGCGGCAGCTTCGTGGTGGGCGGCGGTTTCCCGATGAGCAGCCGTTTCCCGATGAGCGGCGCTTTCCCGATGGGCGGTGCTCGGGGCGAATCGGGTCAGGTTGCGCGGCCGCAGGAACACCCGGCTGCCGGGCGCGAGCTGCAGCCGGTCGCGCAGCGCCAGATAGTCACGCCGCGGCAGCTCGACGTCGATGCCGCCGCCGTCGGCTTCGCGGCGGAACGCGAGCCGGCTGCTGGCACCGACCGTCAGCGTCCGCGCCAGCGTCGCCGGCCAGGCATCGACGGCGGGTTCGGCGACGATCTCGATCTCGTGCGGCCGGGCGTAGCCGCCATCGATCCGGTTGGCGTCGCCGAGGAACTGCAGCACGAACGGCGTCGCCGGCTGGTCGTAGACCGCGTCCGGCGTGCCGACCTGCTCGATGCGGCCGTGGTTCATCACGACGATCCGGTCGGCGACTTCCATCGCCTCCTGCTGATCGTGGGTGACGAACACGCTGGTGACCGGCACCTCGTCGTGCAGCTGCCGCAGCCAGCGGCGCAGCTCCTGACGGACCCGCGCGTCGAGCGCGCCGAACGGCTCGTCGAGCAGCAGCACCTTCGGATCGACCGCGAGCGCGCGGGCCAGCGCGACCCGCTGCCGCTGGCCGCCGCTCAGCTGGCCGGGGCGTCGCTCGGCCAGCCCGTCGAGCTGGACCAGGCCGAGCAGCTCGGCGACCCGCGCGCGGATCGCCGTCGCCGACGGGCGCTGCGCGCGCGGCCGGACGCGCAGGCCGAACGCGACGTTCTCGAACACCGACAGGTGATTGAACAGCGCGTAGTGCTGGAACACGAAGCCGACGTTGCGCTGCCGGACGTCGCGGTCGGCGACATCGTCGCCGTCGAACCGGATGCTGCCGGCGTCCGGCTGCTCCAGGCCGGCGATCATCCGCAGCAGCGTCGTCTTGCCGGAGCCCGACGGCCCGAGCAGCGCGACCAGTTCGCCCGACCGGATCGACAGGTCGATCCGGTCGCAGACGACGGTGGCGCCGAACGCCTTCTGCAGTTGCCGGATCTCGATGCTCATGAAGGTTCCTCGTGTGACCCGAGCTGCGCTCGGACGCGCCGCTCGAGCAGTGCCTTCAGCACCAGCGTCACCAGGGCCAGGCCGGCGAGCAGCGAGGCGACCGCGAACGCGGCGGCGAACTGATATTCGTTGTAGACGATCTCGACATGCAGCGGCAGCGTGTTGGTCTGGCCGCGGATATGGCCGCTGACGACGCTGACCGCGCCGAACTCGCCCATCGCGCGGGCGTTGCAGAGGATCACACCGTAGAGCAGCGCCCACTTGACGTTCGGCAGCGTGACTCGCCGCAGAATCGTGAAGCCGCTGGCGCCGAGCACGCGCGCCGCCTCCTCCTGCTCGACGCCCTGGGTCTGCATCAGCGGAATCAGCTCGCGGGCGATGAACGGGAAGGTGACGAACACGGTCGCGAGCACGATGCCCGGCACCGCGAAGATCACCTTCAGGTCGTGCTCGAACAGCCAGGCGCCGAACCAGCCCTGCAGCCCGAACACCAGCACATAGATCAGCCCGGCGATCACCGGGCTGACGCTGAACGGCAGGTCGATCAGCGTCAGCAGCAGGTTGCGGCCGCGGAAGTCGAACTTCGCGATCGCCCACGCGGCCGCGAGCCCGAACGCCAGGTTCAGCGGCACGCTGATCGCCGCGGCGGTCAGCGTCAGCCGGATCGCCGCCTGGGCATCGGGCTCGGCGATCGCCGCGAGATAGACCTCGAAGCCTTTCTTCAGCGCCTCGTGGAAGACGGTCGCCAGCGGCACCAGCAAGAACAACGCCAGGAACCCGATCGCGGCGGCGATCAGCGTGAGCCGCAGCCAGCGCGGCTCGCCGATGGTCGCGGCGGCCGGCCGGGGTGCGGTCGCCGATGCCTCGTTCGCAGCGGGCTCCGTCGCAGCCGCCGCGGTTGTTGTCGCGGTCGCGGTTGTCGCGGTCGCCCCGACCCGAGGCGGCGCCGGCAACGCGGCACTGCTCGTGGTCATGCCAATCCCTCCTGCCGGCGCCGGGTCCAAGCCTGCAGCAGGTTGATCGCGAGCAGCAGCGCGAAGCTGGCGAGCAGCATCACCACCGCGATCGCGGTGGCACCGGCATAGTCGTACTGCTCGAGCTTGGTGATGATCAGCAGCGGTGTGATCTCGCTGACCATCGGCATGTTGCCGGCGATGAAGATCACCGAGCCGTATTCGCCGAGCGCACGGGCGAACGCGAGCGCGAAGCCGGTCAGGAGCGCCGGCAGCACGATCGGCAGGATCACCCGCGTGAAGGTCTGCACGGCACCGGCGCCGAGTGTCGCGGCCGCTTCTTCGAGCTCGCGGTTGACGTCCTCCAGCACCGGCTGGACGGTGCGGACCACGAACGGCAGGCCGATGAACACCAGCGCGATCCAGACGCCGAGCGGGGTGAAGCTGACCTTGAACGGCAGCCAGCGGCCGACGCTGCCGTTCTCGGCCCAGATCGCGGTCAGCGCGATGCCGGCGACGGCGGTCGGCAGCGCGAACGGCAGGTCGACCAGCGCGTCGACCACGCGCTTGAACGGAAACCGGTAGCGGACCAGCACCCACGCGATGACCAGCCCGAACACCGCATTGAGCAGCGCCGCCGCGAAGCTGGCGCCGAACGTCAGCCGGTACGAAGCGAGCGCACGCGGCGTCGCGGTCGCGTCGACGAACTGCTGCCAGGACAGCGTGAAGGTCTTCAGGAACGCTGCCGACAGCGGGATCAGCACGATCAGGCTGATGTACAGCAGCGTGAATCCGAGCGCCAGGTCGAAGCCCGGCAGCACGCTGTGCCGGCGCAGCAGCGTCTTGCGCAGCAGCATCAGCGTGCCTTGGCGGCGGCGATCACCTGGTCGTACAGCGCGCCGTCATCGAAATGATCGCGCTGCGCCTTGGTCCAGCCGCCGAACACGGTATCGACGGTGAAGGTCGTGACCGGCGGGAAGTCCTTGGCGTACTTCGCCAGCACCTTCGGCGAGCGCGGCCGCAGGTGGTTGCGCGCCGCGATCTCCTGGCCGGCGTCCTCGTAGAGCCAGGCCAGGTAGGCTTCGGCGAGCTTGCGCGTGCCTTTCTTGTCGACCACCTTGTCGACGACCGACACCGGGTTCTCGGCCAGGATCGTCCGGCCCGGATAGACCACTTCGAACTGGTCGCCGAACTCGCGGCGGATCAGCGGCACCTCGCTCTCGAACGTCACCAGCGCGTCGCCGAGGTTGCGCTGCGCGAACGTCGTGGTCGCGCCGCGGCCGCCGCCGTCGAGCACCGGCACGTTGGCGAAGATCCGCGTCACCAGCGCGCGTGCCGCCTCCGGAGCGACGCCGCCGGTGACCGCCGCGCCCCAGGCCGCCAGGTAGGTGTAGCGGCCGTTGCCGCTGGTCTTCGGGTTCGGAATGATCACCGACAGACCGGCGCGGCCGAGGTCGCTCCAGTCGCGGATCTGCTTCGGATTGCCCTTGCGCACCAGGATCACGCTGATCGACGTCGTCGGCGAGCTGTTGTTCGGCAGGCGGCTGGCCCAGTCCGCCGGCACCAGGTTCCCGCGCGCATGCAGGATGTCGATGTCGTTGTGCTGGTTCATCGTGATGACGTCGGCCTCGAGGCCGTCGATCACGCTGCGCGCCTGGCGGCTGCTGCCGCCGTGGCTCTGGTTCAGCGTCACCGCTTCGCCGGTGGCCGCCTTCCAGTGCGCGGCGAACGCGGCGTTGTAGTCCTTGTAGAACTCGCGGCTGACGTCGTAGCTGACGTTGAGCAGCGTGGCCGGGGCCCGCTGCGTCTGTACTGGCTGCGTCTGCGTCTGCGCCTGCGCCGGATGCTGGATCAGCAGATTGGCGACGATCGGCAGCGCGAGCAGGATCAGCAGCCGGATGAAGTCGGACATGGCGTCGGCCTATTTGCGGGTGAAGATGCGGTCGAATACGCCGCCGTCGTTGAAGTGCTGCGCCTGCGCCTTGGTCCAGCCGCCGAACACATCGTCGATCGTGAACAGCTTGACGTTGGTGAAGGTCTCGGCGTACTTGGCCGCGACCTCGGCGTTGCGGGGTCGGTAGTAGTGCGCCGCCGCGATCTGCTGGCCTTCCGTCGTGTACAGATACTCGAGGTAGGCCTGTGCCACCGCCCGGGTGCCCTTGCGGTCGACGTTGCGATCGACCACCGTGACCGGCGGCTCGGCGAGGATGCTCAGCGACGGCACGACGATGTCGAACTTGTCGCGCCCGAGCTCGTTGACCGCGAGGAACGCCTCGTTCTCCCAGCTGAGGAACACGTCGCCGACGCCGCGCTCGGTGAACGTCGTCAGCGAGCCGCGGGCACCGCTGTCGAGCACCGGCACGTTGCGGAACAGCGCGCCGACGAATGCCTCGGCGCGGGCCGGATCGTTGCCGAGCTTCTGCAGCGCGAAGGCCCAGGCGGCCAGATAGTTCCAGCGGGCGCCGCCGCTGGTCTTCGGGTTCGGCGTGATGACCGCAACGCCGGGCTTGACCAGGTCGTCCCAGTCCTTGATGTTCTTCGGGTTCCCCTTCCTGACCAGGAACACGATCGTGCTGGTGTACGGGCTGCTGTTGTTCGGCAGCCGCTGCTGCCAGTTGGCGGGGATCAGTTTGCCCTTGGCGTGCAGCTCGTCGATGTCGTAGGCGAGCGCCAGCGTCACGACGTCGGCGTCGAGCCCGTCGATCACCGAGCGCGCCTGCCGGCCCGAGCCGCCGTGGCTCTGCTTGATCACGATCTCTTCGCCGCTCGTCTGCTTGCGATGCGCGATGAAGGCCTTGTTGAACGCCTGGTAGAGCTCGCGGGTCGGGTCATAGCTGACGTTGAGCAGCGTCACCGTCTTCTGCTGGGACCACGACGGCGCGGCGACCGCCGCCGACCCGGCGGCGAGCGTGCCGAGCACCGCACGGCGGGTTCGGGAGGTACCGGAGGACCACGGATCGGATCGCATGATGAAAGCCTCTGCTTCGCAAGTTGAACTGCGATGCTAGGAAGGCGCCGATCTGCGGACTACGAATGAAAACGGCGATCCTCATGCATAACTCGCATGAGGATCGCCGCGCGGCGGACCCGAGTCAGTCGATCAGTCCGGCGGCGACCGTCGCTTGCGTGTCCGGATCGATCAGCAGGAACCGGCCGGCGGCGCGCTGGTCGCCGTAGGATTCGGCCCAGATCGGCTGCTGCAATCGCAGCCTTACCCGCGCGATATCGTTGAGGCCCAGCGCCGGCTCGGTGCCGGGTGCCGGCGCGCTCCAAGTCAGCCGTGCGACGTCGAGCAGCGATTCGATCGCCATGACCCGGCTCTTGACGTCGCGCGTCATGTGCCGGACCCGATAGTGCCTGTCGGCCGCGAGCGGCTCGGTCGCGAGCCAGCACAGCGTCGCGGCCAGTTCGGTGCGCGCCGCGCCCGGCGCGGCGTCCGCCGGCAGCAGCAGGTCGCCGCGCGAGACGTCGCGTTCGTCGGTCAGCGCGAACGTCACCGAGCGGCCGGCGCCGGCGCTCGCGAGCGTCCGGTCGCCGAGCCAGATCCGCGCGATCCGCGACCGCATGCCGCTCGGCCAGACGATGACCTCGTCGCCGACCGAAAGCCGTCCCGATTCGATCCGGCCGGCATAGCCGCGCGGACCACCGTCGACCGGGCGGCAGACCCACTGAATCGGCAGCCGCAGCGGCTCGCCGGCGCGGTCGACGGCCGGCTCGGCATCCTCGAGCAGTTGCAGCAGCGTCGATCCGTCGTACCACGCCAACCGGTCGCCGCGGCCGGCGACCATGTCGCCGCCGAGCGCCGAGATCGGCAGGATGTCGACCGCGACCGCGGCCCGATCGGCTTCGGGCCGCGCCTTCAGCCACTGGCGGAACGCGCCGGCGATGCGGTCGAACACCGGCTGCGAGTGGCCGACCAGATCCATCTTGTTGACCGCCAGCACCAGCCGGCGTACGCCGAGCAGCGTCACCAACGCTGCATGCCGGAAGGTCTGCGGCAACAGGCCCTTGCGGGCGTCGACCAGCAGCACCGCCAGGTCGGCGGTCGACGCCGCGGTGACCATGTTGCGCGTGTACTGCTCGTGGCCGGGGCAGTCGGCGATGATGAAGTTGCGCCGCGGCGTCGCGAAGTAGCGATACGCGACGTCGATCGTGATGCCCTGTTCGCGCTCGGCGATCAGGCCGTCGGTCAACAGCGCCAGGTCGGGCGCGGCGAGCCCGCGCTCGCGGGCATGGCGGTCGAGCGTCGCCAGCGTGTCGGCGAGCAGCGCCTTGCTGTCGTACAGCAGCCGGCCGATCAGCGTGCTCTTGCCGTCGTCGACGCTGCCGCAGGTGATGAAGCGCAGCACGCCGGACGCCTGCGGCGAGCGGTCGCCGGCCGGTTCCGGTCCGGGACCATCCCCATCGAGAGGGGGAACGAAGAGATCGCGTTTCATCGGGTTAGAAATAGCCGTCGCGTTTGCGCAGTTCCATCGATGCTTCGGACGTCTGGTCGTCCATCCGGGTGGCGCCGCGCTCGGTCAGCTCGGCGACCGCGGTCTCGGCGACGATCGCGTCGAGCGTCGCCGCGGTCGACTCGACCGGGCAGGTGCAGGTCACGTCGCCGACCGTGCGGAACCGGACCGACGCCGGTTCGACCGTCTCGCCGGCGAGCGCCGGCGTCAGCGGCGTGACCGGGATCAGCGCGCCGCGCCGGCGCACCACCGGCCGGACGTGCGCGTAGTAGATCGACGGCAGCGCCAGTCGCTCCCGTGCGATGTACTGCCAGACGTCGAGCTCGGTCCAGTTGCTGATCGGGAAGACGCGGATGTGCTCGCCCGGGGCGACCCGCGCGTTGTAGAGGTTCCAGAGCTCGGGCCGCTGATTGCGCGGATCCCACTGGCCCCAGACGTCGCGGACGCTGAAGATCCGCTCCTTGGCGCGGGCCTTCTCCTCGTCGCGGCGGGCGCCGCCGAACAGCGCGTCGAAGCCGAACTCGGCGATCGCATCGAGCAGCGTCACGCTCTGGTGGCGGTTGCGCGATTCGTCGGCCGTGCGCAGCGTGACCCGGCCGCGCGCGATCGAGTCGTCGAGCGTGCGGACGATCAGCCGTTCGTCGAGCTCGGCGGCGCGGGCGTCGCGAAACGCGATCACCTCCGGGAAGTTGTGGCCGGTATCGATATGCAGCAGCGGAAACGGCAGCCGCGCCGGCGCGAACGCCTTCAGCGCCAGATGCAGCACCACCGCCGAGTCCTTGCCGCCGGAGAACAGCAGCGCCGGCCGCTGGCACTGGCCGACCGCTTCGCGCAGGATATGGATCGCTTCGGCTTCGAGCCAGTCGAGCTGGGACAGCGCTTCGTGCTCGAGCGCGTGGGCGACGGTCATCGCGGGCTCCGTTCCAGTGGCATGACGCCCGATGGCATGACCCGGGCGGGAATGACGCGGGCGGTCGGCGGCCGGGCATGCAGTCCACATTCGCGCGCCGATTCCTGCTCCCACCACCAGCGGCCGGCGCGGATGTCCTCGCCGGGGGTGATCGCACGGGTACACGGTGCGCAGCCGATGCTCGGATAGTGGCGGGCATGCAGCTCGTTGACCGGCACCTCGAACGCCTGCAGGTAGCGCCAGACTTCGGCCTCGCTCCAGTCGTGCAGCGGGTTGACCTTGACCAGATCGCGGCGCGGGTCCGGTTCGATCGCGGCCAGCGCGGCGCGGGCCTGCGACTGCGCCGCGCGCTGGCCGGTGACCCAGGCGCCACGGCCGGCGAGCGCCCGGCCGAGCGGCTCGACCTTGCGGACGTCGCAGCAGCGATGGCGCTGCTCGATGCCGTGGTAGAAGCCGTTATAGCCGTCTCCGGCGATCAGCGCCTGGACGGCCGCCGAGTCGGGGAAGTACAGCTCGATGATGCGGCCGTAGCGCGCTTCGGCCTGCTGCATCAGCCGGTGCGTCTCTTCGGGCAGGCGGCCGGTGTCGATGGTGAACACCGCGATCGGCAGGCGGTGCCGGCTGATCAGGTCGAGCAGCACCATGTCCTCGGCGCCGAAGCTGGTCGAGAATGCCGGCCGCGGCAGGCCGGCCGCATGCCGCAGCCAGCCGAGCGCGCTATCACGGCGTTCGGCGTCGGCGGCTGCACCCGGGTCGGACCCGGCTGCGCCGGGCGGCGTGCCGGCGGGCTGCATCCCGGCGGGTTGCATCCCGGCGGGTTGCATCCCGGCGGGTTGCATCCCGGCGGGCGGCGAAGCTTGCACCGCGGCCGCGGCGGGCAGGTCTGGGTCGGCGAGGGCGGCGGGCATCGGCGTTCCGGTCGGTCGCGGCTCGCGATGACGCGAGCGACGGGACGCCGATTCTAGGAAGCGCGAGCGCCGGACCCAACGACGGATTGACTATATCGTCCGAAGCGCCGGGCATATGCGGGCCGGCGCAGCAGCCGGCCGAGCGCCGAGCGGTCTGCCGGCGAGCCCGGTCAGTCGGCGAGCTCGATCCAGGTCGGCGCGTGGTCGCTCGCCTTTTCCCAGCCGCGCACCATCCGGTCGACGCCGGCGCTGCGCAGCCGCGGCAAGACCTGCGGCGACAGCAGCAGGTGATCGATCCGCAGCCCGGCGTTGCGGCCGAACGCGTCACGGAAGTAGTCCCAGAAGGTGTAGATGGTTTCTTCCGGATGCAGCTTGCGGATCGCGTCGGTCCAGCCTTGTGCGACCAGGGTTTCGAACGCGGCACGGGTCTCGGCGCGGAACAGCGCGTCGTCGACCCAGCGCTCGGGCTTGTAGACGTCGCGGCCGGTCGGGATCACGTTGTAGTCGCCGGCGAGGATCACCGGCTTGCCGCTCGCCATCAGCCTGGCGGCGTGCTCGATGAAGCGCTGGAACCATTTCAGCTTGTAGT
The DNA here is from genome assembly GCA_050249335.1 of Lautropia sp. Lineage (GTDB taxonomy): Bacteria > Pseudomonadota > Gammaproteobacteria > Burkholderiales > Burkholderiaceae_E > Lautropia. The sequence goes on from JBFWQR010000002.1 coordinate 94,983, forward strand.
CGAACTTCGGCCCGGGCGCCGGATTGCCGTTGGGCAGATAGAGGCAGCCGATCGTGAGATCGCCGACCTCGGCCTCGATATAGCGGCTATGGATGTCGTCCGGATCGCCGGGCAGGCCGCGATGGGTCTCGACCGGCGCCTGGCCGCGGACCAGGATCGCGACGCCGTTCCAGCTCTTCTGGCCATGCCAGATCGCGTGGTAGCCGGCGTCGAGCAGCTCCTGCTGCGGAAAGCGTTCCTGCGGCGACTTCAGCTCCTGCAGGCACGCGACGTCGGGTCGGGTCTCGCCGAGCCAGCGCAGCAGCGCCGACTGGCGGGCGTTCAGGCCGTTGATGTTGTAGGTCGCGATTCTCATCTGGCTTGCCGGTTGCGGACGATCGGTGGACGACCGGCTTCGCAGCGGGTCGATACCGGATTATCGTTCGGTTCTGGAACAGGAGATCGTCATGCTTCGGGTACTCGGTCGGTCGAACTCGATCAATGTCCGAAAGGTGCTCTGGCTGTGCGCCGAGCTCGACTTGCCGATCGCGCATGCCGAAACCGGACGCGATCCGGCCGAGCTGCGGGGCCCCGAGTTCCTGCGGCTGAATCCGAACGGCAAGGTGCCGGTGATCGTCGACGATTCGCTGGTGCTGTGGGAATCGAACACGATCATCCGCTATCTCGCCGGCCGGGCCGGTCGCGATGATCTGCTGCCGGCGGCGCCGTTGCCGCGCGCCCGGGTCGAGCAATGGATGGACTGGGCAGCGACCGATCTGAACTCGGCCTGGCGCTACGCGTTCATGGCCCTGGTCCGCCGGGATCCGGGCTACGGCGACGCGGCGGAGGTCGCGCTGGCGCGGCGGCCGCCGTTCCGGCGCCATTGCGGCAATGGCGTGCCGTAATCGTCCGCGCCGCTGGATGACGATCGGCGCCGGCTCGGGCCTGCCGTACTTCAGGAAGGCGACCCCTGCCAGGGGTCCGACAGGCTGCCTGGAGGCCGGCTCAGGCCGGCGTCCCCAGGTCGATCACGGTGTCCGTCGCCGTGATGACGGTCCGACGGTGGGTGATGGCCAACACGGTCACGTCGCGCGCCAGCCGCCGGACATGGTCCATGATGTCCCGCTCGGTCGCCTCGTCCAGCGCCGAGCTGGCCTCGTCCAGGAACAGGATCGCCGGGTCGCCGTAGAGCGCCCGGGCGATCGCGACGCGCTGGCGTTCGCCGCCGGAGAGCTTCATGCCGCGCTCGCCGACGATCGTGTCGAAGTCTTCCGGCAGGGCCTGGATGAACGTCAGCGCGGCCGCATCGGCGGCCGCGGCGCGCAGGCGGACATCGTCGCGCGGACGTCCCAGCAGGATGTTGTCCGCGAGGCTCTCGTTCAACAGCACGACATCCTGCGGAACGACGGCAGCGCAGGCGGACCAGGCCGTCGGCTCGATGCTGGCGAGATCGACGCCGTCGACGAGAATGCGGCCGGACTGCGGTTCGATCGATTTCAGCGCAAGCCTGAAGACCGTGGTCTTTCCCGATCCGGTCGGACCGACCAGGAAGGTGATCCCGTCGCGTCGCGCCGTGAAGCTGAGGCTCCGGATGCCGCGACCGTCGCCGTAGGCGTAACCGACGGAATCGAAATCGATCCGTCCCGTCCGGGACGCGAAAGCGGATGCCGACGGCGACGACCGCTCCTCCGGCGCCGCCCACATCGTCGCGAGCGGCAGCAGCGCCGAGCGGGCGCGCGCGACCTCGCCGATCGCATGCCCGATCATCTCGAACGGCATGTTGAGCTGCAGCAGCAGCGTATTGAACAGCACCAGGTCGCCGATCGTCAGCAGGCCTTCCCGATAGCGCGGCAGGAGCAGCAGCAAGGTCACCGCGAACTGGACGGCCAGGCCGAATCCCAGCGCGAGGAGATAACCGAGGCGATGCAGCACATAGGCCCGCCAGTTGTCGCGTACCTCGGCGGCCCGGGCCGAGAATCGCGTCCCGATCCACTCCCGCCTGCCGAAGTGCCGCAACGTCTCCATCGCGTTCATCGCGCTGCCGACGAAGCGGGCGTTCTGCTGGCCGGCCTCGGTCGCCCGATCCAGATAGACGCGTGACTGCCGTTCGGCGGTCAAGCCGAGAGCGACGACGCAGGCCCCGTAGACGAGCACGATGCCGGCCACCTCGACGTCGATCAGCGCGCCGACGGCGGCCAAGGCCAGCAGGATCTGCACGGCCCCGGGGATGAACGCGACGAGTCCGAGCTGGACCAGCATCGACAGCGCGCTGCGTCCCCGGACGCTCGCGCTCTGGATCTCGGCCGCGTTGTGCTCGACGAAGAAGCCGGCGGTCTTGCGCAGGATCCGTTCGAAGAATCGCGTCGACGCGATGAAGCCGAGGTTCTCGGCGCTCATGAAGCTCAGGTACTGGACGGTCCTGCCCAGTGCGGAGGCAAGGCCCAGCAGCGCGGCATAGCCGACGAACGCCCAGGCCAGCGCACCGATGTCATCCTGCTGCGGCAGCCGGTCGATCAGGCGCGAGAACAGGTAGGGGCCGGCGACGGCGGTCGTGCTGGCGAGCAGGACGACGACGGCGACCAGCAGGATCGTCCACCGGTCGCTCTGCCAGTAGGCGCGCAGGATGTCGTGCAGTGGCGCGAGAAGATCGGGTTGGGGCGCTGGCTGCGCGGCCATCGGAGCGCGGGGCGGGAGCGGGAGGTTCGGAGATAATAATGCATCTCATTCACGGTCAACGACGCACGCGATGCACGACACCGTCGGACCTGCCAGGCACGCAGCCCGGGCACTGACTTCGCTGCTGCTCGCGACCAGCGTGCTCGCCGCCGGCTGCGCGCTGCCTCCGCTCGCGCCGGACGATCCGCGGCAGCCGGCGCTGCTCGCGCGCGGCATCGATGGTCTCGCGCCGCAGCGACCGGGCGTCGCGGACGTCTACCTGGTCGCCGCCGCGCTGTGGGCTTCGGAGGACGTGTTCCTGCGCGAGGCGACGATGGCCCGCGAGGTATTCGATCGACGGGTCGGGACGCAGGGCCGCTCGATCGTCCTCGCCAACAACCGCGCCACGGCCGATACGCTGCCATACGCGACGGTCGCGCAGCTCAGCGCCGCGATCCAGGCAGCCGGTGCCCGGCTGGATGCCGACGAGGACGTGCTGGCGGTCTTCCTGACGACGCACGGACTTCGGAATCACCGGCTCGTCGTCGATCTGGGCGGCGACCCGAAGACGGGGCTCTCGCCGGCCTGGCTCAAACACGTCCTCGACCGGACCGGCGCACGATGGCGAATCGTCATTCTCTCGGCCTGCTACACCGGCGGCTTCGTCGACGCCGTCGCGGACGACCGGACGCTGGTCGTCACGGCTGCGGACGCCGTGAACCGGTCCTTCGGCTGCGGCGATGGCGAACGCTATACCTTCTTCGGCGATGCCTATCTGAACCAGGCGCTGCGCGAGACCGGCAGCCTGATCGACGCCTTCCCGCTCGCCGAGCGGGCGATCCGCGAGCGCGAGGTCCGCGGGCGCTTCCCGCCGTCGAATCCGCGCTTCGTGCTCGGCGAAGCCCTGCGCGACAAGCTCCGCGCGATCGAGGCACGGACCGCCGTGTCGAGGCCGCGATAGCCGAGCTAGTTCGCGTACAGCGGCGCCACCCGCTGCACCGCCGGTCGCGCATCCATCCGTTCGCGATGCGCGCGTACGCCGGGAAAGTCCGCGATGTCGACGCCGTCGCGGGCGAGCCAGCCGGAGACCGTGTAGAGGTAGGGGTCGCAGATCGTGTAGCGGTCGCCCATCACCCACGGACCGGCAAGCATCGTCTCCTCGATCAGACGGAAGCAGTCGGCCATGTTCTGCGGCACCTTGGCTCGCATCGCCGCCTGCGCTTCCTCGCTGTCGGCCCAGCGGGCGGCGCGCCGGATGTGCGCATGCGCGACGTGGACGGTCGCGCACAGATAGCTGTTGAATGCCTGGACTCGGGCGAACTCGAACGGGTCGCCGAGCGGCGCCAGCGCCGCGGCCGGATGGGTCTGCGCGACATAGGCCAGGATCGCCGGCGTTTCGGTCAGCACGCCGGCGTCGGTGACCAGCGCCGGCACGCGGCCCTTCGGATTGATCGCCCGGTACGCTGGCTCGGCCTGCTCGGCCTTGGCGAAGTCGAGCGACGTCGCCTGGTAGCGGGCGCCGGCTTCCTCCAGCGCGATGTGCGAGGCGAGCGCGCAGCTCCCTTTGGCGTAGTAGAGTTTCATCGGCTCGTTCGCGGTTGTCTCGCTGGTCTCGCGGGTGTCGGCCGCGCGGCGGCGGCCTGCAGGGCGATTGTAGGCCGCGAACGCCGCGAAGGAGGGCAGATGCGATGGCAGGACCGATCGATCCCGGTTTCGACTCGGCCGGGCCGCCGGCCGGTTTCCCGTTCTGGGACTGGTCGCTCGCCGTCTACGCCCGCGACGGCGTCGCCGAGGCCTGCCTGGGACTGCAGGACCGCAGCGGACTGGACGTCAACCTGGTGCTGTTCGGTCTGTGGCTCGCCGCCGAAGGCCGCTCGCTCGGCGAGGACGCCGAGTCCGCCGCCGGGACGCTGGGTCGGCTCGCGACCGACGCGCGACGCTGGCAGGCCGGCGTCGTCCGGCCGCTGCGAGCGGGGCGGCGGGTCCTGAAGCAGTCGGACTTCGGTCTCGGCGTACCGACAACCACTGCGTTCCGCGAGCGTGTCAAGTCGCTGGAGCTCGAGGCGGAACGGCTCGAGCAGTGGCTGCTCTTCCGGGCCGCGCAGACGCTGCCGGCGCCGGCCGTCGATCCAGCGGGTGCCGTCGATCCGGCGGGTGCCGAGGCGCGCGGCCGCCGTCATCTGGAGGCGGTGAGGATCCTGTCCGGCACGGCCTGGGCAGAGCCGGACGTACAGGCCTGCGAGCGGCTGATCGCTGCGGCGTTCCGGCGCCGGTGACCGCTGCGGTATTCCGGCGCGGTGACGTCACGCCGCAGCGCGTGGATCGCGGCCCGCCGAAGCTGATGGAGCAGGAATCACGGCGTTGCCGGCCGATCGCTCACCGAGGCGTGCTGCTCTCTGCATCGACAGCCACGTAGACGTCTTCGCCATCGACACGTACCGGATAGCAGCGAATCGGATCAATGGCTGGGGCGCGAGTGGGATGCCCGTCCCGAATGTCGAAACAGCCGTCGTGCAGCGGACAAGAGATCTGGTAGCCGTCCAGGCAACCGTCGATCAAGTCTCCGGCGCCGTGCGAGCACACCGCGTCAAACGCGTGCACTTGACCTTGGACCAGCGCGACCAGCAGCGAACGGCCTTCCAGGCTGATTTCCACAGGTTCGCCTTCGCGCAGATCGGCCGTCGAAGCGCCTTTCAAGTAACGAGGCATGTCAGTTCCGGTCAGGGAGTGATCCGAGTCGTCTCGAGAATAAGGGCCCGATGGAACGGGACTCATTTTCGTTTTACTATATCAGACTTGGTTTCGACATTCTGATCGGACGAGGCCTGGCAGCGAGGAGACGGTTCATGAGCAACGAAGCGCAGACGCGTCCGGCCATTTACGAAGATACGTTGGCCGACAAGCAATTCGCTACCACGCTGGCGCGCGGCCTCGAGATCCTGCGCGCTTTCACGCCGCAGGAACCCATGCTCGGCAACAAGGAGCTCTCGCAGCGTACGGGGCTCCCCAAGGCCACCATCTCGCGGTTCACCTATACGCTGACCCGCCTGGGCTACTTGCGCACGATGCCCGCTCACAACAAATATCAGCTCGGCTCCGCCGTGCTTTCGTTGAGCTACCCGCTGCTCGCCAGTATGCCGCTGCGGCAGATCGCGCGGCGTGCGATGAACGAGCTGGCCGACGAAGTCGGCGGCTCGGTGGCCATGTGCATACGCGATCGCCTGAACATCGTCTTCGTGGAAACCAGCCGTAGTCACGCTACATTCGCGCCGCAGTACACGGACATCGGCTTTACCCACCCGATCGTCGCGACCTCGGTCGGCAGTGCCTATCTGGCTGCCTGTACTGCAGGTGTAAGGGAAACGATACTGAACGAGATCCGCGTCAAGACCCCCGAGCTGTGGACGCGATATCGGGGCGCTCTCGAGCGCAATCTGAAAAAGTTCGGAAAACTCGGTTTCTGCATTTCAACGAGCTACTACCGGCCCGATGTACTCGGGGTAGGGGTCCCATTGCGTCACATGCTCGACGGCGACATCGTGGTTTTCAGTTGCCTCGTCCATGCGCAGAAGTATTCCCCCAAAGAAGTGGAGGCCGTGATCGGTCCCCGTCTCGTCGCACTCGTTCGTAATCTCGAGTTCTCTCCGGGGCGGCCCTACTGAAGCTTGCGCAGATCGGTCTGGGGGTCGGCGAGCGCATCGGGATCCGGCATTGCGCCCGATGCGATGAGGCGCTTGAGCATCCCGAATTCGCGCGGATTGTTGATGCACGCTGCGCCGACCAGCTGCCCGCTCCGAAGCTGCAACAGGCACCCCTTGCCGGCAGCCGGGTCGCCGCGCAGCACGATCTCGTCGCCTTCGGTCAGGCCGGCGATCTGCAAGCGCCAATCGTATTGATCGGACCAGTACCACGGCACGTCGGCGTAGGCAGGCGCCGCGGGATCGAGCAGGGCTCGAGCCGCTGCTGCGGCCTGATTTTGCGCATTCGCCCACGTCTCGATACGTTCGAGGCGTCCGGTCAAGGGATGGCGTTGACGCGAAACATCGCCGACGGCGAGCACATCGGGACAGTCGGTGCGTGCGTGGCCGTCGACGAAGATGCCGTCCTCGCAGGCGATGCCGGCTTGGCGTGCCAACGCGTCGTTGGCGCGCACGCCGATTCCCACCACGACCAGGTCCGGCTGCAGTCGAGAGCCGTCGCTGAGCGCGAAACGGCCTCCCTCCACCCCGGAGACCTGTGTGCCCAACCTGAGGTCGACGCCCGCTTCGCGATGCAGACGCAGGACGATCTCGCCCAGCTGCGCCGGTGCGCAGCGGTTCATCAATCGGGTTTGCGCTTCGATCAGCGTGACATCCGCGCCAATGCCGCGCGCAGTGGCGGCCAGCTCAAGGCCGATGACGCCGCCGCCGACGATGAGCAGATGTGCGCCAGGCCTGAGCACGGCGCGAATGCGCCGTGCGTCATCGGCGCTGCGCAGCGTCGTCACCGGCGCCGCGGCCGCTTGCAGATGCGGCAGCGTACGCGGCGAGGCGCCGGTCGCCAGCACGACCCGGGCGTAGTCGAGGGTGCGGCCATTATCGAGCATCAGGCGGCGGCGATCGGGCTCGAGCCGTACAGCGCGCACGCCATGCAACCAGTGCGCGCCACGTCCTCGGCTCAGATCGAGTCGGATCTTCTCGACGTCGCCGTCGGCCTGGAAGGCCTTGGACAGCGGTGGACGATCATACGGCGGCTCGGTTTCCTCGGCGACGACCGTGACGGGCCCGCGATACCCGCCGCCGACCAGCGTATTCACGAAAGATACGGCTGCCAGGCCGCCGCCGACCACGACAACCTGCTCAGCTCCGGCGCCATTCATATGGATGACCTGAACTTGCATGGCCGGCTGCCAGGGCAAGCACGGCGGCAGTCAGCGCGCCGGCATCGGCGACACCGCGGCCTGCGATGTCCATCGCCGAGCCGTGGCCGACAGAACAGAACAGCAGAGGTATGCCCACCACCACGCCGATCACGTGATGCGGTGCTGCAACCTTCATCGCAATGTGCCCTTGGTCGTGCAACATCACGGCGAAGGCATCATAGCCGCTGCGCACCAGCAGCGTGTCGGCGCCCTCAGGGCCCGCAGCGTCGATTCCGAGTTGGCGCGCCTGCTCGATGGCGGGCCGCAGAATCTCGATCTCTTCGTCGCCGAACAGACCACTTTCACCGGCGTGCGGGTTCAGGCCCGAAACCCCGATACGCGGCCGAGCGACGCCGAGGCGGCGCAGCGCACGATCGGTGGCGCTCAGCACGTCGAGCACACGCTGCACGGTGATTTGTTCGATCGCCTTGCGTACGCTGGTGTGCAACGTGACGTGCACGATCCGTATTCCTGCCCGGCAGAGCATCAGGTAGGCTGCATCCGGTGGCAGGCCCATCTGGCGGGCGACGTATGAAGCATGGCCGTCGAAGGCGATGCCGGCGTGAGCGATCGCCAATTCGTGGATTGGCGCGGCGACCACCGCCTCGACGTCGCCGCGGTGCGCTGCCGCGACGGCAGCCTCCACGGCGCGTACGGCGGCGCGGCCATTGGCAGCATCGATTTCGCCGATGCGGAAGTGCTCCGAAATACTGTCCTGATGCAGTACTGCGACTTCGACGTTACCGTCGGTCGCGGCAGCACCGCCAATGGCAGTGAAGGTGTCGGCTTCGGCTGAGGTCTCGAAGCGGCGCAAAGCAACGCACAGCCCGCAAGCATCGGCATGAGCGCGCAATGCGCGCGTGTCGCCCACCAGCAACGGTCGACAGACCGCGCGAACGCGAGGGTCCCGAGCGGTCTTGAGCGCGATTTCAGGACCGATGCCGGCCGGATCCCCCAGCGTGACCGCGATGCGCGGCAAGGCGGCCGCCACCGCTGCATTCAAAGCGGAATCGCCAACAAGGTATCGATATGCGAGCTGTCGCACACGACGATACGCTCGCGTAGCGCGACATGATCGTCGCCGAGAGCGATCTTGTCGTGGTAACTGCCGGTCGCGAATATCGAGGTTTCGCCGGTATGCATGATTCGCGCGACGATGAAGCCGGTTCGCGCATGCAAACTGCCGTCCGGGTCGATCTTCGCCACGTGCGGCAGGCCCAGAATGTGTCGATAGGTCTGCTCCTCGTAGATGTTCACTTCACGCAGTGATTTCACTCGGTCATTGAGCATGCCCTTGGAGTCCGCATAGATGAGACCGATCTGGTAGCCGGCCGCCACGTTTTCGCGGGAGGTGACTTTATAGACGCAGTCGTCGGTAAAGAAGCCGGGCCAGCGTTCCAGTTCGCCTTCGTCGAGGCAGCGTGCGTAGTCGCTCATGAACACCGCCAGCCGCATCGTCATCGATATGTCGGGGTTCGGGCGCATCAGATCTCCATATAGCTTCGGTAGGCTTTCCAGAAGCCGCGCAACGCCGACTCGGTCGTGCGAGTGTCCTGCGACTCGGTGCCGTGACCGCCCATCTGCACGAGCGCGGCTTCGTCCGTGCAGCCAGCGATGCCGCGCTGGATGAAGCCGCCCACCGCGCCGTCCTCCATCGAGACGTATCCTGCTGGTCCGACCAGGTTCGCATGCTTCATGCGCAGCTCGCGCAGCGCGGGATCGTCGTCGGTGAAGCCGATCAGCGTCCAGACGAGATGCGTGCGGTCGATTGTCACCGGCAGAATCTGCCGGCACGCCAAGGTATTGTGAATATGCTGCAGCACGAAACCCGGGAACACCGACAACAGTTGAACGTTGCAGCCGTCTCCGAATTCGTCTCGAACCTCGAGCAGCCTGGGATCTTCGAGCCCGAACTTGCCCTCCTGGTTGGATCGCAGACTCTCCTTATCGAACTCGTGGTCCTTGCCGCCAGGATGCGGGAGCGTATAACCGACATGATGTCCGTTCGCGACACGGATCGCCCCGGGCTGCGACAGCCGCGACACCTTGAAGGTGCCGAAGAAGGTGTGCAGCAAGCTCGAGTGGTAGGTATCCTTCGTGTTCTCGAAATACAGCTTCCAGTTGTTGGGCAGAATCTGCGTGTAGGTTCCCAACACTTGCAGCGGCTTGCACAGCACACGTCTGATGCGCGCGCCGATTTCCGGCCCCAGATAGGTAGGCAGATCGGAAACCTCGGTCGACAACGTGCCGAATACCAGGCCGGCGAAGGTTTCGACCCGCAGTTTGCGCGGGCCATGATCGGAAAGCTTGAAGTCTGCGGGCATGCCGCCCTTGCCCTTGACGCCGCGCATGAACGCTACGCTTTGCAGATTGCCTTTGAGATCATGGCGCCATGCGTGGTAGACGCAGGTGAAATCCTGCGCATTGCCGCGCTGCTTGATGCACAGCAGCGCTCCGCGATGCGAACAGCGGTTCTCGAAGGCGTTGATCGATCCATCGGTATCACGAGCTACCACCACCGGCATCTTGCCGAGAAAGGTCGTCTTGAAGTCACCGATCGCCGGCAGCTCCGCTTCCAGGCACAGAAAGCTCCAGGCCGGCCCGCGATGGATGCGCTCCTGCTCGAGCTCGAAGACGTCCGGGTCCTTGAAGACCCAATACGGGACGCGGCTGAACAGGCCCTCAGGCCATGGCTGGCGTTCGGCGTGATTTCCTTGGCTCATCGCATCCCCGGGAAAGAAATTCGGCTCAAGGATAGGTTGGGGCTACGGAAGAGATGGACGACTGTTTCACCAAATTGAATTCGATTTCGATATTTCAGGTCACGGCTCGGGATCTGGAGTCGCTGCCGTCGTTCGATTGCTCGAAACTATGGACAAGATAGCGAAACAACGCGTCGGGATGGGTCGGGCGGCTCCTATGCTTGATACTGATCGAAGCAGGGGCGTGGATGACCATACGCGCAGAGGGTGCGACAGGAGCCTCGGTCGCCGGCATCGGTACGGTCGGGTTCGGCAGGTTCGAGCAGAGCACCGCCTCGCTGGCCGACCAGGCGATAGGGGCCGCTCTTCGAGATTGCGGGCTCGAGCGGCAGCGTGTAGACGGCTTGCTGGTGCATATCGGTTCGCCGCGCGGGCTGGACTACGACGAGGTCGCGCGGCTGCTCGCGCTCGACGTGCGCTTCGCTTCTCAAACGTGGTCGCATGGCCGCTTTTGCGGCACGCTCATTCAGCATGCCGCGATGGCCGTGAATGCCGGACTCGCTGACTACGTCGTCTGTGTCGCAGCGTTTCGCAACCTTGCCTTTACTCGCCACGGCACGCCGGATTTCCCCCAGTACTCGGAGAACTTCCGAGAGGGCGGCGGGCCGCACGCGGAGACTCCGCACGCCGGGCTCATCGCGCCCATCGGCGGCGCCGCGCTGGCGGCGCAGCGCTATCTGCATCGATACGGCATCGCGAGTGACAAACTGGCTGCCGTTGCGCTGGCACAGCGCAACGCCGCACGGCTCAATCCGTTGGCAGCGAGCCGCGCGCCGCTGTCATTGCAAGCCTATCTCGATTCGCCTTTCGTCGCCGAGCCGCTGCGCCGGCACGACTGTTCGCTGCCCGTCGATACTGCGGTGGCCGTCATCGTCACCACCGAGGCGCGTGCAATCGATCTGGCCAAGCCGCCGGTCACCGTGCTGGGATGCCAGGGACTGGCGGCCGGGCCCGACGAATTCGTGTTCGGTCTACCCGAGTTGGGCGTCAACACCGCCTGGCATGAGGAACCGCCGACGATTCGGCCGCGTCCGGCGGCCTTCGAGCATGCCGGCATCGATGCCCGGGACCTCGACACTCTGCACTGCTACGACGGCTTTGCGCCCCAGGTATGGTGGACCTTGGAGCGCCTGGGTGTTTGCCAGCCCGGTGAAGCCGCCGATTGGGTGCAGGGCGGCCGCATCGAACTGGGCGGCGAGCTGCCCATCAACACGAGCGGCGGCCATTTGTCCGAAGGGCATTCCAACGGCTGGGGCCAGACGCTGGAGATCGTTCGCCAGCTGCGCGGCGAAGCGGGGCCACGCCAGATTCCGGATTGCCGCCTGGCGGCATGGGCCACGACCTTTGGTGACGCCATCGTCTATGGACGCTCTTGAAATGCTGCTGACGGTACGCCGCTTCCCCGGCGGGTCCGATTCGTCGCGGCTACGTCCGCTGGTCAGCCCGGACACCGCGCCGTTCTACGAGGCCCTGGCTCAGCATCGGTTGATGCTTCAGGCATGCGAGAGCTGTCAGCGCATGCGCTGGCCCGTTGCGCCGATATGCCCACACTGTCGCCACGACGGCGCAGTGTGGCGTCGTGCGGGCGGCCGCGGAACGGTTCATAGCTTTACGCGCTATCACAAGGCTTTCATGCCGGAGTTCCAGTCGCTGCTGCCGTACGTGGTGCTCAACGTCGCCCTCGCTGAAGGTCCTCGACTCATCGGTCGCTGGCTGAGTGAGCGGGAGGTGAGGATCGGCATGCCGGTGGCCATGGCGATCGAACGTTGGGACGACGGCCTGTGCGTACCCGCATTCGTCGACGAGTCGTCATGAGAGCTGCGGTGTTGCACGAGCCCGGACCGCCTGAGGCGTTCTCCATCGAGGAGCTTCCCGTGCCGCGGCCGGCGAATGACGAGGTGCTGGTCGAAGTCGCTGCCTGCGGAGTGTCTTATCGCGATATCGTGGAACGCAACGGCACCTACCGGCGCGATGTCCGTTATCCGCTCATCATCGGGCTGGAGATCGCGGGAACCGTACGAGAACTCGGCACGGCAGTACGGCGACTGAAAGTCGGCGACCGCGTCTGTTCGAAGGCTTTTTCCAGTTGCGGCGCCTGCCGCTTGTGCCGCACGGGTCGCGAGACCACCTGCGCATCGCGTCAGCCCGTGCGGGGCGGGTACGGCGAATACGTGGCGCTGCCGGAAGATGCATTCTGCGTGCTGCCCGAATCGGTGAGCTTCGAGATCGCCTGTTCGCTGGGTCCGGCTGCGGGGGTGGCGCTGAATGCCGTGCGCGACGTGGCACGCGTGACGATCGGCGATACCGTGCTCGTCACCGGTGCCTCGGGAGGAGTCGGACATGCAGCGATGCAGTTGGCCAAGCGGTCCGGGGCTCGCGTGATCGCGGCCACGCGCGACGAAAGCAAGCGGCTGGCGCTGTTGGACGCGGGAGCCGACGAAGTGGTGCCGCTGGGCACGCGCACCGGGTTCAGTCGTCGAGTTCTGGATCTGACGGACGGCGCCGGTGTCGACGTCGTCATCGACAATGTCGGCAGCCGCGTATTCGACGCATGTTTCGATGCTCTCGCGCGTCACGGGCGCTACGCCATGGTCGGGCAGCTGTTCGGTGAAGACGTGTCCATCAATCCTGCACGAATATTCTTCAAGCGTGCGCAGCTACTGGGCGTTGGCAGCGTAAGCCGCGCACAACTCGATGACGCGATTCGCCTGGCTGCGGCCGGTCAGTTGACGATCATGATCGCTGCGCGGGTGCCGCTTGCGGAAGTGGCGCAGGCGCACCGATGGGTGGAGGAAGGCGGCGTGATCGGCCGCGTCGTGCTGACGATGCGTGAATGAGGCAGGATATGGCGAACAGAGAGCGGCTGCAGATCATCTATCAGCGATCGCTGCGGGCACTGCAGGACGTGGTACGTGAGCTCGGAATCACCGAGGATGAGCTGAAAACGGCGGGCCGCTATTTCAACCGTCTCGGTCAGTCGGGCATGTTTCCGAGCTTGATGGCAGTGGGCTTCGCGATGACGAGCATCGATGCCGCACGCAACGCGGCGAGCGGTACCAGGCCCAATCTGGAAGGGCCCTACTACACGCCTGGCGCTCCGCTGCGCGAGGACGGCGTGCTCTATGAGCATGCTCCGGGCGCCGATGCCCAGCTGTTGATGCTGGGCGGCCGAGTGCTCGATGCGGCCGGCGGATCGCCCATCACGGGTGCCGAGCTCGATTTCTGGCAGGCCGATGAAAACGGCAAGTACGACAACGAAGGCTTTCATCTGCGGGGCATCTTGCGCAGCGATGCCGAAGGGGCGTATCGGCTGCATACCGTCGTCCCCAGAGACTATTCCGACCACGATCATGACCCTGTCGGCGAATTGTTCTCGGCGATGGGAAGGCACAGCCGGCGGGCTGCGCATATCCACTTGAAAGCGCGAGCGTCCGGGTACGCCGCGCTGACGACGCAGGTCTTCGTGCCGTGGTCGGGCCATCTGGCCGACGATTACGTCGAAGGCGCGGTCACTCCCGACTTGACCCTGTCGCTCGAGGAGCGGCCGCGCGGCGGCGGGTTGCCGACGTTCGCGGCCACCTTCGACATCCGGCTCGAGCGCAGGCCATGACGAGTCTGCGTAGTCGGCTGGCGAGCGCCGACATCATTGCCGCGCCCGGCGTCTACGATGCCTTCAGCGCGCGCCTCATGGAGGATCTGGACTTCCCTGCCGTGTATCTTGGCGGCAATGCGGTCGGACTGCAGCTCGCCAAAGGCCAGCCCTTCGTCGATGCGAGCGACATGATCCGGGCCGTGGCGCAGGTGCGCAGCGCCGTCGCCGTGCCTATCGTGGTCGACGCAGCGGCAGGTTTCGGCGAAGCCGCGCATACGTATCGCGCGGTCCGCGATCTGGAGCGGGCCGGCGCATCGGCGTTGCACGTCGACGATCAGATACACCCCAAGCGCGCGCACTATCACCTTGGGCGCGCGCACCTGGTACCGGTGGACGCAATGGTCGCCAAGCTCGAAGCCGCCGTCGCCGCCCGGCGCAGCGATGAAACCCTGATCATCGCTCGCACCGATGCATTGCGCAGCACCAGGTCGTTGCCGGCAGCCATGACGCGTGCGCAGGCATATGCCGGCACCGGTATCGACGCGTTGCTGGTGCTCGACGCCGGTGTCGACGAGGTTGGCGCGCTGCGCGCGGCGATTCCCGGTTTGCCGCTGGCCTGGATGGCGGGGCCGCAAGCGGCAGCGCCCTCTCTGGCCGAGCTGAGTACCGCCGGATTTCGGCTTGCGCTATATCCGTTTCAGTCCATTGTCGCGGTAACCGGGGCATTGCTGAGCACGTGGGGAGCATTCGCCGTTGCCGGCCGGGTCAGCCCGCCCAGTCAGCCGGTGAAGGCACTGCTCGATACCGCGTTGCGCGTCGCCGACATGCCGACCTACTGGGATATCGAGCGGCGTACCGTCGAACCGCCTTCCGCCTGAGACCCGCCATGCCTACATCCCGCCCCGCCGCGGCGACTCTGGCGCATCTGCTCGAGGAGCAGGCGAGTCGCCGGCCGAATTCGCCCGCCCTCTTCCATGCTGGTCGGCAGTACAGCTACGGCGAGCTGCAAGCCGCCGCCCGGTCCGTCGCCAAGTCTCTGCTGGAGCTGGACGTTCGGCGCGGCGATCGCGTCGCTGCCTGGCTGGGCAATCAGCCCGAATGGCTGTCCATGTGTCTGGGTGCGGCCTATGTCGGCGCCGTGTTCGTTCCTCTGAATACCTGGTACAAGCGCACCGAGCTCGAGTGGACGCTCACGCATTGCGGCGTCTCCGTGCTGGTCAGCCTGGGCCGGTTTTTGAAGCAGGACTTTGCGGCCATGCTCTCCGAAGCGCTGGGCCGCCAGCGCTTTCCGATGCTTCGGACGATTGCATTGCTGGATGGCGCGTTACCGGGAGCCCTGTCGTGGCGCGAGTTCCTGGCGGCCGGCCAACGTCGCAGCGATGCCGACGTCCGGACGGCCTTGACCGCGGTACGATCCGATGACCCGCTGTTCATCCTCTATACCTCGGGCAGCACGGCCGAGCCGAAGGGCGTGGTGCTGGCCCACGGCGGTGTGGTCGGCAACGGCTTCGATATGGGCGAACGCCGCTTCGTCGTCGCCGATGACCGCGTCTGGATCGGTTCGCCGCTGTTCTATGGGTTGGGGGCCACGAACGCCTTGCCGGTCGCGCTGACTCATGGCGCTTCCATCGTGCTGCAAGGAGCCTTCGAAGCCGGCGCTGCGCTCGAAGTGATCGAGAGCACCGAAGCCACGGTGTACTACGGTACCGGCAATATGACGCGTGCGCTGCTGGACCATCCGGAGTATGCGCAGCGACGCATCGGCAGCCTGAAGAAGGGCAATGCCGGCACGATGACCGAATACAAGCGGATGACCCTGCTCGAAATGGGCATCTCGCTCGCCAGCCCCGCTTACGGGCTCACGGAATCGTACGGCAACGCGACCGTGGGCTCGGCAGATGATCCGGTCGACGCCAAGCTGAACACATCGGGCCATCCATTGCCCGGCATGGAACTGCGCATCGTGGATCCCGTTTCAGGGGCGCCGCTGTCGCAGGGGGAGGTCGGCCTGGTGCTGCTGCGCGGTTACACGACGCCAGGCTATTTCGGAAATCCGCAGGAAACTGCTCGCGCGCTGCGGTCTGATGGATTTTTCGATACCGGCGACCTCGGCTCCCTGGACGCCGTCGGCCGTTTCGTGTTCCACGCGAGGCACAAGGAAGTCATCAAGAGCGGCGGCATCAATGTATCGCCGCTCGAAGTCGAGCAGCTGATCGTGCAGCACCCCCATGTGCGCGATGCCCACGTCGTGGGTCTGCCGCATCCGGTACGCGGAGAGCTCATCGTGGCTTTCGTCGATGCATCAGGCAAGGTTGCCGAGCAGGAGATTCGAGATTTCGTGCGGGAGCGGGCAGCGTCGTTCAAAGTCCCGCATCACGTGCTGTTTTACACCGAAGCGCAACTGCCGCGGCTGCCCACTGGCAAGGTGGCCAAGCACAAGCTGGTCGAGGCGGCGCGCGGCGAGCTAGGCTCCGGGGAGTGATCACGATGGCTGCTCTCGTCGTTGCAACGCTCCCGCTTACCGAACCGCAGCTCGCGTTGGTATCGCGCGAGTTGGCCCCGTTGGCCGAGGTCGTGCACTTGCCGGCGCTCGATGATGCGGCGCGTGAACACGCCCTGCGCAGTGCCGCGGCGTTGCTGTCGCGCAATACCGCCAAGGAGCTGCGGCCCGGCGAGGCATCGCTGATCCGTCAAGCGAAGCTGATCCAGTACGTCAATGCCGGAATCGACTTCGTCCCCTTGCACGAGTTCGCCCCGCACATCCCGATCGCCGCCAACGGTGGCGCCTATGCGCCGCAGATCGCCGAACATGCGATGGCACTCTATCTGGCGGCGGCCAAGCGCCTGTTCGTCGAGCACGCCGCCATGCAGCGCGGCGAGTTCAACTTCGCCGAGCGCAATCGGGCGTTGGCCGGCGCCGTGTGCGGTATTCTCGGCTTCGGCGGCATCGGCACGGCGATCGCTCGCCTGGCGCGCGCCTTCGGCATGCGTGTTCATGCGATCAATCGACGCGGCGCGTCGAGTGAGCCAGTCGACTGGATCGGCCCGCCTGACCGCCTGGATGAGATGCTGGCCGCAGCCGACGTGCTGATGATCTGTGCTCCGCTGTCCCGGCACACGCGCGGCCTGATCGGCGCAGTTCGGCTGGCGCGCATGAAGCCCGATGCCGTTCTGGTGAACGTGTCGCGCGGCGAAATCGTCGAAGAAGACGCGCTCTACGCGCACCTGCTCTCATATCCCGGTTTCATTGCCTGCATCGATGCGTGGTGGGTCGAGCCGATGCGTCATGGCGCCTTCCGCTTGCGCCATCCCTTCCTCGATCTGCCCAATGTCGTCGCTTCGCCGCACAACTCGGCGACCGTGCCCGGCGGGCTCGAGGCGGCCTTGCGCAGCGCGGTCGCCAATATACGCCGCGCGCTCGAGGGGCGGCCGCCGCTCCACCGTATCGCAGAAGAGGAGCGCACGCGCCGGGCCGGCGGTGCATCGTGAGGTAGAGAATGTCGAAATTCGATGCGGAATAGTAAAACTGGCGCACGAGTCGCGAGACCGCACGCCTATTCTGAAGCGCTGGCACATGGAGAAGTCGCGATGTCGACGCAGATCGCTGTTGATCCCCCCCGGACCTTGTCCACGATGTCCCCGGAAGAACGGAACGCCCGGATCGAGCTTGCCGCCGCCTATCGGTTGTCGGCGCATTTCGGCTGGGAGTATCTGATCTACAACCATATCGCCGCTCGGGTACCCGGCGAGCCATGCTTTCTGGTCAAGCCGCATCACCTGCTGTTCAGCGAGGTCCGCGCCTCGGATCTGATGAAGCTGCGCCTGGATGGCAGGCCGATGTCCTTCGAGGACAACGTCAACGCGGCAGGTTTCGTCATCCATACGGCCATTCTGAACGCGCGGCCCGACATCCATTGCACGTTGCATGTGCATACCGTGCCGGGGATGGCGATCTCGGCGAGCAAGCGGGGGTTGCTGCCGATCACGCAGAACGCGATGCGTTTCTACGATCGCCTCTCGTACCACGACTTCGAAGGTTTCGCGACTGAAATCGAGGAGGCAACCACGCTGGTGCGCGATCTGGGTCCGCGCAACAAGGCGATGATCCTGCGCAACCACGGTCTGCTCACCTGCGGCGCGACCGCCTCGGAAGCCGTGGCCACGATGCTGGCCCTCGTGCTGTGCTGTGAGACCCAGCTGGCGCTGGAGGCCAGCGGCGCCGAAATTCTCATGCCGTCAACCGAGATGTGTGAGCATGCCGCCCGCCAGGCGGAAGAGCTGCGTCCGCACAGCAACCGACAGGATCACGAAGCGTTCGTGCGCATCCTCGACAGGCTCGACCCTTCCTACAGGACCTGAGCCGCCATGCGTCACGGCGATATTCTCGGGCTGGTCGACGACCGGGCCGGCGAAGGCCGGTTTTCGGTGCAACGCCGCATCTTCAACGATCCGCACGTGTTCGAGCTCGAAATGCGGAATATTTTCGAGGCGACCTGGGTCTTTCTGGGCATGACCAGCCAGGCGCCGAAGCCGCACGATTTCTTCACCGCCCGCATCGGGCGGCAGCCGGTCGTGGTGATGCGCGCCGCGGATGGCACGTTGGGAGCGTTCTTCAACAGCTGTCGACACCGCGGTGCGCTGATATGCCACACGGAGCGCGGCAATGCGAAGTACCACGTCTGCAACTATCACGGCTGGGCTTACAGTTCGGCCGGCCGCAATCTGGATGTCAAGGATAGGAAGCAGGGCTGCTACGCGCCGGCCTTCGATGAGCGCAGCCACGACCTGATGCCGCTTGCGCGCTTCGCCGAGTATCGCGGCTTCCTGTTCGGCAGCATCTCGAAAGACGTTGCATCGCTGGAGGAGCATCTGGGCGAGGCGCGCAAATTCCTCGACCTCATCGTCGATCAAAGTCCGCAAGGCATCGAGCTGGTGCCCGGAAGCTCGACGTATACCTATCGCGGGAACTGGAAGCTGCAGATCGAGAACTGTTCCGATATCTACCATCTGACGTCTGCGCATCGCAGCTTCATGAATATCGTCGATCGCCGTAATTCCGGCGAATCGAGACATCAGCTCAGCATGATGGATTTCGGAGCGCTGGAGCGATCGGAAGTCGCGCGTGGCAGCTTCACCTTTCGTTACGGACATACCGCTACTTGGGGTATGAATCCGACACCGCAGGTGCGGCCTCTGTATGCCAGCGTGGAAGAGCTGCGCCGTCGCGTCGGCGATACCGTCACGCGATGGATGCTGGGCAGCCGCAATCTCACGATCTACCCGAGCGTTCAGCTGGCCGACAACGCGGCGCTGTTGATGCGAGTGATCCGCCCATTAGCGGTCGATCGCACCGAAATGCGCCTGTATTGCCTGGCGCCGGTCGGCGAAGCTCCCGATGTACGCGCCTATCGAATTCGGCAGTTCGAGGATTTTTTCAATGCGACGGGCATGGCGACACCGGACGACAACGTCTCGTACGAAGACTGTCAGGCCGGGTATGACGCGCGTCCCGGCGAATGGCAGCAGGGCTACGAACGCGGCCTCGCAGCCGTGCAGCGCGGCGCCGACAGATTCGCTCGCGAGCTGGGCATCGAACCCGAAACCAGCGTCAGCGGACGCTTCGACATGGGCGACGAGACGGTATTCCATTCGGGCTATCGCGAATGGCTGCGCCTGATGGATCAGGGCTTCCAGCGCGAAGGGCAGCGTAGCCGTGAAGGGCAGCGGCAATGAGCGATCTGATCGCGGCAGGTACCGAGCTGCTCTACCGGGAGGCACTGTTTCTGGACAATCAACGTTGGGACGACTGGCTCGCGCTATTCGTGGAAGACTGCGAGTTCTGGCTTCCATCGTGGAAAGCCGAGCACGAACTGACTGCCGACCCGCGCACTGAGCTTTCGCTGCTGTACTACAGCAGTCGCGCGGGGCTGGAGGATCGCGTATCGCGAGTGCGCTCGGGGCGGTCGGTCGCGTCCACCCCGTTGCCGCGTACGCTGCATACGATCACCAACGTGCTGTTGCTGTCGCATTCAGAGAGCGCGATGTCGCTGCATTCGAACTGGACGGTGCACGAGTTTCGCACCAAGCGGCGCGAGACCCATGTGCAGTACGGCAGCTATGCGCACGATCTGGTGCTGCGTGACGCCGGTTGGCGCATTCGCCGCAAGAAGATCGTGATGCTCAATGACTTCATGCCGACCATGCTCGACTTCTACAGCTTCTAGATTCTCTAGAGCCCGGCTCGCCGTAAAGCATTATCCGAGGAGACCCTTGATGCAGCCCATTCGTCGTTTGATAGTCAGCGCGGCGCCCCTCGTTCTGATGAGCGAATCGCTGCGCGCGCAGAGCTATCCTGCGCAACCCGTATCGATCATCGTGCCATATCCGGCGGGCGGCTACTTCGATCGCGTGGCGCGCGTCGTGGCCGAACGCCTGGCGCTCGTCTTGAAGCAACCCTTCGTGGTCGAGAACAAGGTGGGGGCGAGCGGCATGCTGGGCACCGAATTCGTGGCGAGAGCCAAGCCGGACGGCTACACGCTGCTGCTCGGCGGGCAGGCGCAGAACGTGATCTCGGTGCTGACGCAACCGAAGGTGGCGCGCTACGACAGCCTGCGCGATTTCGCTTCCATCGTCCTGCTGGCCGACGCTCCCAATGTGCTGGTCGTGCCCGCCGGCTCGAGCGTGCGGACCTTCGCTGATCTCGTCGAGTTCACCAGGAGAAATCAGGCGAGCTATGCGAGCAACGGCGTCGGCGTCGGCACACATCTGATGATGGAGCTGCTCAAGGCCCAGTTCGGCCTGGATATCACGCATGTGCCGTTCAAGGGCAGCGTACCCGCGATCACGGCCGTCGCAGGCGGGCATGTCACAACGGCGTTCGCCACCATCTCCGATATCCTGCCGCACATCCGCTCGGGGCGTGTGCGGGCGCTCGCCGTGACCGGCATGCAGCCGCTCGCGGCTCTGCCGGGCGTGCCTACCATGGAGCAGGCGGTCGGCAAGGGCTTCGAGTCCTCGACGTGGAGTTCGCTGCACGCGCCGGCCGGAACGCCCGATGCAATACTGAAAAGGCTCAATGCGGAGATCAACAGCGCGCTTGCCGATCCCGTCATCGCGAAAAAGATCTCGCCAGAGGGAGAGATCGCGATACTGGGTGGCACGCAGGACGATCTGACGACGATGATGAAATCCGAGTTTACCAAGTGGGGCAAACTCATCGACAGACTCACCAAGGAAGGTTCGAGCGACTTTCAGGGGAGTTGACGGTCGGCGGCACGGCCTGAGCCCGGGAGGCCGTCCGCGTCCTGCTGCGGCCCGGCCTCCTAAGGATTCACCCAGCCGTAGCGTCGCCGCAAGCCGTCGGCGAGCGCCTTGTTGGCCGTCGATATCAGGAAGATGAAGGTGATGTAGATCACGGCCGTGGCGGTCAGGATCTCGATTGGCTCGAGCGACTGATTCAGGATCTTCTGCGACTGGAACATCAGGTCGGTGACCGAGATCACCGAGACCAGCGTCGAGGATTTGACGATGACGGTGAACTGGTTGCCGAAGGAGGGTGCCGCATGAATGAGCACTTGGGGCAGCACGATCCGCAGGAAGCGGCGCCAGGGCGCAATGCCCAGCGAGTCGGCTGCCTCGATGTGCCCTCTCGGGATGGCTTCGATCGCGCCGCGGAAGGTTTCGGCCAGGTAGCCGCTCGATTGCAGCGCCAGCGCGACGACCGCAGCACCGTGGAAGGTAGCTGGCCAGCCGAAGAGGTCGGGCCAGACATAAGCGACCCATAGCAGCTGGACGAGGATCGGCGTGGCGCGGAAGAACTCGGTCAGCACGATCGCCAGCGGCTTCAGCGGGCGAACGTACAAGCGGATCAGCGCCAGCAGAAGCCCGCCCGCGAGGGCGCAGACGAAGGCGACCAGGCACAGTTCGATCGTGATCTGCAGACCGGCCCACAGCGCTTCGCGCTGATTCCACACATAGCGTTCCCAGTTGCCCATCGGTTGCTCCGTCGCTCAGAGGATCCGGTTGCGCCAGTGCTGCGCAGCCTTTTGCAGTGCGTTCGCGGCGATGAGCACCGTCGCGAAGTAGAGCAGGGCGGAGCCGGTGTAGAGCGGCAGGGCCTTCATCTGCTGTGCCGAGATCATCTGGACCTGGTACATCAGATCCGGTACCGCGATCAGCGAGACGATGCTGGTCGCCTTGAACAGCGAGATGAACTGATTCATCGACTCCGGCAGGACCCGGCGAATCGCCTGGGGAACGACGAGCCGCCAGAGGATCCGGGTTCCCGACATCCCGAAGGCGCGGCCGGCCTCGATCTGGCCGGCCGGAACGGCCTCGATGCCGGCCCGGAAGGTCTCGGCGAAGTAGCCGCTGTAGACGAAACCCAGCGCGATCACGGCCGACCAGAACGGATCGAACTCGAGCCGGCGGCCGAGCAGCTGGCCGATCATCAGCGGCAGCACGAAATGCACCCACACCACCATCACATAGTCGGGCGCGTTGCGGGCGATCTCGGTATGCAGCGTTGCCGCGACGCGGCCGATGCGCCAGCGTCCGGTGCGCAGCAGGGCCGCCAGGCAGCCGCCCAGCACCGCAGCCAGCGCGGCCGACGCGAATACGCCGAACGTGATGACCAGACCTTTCCAGAGCACGATCCGGTAATCCCACAGGACCGTGATGTCGAGTGCCTCGCGCAGTGATTCGGACAGCATCGCCGGCTTCCGTGTGGTTCGGGGACGAGCGCGGACCGGGTCAGGCCCGGCCGCGGCGGCGGGACCGGTCGAGAAACTGGGCGAGCCGTTCCGAGCGCGGTGCATCGAACAGGCGCTCGGGCGGGCCGGCTTCCTCGATCAGGCCGTTATGCAGGAACAGCACCGCATCGGACACTTCGCGCGCGAAGCCCATCTCGTGGGTCACCACGATCATCGTCGTGCCCTCGTTGGCCAGCGAGCGCATGACCGCGAGAACCTCGTCGGTCAGTTCGGGATCGAGAGACGAGGTGGCTTCGTCGAACAGCAGCGCCTTCGGCTTCATCGCGAGGGCCCGGGCGATCGCGACCCGCTGTTGCTGGCCACCCGACAGCCTTGCCGGATAGGCCGCGGCCTTGTCCAGCATCTGCACCCGCTCGAGACAGGCATGGCCGAGCTCGACAGCCTCCCGGCGCGAGAGCCCGCGCACGTGCTTCGGCGCCTCGATGACGTTCTCGAGGGCCGTCAGGTGCGGCCACAGATTGAACTGCTGGAACACCATGCCGAGCTCGCGCCGGATCCGGTTGACTTCGGCCGGCGATCGCGGCGTGCGACGATTCCGATCGCCGTCACGCCACAGGATCGATTGCCCGTTGATCAGAACGTCCCCGGCATCGGGCATCTCGAGCCGGTTGATACAGCGCAGCAGCGTGCTCTTGCCCGATCCGCTGGCCCCGATCATGCTGACCACCGAACCGCGCAAGACCTCGAAGGAGATGCCCTTGAGGACCTCCTGGTTGCCGAACGACTTGCGGACGTCGATGACCTGGATGCTGGGGGCGGCCGCGGCCTCGGTCATGCCTTGCTGATCCGGTCGATATGCAGTTTCAGCAGTCGGTCCATTTCACCGTTGACGACCATGAACTTGGCCCAGAAATCGAGGAAGTTGCGCCACTCGAAATCGCCGTGGCGTACTGCCCAGCTCGACGGGCGCCGGTCGATCGGGTTTTCCGGATCGAAGGCCACCGCCCAGCTGTTGCGGCTCGCCATCGCGAGCACGGTGACCTGGCTGCTCATCCACACGTCGGAGCGTTTGGCGCGGACCGGCTCGGCACCCAGCTCGGCCTGACCGGTCGTCGTGATCAGTTTCGCCTTCGGAAACAGGACCGGAATCCGGGGCTCCTCGCTGCCGCCGGACACGACCGAGAAGGTGACGTCCGGTGAATTGAAATCGGCCAGCGACTTGAAGCGGCCGGCATTGTCCTTGTGGACCATCAGCAGGCTGCCGAGGGTGAACAGCGGGCCGACGAAGTCGGCCGTCATTCCGCGCGCCACGGTGTATGTGAGGTTCGAGCCGAACACGTCATAGTCATTGCGGCGCAGACCGACCGTGGCGTTCTGGAACGTGACTTCCTTGAATTCCACCTTGACGTCCATCTGTTTGGCCAGCGACAGCGCTGCGTCATGGTATACGCCGCCCAGTTCGCCGGTCTTGGGATCGCGGTAGAAGAACGGGCCGGTCTGCGCGAAGCCGACGCGCATCGTGCCGCTCGACAGCACTTTGGCGAGCGTCGAGTCCTTGCGGATGCCGGAATCGAGTGCCTGGGCGAATGCAGTGCGGGTCGCTCCGGCTGCCGCGAGGCCTGCGGCGACGCCGGCGGCAACGCCGGCCATTGTCGAACCCTTGATAAAGTCGCGTCTTTCGATCGTCATGGCGCTCTCCCTCTTCATATCCATATGGCCGATGGGCGGGGTGTTTCCCGTGGACTGTCGTCAGCCGTTGTCCGGCAGCGGCAGGCAGGAACAGAGGGCACCACCGCGGAAGGTCCACAGGCGGCGATGCAGAAAGACCGTGGCATCGGCATAGCCGAGCCGCAGCGTCAGGCGGTCTCCGGGCCGGATCGGGCTGATCTCGTCCGGGTCGCTGCATTCGATCGTCAGATGCTCGGCCGACCAGGCCAGCCGGGTCGGGTTCGCCGGCAGGACCGGCCGCGACTGGCTCGGGTGGCAGCCGGTGGCCTTCCACCCGGCATCGCAGACGATCCGGGTCGGCGTCGGTCGGCTCAGCACGGTGGTGACCAGGGTCAGTGCGGTGTCGAGGTCGATATGGAATTCGGTGCGGTAGCGCTCGTCACCGAAGACGCCGCCGCCCGCCTGGATCTCGGTCACGCCGTCGATCCGGCTGCTGAACGGGTAGGTGCCGGTACCGCCGCAACTGACGATGTCTACCGGGTAGCCGGCGGCGCGGCAACGGTCGGCGGCGTCGGTCAGCAGGCCGACAGCCGCCGCGACGGCCCGGGCCTTGTCGGCCGGATCGGCGATCGTCGTCGTATGGCCTTCCCAGGCCATGACGCCGGCGGCGCTGACGCCGTCCAGAGTCTCGATACCGGCGAACAGCGCCGGCGCTTCGGCCGCGACGACGCCGGCGCGGCGCAGGCCGACCTCGATCTCGATCAGCAGCGGTATCGTGGTGCCGGCGGCGCGGCCGGCGGCGGCTACCTGCCCGGCATGCCACAGCGAATCGGTCGCGCAATAGACCCGGGCCTGCCGGTTCAGCTCGGCAAGCTGCCGCCAGTTGGTTTCGCCGACCACTTCGGTTGCGATCAGTACGTCGCCGATGCCCGCCGCCACCATCTGGCTGGCGGCGGTCACGGACGAACAGGTCACGCCGTGGGCACCGGCCGCGATCAACTGCCGTGCCAGAACGGGCGAGCGGATCGCCTTCACGTGCGGGCGCCAGCGCTTGCCGGCGCCGAGGATGGTCCCCGCCATCCGGGCCACGTTGGCCTCGAAGGCGTCGAGGTCCAGAGCCAGGTAGGGCGTGCCTGGCTGGTCCATCATGCGCCCGCTCGCGCCGCAGCTGCGGTTGCATCGCTCGCCGCGGCTGCGGTCGCATCGCGTGCCGTACGCAGGCGCGCCCGGGTTGCTTCGGTAGCGGTCGCATCGAGCATCGCGCCGTTGATCACCACGCCGTAGTCGGTCGCTGCGGCAGCGGCCGTCACCTTGCCGTCGAGGACATCGTCGAGGACGCGCTGCGGGTCGCGTTCGAGTGGATCGCCCCAGCCGCCGCCGCCGGCGAGGATGGCCTCGTAGCGTTCGCCCCGCTTCAGGGTTCGCATGAACTTGCCCGGCAGCTGACTGCGCCGACCCTCGGTATCGGTCAGGAAGTTGGCCGCATGTGCGCCGGGTGCACCGCCCGTCAGACCATAGGGGCGGAACTTCTGCCGGTCGCTGCGGACCTGCAGCACGGCTTCGTCGACTCCGGTCAGCCGGTAGGTTCGCAACATGCCGACCCCGCCGCGGTGTTTGCCGGCACCGCCGGAATCCGCCCGAAAGCCATAGGCTTCGATCCGGATCGGTTGCTCGTGCTCGACGATCTCGATCGGCGAATTCGAATAGTTGACGGCCAGCGACGACAACCCGTCATTGGCTTCCCGGTCGGGCCGGCCTCCCCAGGTGCCGAACAGGAATTCGAGCAGAACGAAGGGTTCGCGGTGCGTGTCGTAGCCGGCGATCGTGACGCCGAAGTCGCCCTGGGCGCCGCAGGCAAAGACCCGGTCCGGGAGCATTCGCGCCAGCGCGCCCCAGACGGCCTCGGTCGCGCGCATCGCGGTCAGGCCACGGGCCGCAACCGGTGCCGGCGAGGTCGGATAGACGACGCTGCCGGGCTCCGCGTCGACATGGATTGCCCGCATGAATCCGGCGTTGGTCGGCAGGTCTGAATCGAGGATGCAACGGACGCAGGCCCAGGTGCACGATTGCGTCATCGAGAAGGGCAGGTTGATCGAGCCGCGAACCTGCGGCGAGCTGCCGCTGAAGTCGACGTCGAGCTGGTCGCCGTGCTTGCGGATCCGGCAGCGGATCGTGATCGGATCCTCGCTGAAGCCGTCGTCGTCGAGGTGGTCCTCGAATGACCATTCGCCGTCCGGAAACGACGCGATCTCGGCGCGCGTCATCCGCTCGGTGTAGTCGAGCAGGTGCGCCATCTCCGCCTGCAGGACGGCAGCGCCATATCGACGGCCGAGGCGCTGCAGCGAGCGTTCGCCCCGGGTGCAGGCCGCCACCGTCGCCATCACGTCGCCACGCACCTTGTCGGGAACCCGTACGTTCAGGCACAGCAGGGCCATCAGGTCGCGATCGAGCTCGCCCTGGCTGAACAGCCGCATCGGCGGCAGCCGCAGGCCCTCCTGGAAGATCTCGGTGTTGTCGCAGGCATTGCCCCCCGCCACCCGGCCGCCGATATCGGTCTGGTGGCCGATCGCGGCAGCGAAGCCGAGCAGGGTGTCATCGAGAAAGATCGGCTTGAATACGTAGATGTCGGGCAGATGGGTGCCGCCGCCGACGTACGGGTCGTTGGTCACGTAGATGTCGCCGGCCCGGATCTCGTCGCCGAAGCGCGCGAGGATCGCCGCGATCACCGGCGGAAACGAGCCCATGTGCATCGGCAGGCAGAGCCCCTGGGAGATCAGATTGCCGCGCGCATCGATCAGGCCGGTGGAAAAATCCATCGCCTCCTTGATCACGTAGGAGCGGGCCGTGCGGACCACGGTGACCGCCATCTCGTCGGCGATCGCGGCGAAGGCATTCTTCAGCAGTTCGAGCCGGATCGGGTCCCGCCGGATCGGGCCGCGTTCGACCGGGTCGGACCCGGCTGGCCGTGCGGGAGGGCTCATTGGGCTACCCTCCGCGCTACGCGCTCCGGGATGAGAGCTTCGGAGCGGCCGTGCGCGCTCATGCGCATTCTCCGTCAGCGGCGGCGAGCGTGATGCGCACGCAGCCGGTGGAATCCTGATAGACCTGTGCGTGTGGCGGAACGACGATCGTCGTGTCGTACTCCTCGATCACCAGGGGGCCGGTTCGCCCCGGGGCCGCATCGGTCAGCTCATTGCGGCGCAGCGCCGGGCAATCGTGCCAGCCTGCCGGGCCGAAATAGACCGACCGGGTCGGTGCGGATTGTCGTGCCGCACCGGCTCCGGCGATGGCAGGCCGGACCGCCTCGGCGCGAACCGAGAGCTCGCCGCCCGGATCACGAGCCCGGATCAGCAGGCGAAGGTTCACGATCTGGACCGGTTCGGACGGGCTCGAGTAGCCATAGGTGCGGGCATGCTCGTCGTGGAAGGCGGCGACCGCGCGCTCGATCGCGGCGCGATCCGGATCGCTGTCGAACGGGATCGACAGCTCCGAGCTCTGGCCGCGATAGCGCAGGTCCAGTTGCAACCGGGATTCGCTGTCAGCGGGCGCAACACCTTCCGCCCGCATCAGTTCAGCGGCTTCAGCCGCCAGTTGCCGCGCCAGAAGCCGCAGCTGTTCCGGGTCGGCTTCGCCGGCGGCCGTCTGCACGGTGCGGACGAGGCGATGCTCGATGCGGGTGAACAGCAGGCCGAATGCGCTGAACACGCCGGAAGCCGGCGGCACGACGATCCGGCGTATGCCTGCTGCCGCCGCGAGCGTTGCCGCATGAACCGGGCCGCTGCCGCCGAAGGCGATCATCGTGAAATCGGCTGGTGAGCGGCCGATCTCGCTGGTGACGGCCTGGACGGCACGGACCATCGTGGCGTCGGCGACGGCATGGATGCCCCAGGCCGCGTCGTGGACGGTGATGCCGAGCGGCCTCGCGATCGCGTCATCGATCGCCGTTTGTGCCGCCGCCGCGTCGATCGCCATCGCCCCGTCCAGCAGGTGTGACCGGCTCAGGAAGCCGAGCACGACGTTGGCGTCGGTAACCGTTGGCGTGGTGCCGCCGCGGCCATAGCAGACCGGCCCCGGGTGCGCGCCGGCGCTGCCGGGGCCGACACGGAGCGCGCCGCCGGCGTCGATGCGGGCCAGGCTGCCGCCGCCGGCGCCGATCTCGGCGAGGTCGAGGGCCGGTGCGCGAACGACGTAGCCGCCGCCGGAGAGCAAGCGCTGGCCGGCGTTCAATGCGGCGCCGACTTCGAGTTCGGCCGTCAGCCGCGGCTCGCCGTCCTCGATCAGACAGACCTTGGCCGTCGTACCGCCCATGTCGAAGGCGATCAGGTTGCCGAGGCCATGGCGCTTGCCCAGAGCGGCGGCACCGATGGCGCCGGCGGCCGGCCCGGACTCGATGCAATGCGACGGGAGTTCGCGCGCGCTGGTCGAGCGCATCACGCCGCCGGCCGATTGCATGACCATCAGCGGCGCCCGGGCGCCGACCCGTTCGAGGCCGGCCTCCAGCCGCCCGAGGTAGGCGTCGACGGCGGGTCTTACGAAGGCGTTGACCACGGTGGTGCTGGTGCGCTCGAATTCCCGGATCTCGGGCAGGACGCGATGCGAGGCGGAGACCGTCAGCGCGGGCGCTCGCGTCGCGATCAGCTCGGCGATCCGGCGCTCGTGCGTGTCGTTCACATAGGCGTGCAGCAGGCAGATCGCGACCGATTCGACGCCGCTGGCCTGCATCGCGTCGATCGCTGCGATGACCTCAGGCTCGTCGAGCGGCGTCACGATCGATCCGTCGGCGGCGATCCGCTCGGTGACTTCGTGCCGGAGCGCGCGGCGGACCAGTGGTGGCGGTTTGTCCCAGGCCATGTCGTAGAGCTTCGGCATGCGCAGCCGCCCGATTTCGAGGACGTCGCGAAAGCCCCGGGTGGTGATCAGCCCGACGCGCGCGCCGCTGCGGGTCAGCAGCGCGTTGGTCGCCACGGTAAAGGCGTGAACGAGCCGGTCGATGGCTGCGGGGCTGAGCGCCTGGGCCGCGACCAGCCGGTCGACACCATCGAGCACCCCGGTGCTGAAATCGTCCGGGGTGGACAAGACCTTCAGCGTTCGAACACCATGCACCGCATCGGCGACGACCAGATCCGTGAAGGTGCCGCCGACATCGATTCCGATCTGGTGCATGAGGCCTTCTTCTGATTGACAGACGGTTGACCCAGTTTGCCGCGATTCGCCGCGGCGGCGGTAATCGGAATTGCGCGGCTTCGTGATAGATTGGATTGATCATGCGGCCGACGTTTGCCCAGCTCGAGGCGTTCTGGTGGATCGCACGGCTCGGCAGCTTTCATGCCGCGTCGCGACATCTGCACGTCACCCAGCCGACGATCACGGCGCGGATCGTCGAACTCGAGCGCGTGCTCGGCGGGCGACTGTTCGAGCGGGATCGTCAGCACACGAGACTGACCGCGCGCGGTCGCGGCCTGCTCGATCCGGTCGGCCGCCTGTTGAAGCTCGGCGACGAGATTGCCCTGAGCACCCGCTCGGCGCGCGCGCTGCGCGGGACGTTGCGCCTCGGCGCGGTCGAGTCGGTCGCATTGCTGGCATTGCCGCGCCTGCTGCCGCGCTTCATCGCCAACTACCCGGAGCTCAAGGTCGAGTTGACGCTCGATGTCGGCGCCGCATTGAACCGCAAGCTGAACGCGGGAGACCTCGATCTCGCCGTGCTCACGGACCCGACCGGCGAGATGCTGACCGTGGAGCCGGTCGGCCTGATCGAACTGGCCTGGTTCGCCAGCACGCAGATCAGGCTGCCGCGGCGTGAACTGCGGCCGGCCGACTTGCGTCAGCTGCCGATTCTGACGATGCCCGGCCCGTCGACGATCTATCTGGCGATGCGCGCCTGGTTCAACGCGGCCGGCGTCGAGCCGGAGCGCGTCAGCACCTGCAATTCGCTGGCGTTGATGGTCCGTTTGATCGCCGCGGGTCAGGGCGTTGCGATTCTGCCGCCGGCCATGGTCCGCCAGGAGCCGGACAGCCTGCGGGTCCGGATGCTCGCGATTCGCCCCGCGATGAAGCCCGGTGTGCTGGCCGTCGCGGGGGGCGGTCCGTTGCAACGCTGGCGACCGCTGATCCACACGATCGTGGATGTCGTGCGCGAAAGCGGGCTGGTCGCGCCGTTGCCATCAGCGACGGGAGCAGGCGTGGATTGAGCCGGCACGGCGTGCTCGCGTGCCGGGGCCGATTACCGCGCCTCCTTCTCCAGCAGCTTGTCCACCATCCCCGGCGGCACCGGCTCGTAGTGGTCGAACTCCATCGAGAACGTCCCGCGGCCGCTGGTCGCCGAGCGCAGGAAGTTGATGTAGCCGAACATCTCCGCCAGCGGCACGAACGCGAGCACGAAGGCCTGCGGCCCTTTCTGGCCCTGGTCGGTGACCTGGCCGCGGCGCCGGTTCAGGTCGCCGATGACGTCGCCGAGGTAGCTCGCCTCGGTGACGACCTCGATCTTCATGATCGGCTCGAGCAGCTTCGGCTTGCTCGCCCGGTGCGCTTCGCGGAAGCAGTGGCGCGTGGCGATCTCGAACGCCAGCGCCGACGAGTCGACGTCGTGATACTTGCCGTCGACCAGCCGCGCCCTGAAGTCGAGCACTTCGTAGCCGGCCACCTGGCCGGTCTTGCTCTCGCTGCGGATCGCCTGCTCGACCGCCGGGATGTATTCGCGCGGGACCCGGCCGCCGACGATCTCGTCGGAGAACTCGATGCCGCTGCCGGGCTCGAGCGGCTCGAAGATCATCTTGACCTCGGCGAACTGGCCGGAGCCGCCGGTCTGCTTCTTGTGCGTGTAGGTGCGCTCGACGGTCTGGCCGAACGCCTCGCGGAAGCTGACCTTGGGCTTGCCCATGTTGGCTTCGACGCCGAGCTCGGTCCGCATCCGGTCGATCGTGACTTCCAGGTGCAGCTCGCCCATGCCGCGCAGCACGGTCTGGCCGGATTCCGGGTCGACCTCGAGCCGCAGCGACGGGTCGGCGCGCGCCATCTTCGACAGCGCGACGCCGAGCTTGTCGGTGTCGTCGCGCGTCTTCGGCTCGATCGCGACGCTGATGACCGGGTCGGGGAAGCGCATCCGCTCGAGCAGCGCCGGGTGCTGCGGATCGGTCAGCGAATCGCCGGTCTCGGTGTCCTTCATCGAGACGAACGCGCAGATGTCGCCGGCGCGCGCCTCCTCGATGTCCTTGACCTGGGCCGCCTGGATCTCGACGATCCGGCCGATCCGCTCCTTCCTGGAGCCGCGCGTGACGTTGATCAGCGTATCGCCCTTCTTCACGACGCCGGAATACATCCGGACGAAGGTCAGCGTGCCGAACTGGTCGTTGATGATCTTGAACGCGAGCGCGCGCACCGGCGCGTCGTCCTTGATCTCCTGGACGCCGATCGGCTTGCCGTCCGGGTCGACCAGCGGCATGCCGCCGCTCTCGCCCGGATACGGCAGATAGTCGATGACCGCGTCGAGCAGCTGCTGGACGCCCTTGTTCTTGAACGACGAGCCGCACAGCACCGGCACCAGCGTGAAATCGACGGTGCCCTTGCGGATGCAGCGCTTGAGCACCGCCGGGTCGAACTCGCCGGTCTCGACGAACTGCAGGAACGCCTCTTCGTCCTGCGCCAGCGCGGTCTCGAGCATCTCCTGGCGCAACGCCGGCAGCTGGGCGATCCACTCCTTGTCCGCGGTCGACGTGACCTTGACACGGCCGGCGATCTCATCGAGCGGCACCGTCTCCCACGGGCTGTCCTTGTCCTCGCCCTGCCAGATATAGCCGACGCCGGCGACCAGGTCGGCCATGCCGACGAACTCGTCGTGGCTGCCGAGCGGCACCTGGCACAGCAGCACGTTGGCGCCGAGCCGGTCGCGGATGCCGTCGACCGCCTTCGCGAAATTCGCGCCCATCCGGTCCATCTTGTTGACGTAGCAGAGCCGCGAGACGTGGTACTGGTTGGCCAGCCGCCAGTTGGTCTCGGTCTGCGGCTCGACGCCGGCGACGCCGTCGAACACGACGACCGCGCCGTCGAGCACGCGCAGGCTGCGGTTGACCTCGATCGTGAAGTCGACGTGGCCGGGGGTGTCGATCAGGTTGATCTGATAGCCCTTCCACTCGGTCGAGACCGCCGCGCTCTGGATCGTGATCCCGCGCTTGCGCTCTTGCTCGAGGTAGTCGGTGGTGGTGCTGCCCTTGCCGTCCTTGGTATCGTGCACCTCGATCATCTGGTGCTTGCGGCCGGTGTAGTACAGCACGCGCTCGGTAGTCGTGGTCTTGCCCGCGTCGATGTGCGCGATGATGCCGATGTTGCGGTAACGGGCGAGTTCTTTCTGCCTGGCCATTGAGCCCTCGATGAGTGGCGGGGCGGTTGAAGAGGCGATGTCGAACCGGCGCGGCGGATCGTCCCGTTCCCGGCGAACCGGGCGGCGGGCTGATCTGCCGAGGCGGACCGACCGGATATCGTAATGCGAATCGCAGCACGAATTCCAGGCGGGTCGATACGGAGCCCGAGCACAGGCCTGCGTGCCGGGCACCCCTGTCCTGCGCGATGCCGGCCGAAGCTGGCCGCGCGGAGCGTCGCGCCCCGGTCGTCGTCCCGATGGAAGTGGTACCCCAACGAGTAACGCCACTGGCTCTTTGCGCCGATACCCGCCCGCAGCTAGCCTGCCGCGAAATCAGGAGGGCTTCATGCGCGCAATGCTCCAGTCCGTGTTCATCGCCGTTGTCACTGCGTCCGCTGCCACGGCGTTCGCTGCCTTTCCGGAACGCCCGGTCAAGATCGTGGTCCCGTTCCCGGCGGGCGGCGCGGCGGACCTGCTCGCGCGCCGCATGGCCGCGAAGATGGGCGAAACGTGGGGGCAGCCGGTCATCGTGGACAACAAGCCGGGCGCGGCGGCTGCGCTGGGGGCGGAGTTCGTGGCCCGCTCCAATCCGGATGGCTACACGCTGCTTCTGGGCACCAGCAGCTCCCATTCGGTCGGGCCTGCATTCCGGCGCCTTTCGTACGACCCGATCCGTGACTTCGAGCCCGTCACTCAGGTGACGATTTCGCCGCTCGCGATTGCGCTGCACCCGGCTGTCCCGGCGAACTCGGTGCGCGAGCTCATCGACTACGCTCGGGCGAACCCGGGCAGGCTCAGCTACGCTTCGTGGGGAAACGGCAGTGCCTCGCACCTCGCGGCCGAGCTCTTCAAGTCGATGGCGCGAATCGATATCGTCCACGTTCCCTACAAGGGCAGCCCGCCGGCGCTCGCCGATCTGATGGCGGCGCAGGTGCAGCTCACGTTCGACAACCTATCTTCGGTGCTGCCGCACGTGCGCAGTGGAAAGTTGAAGCTCGTCGCCGTCACCACCGAGAAACGCGCCGTGCAGGTCCCGGATACGCCAACGGTCGGCGAATCGCTTCCGGGCTTCGCCGCTGTCGGATGGTTCGGCCTCTTCGCCCCCGCCGGAACACCGCGCGAGATCGCGGCTCGGGTCAATGTCGCGGCGGTGCGTGCCTTGCAGGCGCCCGAGGTCGGGAAGGCGATCTCGGAAATGGGCATGGAGGTGGTGGCGGATTCGGCGCAGCGATTCGGCGAGACCGTGCGCACCGAGTTGGAGCAATGGAGCAAGGTGGTCAAAGACTCGGGCGCGCGTCCCGACTGACGGGCGGAGCGCGTCGGGGCCGAGCGAAGTGGCACCGTCAACTTGCCCGTTACTGGTACTTTGCAAGGGTACGGTGCGGCGATTAGCTTGGGCCCCATGAGCGATTCAGCCCTCGGCCTGCGCGGCCTCGTCGCATTCCCCGTCACGCCGACGATGCACGACGAACGCGTCGACGCGGCACGCCTGCGCTCGCTTCTCGATGAGGTTCTCGCCGACGGCGTCGATGGCGTCGTGGTCCTCGGAAGCTCGGGCGGCTCGGTGTTGTTCCCGGAAACGGAGCGCATGAAGATCGCCGAGCTGACCCTCGCCCATGTGGCCGGACGTGTCCCGGTGATGGTCGGCACTGGCGCCCTCACCACGGCGGAGTCGATCCAGCTCTCGCGCCACGCCGCGCAGCACGGGGCTTCGGCCGTCCTGGTGGTGCCGATCGCCTATTGGCGCCTGCGCGAGCAGGAGCTGATCGAGCACTTCTGGCAGGTCGCGGACGCGATCGATATTCCCCTCTGTCTCTACAACAATCCGCGCCTCACGCTCACCGACATGTCGCCCGCGCTGATGGCGCGCATCGGCGAACATCCGCGTATCCGGTCGGTGAAGGAAAGCGCCTCCGACGTGCAGCGCCTGGCCGAGATCCGTCGCGTCGCCCCCTCGATGCACCTGGCGACCGGTCGGGATGGCCAGGCGATCGACGGCATGGCGTCGGGTGCGCAGGGTTGGCACTGCGCGATGGCGAATCTCGCGCCGCAACTGTGCGTGCAGGTCTATGGTCTCTGCCGTGCGGGCCGGTTCGACGAGGCACGTGCTGCCTGGGCGCCCATCGAGCGGCTGGTCGACTTCTGCGTGGAGAACGGGCTGATCCGGTCGTTGCATGCGGCACTCGGTCTCCTCGGGCGTCCGGTGGGGTCGCCACCGCGGCCGATCCTTCCGCTTACCGCGGCCGAACTCGAGCGACTGGGCGCACTGCTGCGCTCGAGCGCGCTTGCACCGAAGTTGGGAGATGCTGAATGAAGGCCCTGATTGTCCTGCTTGCGCTGCTCGCGTCGTTCCCTTCCGTTGCCAAGGAATACCCGACGCAGCCCGTCAGGCTGGTGGTCGGCTTCGCCGCCGGCGGACCCACCGACATCATCGGCCGTATCTTCGCGCAGAAAATGACGGAGCTCCTGGGCACGCCGATGGTGGTGGACAACAAGCCGGGGGCCGGCGGCAACGTCGCTGCCGAGACGGTGGCGCGCGCGCAGCCCGATGGCTACACGGTGCTGCTCACGCATCTCGCCACCCAGGTAATCTCCCCCCTTGTCTACGCGAAACTGCCGTACGACGTCGACCGCGATTTCGAGCCGGTCACGCAGTTGATCGCCGTACCCAACCTGATGGTGGTACATCCCTCCGTTGCCGCAAGCTCGGTCTCGGAGCTGATCGCGCTCGCGAAGAAGTCGCCCGGCCAGCTCAACTTCGCCTCGGGCGGCAGCGGTACTTCAGGTCATCTGTCGAGCGAGTTGTTCAAGGCACTGGCGGGCGTGGACATCGTGCACGTGCCGTACAAGGGCAGCGCCGCCGCACTTGCCGACCTGCGCACCGGACGCGTGCAGATGATGACCGAGAACCTGCAGTTCCTGCTGCCCCAGGTGAAGTCCGGCGCGTTGCGCGCGCTCGCAGTAACGCCGGCTTCGCGCGTGTCGATCGTGCCGGAGCTCCCGACCGTCGCCGAGGCCGGTGTTCCGGGTTACGACGTCTCGTCCTGGTTCGGGATCGTCGTGCCGCGCGGCACTCCGGCGGCGATCATCGAACGGCTGAACCGCGAGTTCGTGCGCGCGGTGAGAGCGCCCGACATGCAGCAGAAGTTTGCCGACATGGCCGCGGTTCCGGTGGGTTCGACCCCGGCGGAATTCGCGATGCTGATAAAACGCGAGGCGGTGAAGTGGGCGCCGGTCGTGAAGGCCACGGGCCTTCGCGTCGATTGATCGCCGCTATCCCAGAGCGCGCGCCAGGCGCGAGACGCCCTGTCTGATCTCGTCTTCCTCGAGTGAGCCGTAGCCCAGCAGCAAGCCAGCGCGCGTGGGGGCTTCGAGGTAGTTGGGCGCCACCGGATAGACGCCCACGCCGGCAGCGGCCGCTCGTCGCACCACCTCGTCCAGTCTCGCGGGATTCACCTGCGGCAGCCAGATCAGCATGTGCAGGCCGGTGCTCGAACCCTCGACCTGTACCCGGTCGCCGCAATGCCGGCGCAGCGCTTCCAGCAGCGCTTCGCGTCGCGACGCGTTTCGGGTACGCGTACGGCGCAGGTGGCGTTCGAAGTGGCCCTCGGCGATGAAGTCGGCAAGCACCTCCTGCTGCAGCGTGGGTGTGTGCCGATCCGAGAGGAATTTCGCCTTGCGGAACGGGGTCACGAGCGCAGGAGGCAGCACGACGTAGCCCAGTCGCAAGCCAGGGAAAAGCGTTTTCGAGAGCGTACCGAGGTAGATGACCTGTCGCGCGCCGTCGAGCGCCTGCACGGCTTCGACCGGCCGCCCGCCGTAGCGGTATTCGCTGTCGTAGTCATCCTCGATGATCCATGCCTGGGTCGTCTGAGCCCATTGCAGCAGCGCGAGGCGTCGCGCGAGGGGCATGACGGCACCCGTGGGGAACTGGTGCGAAGGCGTCACATAGGCGAGGCGCGCTTTCGCGGCGGCGCGCGGAGCGCGCTCGATGTCCAGGCCGTCGGCATCGACCGGGCAGGGAAGAAGCTTCGCGCCCGCGGCGAGGAACACCATGCGCGCGCCCAGGTAGTGAGGGTCTTCGATCACGACCCGGTCACCGGGGTTCAACAGCACGCGCGCGGCGAGGTCGAGCGCTTGCTGCGATCCGTTCACGATGACGATGTCGTCGGCGCTGCACTGTACCGCGCGTACCCGCCGCAGATAGTTGGAGATGGCGCGGCGCAGTTCCAGCAGGCCTTCGGGTACGGAATACTCGATCGAGCGCGACGAGGCCCTGCGCAGCCGTCGGGAGAGAAGCTTGCGCCATACGGCGAAGGGCACGTTCTGGGCGCCGGGCAGGCCGTAGCGGAAGTCGTATCGCACGCCCGGCACGGGAAGCGTGGACCCGGGCGCGAGATCCGAGATGCGCCGGCCATAGGCGGACAAGGCGGCAAAGGAAGCAGACGGCGCGCTTGCGGCGGTGGTCGCGGCATTACCGGCTTCCAGCATCTCCTCGGGCAGCTCGCTCGCGACGTAAGTGCCCGAGCCCACGAGCCCGCGGATATATCCCTCCGCCAGTA
This sequence comes from Lautropia sp., assembly GCA_050249335.1. Classification (GTDB taxonomy): domain Bacteria; phylum Pseudomonadota; class Gammaproteobacteria; order Burkholderiales; family Burkholderiaceae_E; genus Lautropia. Next base: position 132,165 of record JBFWQR010000002.1, read on the forward strand.
ACTGGTCGTAGGCGAGCAGCACAGTGTTGCGCGAAACGCCCGATTCCTCCGCGAGACGACGCGTGGAGGGCAGTCGCGTGCCGCGCGCCAGCTCCCCGCTGAGGATCGCCTGGCGCAGCGCACGGTAGATACGGTCGTAGAGGGGGCCGCGACCCTGCGTCTCGAGCAGCATGAAGTGGCATCAAGCGAATGTAGAAAAGTGGCTCTTCGATAGGGCCGCTTTGGATTCTATGCTCGGGTGACCGTTCCGGGAGAATGACATGGCAACCGACTTGCAGCACAGCGATCTGAGGACCGAGCGCACCACCGTCAAACGCAAGGGCTTCCGCGGCGCGTACGATTTCCCGACCGTGGCGCGCATCCTCGACGAGGCGCTGGTGTGCCACATCGGCTTCGTGAGCAACGGCCAGCCGTTCGTGATTCCCACCGGCTTCGGCCGCAAGGGCCGCACGCTGTATGTCCACGGGCTTTCGGTGAACCACATGCTCAACAACCTGGAGCAAGGCATCCCGATGTGCTTCACCGTGAGCATCGTGGATGGATTGGTCTACGCGCGCAGCGGCTTCAACCATTCGATCAATTACCGCTCGGTGGTCGTGCTGGGCAAAGCGTTGCCGGTCGAGGGCGAGGAGAAGGTCGAGGGACTGAAGTGCATCATGCAGCACCTGGTTCCGGATCGTTGGAATGACGTGCGTCCACCCGACGCGACCGAGATGAAGGCAACCGCGGTGCTGAAGATCGAGATCACTGAGGCCTCGGCGAAGATTCGCTCCGGCGGCCCGATCGACGACGACGGCGACCTCGCGCTACCGTGCTGGGCGGGTGTGTTGCCGATGTCGATGGTGACCGGGGCGCCGATCACGCACGAGCTGGTGAAGTCCGGCACGCCGGTGCCGGACTACGTGAGCGGATACCGGCGTCCCGTCGAACCGATGTAGCGCACCCGGCGAGGCGCGGGCCGGTCAGATGATCTGCGGCTCCGGCGTCGGCGCGGTTCCGCCCATGAAATCGAAGTCGCAGCCTTCGTCGACCTGCTGGACGTGCGCCATGTGCAGCGCCACCCAGCCGCGCGGATAGCGTTCCGGCGGCGCGGTCCAGGCCATGCGCCGGCGTTCCAGTTCGGCGGGGTCGACCAGCAGCTCGAGCCGCCGCCCCGGCACGTCGAGGGCGATCCGGTCGCCGGAGCGGACCAGCGCGAGCGGGCCGCCGACGTGACTCTCCGGCGCGACATGGACCACGCAGGTGCCGAACGAGCCGCCGGACATCCGGGCGTCGCTGATCCGCACCATGTCGCGGACGCCCGCTTCCAGCATCTTGCGCGGAATCTGGAACATGCCGGCTTCGGGCATGCCGACGCCGCCCTTCGGGCCGAGCGACTTGACGACCAGCACGCTGTCCGGCGTGACCGGCAGCGCCGGATCGTCGATCCGTGCCTTGTAGTCGTCGTAGTCCTCGAAAACCACGGCTTCGCCCTCGTGGACCAGCAGATCGGGGCTCGCCGCGCTGGTCTTCACGACGGCGCCGCGCGGCGCCAGGTTGCCGCGCAGCACCGCCATGCCGCCCTTGTCCTGGAACGGGGCGGCGAGCGGCAGGATCACCTCGTCGTCGAACACTTCCGCGCCGGCGATCTCCTCGCCCAGCGTGCGCCCCGAACAGGTGCGGGCCTCGGTGTCGAGCAGCGGCCGCAGGCGCTCGAGGAACGCCCGGCTGCCTCCGGCCCGGAAAAAGTGCTCCATCTGGTATGCGCCGTGCGGCCGCAGGTTCGCGATCGTCGGAACCCGTGCGCTGATCGCGTCGAAGCGGTCCAGGTCGAGCGCGAGCGCGGTGCGCCGGATCATCGCCAGCAGGTGCGGGATCGCATTGGTCGAGCCGCCGAGCGCCATGACCGCGATGACGGCATTGTCGACGCTGCCTTGCGACAGCAGCCGTGCCGGCGTGCGGTCCTCCCAGACCATTTCGACGATGCAGCGGCCCGCTTCGGACGCCATCCGCGCGTGCGCGGCGTCGGTCGCCGGGATCCCGGCGGCGCCCGGCAGCGACAGGCCCATCGCCTCGACCGCGATCGCCATCGTCGAGGCGGTGCCGGCGGTCGCGCACGTGCCCGGTGACCGGCCGATGCCGAGCTCCATTTCCTTGTACTGCGCCGGCGTGATGGTCCCGGCGCGCAGTTCGCCGTAGTACTTGCGGGTGTCGGCACCCATCGCGATCTCGCGGCCGCGCCAGATGCCGGTGGCCATCGGCCCGGCTGGCACGAAGACGAACGGCACGCCGAGCGACAGCGCGCCCATCATCAGCGCCGGAACCGTCTTGTCGCAGCCGCCGAGCAGCACCAGGCCGTCGATCGGATGGCAGCGCCCCGCTTCCTCGGTCTCGATCGCGAGCAGGTTGCGGTACAGCATCGAAGTCGGGCGGATGAAGCCTTCGTCGATCGAGAACGCCGGCAGCTCGGCCGGGAAGCCGCCCGCCTGCCAGACACCAGCCTTCACGTCGTCGGCGCGGCTCCGCAGGTGCGAATGGCACGGATTGAGCTCGGACCAGGTGTTGACGATGCCGATGATCGGCTTGCCGCGATAGTCGGCCTCCGACCGGCCGAGCTGCGCCATGCGGCTGCGGTGATCGAACGAGCGCATGTCGGCGCCTGCCATCCAGCGATGGCTGCGCAGGCTCTGCGGGTCGCGGCGGCTCATCCGTGCCAAGCTCCTCGGTCCACCACGCCCCTCAGTCCACCGTGATCTTCAGATCCTTGACCAGCTTCGCGTAGCGCCCGACGTCGTCTTCGATGAACCGCGCGAACTCGGCGCTGGTTGCCGGACCTTCGAAGATCAGCCCCTGTTGCTCGAGCTTCTCGCGCACCGCCGGGTCCTGCAGCGCGGTCCGGGTCGCCTGCGCCATCCGCTCGACGATCGGCGCCGGCAGCCCGCGCGGCGCCGACACGCCGTACCAGTTCTTCACGTTCGCGAGTCCGGTGATGCCGACCTCGGCGAAGGTCGGCACGCCGGGCAGCTGCGGCACGCGCTGGCTGGTCGAAACGGCGAGCGCGCGCAGCTTGTCGGAACGGACCGAGCCGAGGATCGACGGCATCGTGTCGAAGTTCATGTCGACCCGGCCCGCGACCAGATCGGTCAGCGCCAGTCCGCTGCCCTTGTACGGGACGTGCGTCAGCGGCGACCCGATGATCTGCGAGAACATCGCGCCGGCCATGTGCTGCGTGCTGCCATTGCCGGCCGATGCGTAGGTCAGTCGGCCAGGGTTCGCCTTCGCGGTCTCGATCAGCCCCGCGACCGACTTCGACGCGGAGCCGGCCGGAACGACCAGTACGTTCGGCACGAAGCCGATGTAGGCGATCGGCGTGAAGTCCTTGACCGGGTCGAATGCGACCTTCAGCACGTTCGGCGCGATCACGCTGTTGTTCGCCTGCGAGAGCACGAAGATGTAGCCGTCGGCGGTCTGCTTCGAGGCCCAGTCGGTGCCGATCGTTCCGGACGCGCCGGGCTTGTTGTCGATGACGAACGGCTGCCCGAGGAGCTCGCTGTACTTCTGCGCCAGTACGCGGCCGACGAAGTCGCCGCCGCCGCCGGGCGGCCAGGCCACGACGAAGCGGACCGATCGGCTCGGCCACTCCTGGGCCAGCGCCGGGGGCATCGCACACGCCATCAGCAAGCCGGCCGCCGCCAGCACGTGTCTGCGTTTCGCTGTCATCGACTCCTCCGTGTTCTTCGTTCGTCCCGCTCGTGGGCCGGACAGTATCGGCGCTGCCGGCGGCCGGCGGTTTCGCTGATTGGCGAACCCCCCGTTCGCCGCCGGCGAAACGGACCGGCGCACAGCGCCGTGGCACTGTCGGCCCCGACGTCCGGCCCCGGCGTCCGGCCAGAGTGCCCGCCCCTATCCCTATAATCCGCCGCCATGCGGTTCGACCTGACCACGCTGCGGCTGTTCGTGGCCGTGGTGGCGGAATCCAGCATTTCCAAGGCCGCGCGCCGGGAGCACATCGCGGTTTCGGCGGCGAGCCGGCGCATCTCCGATCTGGAGCATCAGGTCGGTCAGAAGCTGTTCGAGCGGGCCGCCGACGGCGTGATCCTGACCGCCGCTGGTCGCTCGACGCTGTATCACGCGCAGGCGGTATTCCGGTCGCTGCAGGATCTCGAAGCCGAGCTCGGCGACTTCGACCAGGGGGTTCGCGGCATCGTCCGGATCGCCGCCAACGTGGTGTCGTCGGTACTGTTCCTGCCGGAAGACATCGCGCGATTCGCCAACGCGTATCCCGGCATCGTGCTCGATCTGCGCGAGCTGCCGAGCCCCGAGGTGGTTCGGGCGGTGGCCGACGGCAGTGTCGACCTCGGCCTGTCCTCGTCGACGCTGCCGATGCCGGACCTCGACATCGCGCCATACCGGCAGGACCGCGTCGTGCTGGCGGTGCCGCGGTCGCATCCGCTGGCGGCGCGGCGATCGATCGCGTTTCACGAGGCGCTCGGCTATCCGCTGATCGGCATGACGTCCGGCAGCGCGCTCGACATCGCGATGCGGACGACGGCGCAGCAGGCGCACCGGGCGGCACGGATCGTGGTCCGGGTCAGCACGTTCGATGCGGTTGCGCGGATGGTCCAGGCCGGCGTCGGGATCGGCCTGATGCCGTCGGGCATCGCGCAGATGCTGGCCGCCGGCCTCGCGCTCGCGACACTGGCGCTCTCGGACGATTGGGCGACGCAGCAGGTCGTCGTCTGTACCCGTGGCCGCCATACGCTGCCGGCCTCGGCGCGGCTGTTCGTCGAGCACCTGACACGGCCGCGGCCGGCGGAATGACCGGCCGCCGAGCGGCGGTTGTCGCGGAACGAAGGGGCCTTCGCCAACCGGCAATTGCCGGCCCGTCGCGCAGCGGCCACCATCGCTGCCGATGAGACACCCTGCGTCGACCTCCCCGAGCCCTGTGTCAAGCCACCCGAGCAGGCCCGGCAGGACCCACCGCCTGACCCGAGACCAGTTCGTCCGCCGGCTCGACCCTGCGACGCCGCCTGCGATCACGATCGACTCCGGCGACGAGGTCATCGTCGAGTCCTGGGACGCGTTCATGGGCGCCTGGCAGCGCGGCGAACAGCCCGACCATCTCGGGCCGGCCAACGGGCCGATCGCCGTGCGGGGAGCCATGCCCGGCGATGCGCTGCGCATCGAGCTGCTCGAGCTGACGCCGACCGAACTGGCGCCGGGCCGCGCCGCGTTCCACAACGGCGCCGGCCGCTTCGGCTTCCTGACCGAGACCTTCACCGACCCGTATCCGTTGGTGATGGCGCTGCGCGACGGCGCGCTGGAGTTTCCCGGCGGGCTGCGGCTGCCGGTCAACCCGTCGCTCGGCTTCATCGCGACGACGGACACGGTGCCGCGCAGAACCAGCAGCGACTGCGGCCCGTTCGGCGGCGACATCGACGCCAAGGAGCTCGTCGCCGGCAGCACGCTGTGGCTGCCGGTGCTGGTCCCCGGCGCACTGCTGTGTCTCGGCGACATGCACGCGACGCTCGGCGACGGCTGTGTCGGCGGCACCGGCGCCGAATGCGCCGGCCGCAGCCGGATCCGCGTCACGCTCGAGGCCGGTCGACCGCTGGCCCGGCCGCGAGCGTTGACGCCGTCGCACCTGATCGCGATCTGTCACGGCGAAGACCTCGGCCAGGCGATGAAGCAGGCGGTCCGCGACATGGTCGAATACCTGACCGACGCGTACGGCCTGCCGGCGTACGACGCCTACACTCTGCTGAGCCTTGCCGGCGACATCCGGATCAGCCGCGCATTCCGGCCCGTCAGCCCGGTCAAGATGCTGCTCGACCGGGCCGTCTTCGACCAGCTGGCGGCTGCGAGGGCGGGCACGCAGGCGCAGTCGACCCGATGATTCCTCGGTGATTCCACCGGAATGTTGCGCCGGGGCAACATTCGGCAGCCTGGCGTCGGACGGGAGAGAATCACCGGATGGATCGATCGAACCCCATGCGATGGCAGCCGCAGGCTTGGAGTGCGCGCGCTGCGACGTCGGTACTGGCGCTGAGCCTCGCGGTCGCGGCCGGCGCCGGTGCCGCGCAGACTGCGACACCGGCCGGCGACCCGCCGGCACCGACGGCGGCTCCGGTCGCGACACCGCCGCCGGAGGTCGCGCCGATCGGGCCGGCACCGATCCCGGCGAAGGCACCGGAACGCGCGACCGAGCCGCCGCGGACGAAGCCGCCGGCCAAGCCGGCCGCGAAACCCGCCAGCGCGCCGGCGGCCCGGAAATCGCCGGCAGCCGGTCCGGGCGCTAGCAGCACCGGTGGGGGCGGCGCTTCGGGTGGCCCGGGTGGGCGCGTTGCGAGTGGAGCCGCTGCGAGCGGAGGCGCCGCGGGTGCGGGCGCCAAGGATGCGGGCGCCAAGGGTGCGGGCGCCAAGGGTGCGGGTGTCGCGGGCGCTGGCGCCGCGGGTGCTGCGGGGAACGCGCCGGCGAGCGGACCGTGCGAGGTCCGCGACGCCGACGTCGCATTCTTCCGCGACCAGGGCCTGACGATGAAGCTCGCCGGCCGGCTGCAGTTCAACAAGGCGCTGATGCTCGAGGAGATCGAGGCACGGGTGGTCGGCGGCGTCGCGGTACTGAAAGGCCGCGTCGCATCGGCGACACAAGCCGAGACGGCAGTCGGGATCGCGCGCGAGACGGCCGGGATCCGCTGCGTGATCGACGATCTGGACGTGCCTGGCCGCGCGGCCCGCTGATCGGCATCGCGGCGGCGTACGTCGCCGGTAGTGGTATGTCGCCGGTAGTGGCCGGTAGTGATTTCCCGCGCCAGTTGCTCGACGAATGCGATGCACGACACCTGCAAGGTGTCGCAACGCTTTGATCGAAGAGCGAGATCGTGGCCGGTGCCGGGCCGGCTCGGCACCGCCGGCAGCCGTGGCAATCGGCCACAGAACGTTCCCAGGCCCGGATGCGGTCGGCATAATCGGCCGACTCTGCATTGGATTTCGTCTCGATGTTGGACTCAGCTTTACAAGGTTTCGTGCTGCTCGTGCTGGCCGGTGCAATCGCCGGTGTCGCTTTTTACGCGGGTCTGCGGGCCGGTCGCGCCCGCGCCGAGCGAACCGATCCGTATCACTCGACACTGTTCGCCGGCCTGTCGCCGGCCTCCGGACCGGCGACAGGCCGGGACTTCGACCACGATCGTGACGGCGCCGAAGGTTTCCGGCCGACTCAGGTGATGAGCTATGCCGATCGGATGCGGGCGAATCCGGCCGAAGCGGCGGTCGCCGGTCGCGCGGATCCGCTGGTCTCGGCAGCGGTGCCGGCCTTGCCGGTGGTTCCCGTGCAGGCGATGCCGGCAGCCGCGGCGGGCGCGCTGCGCGACGTGCGGGCGCTGTTGCGGGTCCGGATGCGCACCGGGACGGGCGTCGCGGGTCGCGGGCCCGGCGCTGTCGGCGGCCCCGCAGCGGGCAGCGCCTGCCGGTTCGCGACGATCGAGGTCATCGGTTTCGCGGTGGCTGCCGGCGAGCGGACCGTCTACGCCCGCAGTCCCGGCGCCGCCGCGGTCGGTCCGATCGTCGCGGACCAGATCGAGACCGCGGTCGATCTCGAAGGGCGGGCGCGGATCGACGATCTGTGGTCCTGGCTCGAGCGCCGCGCCGACGCCGCCGAGCCGGAAGTCGCGCCGGCAGTCGCGGTCCGTCGCAGCGAATCGGCGGCGCCGCTGCCCGGCGCTGCGGGCAGCGGCCGCTCGGGCCCGCCGACGCTGATCCGGCCGGACGTCGTTCCGGCTTGACCGCCCGGCGCCTTCGCTGCCGGTGCGGTCGCGCGGCCGCTGTCGGCCGGCAGCTCCGTTGCCGGCCCGCCGACCACTTGCCGCGCCGGCGCCGATTTGTGCTACAGTCGGCGTCATGAAGCGAATCGCGCTTGCTCTACTACTGCTGACCCCGGACGGGCAGAGACGGTAGCGCGCGCGCAGCACCTTCGAAAACGGCCCGTTTGCTCCAGCAACGGGCCGTTTGCTTTTTTCGGGTTGCTGGGCTGAATCAACGATCAGGAACCTCATCATGCTGCAGCAACCCGCCTCCAAGTACCGGCCGTTCAAGCCGGTGGGATTGACCGACCGCACCTGGCCCGACGCCGTGCTGACCCGGGCGCCGCTCTGGTGCAGCGTCGACCTGCGGGACGGCAACCAGGCGCTGATCGAGCCGATGGACGGCGAGCGCAAGCTGCGGATGTTCCGGACGCTGGTGGCCATCGGCTTCAAGGAGATCGAGGTCGGCTTTCCGTCGGCGTCGCAGACCGAGTTCGATTTCGTCCGCCGGCTGATCGACGAGAACCTGATTCCCGACGACGTGACGATCCAGGTGCTGACGCAGGCGCGCGATCATCTGATCGAGCGGACCTTCGAATCGCTGGTCGGCGTACCGCGTGCGATCGTCCACCTCTACAACGCGACCGCGCCGGTGATGCGCAAGGTCGTGCTCGGCCTGTCCGAGGACGGCGTCGTCGAGCTCGCGACCTCGCATGCGCGCCAGATCAAGGAACTGGCTGCGCGCCAGCCCGGTACCGACTGGACCTTCGAATATTCGCCGGAGATGTTCTCCGGCACCGAGCTCGCGTTCGCCAAGCGGGTCGTCGACGCGGTCACCGAGGTCTGGGAGGCGACGCCGCGGAAGAAGTGCATCGTCAATCTGCCGTCGACGGTCGAGCATTCGACGCCGAACATCTTCGCCGACATGATCGAGTGGATGCATCGCAACCTGGCGCGGCGCGATTCGATCGTGCTGTCGGTCCATCCGCACAACGACCGCGGCACCGGTACCGCGGCCGGCGAGTTCGCGCTGATGGCCGGCTGCGACCGGGTCGAAGGCTGCCTGTTCGGCAACGGCGAGCGCACCGGCAACGTCGACCTGGTCAATATCGCGCTGAACCTGTACACCCAGGGCGTGTCGCCCGGCCTCGACTTTTCGGATATCGACGAGATCCGCCGCACCGTCGAGTACTGCAACCAGCTGCCGGTGCATCCGCGCCATCCGTACGTCGGCGATCTGGTCTACACGTCGTTCTCCGGCTCGCACCAGGACGCGATCAAGAAGGCGTTCGCGGCGCGTCGCGATGGCGATATCTGGGACATGCCGTATCTGCCGGTCGATCCGAAGGATCTCGGCCGCAGCTACGAAGCGGTGATCCGGGTCAACAGCCAGAGCGGCAAGGGCGGCATCTCGTACCTGCTCGAAAGCGAATACGGGCTGGAACTGCCGCGACGGCTTTCGATCGAGTTCAGCCAGGTCGTCCAGCGCGAGATGGACGCGTCGGGCAAGGAACTGACGGCCGCGGATCTTTGGGCGCTGTTCGAGCGCGAATACGGGCTCGCGACCATCGTCGCGCCGAAGCACCGGGTGCTCGCCGAGACCGACGGCGCCGGTGCGCGCTCGGTGGCACTGAGCGCCCAACTGCAGTCGGGCGGCCGGGCGCTCGCGATCGAGGGCAGCGGCACCGGCCCGATCGACGCGTTCGTCAACGGCTTCAACGCCGCCACCGGCCGCTCGGTCCGTGTGCTCGACTATCACGAGCATGCGATCAGCGGCGGCGCCAACGCGCAGGCGATCGCCTACCTGGAACTGCGCATCGACGACGGCCAGACGCTGTTCGGCGTCGGCAAGGACGCCGATATCCTGACCGCGTCGCTGAAGGCGATCCTGTCGGGGATCGCGCGGCTGCCGGCAGTCGCGGAGCCGGCGGCCTCCGGGAGCCCGGCCGCGGCCCCGGCGGGCAGCGCGACCAGCCGGGCGGCCGAGCGGGCGGCCTGACCGCCGGCCGGCGCGCGGGCCGGCGCGGAGGTGTGCGGGCCGGGTGCGGGCCGGCACGGACGGGTGCCGGCCGGCGGGGGCCGGCGAGGCAGGGCCGGGGCGCCCCGGGTACGGCCGGGCAAGGGCGGGCGCGGCCGGGCAGAGCGGGCAAGCGGCTTGCACAGCCCACGCCGTTGTGCGCGTAGCTTGGCCGCTGCGTACCGCAGGGTCGGTTCGGATCTGCATGCGGCGAGGCCGTACCATGCAGGCCCGATCTGTCCGTCGATTCATCCGAAACCGTGCATTTTCACGACCGATCTCCTGTCGGCCGAACTGCTTCGGCTGCGCCATTGCCGCCGTCGACACGCCGGCGGTGGAGGTCGGACGCGCTGGCCAGGAGTTTGGCGATCGCCCTGGCCGTCGCGGCCCTGGCGGTCACCGCCGGCTGCGCGACGACCGGGCCGGACGGCGGCGAAGGCAACACCGCCGCCGCCGGCGAAGCCGGCGGCGAAGGGCCGATGCTGCCGGCCGAGCGCAAGGACAACTATGCGTTCGAGATCAAGGCGCCGGACGAGTTCGTCGACGAGATCAAGCGCCGGACGCTGGTCGGCCGCTGGCAGCGGCGTCGCGACTATGATCCGATCCAGTTCGAAGGCCTGGTCGCGCGGCTGCAGGAGGAGGTCCAGGCGCTGCTGCGTGCCGAGGGCTACTACCGCGCCAAGGTCTCCGTCGTCTCGGCACCCGAGCGGGTCTCGGTCGACGTGCAGCCGGGCGCGCGGGTCAAGGTCGGCTCGGTCGCGTTCCGTATCAGCGGACCGGGCAACGGCGATCCGCTACTCGCCGATGTCCGCGGCATCCCGGACCTGGAGGCCGGCCAGCCGTTCCGGACCGGCGCCTGGCAGGACGGCAAGCGGCGGGTCGTCGATGCCTTGAACCGGCGCGGCTATCTGCGTGCCGACATCGCGCGCAGCGAGGCGCAGGTCGACGTCGAGGCCGGGACCGCCGCGCTCGAACTCGAGGTCGCGAGCGGCAGCCGGGTCGCGTTCGGCGAACTGCAGGTCGAAGGCCTGTCGCGCTACGACCGCAAGATCATCGACGACATCCGCACCTTCCTGCCCGGCGAGCCGTATAGCGCGGCCAAGCTCGAGTCGTTCCAGGCGCGGCTGCGCACCGCCGGCTACTTCTCGAGCAGCAGCGCGCTGCCGGACCTGGTCGCGCTGCAGAAGGATCCGGCCGCCGACCGGGTCGCGATCCAGGTGATCGTCACCGAGCTGGAGCGGCGCCGGGTGGTGTTCGGCGTCGGCTACAGCACCGACGAGGGTCCGCGCGGCCAGGTCGGTTTCGAGCATCGCGATCTGCTCGGCACCGGCCTGCGGCTCGAATCGGCGCTGGTGATGTCGGCCAAGCGGCAGCGCGCGTTCGCCAATTTCCGGACGCCGTACGATGCCGACAATCGCTTCATCGGCTTCGGGCAGCGGCTCGAGCGCGAGGACATCGAAGGGCAGGTCACGCTGCGCAGCAACACCTACGCCGGGTTCGGCCACCGCGAAGACGACATCGAGTCGTTCACGTCGCTGCAGTATCAGGTCGAGCGCGAGACCATTCCCGCCGGTGCCAACGGCCCGGGCGAACGCAACAGCCAGCAGGCGCTGGTGCTCGGCTACGCCTGGAATCTGCGCCGGCTCGATTTCCAGCTCGCGCCGACGCGCGGCTACGCGATCACCGCGCAGATCTCGGGCGCCCGCAAGGGGCTGCTGACCGATCGCAGCTTCGTCCGACTCTACACCCGCGCGACCCGCTTCCAGCCGCTGCCGGCCGACGGCGCGTTCCGCAACGGCATGCTGATCGGCATCCTCGAGATCGGCTATGTCGTGGCCGGCTCGCGCGAGGACATCCCGAGCGAGAACCTGTTCCGCGCCGGCGGCGTGCAGTCGCTGCGCGGCTATGCCTACCAGTCGCTCGGCGTGCCGAAGGGCGGCGCGATCGTCGGCGGCCGCTATCTGGCGATCGGCAGCCTCGAATACCAGCATCGCGTCACCGAGACCTACTCGGCGGCGGCGTTCGTCGACTACGGCAATGCCGGCGACTCGCGCTCGAACTTCGATCCGGTCGCCGGCTACGGTGTCGGGCTGCGTGCGCGCACGCCGATCGGCCCGATCAATCTCGACGTCGCCTATGGCCAGGCGGTGTCGCGTTACCGGATCCATTTCTCGATCGGGTACACGTTCTGATGGCAACGCGAGG
>JBFWQR010000003.1:0-100363 GCA_050249335.1 Lautropia sp.
CCGCCGGAGATCTCGCGCGGATAGCGCGCCAGCAGCGGCGCGATGCCGAGCGTCTCGGCGGCCTGCGCGACGCGCGCGGCGGTCGCCGCCGGGTCGACCCGGCGCGCTGGCGCACGCAACGGGAACGCGAGGTTCTCGGCGACCGTCATGTGCGGATAGAGCGCGTAGTTCTGGAACACCATCGCGATGTCGCGCTTCTCCGGCGCCAGCGCGGTGACGTCGCGATCGCCGATCAGCACGCGGCCGGCATCGGCGGCGAGCAGGCCGGCGAGGATGTTCAGCGTCGTGGTCTTGCCCGAGCCGGACGGGCCGAGCAACGAGACGAACTCACCGGGCTCGATGCGCAGGTCCAGGTCGGCGAGCGCGACGGTCGCGCCATAGCGCTTGGCCACGCCGCGGAACTCGATCGATGCGCCGCCGGCGCGCCCCGTGCTGCCCGTCATCCCTTGACACCGCCGCCGGTCATGCCGGCTATGAAGTAGCGCTGCAGCCAGACGAAGATCAGCAGCAGCGGCACGATCGAGACCATGGCCGATGCGAGCAGCGGCCCCCATTCGCGGCCGTAGAAGCCGAGGAAGTTGTAGATGCCGATCGGCAGCGTGCGCACGTCGTCCGACGACAGCAGCGTCACCGCGACGACGAAGTCGTTCCAGGCGAAGGTCAGCACGAACAGCGTCGCGGCGATCAGGCCGGGCCGCGACAGCGGCAGCACGACGCGCAGCAGCGTCTGCATCCGGCCGTAGCCGTCGATCATCGCCGACCATTCGAGCTCTTCCGGCAGGCTCTGATAGTAGGCGGCCATGATCCAGACGACGATCGGGAGCTGATAGGCACTGTAGACCAGCACGAGCCCGATCCGCGAGTTGACCAGTCCGGCCTCGGCCATCAGCGTGTAGGTGGGAATCAGCAGCGATGCGACCGGGATGCTCATCACCGCGATGATCACGACCAGCACGATCCGCTTGCCGGGGAACTGGAAGCGCGCGAGCGCATAGCCGGCGACCGCGCCGATCGCCAGGCACAGCAGCACGGTGCCGGCCGAGACCAGCAGGCTGTTGGCGACGTAGCCGAGCGTGCCGGCCTTCAGGATCGCCGCGTAGTGATCGAGCGTGAACGTCTCGGGCAGCCAGCGCGGCGGTGTGCGCAGGATCTCCGCCTGCGGCTTGAACGAGGTCAGGAAGCCCCAGGCGAGCGGGAACAGCGCCGCCGCCGCGATCAGCGCGGACACCGCGACGTTCAGCAGGCGGGCTGGCATGGTGCGCATCGCGTCAGGACCCGTTCCCGTCACGGACGCCGCCGCGCGTCGCGGCTGCGGAACGCGATCAGCAGCAGCACGACGACGGCGATGTTGAACAGGCACAGCACGATCGCCATCGCGTTGGCGCGGCCGAGATCGTAGTCCTCGAAGCCGACGCGGAAGATCCGCAGAGCGACGGTGTCGGTCGCGTTGTTCGGACCGCCGCCGGTCAGGATCAGCGGGAAGGTCAGCACGTTGGCGAAGTGCAGCAGCAGCCGGACCAGCGTGATCAGCATCGCCGGCTTGAGCAGCGGCAGCACGATCCGCGTGAAGATCATCCACCGGCCTGCGCCGTCGATCCGCGCTGCCGCGATCAGCGTCGGCGGAATGCTCTTCAGGCCCGCGAGCAGCATGATCATCGCGAACGCCGAGTCGCGCCAGATCGCGTTGGCCACCAGCGCGGCCATCGCATAGGCCGGGTCCGCCAGGATGGTCCGGATCGACAGACCGAAGTAGGCGTTGGCGAGCGCGATCAGGCCGGCATCGGCGGAGAACAGCCACTTCAGCAGCAGCGAGCCGACCAGCATCGCGATCACGTACGGGATCAGCACGACGGTCCGCAGCACCACGCCGGCGGTGCCGTCCTTCTGCAGGAACAGCGCGAGGCCGAAGCCGACCGTGAAGGTCAGCGCCAGCGCGAGCACGCTGAAGGTCGCGGTGACGGCGAGCGAGTTCAGGAAGGCGCCGTGCGTCAGGATGTCGAGGTAGTTCGCGAAGCCGACCGCGCCCTCGATCTCGAAGTAGCGGACCCGGTGCAGGCTGTACCAGACCGCCATGCCGAGCGGCACGAAGACGAAGCCCGCCTCGAGCAGCAGCGCCGGCAGCAGATAGCGATAGGCGCGCCGCGCCGAGGCATCACCGACCATCCCGGATTATTGACGGGCCCGGGTCGCCGCTTCGGCTTCGCGCAGCGCGTCGAGTGCCGGCACCTTGCCGAGGATCACGCGCTGGGTCGCGGTGTTGAGATCGACGAACGTCCGCGACGCGTTGCACTCGGCCGGCAGCCAGACTTCGCTGTCGGCCCAGAGCCGCGCGAGCTTGCGCAGGTAGTCGTAGCGCGCGTCCTTGAACTCGGGCCGTTCGAACACCGAACGGAACAGCGGTACCTGGCCGCCGGGTTCGGTCCACAGCGCCATGCCTTCGGGACCGGTCATGTAGGCGACGAATTTCGCGGCGGCGTCCTTGTGGCGCGAGTCGCGCGAGATCGCGGCGAACCAGCCCGACATCAACTGCGGGCCCGGTTTCTTCGCATCGAAGCTCGGCCACGGCAGGATGTCGAGCGCGCGCACGTCCCACGCGGCCTTCTGCTGCACGTTGCCGTAGCGGCCGTTGCCGCTGCTCGCGGTCGCGACCTTGCCGGCAATGAACTGGTCGATCACGTCGTCGAGCGTATACGCGAAACTTTCCGGGCTCGCGACGCGGTGCTTGCGGATCAGGTCGGCCTGCATCTCGATCGCGCGGATACCATCCGGATTGGCGAGCAGCGGCTTGCAGTCGGGACCGAACAGCTTGCCGCCTTGCGCGCCGATCAGCGCGTTGGCGGCGAACGACATCGTCGTCTTGTCGGTCGACAGATGCAGGCCGGCGCCCCAGAACTCGCCGGCAGCCGGCTTCAGCGCCTGGATCTTCCCGACCGCTGCCGCATAGTCGTCCCAGGTCCGGACCGACGCCGGATCGATGCCGGCACGCTCGAACAGGTCGCGCCGGTAGAACAGCACCAGCGACAGCGCCATCACCGGCACCGCATGCTGCTTGCCGTCCTTCTTGAGCCAGGCGTACGCTTGCGGCAGCACCAGGTCGGCCCGCTGCGCGTCGGTCCAGCGATCGGTGATCAGCGGGCCGAGATCGGCGGCGACGCCCGAGTTCAGCAACAGTCCCATGTTCTCGCCGTTGACCCAGCCGATGTCCGGTGCGCTGCGCGAGCGGTGCGCCATCACGAACTTCTCGGCGAGCGTGAACCAGACCTGGCTCTCGACGCGGATCCTGATGCCCGGGTTGGCGGCTTCGAAGCCGGCGATGATCCGCTTCAGCGCCTGATCGCGCGGCGAGTCGGCCGACGGGTTCAGGAAGGTCCACATCGTGACGGTCTGTTGCGCGCTGGCGCTTGCCGGCAGCATGAGGCCGCCGAGCGCCAGCGCCGCGGTCACGGTCGCGGCGCGCGTCGTAGCCGCTGCCGCGGCTCGCGCGGCGGTCACGGCGCGGCGCATCGCGTGCAGGGCGCGGCGCGCCGCGGAGCGAGCGGACAGGGCAGCCATTCGTTGTCTCCTCGTGGTGGTCTGTTGGTGCGATCAGATCCGGACCGGCCGGTATTGCGGATCCCAGCGCCGCAGCCGCGGCGGCATCGAGATCTCGCGGCCCGGGATGAAGCGGAAGCGGGCGAGCGCGGCCTCGTCGGGCACGTCGATGCCGAGCCCCGGCCCCTGCGGCACGAGCAGCGCGCCGCGCTCGATCCGCAGCGCCGGCCGGCACAGGTCGTCGCGCAGCGGATTGACCGCCGAAGCATCCCATTCGACGTGGCCGCGCACATGCGCCGGGATCGCCGCCGCATAGTGCGCGCTCGCGACCGTGCCGACCCCGACGACGGTGTGCGGCGCGACGACGATGTTGTGCGCGCTCGCGAGTGTCGCGATCCGCAGCGCTTCCGACAGGCCGCCGCACTTGGTCACGTCCGGCGTGAGGTAGTCGACGCCGCCGGCATCGATCAGCGCGCGGACGTCGAAGCGCGTGTAGACGTTGCCGCCCGAGCAGATCGGCACCGGCGAACGGCCGCGCAGCCAGCCCATGTCGGCATGGTGGTACTTGACGCTGAAGTCGAACGGATCCTCGAGCCAGAACGTGTCGTAGCGCGCCAGCTGATTCGCCAGCTTCAGCGATTCCGGCGGCGAGTAGGCCGAGTTGGCGTCGATCATGATGTCGAGCGCCGGGCCGGCCGTCTCGCGCGCGATCGCGACCGCTTCGACGTCGGCCTCGAGGCTGCGGCCGCCGCGCAGCTTGACCGCTGTGAAGCCGGCCGCGAGATAGGTCTCGAGCTCGGCGCGCAGCGAGGCCGGATCCTGGAAGCCGAGGCACATGCAGCCGACGTAGGTCGGCACGCGGTCGACGCCGCCGCCGCCGAGCAGCGTCGCGATCGGCAAACCGGTCGCGCGGCCGAGCAGATCCCACAGCGCGATGTCGATGCCCGACATCGCCGCGACCGCCGCCGAGCCGAGCTGGCCGGTCGAGAAAAACATTTCCTCCCAGAGCCGCTGGATCTCGCTGCTGTCGCGGCCGACCGCGATCTCGGCCAGGTGTCCGTCGATCAGGCCGGCGACCACGGTCGGCGAGAACGCGTGATACGACTCGCCGACGCCGACCTGGCCGTCCTCGGTGCGGACATAGACCAGGCATTCGTCGCGCTTGTGGCTGGCGCCGTGAGCGGCGAGCCAGCCGGCGGGCAGCGGTTCCGAAACCGGTACGCACCGGACCTCGGTGATTCGGGCCATGACGTTTCCTCGTTGTCGGCACAATCTGTCGACAGAATGATTTTGCCGTCGACAGAAGCTGTCGTCAAGCGGTAGGATGGCGGCCGGGAACGATCAGTGGGGGTGTAGTGGCGGAACTCTGGGGTACGGAGCTGTCACGCAGGGCGCTGATGGCGCGGATCGGGCGCCTCGAGCAGGTAGCCGGGGTCACGCTCGGGCAGTATGTCGAGGGGCCCGAGCGCGGCGTCCGCTATGCCGATCTGCGTTCCGGCAGCGGCCTCGAACTGCGCGTGCTGATCGACCGCGGTTTCGATCCCGGCGAGCTGCGCGTCGGCGGCGTACCGGTCGCCTGGCGCTCGCCGAACGGCTTTCGCGCGCCGGCGCTGCACGACGCCGAGGAGATGGACGGCACCGGCCTGCTGCGATCGATCGACGGGCTGATGCTCACCGGCGGTCTCGATCATGTTCGCGGCCCCGCCGAAGGGCCTGCCGGGCATTTCGGGACGCGTCGCGAGACGGTCCGCTATCCGTTGCACGGACGGCTGTCGGCGCAACCGGCGCGGCTGACCGGGCATGGCGAGCGCTGGGACGGTGACCGCTGCGTGATCTGGTGCGAAGGCGAGGTGCGGCAGACGATGCTGTACGGCGAGCATCTGGTCCTGACGCGCCGCTACGAGATCGAGCTGGGCCGCTCGCGGATCGACGTGTTCGACCGGATCGAGAACGCGGGTCACTGTCCGACGCCGCATCAGCTGCTCTATCACGTGAACTTCGGCTTTCCGCTGATCGGCGAGCGGACCGCGCTGCAGCTTTCGCGGTCGCTCGAAGCGCGGGCCGACGCGGCGGCGCTCGCCGCGATCGCGGCGCCGTCGGTGCCGGGCAGGATCGCGCGCGACGAGCTGCTCGACCTCGACCTCGACGCGACCGGGGCCGGCGACGGCTGGCAGTCCTGTGCGATCGCGAACCCGGGGCTCGCCGGCGGCCTCGCGATCGAGGTCTCGTTCGCGTCGCCCCATCTGACCCGGCTGCAGATCTGGCGCAACCGCTCGCCCGGCGTCGAGGTGCTCGCGGTCGAGCCGGCGACGCATCCGGCGCAGCCGCGCGGCGTGCTCGACGCCGGCGCGGCGATCGCGCCGCTGGACCCTGGCGAAGTGCGCGACTACCGACTCGCGTTCTCGGCGCACACCGGCGAGCCGGCGCTCGCCGTCTTGCAGTCCCGGCTGGCACACGGCACGATGCGCGGACCCGACGGCGAGGTGGCCCGATGACCAACGCGAGCGGAGCAGCGGATCGTGCCGATGCGAGCGAACGCCAACCGCTGCAGGAGCGCGCGGTCGGTGAGCTGCGCGAGGCGATCGTCCGCGGCCGGATCCGGCCCGGGGAGCGGCTCAGCGAACCGGACCTGGCGCAGCGCTTCGGCATCAGCCGCAGTCCGATCCGCGAGGCGCTGGTCCAGCTCGAGATCGAAGGCTTCGTCGAACGGGCGCCGACCGGACGCGTCTTCGTCCGGCCCCTCGATCTCGAGGAAGCACGGCAGCTGTTCGTCGTCCGCGCCAACCTGGAAGGCCTCGCGATCCGGCTTGCGGCCGAGAACATGAGCCGCCGCGATACGCGCCGGCTCGAAGCGAACCTCGCCGCGATGGATGCGGCGAGCGCACGCGGCCGGATCAGCGAGGCGCTGATGCTCGGCGCCGAGTTCCACCAGACCATCATCGATGCCTGCGGCAACCGGCCGCTGCGCGAGTCGCTGTCCGGATTCCGGGCGCGGACCAGCCGCTATCGCCATATCCTGGCGTCGCAGGAGGCGCTCAGCGACCATCGGATCGACGAGCATCGGCGGATCCTGCGGGCGTTGCTGGTCCCCGATGCCGACGAGGCCGAGCGTGCGATGATCGACCACATCGAAGCGTCGAGCCGCGCGACCCTCGAGGCGTTGCGCGCCTACGGCGAGGCGACCGGCGCACTGCGCTGGGGGCTCGCCGCCGGCTGATCCGGCCGCAGCACCGCTTCGAGCACCCGCCATTCGGCGAGCTTGCGCTCGAACGACAGGCCGGCATGCGCGGGGCTGGTCGACGGCAGCGCGAAGGTCGCGAGGCCGCGTTCGGCGAACCATGGCGCGCTGCGTGCCGCGCGCCGGCCGTTGAATGCGACCGCGGCCAGGCGTGGGGAGCGCTCTAGCAGCGCGGTGAAATCGTTCGCGACCGCTTCGCGGATCGACGCATCGAGGCTGCCGGGCCGCAGGCAGCGGTCGACGACGTCCCAGATCGCGACGCCGCGACTGCGGACGCGCGCAACCCGGTCGGCATAGGGCAGCGCGGCGAGCGGCTCTTCGAGCAGCGCGCCCAGGATCGGCCAGAACTGGTTGCGCGGATGCGCATAGTAGGCGCGAGCGGCCAGTGATGCGACGCCGGGGAAGCTGCCGAGGATCAGCAGCCGCGCGTTGCGGTCGTGGACCGGCGGCAGGCCGATCAGCGGCGAGGCGGCCGGCGCAACGTCGGTCGGCGGCGTGTCGGTCGGCGGCGAAACGGCCATGGGCGCGCCGGCTCGCGCCGAACCGGCCGCGTAGAATCCGGCTGCATCTGGCTTGGGCATGAGCAAATTCCTGTCGAACCGGCGACATCGTGCCACGTTGGCCACGGTGGCGCTCGCAATTACCGCCGGTGCGCTGTTCCGTTGGGCCGGCGCGCCGCTGCCGTGGCTGATCGGGCCGCTGCTGGCCTGCGCTGCGGTCAACATGGCGAGCGGTCGGCTGTACAGTCCGCGCGCGGTGCTGAATGCGGGTCAGTGGATCATCGGGCTCGTGCTCGGACTGTATTTCAGTGCCGATGTGCTCGCCGCGCTCGGCCGCGAGGCCGGTCTGATCGCGATCGTCATTCTCTGGGCGATCGTGCTCGGTTTCGCGCTCGCCTGGCTGATGCGCAAGCTGACCGGCATGGACCGCGCGACCGCGTTCTTCGCGTCGGCGATCGGTGGCGCGTCCGAGATGATGGTGCAGGCCGAGCGTGCCGGCGGCGTTCCGGCGAGCGTCGCGGCTGCGCACAGCGTGCGGCTGATGATGGTGGTCGTGCTGATCCCGTTCGTCTATCGCTGGCTCGATCTGCACGGCAGCGACCCGTACCAGCCGGCGGTGCTCGGCGTGCATGCCGGCGGGCTGCTCGGCCTGCTCGCCTTGACTGCGGTCGGCGGCTTCGTCGCCGACCGGCTCGATGCGCCGAACGCGTGGGTGATCGGCGCGCTGCTGGTATCCGCGACGTTGACCGCATCCGGCGTGTACTGGTCGGCTGTGCCGGGCTGGCTGACCACGGCCGGTCAGATCGCGATCGGCATGACGCTCGGCACGCGCTTCACGCCGGCCTTCTATCGCAGCGCGCCGCGCGTCGCGCTCGCGTCGGTGGTCGTGACCGCGGTATCGCTGCTCGCATGCGGCGCGTTCGGCTGGCTGCTCGGCATCGCCAGCGGCGTCGCCCCGGCCACGCTGATCCTCGCGACCGCGCCCGGCGGGATCGCCGAGATGAGCCTCACCGCGCGCAATCTCGATCTCGGCGTGCCGATGGTCACTGCGTTCCAGGCGGCGCGGATGGTGGTGCTGGTGCTGACGCTGGGCATCATCTATCGCTGGACCCTCGGCCGCCGCGACCTGCAACCTTCGACCGGAGATCCCCGATGAAGTCGACCGACGATTCCGCCGCCCGCGCGGCCGACGACCAGGCGCGGCTCGCCGCTGCGCGTGAATGGCTCGACACGCTGTTCGCGCCGTGGGTCAAGGCGCTCGCGCTCGAGCCGGTTGCGGTCGGCAGTGGCGAATGCGAATTGCGGCTGCCGTTCGATGCGGCGCTCGCCCGCGTCGGCGGCACGATCTGCGGCCAGGCGCTGATGGCCGCGGCCGACACCGCGATGGTGATCGCGATCGCCGGCCAGCTCGGCGAGTTCAAGCCGATGACGACGGTCGGGCAGACGATCAGCTTCATGAGGCCGGTGTCGGCCGGCGACGTGCGCGTGATCGCGCGCGTCAGGAAGCCCGGCCGCACGCTGGTATTCGGCGAGATCGAGCTGATCGGTGCGGCCGACGGCAAGCTCGCTGCCCACGCGACCACCACCTACGCACTGCTCTGACTGCTGCCGGTGCCGGGCGCCGACGGTAGAATGCCCGGGTGAGGCGCTCCGATGTTCGATAAGGTGGTCTTCGCCGGCGGTGGCCATCGCTGCTGGTGGCAGGCCGGTTTCTGGGACGTCGTGACCGGCGAGATCGAGCTGCATCCGCGCGTGATCGGAGCGGTTTCGGCCGGCGCGGCGACCGCATGCCTGCTCTATGCCAATGATGCACGGCGCGCGCTCGCCTGGTACGAGCGCGAGCTCGCCGGCGTGCGCAGCAACGTCAACTGGTTGAACCTGGTCCGGCGCGGCCAGCGGCTGATGCCGCATGCGGCGATCTATCGCAAGGCGCTGCGGGCGCTGCTCGGCGGCGACCATTTCCGGCAGCTGATGTGGCGCGCGCCGGAGATCCGGGTCCAGTTCGCGCGGCTGCCGCCGGGCATGGGGCCGACCCGCGCGGCGCTCAGCGGAATGATCGCCTACAACCTCGAGAAGTACTGGCGGGGCTCGCTGCATCCGACCTTCGGCCGCCGGCTCGGCTTCTGGCAGGAGGTCAAGCGGGTCCAGGACTGTCGCAGCGACCGCGAGCTGGTCGACCTGCTGGTTGCGTCGAGCAGCACCCCGCCGTTCACGCCGGTCGAGCGGATCGACGGCGCGCCGTGCCTCGACGGCGGCCTGGTCGACAATGTGCCGGTCGCGCTGGTCGACGACGTGCCCGGCCAGACGCTGGTGTTGACGACGCGGCGCTACAAGCGGCTCGCGCCGGTGTTCGCGCGCGACGGCCGGCTCTATGTGCAGCCGTCCGAGCCGGTCGCGGCAGCGAGCTGGGACTACACGTCACCGGCGCGCTACCTGAAGACCTACGATCTCGGCCGGCGCGACGGTGAACGCTTCCTGCAGATGTTCGGGCTCGGCAGTCACCAGGATCCGGAGCGCTTCGGCGGCCTGTTCCTCGGCGAGGACGCGGCGAGGCCGATGACGGCGGGTGCCGCGGCTGGTGCCGAGGCGGCGGCCGGTGCCGGGGTGGCGGCCGGTGCCGGGGTGGCGGTTGATGCCGAGGCGGCGGTCGATGCCGCCGGTGCCGCCGAAGCGGTCGGAGCGGTCGACGGGGCCGATGATGTCGACCATGTCGACGGTATCGATGGTGCCGGCGGCAAGGAAGCCGCCGCGGGCGGCGACGGCGCGGAGGATGGATCGGTCCGCCCGGACGGAATTGCCGAACCGGCCGACGAGCCGGCGCCGATGTATGCCGACGCATCGCTGCGCGCCGCCGACGTTACCGGCGGCCGCGAGTTCGCCGGCTTGCCGGTCCGCCGCGCTGCCGCGCCGCGCGATGCGGCCGCTCAGGGCGCGGCGACCGCGGTCGGGACCGCCGAGGCCTTCAGCGCCAGCCAGCCGGCGGCGTCCGACGGCCAGGCGCGCTCGGGCCGTTCGTTGAGGGCCAGCAGGATCTGACGCAGGTGCCACTCGGGCGGCGCGCCGAGCGCTTCCGGGCAGTGGCGCCACAGTCCGCGCAGCACGTTGTCGGAGACGCCGAAGCAGCGCGCCGCGGCGACCACGATCGCGCGATCCTGACCGGAATCGATCGCCTGCGCCAGCGCGCGCAGCGCCGCTTCGTCGTGCGGCGCGATCCGCGCCGGCAGCCCCGCGATCAACTCGCGCCGCGGCGGTTCCGGCGCACCGACCAGCCGGTCGGCGACGAACTGGGCCAGCAGCGGCAGCTTGTGCAACAGCGCGGCGCGATGCGCGGCGGCGCGCGGCTCGCGCCGCAGCCAGTTGTAGCAGCCGAGATGCGGTCCGATCCGCAGCCGGGCCAGCTTGGCCAGCGTGATCGGATCCAGCGCGCCTTCGATGATCGCGAGGATCCGCGCTTCGACCTGTTATCGCTACATCCGCGAGCTGGCACAGGCGGGGCTTCTGAGCAGCAGCGGCGGACTGTACTCGCTCGGACATCGGATCATCCGGCTCGATCATCAGATCCGTGAATGTGATCCGCTGATCGGGGCCGCTCGGCCGTTCATGCAACGGCTCGCCGGAGCGACCGGCGCCGGCGCGCTGCTCAGCAGTATCTACGGCGACGAGATCGTCAATATCCACCTCGAGAGCGGCGACGAAACGCCGCAGCAGCTGCTCGGCCGCGGCCGCGTGATGCCATTGTTCCGGACCGCGACCTCGCGCGTGATTGTCGCGACGCTGCCGCGCGGACGGCTCAAGCGGCTGTACCGGCAATACGGCCCCGGAGCGGCCCAGTCGACCGCGTCCGAGACGACCGCGTCCGACTGGACCCGGTTCAGCCGCGGTCTCGCCGAAACCCGACGGCAGGGCTGGTGGGTGTCCCACGGCGAGATGGAGGGTTCGCTCGAAGGCATCGCGGCGCCGGTGCTCGGCGCGCCGCGCGACGTCGCACCGGCCGCCGTGTCGCTGGTGTTCCGGCCGGAGCGGTACCGGATGTTCGACGAGCGGCGGCTCGGAACCGAACTGGCCGCTTGCGGCCGCGCGATCGGCGCCGAGCTGTCGCGCCGGGCGGGCAGCGGTCCGGCCTGAGCGGCGCTCCGCCTGCGCCTCAAGTCTCGAGCGTCAGCCCGGCCAGCGGTGCCGCCAGCAAGGCGCCGCCGTCGCCGCGGCTCGCCGCTGCCGGCATGGTCAGACGAGTCTGCCAGCGCTGGCCTGGCAGCAGCGGCTGCGCATCGGTCAGCGTGCCGGTCGTGACGATCGAACCGGCGCCGAGCGTGAACGCTGCCGCGGTGTCGCTGCGCCGTTCGATCAGCGCGGCGACCAGATGCGACAACGCCTGGACCGGCCCGTCGAGCACCGCGGTGCCGTCGCCGGCAGCGACCGGCCGGCCGCCCTCCGACAGTTCGAGCCGGACCGCGGACAGCGCTGCGACCAGTGCAGCGGCGGCGCCGTGCCGTGCCGCGACACGGCGCCGCGGTCCGATCAGCAGCAGGCCGTGCAGCGCCTGGCCGGCGAACGACTCGGCGGCCGAGAATCGCCAGTCGGGCCAGACGCTGTGGACGATCTCGAAACCGTGCGCGACCCAGTCGATCGTTGCCGCTAAGGCTTCGGGCGCGGCGCTCGTCGGCGCGGCGCGCAGGCCGACGACGATCTCGGGCTCGAGCCGCGGCTGGCAGAACCGGTCGATCGCGAGCCGGCCGCGCGCGTCGAACCAGCCGCCGGCGCCAGTACCGGCGCCAACGCCGGCGTTGGCGGGATCGGGCGACAGGTCGACGATACCGGCGCGCCAGACCGGCGCCCAGATCGGCTGGAACACGCCATAGAGCGGCCAGATGCTGCGGTTGGTGAAGCCGATCTTGTAGCCGGCCGGAACGTCGCCGCGGGCGAGCCGCAGCGCGTTGATCCCGGCCTGGATCCGTTCGGCTTCGGCGAAGTCCTGCAGCCGTTCACGCTCGGCCGGCACGATCGATTCGGCGCGGTCCATCGCGGCCAGCATCCGTGCCGGTTCGAGCCACGGCGCCCGGCTCGGATCAGACACCGGAGCGGACCTTCGGCGGGGGGCAACGGAGCACGGTGCCATGAGAAGACCGCAATGAAGCAGGCCGGCCCGCGCGACGCGGCAATCGGTGGCGCGCCCGGCACGAATCGAACGTGCGACCCTTGGCTTCGGAGGCCAATACTCTATCCCCTGAGCTACGGGCGCGTGGACCGGCGAGCATACCCGTTTTGACGGTTCCAGTCCACGCGGCGGCCACGGCCGGCCCGAAAGCCCCTCATTGCGGCTAGAATCTCTGGCTTCGTCCAGGCCCGAGCGCCGCGTACGCGAATCCGAACAATGGCTGCACACAACCCTCCGATCACCCATGCCGCCGGCCATGGCGGCGAAGCACACGAAAGCTTCATCAAGACACCGCGGCAGCTGATCATCGTCGTGCTGCTCGCGCTGCTGGTGCCGATCGTGCTGATCATCCTGCTGGCGGGTTTCGTCGCCTCGAGCACGCGGACCGGTACGGGTGCCGACGCAATGACGCCGGACGCGATCCAGCAGCGGATCCAGCCGGTCGCCGGCTTCGTGTTGCGCGATGCCGCGAATCCGCCGCCGGCGCGTGCCGGCGAAGTCGTCTACAAGTCGGTCTGCACCGCATGCCATGCCGCCGGCGTCGCCGGTGCGCCGAAGACCGGCGATGCCGCCTCCTGGGAGCCGCGGATCAAGAACGGCTATGAAGCGCTGTTGGCGTCGGCGCTCAAAGGCAAGGGTGCGATGCCGGCGCAGGGCGGCGGCGACTACTCCGATGTCGAGATCGGCAGGGCGGTGGTCTATCTGGCGAACGGTGCCGGTGCCAAGTTCGAGGAACCGAAGTAAGCGCCTGCTATCTGCTTGCGGCTTTACAGCTGGGGCTGCACGCCGACAGGCGCCGATCGTAGCGCCTTGATGCCGAATCGATGAGCATCCTGACCGGGCGGGTGGCCGCGGCGAGTCGATGGCGATCGACCTCGGCTTGATCCTGCTGGCGGCGCTGGACGCGCCTACCGCGGCGGCCTGGCGCTGCATCTGACCAACCCGAAGGCGACCGCCGGGCTCAAGGTGCTGACCGCGCGGTTGCAATAGCTTGGTCGCGGCACCGTTCGCCGCGACGCCGCCGCCGTCGTCATGATCCCTGTTGCGGGCGACGTGCAAACGGCGGCCTACGGTTTCGCGGCGAACAGCGCACGCAGCGCCGCCAGCTTCTTCTTCGCGTCGTCGGCGGTGACCATGGTGTTGGCCGACGCATCGGCGTCGAGCTGCATCTCGCCGATGAAACGCGACGGCTGGCATTCGAGCAGGTTGCGCGCGCGCCGGCGCTGCCGGCACCAGGTCAGCGTCAGCGAGCGCTTGGCGCGGGTGATCGCGACGTACATCAGCCGCCGCTCCTCTTCGAGACGCGCGCTGCCGTCGTCGTCGGCGAAGCTCTCGTCGTCGTCGCCGTCGCGGCCGGCATGCGGCAGCAGGCCCTCTTCGACGCCGAGCAGGAACACGTGCGGATACTCGAGCCCCTTGGCGGCGTGCACCGTCGACAGCTGGACCGCGTCGCCGTCGCTGTCGCGGCCTTCGAGCCGGGTCACCAGCGCGATGTGCTGCGCCATCTCGATCAGATTGCGGCCGTCCTCGTCGGCGCGCTTGGCGAGCCAGTCGCGGAACTCGCAGACGTTCTGCCAGCGCGTGGTGGCGCTGCGCTCGTCGCCCTGCTCCTGCAGATACGCCTGGTAGTCGATCGCGCGCAGCAGCTCGTCGAGCAGTGCCGAGGCCGGCTCGCGGCCGGCGCGGTACTTGAAGCGGTTGATGAAATCGCCGAACTGGCGCAGCGGCGCCAGCTGGCGTTCCGGTATCCGCTCGCCGAGGCCGGCCTCGAACAGTGCGGTGAACAGCGATTGATCGCGGGCGCCGGCGTATTCGCCGAGCGCCTTCAGTGTCTGCGCGCCGATGCCGCGACGCGGCGTGGTGGCGGCGCGGATCAGCGCCGGATCGTCGTCCTCGTTGGCGAGCAGCCGCAGGTACGCGCACAGGTCCTTGATCTCGGCGCGATCGAAGAACGACTGGCCGCCCGATACCTGGTACGGGATCTTCTCCTTGCGCAGCATCTGCTCGACGACCCGCGCCTGATGATTGCCGCGATAGAGGATCGCGAAATCCGACCAGGCGAGCTTCTTCTCGAAGCGCGCCGCCTGCATCCGCATCACCACGGTCTCGGCCTCGCGCTCGTCGTCGTCGCAGGCGACCACTTTGATCGGGTCGCCGATGCCGAGCGCCGACCACAGCGACTTCGGATAGAGCTTCGGGTTCTGCGCGATCAGCGCGTTGGCGGCGGCCAGGATGGTCCGGCTCGAGCGATAGTTCTGTTCGAGCTTGACGACCTCGAGCGCCGGATAGTCGATCGCGAGCCGCTTCAGATTGTCGAGCGTTGCGCCGCGCCAGCCGTAGATCGACTGGTCGTCGTCACCGACCGCGGTCAGCCCGCTGCGGTCGCCGATCAACGCGCGCAGCAGCTGATACTGCGCGGCATTGGTGTCCTGATACTCGTCGACCAGGAAATAGCGCAGCCGTTCGCGCCAGAGCCGGGCGGCGTCGGCGTCGCGCTCGAGCAGTTGCAGCGGCAGCCGGATCAGGTCGTCGAAGTCGACTGCCTGATAGCCTTCCAACGTCGCCTGATAGTCGCGGTAGGCACGCGCGATCCGCAGCTCGGATTCGCCGCGCGCCGCTTTCAGCGCCGCGTCGGCGCCGATCAGCGCGTTCTTCCACAGCGAGATCCGGGCGGCGGCGGCGCGGACCAGCTTGCGGTCGGTGGTCGCGAGCAGCTGCGTCAGCAGATTGCCGCAATCGTCGGCGTCGAAGATCGAGAACGACGGCTTGAGGCCGACCGCCTTGCCGCTGACCCGCAGGATCCGCATGCCGAGCGAATGGAAGGTGCAGATCGTCGGCCGGTCGTTGGCCGGCAGCCGGACCGCGGCGGCGAAGCGCTCGGCCATCTCGGCGGCGGCCTTGTTGGTGAAGGTGATCGCCGCGATCGCGCGCGGCGCATGGCCGGCATCGATCAGATGCGCGAGCTTGGCGGTGATGACCCGGGTCTTGCCGGAGCCGGCGCCGGCGATGACGAGGCAGGGGCCGTCGAGGTGGCGGACCGCGGCGGCTTGGGCGGGGTTGAGGTCGGTCATGGGGCGGGAAGGGTCAAGCGGCGCGGTCACCGGATCGCGACGCTTGGCTTGATGACATCGTCCCGAAACTCATCGCCTCGCTCGCTGCCATCTTAACGTTAGTCAGGAGATGAAGCCGATACGCCGCTTGGGCGAGATCGGCGTCGAGCAAGACCGTCTCGCCGCGGACGACAAGGACGAGGGCGGCAAGGTTCTCAGGCTTCGGGATGCGCTTGGTCATTGGACCTGAAGGGACCCGGGTCGTTGTTGTCTATCGAGAGGCTTTTACCGTGGGGGCCCGTGCCGTGCGTCAAATCTCTTGCGGGTCGACGACGAGCTGCCAGCGAACCGTGCCGCGGATCGCTGCGGCGGCCGCGTCGAGCTCCGGCAGCCAGCGCGCCAGCAGCGCATGCAGCGGCCGGCGCGCGCCGGCCTCGACCAGCAGCTGCGCGCGCGACAGGTTGTTGAGCTGCGCCAGCGGCATCGGCACCGGATCGCAGACGGTGACCGTCGGCGGCGGCGCCAGCGCCAGCAGCCGGTCGCGCGCGACGGCGAGAAAGCCGACCGTGACATCCATCGTCCGCGCCTGCGCGAGCAGCAGCGCCTGGTAGGCGAACGGCGGCAGCCCGCTCGCTGCGCGTTCGGCGAGCTGCGCGGCGGCGAAGCCCGGATAGTCGTGCGCGACCAGCGACGCGAACAGCGGATGGTCCGGATAGCGGGTCTGGACCAGCGTGGTCGCGCGTTCCGGCGCGTGTCGGCCGGCGCGGCCGCTGACCTGCATCAACGTTGCGAACAGGCGCTCGGGGGCGCGGAAATCGGCGGCGAACAGCCCCGCGTCGGCGTCGACGACGACCACCAGCGTCAACCGCTCGAAGTCGTGGCCCTTGGCCAGCATCTGGGTGCCGACCAGGATGTCAGTCCGCCCGGCATGAGCCTCAGCGAGAAAGTGAGCAATTGCTCCGCGGCGCTTGGCGACGTCGCGATCGAGGCGTCCGACAGCGGCGGTCGGGAACAGCTCGGCAAGCCCGTCGGCGAGCCGCTGGGTGCCGCGGCCGACCGGGGTCAGGTCCTGGTTGCCGCATTGCGGGCAGGCGCGCGGCGCCGCGGCTTCGGCGGCGCAATGGTGGCAGATCAGCCGGTAGCCGCCGTGCGGCCGGCTGCCGACCCGATGCAGCACCCGGTAGGCGTCGCAGCGGTCGCAGCGCGATAGCCAGCCGCAGGCTTCGCAGGACAGCACCGGCGCATAGCCGCGGCGGTTTAGGAACAACAGCGCCTGCTCGCCGCGGGCCAGCGTCTCGCCGATCGCGGCGACCGCCGCGTCCGAGAGGCCGTGGCGGAGCCGGCTGCCGCGGACCCCGACGATCCGCACCGCCGGCAGACCGGCACCGCTGGCGCGCGCGGTCAGCGCCAGCGTCCGGTAGCGGCCGGCCTGCGCGTTGTGCCAGGTCTCGAGCGACGGCGTCGCCGAGCCGAGCACGACCGGCACGCCGGCGCGGGCGGCGCGGGCGATCGCCAGATCGCGGGCCGAATAGCGGATGCCTTCCTGCTGCTTGTACGACGGGTCGTGCTCCTCGTCGACGACGACCGCGGCCAGGCCCGGTAGCGGCACCAGCACCGCCAGCCGGGTGCCGAGCACGATCCGGGCGCGGCCGCTGGCAGCGGCGAGCCAGTGGCTGGCCCGCGTCGCATCGGGCATCTCGCTATGCAGCACCGCGATCGGCTGATCCGGGAAGCGCCGTTGCAGCTGCGTCAGCAGCGCCGGCGTCAGGCCGATCTCCGGAACCAGCAGCAGGACCTGAGCCGTCGGCGAGCGCGCCAGCTGCGCGGCGAACCAGTGCAGATAGATCTCGGTCTTGCCGCTGCCGGTGATGCCATGCAGCAGCGTCGGCGGCAGGGCAGGGGT
Organism: Lautropia sp.; assembly: GCA_050249335.1. Lineage (GTDB taxonomy): Bacteria > Pseudomonadota > Gammaproteobacteria > Burkholderiales > Burkholderiaceae_E > Lautropia. The sequence continues at coordinate 17,378 of JBFWQR010000003.1, forward strand.
CGGCGAGGTTGGTGAAAATGGCGGGGTCGGCGAGGCCGGCGGGGTCGGCGAAGTTGGCGCAGCCGGTGGAGCAGGCACCAGCGGAGTCAGCGCGGCGAGGATCGCTCGCTGCGCGGCGTTGAGCGCGGGCGCCCCGCCCGGATCGACCGGTGTGGCCGCGCTGGCCCGCCCGGTGGCACAGGCACCTGGATCGGCGGTGACGGCCGCCAGCGACGCGAGCACGGCGGGCGTGGCACCGGCGAAGGCCGCGAGCCGGTCGCTGGCACGGGTACGGGTGCGCGCCGACGGCACCACCCGCAGCAGCTTCGGGACGCTGCCGAGCGCGAGATCGGCGGCGGCGCCGTGGTAGTAGCCGGCGGCGAATTCGATGAAGTCGAGCCAGCCGGGCGGCGCCGGCGGCAGATCCGTCAGCACCGAATCCAGGTCCCGGATCTTCTGCGGGTCCAGCGCGGGATCGGGGCTGGCGGCGTCGCTCGACCTGACCCCTGCAACCAGTCCGACCCTGCGGATGCGGCCCCACGGGACCGCAACCCAGTCACCGGCTGCGACCGTCGACCCGGCCGGTACCCGATAGGCGTAGCGGCCGGCCAAGGGTCCGTCGAGCAGCACGTCTGCGAACGTCGACACTTAAGATGAATTCTGAACTATCGCGATCAAGAGTCGGCACGGCAAGGGATTTTCCGGTTTTGCACAGTTTCTGTGGATAGCCCTGTGCAAATCCCTTCGAAAACGCCCGCAAAGCCCCGTGAATAGGGCGGCGGCGGCGGTTTGCTCACAAAGTCGTCATAATTACGCCGACTCAACTTCGTTGCAAATCAACGACTTAGCGACCGGATCATGACAACGGGGGCGCTCCGGCCGGGTTTCATGTCAATTGCCGCCAAGTTGTGCATAAGTGCAGGTCCGGAGGCTCGGGCTCTCGCTCAAAGTGAGGACCCGCTCTCGGCCGGAAGCCGCATTTTCCGGCTGTGTACGTGGACGGCTTCGACCAGCGCCGCAACGTTGTCGGGTGGCGTGAACTGCGAGATGCCGTGGCCCAGGTTGAAGACGTGGCCGCGACCGGTATGCGCGGTGCCGTAGCTTTCGAGCGTCCGGATCGCTTCGGCACGCACCTGTGCGGGCCCGGCGAGCAGCGCCATCGGATCGAGATTACCCTGCAGTACGCAATCCGGGCCGACCCGACCGCGAGCGGACGCGAGATTGACCGTCCAGTCGACGCCGATCGCGTCGGCGCCGATGCCGGCGAGCTCCGGCAGCCAACCGCCACCGCCCTTGGTGAAGACGATCACCGGTACCCGGGCGCTGCTGACCGTGCCGTCGGCAGCGCGTTCGTCACGCTGCCGGGTCAGGCCGGTGACGATCGCTTGCAGATAGGCGAGCGAGCAGGTCTGGAACAGGCCGTCCGGCAGCACGCCGCCCCAAGTGTCGAACAGCATCACAGCCTGGGCACCGGCTTCGATCTGCGCATTCAGGTACGCGGTGACGGCTGCCGCGTTGATCGCGAGCAGCCGGTGCATCAGGTCGGGACGCCGGTACAGCAGGCCCTTGACGTGGCGGAAGTCGCTGCTGCCGCCGCCTTCGACCATGTAGCAGGCGAGCGTCCAGGGGCTGCCCGAAAAGCCGATCAGCGGCACCCGGCCGGCGAGCGCGCTGCGGATCGTCCGGACCGCGTCGAGCACATAGCGCAATTCGGCGCTCGGGTCGGGGGCCGCCAACTGCGCGATCTCGGCTTCGCTGCGGACCGGCCGCGCGAACCGCGGCCCTTCGCCGTCGACGAAGTGCAGGCCGAGCCCCATCGCGTCCGGGACCGTCAGGATGTCGGAGAACAGGATGGCGGCATCGAGCGGAAAACGGGCCAGCGGCTGCAGCGTGACTTCGCAGGCGAGCTCCGGCGTCCGGCACAGCGTCATGAAGTCGCCGGCGCGGGCGCGGGTGGCGTTGTATTCCGGCAGGTAGCGGCCGGCCTGGCGCATCAACCAGATCGGGGTGTAAGTGGTCGCTTCGCCGTAGAGCGCGCGGAGAAAGACGTCGTTGTTCAAGGTCTGAGCGTTATGGAGCTGGCTGGGGCCGGGCTGGGATTGGACTGGGATCGGGTTGGGATCGGGGCTGCGGTGGGTGCCGGGGCCGGCTTCAGCCGGCCGGCGGCGGGTTGCGGCCGGTGCCAGCCGCCTCGGCATGTTGCCGGATTCTGTCGGGTGGCACCACCGCCAACCCCGGCCGATCGGACTCGGCCATTATGCCGATCGCGATCCGGGCGATATCGACCGCGCGCAATGCCTTGCCGGCCGAGGGCAGCATGAAGCGTAGTTGTGACAGATAGAAGCGGGCGAAGCGTTGCAAGCGGGATTCGACGGTCGCAGATTCCGCAGCCGTGTTCAGCTCGACCGCGCGCTCGGTGACCGGGCGCAATACCACGACGGTCGGTACCGCCAGCCGCGCCAGCTCGAGCTCGAGCGCCTGCGGCAGCATCCGGCTCGCCGCCGACGTCTGGCGCCAGGCGGCCAGCGGCGCGATCAGCAGCAGCCGGCGTGCGCCGGCGGCCGCAGCCGCGCCGGCGAGCGCACGGACCGTCGGCAGGTCGGCGAGTGGCGCATAGATCGCGTCGCGCCGGTTCGGTGCGCGCGCGAGCGGATCGTCGCCATCGGCCGTACAGAGGTAGACATCGAGCTCGACGGCCGGGCTCGCTTCGGCCAGGCCCGGATTGGCCAGGCCCGGATTGGCCAGGAACGCCGCCTGGGCCAGCGGCCGCAGGCCGCGCACCGTCGAGGCCAGCGGCCCGTTGGTCAACACGGTAATGCCGTCGTAGCGCAGCGTCACCAGCAACTGGGCGAGCAGGGCTTCGCCGAGCCGGCCGGCAGCTCCGGCGATCAGCGCATGCCTGCGCGGGCCGGCCACCGGCGGCGGCGCGTTCGATCGGCAGGCACTCGACCTCGCCGCGGAACCGGGCGGATCGACATTCATCGAGGCCGGCGCCGGATCAATACACGGCGCTCGGCAGCCAGAGCGCGAGCTGCGGCAGCCACATCAGGATCAGCACCGCGACGATGTAGAGCACGAAGAACGGAATGACGCCGGCGAACACGTCGGTGATCGGGCCGCCGTCCTTGCGCATGCCCTGCAGCACGTAGAGCACGGTGCCGTCCGGCGGCGAGATCAGCGCGATCTCGACCAGCATGGTGACGATGACGCCGAACCAGATCGGGTCGTAGCCGAGCGCGACGACCACCGGGAAAACCACCGGGATCGTCGTGATCACCATGGAGAAGCCCTCCATGAAGGTACCGAGCGCGATGTAGAAGCCGATGATCAGCAGCATCACGCCCCACGGCGGCAGCGGCACCTCGGCGACGAACGAGGCCAGCGCCTGCGGCACGCCCAGGCCGACGAAGACGTAGTTCAGCAGGTAGGCGCCGAACAGGATCAGGCCGATCAGCGCGGTGTTGCGTGCCGTCGCCTCCGCCGAGGCGTTCAGCATCTTCCAGCTCAGCCGCCCTTCGATCGCGGCGAAGACGATCGCGCCGACGACGCCGAGCGCGGCCGATTCGGTCGCGGTCGCCAGGCCGCCGTAGATGGTGCCGAGCACGAGCAGGATCAGGATCGCGGTCGGCAGCAGGTCGACCAGGCTGCGCAGCTTGACGCGCATCGGCGTGCGCGGCGCGTCGGGGTCCGCCACCGGCGCGTCGGTCCGGGCCTTCCACAGGATCAGCAGCACGAACAGCGCGACGACGAGGATGCTCGGCCCGACGGCGGCGAGGTAGAGCGCGCCGACCGAGGTTTCGGTGATCAGCCCGTAGATGATGAAGGTGATGCCGGGCGGGATCAGGTTGCCGAGCGCGCCGCCGGCGGCGAGCGAGCCCAGCACCATCCGAGGGTTGTAGCGCGTGCCCTTGAAGAACGGCAGCGCGACCGAGCCCATCGTCGCCGCGGTGGCGACCGACGAGCCGGAGATCGCCGAGAAGACGCCGGAAGCCGCGATGTTGGTGTGCAGCAGGCCGCCGGGCAGGCGGTCCAGCCAGACGTTCAACGCCTTGTAGAGCCGTTCGGACAGGCCGGCGCGCAGCAGCACCTCGCCCATCAGCAGGAACAGCGGCACCGCGACCAGCACGAAACTCGACGACGGGTTCCACAGGGTCTGGCCGATGAAGGTCCAGAACGGCCGGTCGGAGAATCCGAAGCCAATGATCAGGCCAAGCACGCCGAGCGCCGCGCCGATGTAGATGCCGGCGCCGAAGAACAGCAGGAACAGGCCGACCAGCAGCAGCACCTCGCCGATCAGCAGGTTGCCGGGGCCGATGCCGAGCAGGCTCGAGACGACCATGATCGCGACGAGCACCAGCAGGAAGAGGATCGCGATCATGTCAGCGCCGCCCGGCCGCCCGAAGGCGCTGACAGCCCCCTCGGGGGGCAGCGAAGCGTGGGGGTCGCTTCATCGCGATGTTCCCTTGTCGCCGGCCCTGGCCTGCAGCGCATCGGCGGCCGCGACGTCACCGACGGCTTCCAGCGCCTCGGCCGCCTCCTCGTTGTAGCTGCGCTGGTGCAGCATCACCTCGGCTTCGGCGCCGCGTCCGGCCAGCACCAGCAGCGTGGCTTCGGCCAGCATCAGCAGGATCAGGACCAGGAAGACCAGGATGCCGAAGGTCCAGAGACCTTGCGGGATCCACAGCGGCGTCTGCAGGATGCTGATGTCGGTCGCGTTGAAGAGCAGCGACTCCTCGACCAGATCGATCGCGCCCTTGGCGGCGAAGCCGATGAAGACCGCCAGCGCCGCCAGGCTGAGCAGGTGCATCCAGAAGCGGATCTTCGCCGGCAGATAGTTGATCAGCACGTCGATGCGGACATGGGCGCGCGCCGTCAGCGTATGCGCGAGCGCCCAGGAAATGCCGAAGGCGAGGGCGTAGCCGGTCAGCTCCGTCGTCGCCTGCGAGCTGAAGCCGAAGAAGCGCCGCGCCACGACGTCGAAGGTGATGAAGAAGGCGCAGAGAATGAATGCCCAGCCCGAGGCATAGCCCATGGCCGAGCCGAGCCGGGCGACCACGCTGCGGCAGCGGGCGGCCCAGACGATCGCGCTGGAGAGCATCGTCTGCCCGCCCCCGGCTCAGCGTGCTTCGTACTTGATGCCGGTGATCGGGGCAGCCAGCCGGTTGTAGGTCTCGCCGCAGCGTGCGCCGCAGCGCTTGACCCAGGCCGGCAGAACCACCGAGCTGAGGTTCTCGCGCAGGAAGGCCATGTCGGCTTCGCTCGGCCGCGTGATCGTCATCGGCTTCTTGTCGACGACGTGGCCGATCGTGCAGCCTTCCTTCTTGCCGGCATTGCAGGCGATGCCGTCCTCGGTCGCTTCCTGGCCGAGCTTCCATTGCTGGTTCTCGACGTCCTTGAAGGTGGCCTGCAGGAAGTCGCGCACCGCCGGATCCAGCTTGTTCCACCAGGCCAGGTTGGCGACGTAGGCCGAGGTGCCCCACAGCACCGGCAGCGCGTACATGTGGCTGGTCACCTCGTACCAGCGGGCACCATTGCCGGTCGCGGTGCCGGTGACCGCGCAATCGACGACACCGCGTTCCAGCGCGCCATAGACTTCGGGGAAGCCGATCGCCGTCGGCTGGGCACCGATGGCCTGGACGAAATCGTTGGTCGAGCCCCCGGCGGTGCGGATGCGGCGGCCCTTCAGGTCGGCCAGGCTCCTGACCGGTTCGCGGCAGAAGAATACCTGGGCCGGATACGGGAAGGTCGCGATGATGCGCACCCCGAAACGCTCGAGCTCCTTGTTGACCTCGGGCAGCACCGCATCGATGACCTTGCGGGCCTGCTCGTGCGACGGGTTGAGGCCGGCGAGGTCGGACATCTCGAGCATCGGCACATCGCCGGCGACGGTCGGCAGCGCCGGTCCGCCGATATCGATCTGGCCCGAGCGGATGACGCGCAGCAGCTCGGGCCCGTTCAGCGAGCGCTCCGGCCAGCTCGCCAGCGTCACCTTGATACGCCCGCCGCTCTTGGCCGGGATGCCTTCGCGCAGCATCGGGATGTCGACCTTGGTGTATTGCGGGATCGACGGCGAGAGCTGGGTGACCATCGTGATGTTGACCGTCGGGCCCGGTGGCAGCGTCTGCGCCTGGGACGGCGCGACGGGCAGGAGAGCGGCGGCCGCGATGGCGGCGGTGGCGAGGCGTTGGCGGTGTGTCATGGGTTCTTCCTCCCGGTGCACGGCCGCCAGGACGTGGCGCGACTGCGCACCTTGTTGGCAACATCCGCGCCGGTAACGACGCGGGACATGGGCGCGACTTCTTCTTTTCCTCCGGTCAGCGAGACGGCGCTATCGGGAGTCGGGGTTCCGGGCGTGAATGGACGACAGGACGACCGACCCGGAGCGGATCCTGATCCGGACCGGTGAGTCGGCCGCGATCTCCAGCGTATCACCATCGTCGATCGTCAGGCCGTCGCCAGCCGTCATCGCGGCGTCGCCGCATTCGACGATGGCCGCTCCGCTGGCGGCGACCAGCAGATGCCTGCCCTCGCCCAGCTCGGTCGTCGCCGGCCCGGCAAGGACCGTCATCCGTCCTTCGGCCAGCTTCCGGTCGACGATCAGGTTCAGCACGCGGACCGGGCCGTTCTCGAGCCGGCTGACGATCTTCAGGTCGCCGGAGTACCGGACCGGAACGAGCGGCCGGGACAGGTCGATCGACGCCGTTTCCGTGTCGAGATAGAGGCCGTCGCCTTCGATCACGACCTGGTAACGGTCATAGCCGCTGAGATCGGAGAACGGCGATGCCGAAAGGATCGGTGTTCGGGCGAGACGCCAGACCAGCCCCTCCCAGCCTTGCGCCGGTGCATTCGCGACCCGCGCTTCGGCGATGACGTCGGTCGCGCCGAGCCCGTTCTTCCAGGGCTCGACGAAGTAGGCGGCCTGCGCAATTCGGCGCGGTGTCATTACCGTCTCGCTCGATCGTCCATTTCGCAGCACCTGGATGCCTGCCCGCCGTGAATGACCGGCGATCGGGAGACGGCCGACTTTCGGGAAGACGGCCTACTTCTTGCGCAGTTTGCGGATCGCCGCGATCTGCGCCGCCATCATCGCGAACTCGGATTGCGCACGCGCCAGATCGATGTCGCTCTTGGCGTTGTTCATCGCTTCCTGCGCCTGGCGTTGTGCCTCCGCCGCTTTCGCTTCGTCGAGATCGCCGCCGCGGATCGCGGTGTCGGCGAGCACGGTGACGCGGTTCGGCTGCACTTCGAGAATACCGCCGGCGACGAAGACGAACTCCTCTTCGCTCTTGCCCGGCAGCTTGATCCGCACCGCGCCGGCCTTGATCCGCGTGATCAGCGGCGTGTGCTGCGGATAGATGCCGAGCTCGCCGGCTTCGCCGGGCAGCGCGACGAACTCCGCCTTGCCCTCGAAGATCGACTCTTCGGCGCTGACCACATCAACATGTATCGTGCTCATTCGTTACTCCACGCCGCTTCGATGCATCCCTGCTCCATTCGTCCCTGGCATCGGGTGCCGCTTTCTGGCCCTACACCGGCGCCGTCCGCAACCCTCGGCGCTCCGCACCAAGCTGCCGTCGCGGATCCGGCTTCGCCGGTGCGCAGACGGCGCCCCCCAGCGGGGGGAGGCTGCCGAACAGGCCGCTTCGGGGGGCGTCCTTTATTCGCAGCTGCGCGTTCACTTCAGGGTCTTCGCCTTCTCGAACGCTTCTTCGATGCCGCCAACCATGTAGAACGCCTGCTCGGGCAGCGCGTCGCATTCGCCGTTGACGATCATCTTGAAGCCGCGGATCGTTTCCTTCAGCGGCACGTATTTGCCCGGCGAGCCGGTGAACACTTCGGCGACGTGGAACGGCTGGGACAGGAAGCGCTGGATCTTGCGCGCGCGGGCGACCGCGAGCTTGTCTTCCGGCGACAGCTCGTCCATGCCGAGCAGCGCGATGATGTCGCGCAGTTCTTTATAACGCTGCAGCGTCGCCTGGACGCCGCGGGTCACCGAGTAGTGTTCTTCGCCGATCACGTTCGGATCGATCTGGCGCGACGTCGAGTCGAGCGGATCGACCGCCGGATAGATGCCGAGCGACGCGATGTCGCGCGACAGCACGACGGTCGCGTCGAGGTGGCCGAAGGTGGTCGCCGGCGACGGGTCGGTCAGGTCGTCCGCCGGCACGTACACTGCCTGGATCGACGTGATCGAGCCGGTCTTGGTCGATGTGATCCGCTCCTGCAGCCGGCCCATCTCTTCGGCGAGCGTCGGCTGGTAGCCGACCGCCGACGGCATCCGACCCAGCAGCGCCGACACTTCGGTACCGGCCAGCGTGTAGCGGTAGATATTGTCGACGAAGAACAGGATGTCGCGGCCTTCGTCGCGGAAGCGCTCGGCCATCGTCAGGCCGGTCAGCGCGACGCGCAGCCGGTTGCCCGGCGGCTCGTTCATCTGGCCGAACACCATCGCGACCTTCGATTGCGACAGATCTTCCTGCACGATGACCTTGGCGTCCGACATCTCGTGATAGAAGTCGTTGCCTTCGCGGGTGCGCTCGCCGACGCCGGCGAACACCGACAGGCCCGAGTGCTCCTTCGCGATGTTGTTGATCAGCTCGAGCATGTTGACGGTCTTGCCGACGCCGGCGCCGCCGAACAGCCCGACCTTGCCGCCCTTGGCGAACGGGCAGATCAGGTCGATGACCTTGATGCCGGTCTCGAGCAGCTCCAGCGACGGCGACAGCTCGTCGAACTTCGGCGCGACCTGGTGGATCGCGCGGGTCTCGTCGGACTTGATCGGGCCGCGCTCGTCGATCGGGCGGCCGAGCACGTCCATCACGCGGCCGAGCACGCCCTGGCCGACCGGTACCTTGATGTTGTCGCCGGTGTTCTCGATCGGCATGCCGCGGCGCAAGCCATCGGAGGAGCCGAGCGCGATGGTCCGGACCACGCCGTCGCCCAGCTGCTGCTGGACTTCGAACGTCAGGCCCTTCTCGGCCAGCGAGTCACCGGCATCGACCAGCTTCAGCGCATCGTAGACCTTCGGCATCTTGTCGCGCGGAAACTGGATGTCGACGACCGCGCCGATGCATTGAACGATGTGACCTTGTGTCATTGGGCTTCCTCAGTATTCTTTCGCAATCTCTAGCGTAGGCGCCGTCATACCGCGGCTGCGCCGCCGACGATCTCGCTCAACTCCTGCGTGATCGCGGCCTGGCGGGCCTTGTTGTACGACAGTTGCAGTTCGTCGATGACCTTCTTGGCGTTGTCCGAGGCGGCCTTCATCGCGACCACGCGGGCGCTGTGCTCGGACGCCATGTTCTCCGCGACCGCCTGATAGACGATCGCTTCGACGTAGCGGACCAAGAGCTCCTCCAGCACCGTCTGCGCGTCGGGCTCGTAGATGTAGTCCCACGAGTACTCGCGCGACGCGTCGCCGAGCTTCTCCGCCGACAGCGGCAGCAGCTGCTCGATCACCGGCGTCTGGGTCATCGTGTTGACGAAGCGGGTGTACGCCAGATAGACCGCGTCGATCTCGCCGCGCTCGAACGCGTCGAGCTGGACCTTGATCGGGCCGATCAGTTTTTCCATGTGCGGCGTGTCGCCGAGCTGCACCAGGTACGAGGCGACCTTGGCGCCGACCCGTGTCAGGAAGCCGAAGCCCTTGGTGCCGATCGCCGTGGTCAGCGCGATGCCGTGGGCCAGCTCGACTTCCCGCAGCTTGTTGGTGACCGCGCGCAGGATGTTGGTGTTGAGGCCGCCGCACAGGCCCTTGTCGGTGGTGACGACGATGATGCCGACGTTCTTGATCGTCTCCTTCTTGACCAGGAACGGATGGCGGAACTCGGGATTCGCGCTCGCCAGATGCGCGGCGATGTTGCGGATCTTGTCCGCATACGGCCGCGCATGACGCATCCGGTCCTGCGCCTTGCGCATCTTCGACACCGAGACCATTTCCATCGCCTTGGTGATCTTCTGCGTGTTCTTCACGCTCTTGATCTTGGTCCGGATCTCTTTGCTGCTAGCCATTGTCGATAGGCTCTCTCAGTCCGTGGAGCAGGTGCTACGCCGAGTAGCTTTCGCTACTCGGCGATGGACAAAAAAACGCCACGCCGCCAAGCGCCTCGTCAGAACGCACCGGTTTTCTTGAAGTCTTTCAAGAGATCGTGCAGCTTGGCCTCGATCTCCTTGCCGAACTTCTTGTCGCGCTCGAGCTCGTCGACGAACGCGCCGTACTTGGCCTTCGCGAACTCGCGCAGCGCGCGGTCGGTCGGCAGCGCCTTGTTGACTTCGATGTCGTCGTAGTAGCCGTTGTTGGCGGCGAACAGCGTCAGCGCCTGCTCCCAGACCTGCAGCGGCGCGTACTGCGGCTGCTTCATCAGCTCGGTGACCAGGCGGCCGCGGTCGAGCTGCTTGCGGGTGGCGGCGTCGAGATCCGACGCGAACTGCGCGAACGCGGCGAGCTCGCGGTACTGCGCCAGTGCGATCCGGGAGCCGCCGGCGAGCTTCTTGATCAGGTCCGTCTGGGCGGCGCCGCCGACCCGCGACACCGAGATACCGGCGTTGACCGCCGGCCGGATGCCGGCGTTGAACAGGTCGCTCTCCAGGAAGATCTGGCCGTCGGTGATCGAGATCACGTTGGTCGGCACGAACGCCGAGACGTCGCCGGCCTGGGTCTCGATGATCGGCAGCGCGGTCAGCGAGCCGGTCTTGCCTTTGACTTCACCTTTGGTGAAGGCTTCGACATAGTCGGCGTTGACGCGGGCGGCGCGCTCGAGCAGCCGCGAGTGCAGATAGAACACGTCGCCCGGATACGCTTCGCGGCCCGGCGGGCGGCGCAGCAGCAGCGACACCTGGCGATAGGCCCACGCCTGCTTGGTCAGGTCGTCGTAGATGATCAGTGCGTCCTGGCCGCGATCGCGGAAGTACTCGCCCATCGTGCAGCCGGAGTACGGCGCGATGTACTGCATCGCCGCCGATTCCGACGCGGTCGCCGCGACCACGATGGTGTACGCCATCGCGCCGTGCTCCTCGAGCTTGCGGACCACGTTGGCGACGGTCGAGGCCTTCTGGCCGACCGCGACATAGACGCAGATCAGGTCCTTGCCCTTCTGGTTGATGATCGTGTCGACCGCGACCGCGGTCTTGCCGGTCTGGCGGTCGCCGATGATCAGCTCGCGCTGGCCGCGGCCGATCGGCACCATCGCGTCGATCGACTTGATGCCGGTCTGCACCGGCTGCGACACCGATTGCCGGGCGATGACGCCGGGCGCGACCTTCTCGATGACGTCGGTCATCTTGGCGTTGATCGGGCCCTTGCCGTCGATCGGCTGGCCGAGCGAGTTGACGACGCGGCCGATCAGCTCCGGGCCGACCGGCACTTCGAGAATGCGGCCGGTCGCCTTGACCGTGTCGCCTTCGGAGATGTTCTCGTACTGGCCGAGCACCACCGCGCCGACCGAGTCGCGCTCGAGGTTCAGCGCCAGGCCGAAGATGTTGCCGGGGAACTCGATCATCTCGCCCTGCATCACGTCCGACAGACCGTGGATCCGGCAGATGCCGTCGGTGACCGAGACGACCGTGCCCTGGTTGCGCTGGTCGGCGCCGACTTCCAGGTTCTGGATCTTGCTCTTCAGCAGTTCGCTGATCTCAGCGGGGTTGAGCTGCATGGGGACTCCTTAATTCGACAGGGTCGCGGCGAGCTGCGCCAGCTTGCCGCGCACGGATGCATCGATCACTTCGTCGCCGACCCGGATCGCGACACCGCCGATCAATTCCGGATCGACCGTGGTCGTCGCCTTGATCTTGCGGCCATAGCGCGTTTCGAGCGTCGCGACGATGTCGCTGACCTGCTTTTCGGTCAACGCGAACGCCGACTGCACCTCGACGTCGAGCACCTGTTCGTGGCGGCTCTTCAGCACTTCGAACTGGCTGGCGATCTCCGGCAGCACCGAGAGGCGGTCGTTCTGCGCCAGCAACTTGACGAAGTTGCGCGGCTCGCCGTCGAGCCGGGCGACATCGGCGATCGCATCGGCGATCCGGCCGCTGTCGAGCGCCGGGTCGGCGATCAGCTGGCGGGCTTCGGCAGTCTGCGTCACCGCGGCGAGCTGCGCGATCGCGGCGGACCAGGCCGCGAGGCCGTTGGTCTCGACCGCGCGCTTGAACGCGGCGTCCGCGTACGGGCGGGCGATGGTCAGCGATTCGGCCATGGACGCCTACCGCAACTCGTTCTTCAGATCGGCGAGCAGTTCGGCGTGGCGGCCGGCGTCGATCTCGCGCCGCAGGATCCGCTCGGCGCCGGCAACCGCCAGCTTCGCGACCTGATCCTTCAACTGGTCGCGGGCGCGTTGCGCGGCGAGCGTCGCTTCCTGCTCGGCGGCCTTCTTGGCGGCGGCGACGATCCGGGCGGCCTCGGCACGGGCTTCGTCGACCAGCGCCGCGGCCTGCTTCTCGGCACCGGTGCGGACTTCGTTGGCGCTGTCGCGGGCCTTCTTCAGCTCCGCTTCGACCCGCTGCTCGGCGGCCTGCAGATCGGATTTGGCCTTGTCGGCGGCGGCCAGGCCGTCGGCGATCTTCTTGGCGCGCTCATCGAGCGCGGTCGTGATCGGCGGCCATACGTACCTGGCGGTAAACCACCAGAGCAGGGCGAAGACGACGATCTGTACCAACAGCGTCGCGTTGATGTTCACGCTGAATACTCCGTGCGAGGTTCTCGAGACCAGAGAGCCGGTGCCACGCGAGCGCCGCCCGAACGATCACACGGCCTGGCGGCAGCGTGCGCAGCGGGCGCTTCGCGCCGGCTCGCCCTCAGCCCTGGAACGGGTTGGCGAACGCGAACATCATCGCGATACCGACGCCGATCAGGAACGCCGCGTCGATCAGGCCGGCCAGCAGGAACATCTTGGTTTGCAGCTTGTCCATCAGCTCCGGCTGGCGGGCGGCGCCTTCGATGTACTTGCCGCCCATGTTGCCGATGCCGATGCAAGCGCCCATCGCGCCGAGACCGATGATCAAACCGCAAGCGATGGCCACGAAACCGATATTCGTCATGATGACTCCTAAGACAGAAACGTAAGTAAGCGAACGATGGAATGCCGAAGCGGCGGGTGATGCGAAATCCGAATGCGATCCGGGTGGTCGGCGGGCGCGCCGTTCAGTGCGCTTCGTGAGCCTGGCCGATATACACCAGCGTCAGCATCATGAAGATGAAGCCCTGCAGGATCACGATCAGGATGTGGAAGATCGCCCAGCCGAGCCCGAGCACGGTGTGCAGGCCGTAGCCCCACAGCGTCGCGGTGGCGCCGAGCAGCGCGATCAGCATGAAGACCAGTTCGCCGGCGAACATGTTGCCGAACAACCGCATGCCGAGCGAGACGGTCCGTGCCAGGTATTCGATCATCTGCATCAGGAAGTTGACGACCCACAGCACCGGCTTCAGCACGATGCCGGGACCCGACGACGGGCCGCCGCCGAACGGCGCGACGAACAACTCATGCAGGAAGCCGCCGGCGCTCTTGACCTTGATGCCGTAATAGATCGAGGTCGCGATCACGACCAGCGACATCGCCATCGTTGCGTTCAGGTCCGCGGTCGGCACGATCCGCTGGTATTCGGCGATGCCGGCCCACTGGAACAGCACCGGGATCAGGTCGACCGGAACCAGGTCGAGCGCGTTCATGAACACGATCCAGACGAATGCCGTCAGCGCCAGCGGCGCGATGTAGCGGACGTCGCCGTGGACGATCGAGCGCGCCTGCTCGTGGACGAACTCCACCAGCGATTCGATCGCGCCGACGAAGCGGTTCGGCACGCCGCTCGACACCGCCTTGGCGGCGCGCCACATCAGCCACCCGGCGATCACCGCCATCAGCACCGACCAGAACACCGTATCGAGATTGATCACGCCGAAGTCGACGATCGCCTTCTGCGGGTGTCCGGTGGTGGTCGCATTGCCCAGGTGGTGGACGATGTACTCCGACGCGTTGGCCGGGCCGTGTGAACCTGCTGTCGCCATCTGGTGTCGTTGCTATCTAATCTGTACGGAGAGATCGGGAGCAAGGAAATCGGGAACGAGATCACGAGCGAAGCCGGGACACGGACTGCGGAGCGCGCCCCGCGCTAGCGCGGCGCCGCCGTCGACTGCTGCGGCGGGCGGATGAACCACATCGCCAGCGGAGCCTTCAGCGCGACGATCAGACCGAGCAGCAGCCAGAGCCAGTTCACCGGCCCGAGCCACTTGTTGATTGCCGCGAGCAACGCCACCGTCAGACCGATCTTCGCGAACTCGCCCAGGAAGAACACCACCGGGTACGACTCCGCCGATCGACCCCGGTGAGCTGCCAGCCGCAACGCGAAGAGGCTGTTCGGGATGATCGCCGCCGCGCCGCCGAGCGCTGCATCCTGCAGGCTCGACCAGCCGGAAACCAGGCCGGCGATCAACGCCAGCACCAGCACCGACACCAGCTGCAACGTCACGGCCATCAACATCCGCTCGCGCTCCGCCGCCATCCGCAGGCCTTGCCTGCCGATGCCGCCATGATCGCCCTCGATGCCATCGCGCGCTTCCGGATCCCTGCATCCGGATCCTCGCTACGGGCCGGACCGGACTTCGGTGTCGCGGCCCGTCGAGAGCCGGGGTGGACGAATTCGATTGGTGTCGATGCCGGTCCGGGCGCAGCAGGCCGCGTCGGACAAAGCCTGTGGAGTATAGGGGAAGTCCCAGGGTCGGTCAAAGCGTGATTCAAGATTCAGGCGACAGCGCTGCAGTCGGCGATGCGATCGGCGATGCGACCGGGTATGCGATCTGAATGCGACTTGATAATGCGACCTGAATGCGACCGACGCACGCGCTGCGGCGACCGCTTCGTCGATGAGGCGGCCGGGGCCTGGGCTCGAGCGCCGGCGCAGTGGACGTCGGCGAGGCGGTAATGCAGCGTTCCAGCGCCGCGGCGGCGGCGGTCACCCGGAGTTGACGGATCGCGGCGCGCATCGCGATCCGCGCCCCGTCTTGCGCGTCAGTGCTCGGCGTCCTCGTCCAGCACCGCAGCGAGCTGCAGGCGGTTCAGCAGACCGCTGAACGCATCGTTGCTCGAGAAGTGGATCACCAGCTTGCCCTTGCCGCCGGCCCGGCTGACGATGTCGACCGACGTGCCGAGACGGTCGGCGATCCGGTTGCGCAGCCGCTCGACGTCGCGGTCGCTGAAGCCGCTGCGCCTGCCCGGCGCGGCGGCCGGCGCGAGCCCGGTGAAGGCGCTGCCGCGAGCAGCGTCGGCGACGGCGTGCTGGACCAGCTTCTCGGCCTCGCGAACCGACAGCCGGCGCTGTACCACCTGGTGCGCGAGCAGGATCTGCTGCGCGCGGTCAAGCGCGAGCAGCGCACGGGCGTGACCCATCTCGATGTCGCCGGCGAGCAGCATCGTCTGCACCGGGTCGGCCAGGTTCAACAGCCGCAGCAGATTCGACGTTGCGCTGCGCGAGCGGCCGATCGCCTGTGCCGCCTGCTCATGGGTATAGTGGAACTCGTCGAGCAGCCGGCGGATCGCATTGGCTTCCTCGAGCGGGTTCAGGTCCTCGCGCTGAATGTTCTCGATCAGCGCCAGGGCCAGCGCATTCTCGTCGCTGACTTCCTTGATCACGACCGGAACCGTCCGCTGTTGCGCCAGCGCCGCTGCACGGAACCGGCGTTCGCCGGCAATGATCTCGTAGCGGCCGTCGTCGATCGGGCGGACCACGATCGGCTGCAGCAGCCCGTGCTCACGGATCGAATCGGCGAGCTCCTGCAGCGCCGTCTCGTCCATCCGGGTCCGCGGCTGGTAGCGGCCGGCCTGCAGCAGATTCAGCGGCAGTTCCCGCAGCGGTTCGTCGCGGCGGGTCTCCATGCCGGTCGTCGTCGCCGTGAACTCCGTGTCGTCGCCGCCGAGCAGGGCGCCGAGGCCGCGGCCGAGACCGCCTTTCGGTTTGCGGGTCATCGCTGCGCGGCTCCGGTCGTGGTCAACGGGCCGTCGGCAGCCGGGTCGTCGTTGGTGGTCGAACTCGAGGCGTCGCGGCGATTGCTCGGATCATCCGTTTGCTGCATCGGTGGTTTCGGGTTTTCGGAAGAAGTGGGCGCTGACTGCGGGGTATATCCCGTGGCTGGCGAGCGGTAATCGGGGCCAGATGGCGAGCCCGATGCGTGGCTCGCCGGCGTCGTGGCAGGCGTCTGGCCGAACTGGGTTGCCGGGCTGGCGGCACCGGGACCGGCGGTATCGGCCGACCGGGCGGCGAACGCCGGATTCGTGCTGACGGAGGGGGATGTCGCGGTCGTCGGTTGGACGGTGGCCGGCTGCTGAGTGGCGGCCTGCGGCTGTGGACTGGCGGCCGCAGGCTGGGCAGATGGGGTCGACTGCGCGGTCGTGAGGTTGGTCGTGCCGGTGCTGGCGCCGGCGGCGGCCTGGTTGGCCGTCGACGGTGCGCTGGCCGAGCTGCCGCGGAACAGCGGCATCCGCTCGATCAGCTCTCCGGCGAACTCCATGTATCCCTGAGCGCCGCGGGAACTGGCATCGAACTTCACGCCGGGCATCCCGTGGCTCGGCGCTTCGGCGAGCCGGATGTTGCGTGGGATGACCGCCTTGAAGACCTTGTCCTTGAAGTGCTCCTCGAGTTGCGCCGACACCTGCTGCGCCAGCGTGATCCGGCTGTCGAACATCACGCGGAGGATGCCGATGATCCGGATGTTGGTATTGAAGTTAGCGTGCACTTTCCGGATGGTGTTGACCAGATCGGTCAGTCCTTCCAGAGCGTAGTACTCGCACTGCATCGGGATGATGACCCCATGGGCGGCGCACAGGCCATTCAGGGTCAGCAGCGACAGGGACGGCGGCGAGTCGATCAGGATGAAGTCGTACTGATCGGCAACGGCATCGAGCGCGTCCTTGAGGCGCGTCTCGCGCTCCTCGAAATCGACCAGCTCGATCTCGGCACCAGCGAGTTCGCGGTTCGCGGGCAAAAGATAGTAGCCACCCACTTCGCAGAATTGCCGCGTTTCCACGACATCCGACAGGCCGATCATCACGTGATAGACCGATCGAGACAGCCGGCGCTTGTCGATCCCGCTGCCCATCGTCGCGTTACCCTGCGGATCGAGGTCGACCAGCAGGACACGCTGGTCGCGCTCGGCGAGCGCCGCCGCGAGGTTGACCGACGTGGTGGTCTTCCCGACCCCGCCTTTCTGGTTCGCGATGGTCAGGATGATCGCCATTCGGGGTCTCCGTTCGATTCGGGATAGGACAGGACCACCAGACGGCGGTCGACACCGGGGGCTGGCACCGGCAATCGTTCGACTGCACGGACCCGGATATCCGGCGCGAGGGCAGCGAGTTCGTGTTCGGTGCGAATCGCCTTCATCGCAAATAGAAGTGAATCATCACTTACATGTGGGCGACACAAAGCAGCGAAGTCGGCGAGCGTAGTCAAGGCGCGGCAGATGAAGTGCGGCGTGACGGCACGCTCCGTGGCGACTGGCTGCGACGAATCGAGCCGCGAGGGCGCTGCCGCGACGAGACCGGGATCGGTCAGCGCAAGCTGCGGCGTCAGCCGCGCCTCGATGACGCGGACGTTCGAAAGCTCGAGTTCGGCAATGGCCTGGCGCAGGAATGCCGCCTTCTTGCCGATCGGTTCGATCAGCACGACCGGCAGTTCCGGCCACGCGATGGCGAGCGGAATTCCGGGCAGGCCGGCGCCACTGCCGACATCGTGCAATCGTGGCGCTGCGGTGCCGGTCAGGTGGCGGGCCAGCGCCGGCAGCGTCGCCAGCGCGTCGATCAGGTGCTCATCGATCAGCGCGACCGGGTCGGCGGCACCGAGCAGGTTGAAAGTCCGGTTCCACTTCAGCAGCAGTCGCGCGTAGTCGGCGAGGCGTTGGCGTACATCCGGATCGGTCAGGCGCGTGGCGATGAAGGCGGTGGAGGCGGCGTCGGAGGCAGACGCGACGTCGGAGGCGGAGGTGACGTCGGAGGCGTCGGAGGCGGCGGAGGCGAGGCGGTCCAGGCGCTCGGCAAGGTGCCGGCTCGCGGCGGCGTCCCAGCGGCCGATCGGGCGTGCTGACGGGCCCTTGCGCACCGGGCGGCGGATCGGTACGGCGATCGTCATTCAGTCGCGGCTTGCGGTTTCTGGCGGCGCTTCAACGCGACCAGCAGCAACGAGATCGCAGCCGGAGTGACGCCGGGCACACGGCCGGCCTGGCCGATCGTGGCCGGTCGCGCGGCCTGAAGTTTCTGGCGGACTTCGATCGACAGGCCGGGCAATGCTTCGTAGTCGAAGTCGTCGGGAATCCGGGTCGGCTCGTGGGTCGCCATCCGGCGGACTTCGTTGCGTTGGCGGTCGATATAGCCGGCGTACTTGGTCTGGATTTCCACCTGGTCAGCCACGGCTCGATCAGCCAGATCCGGGCTGTCGGCTTCGGGCAGCAGGCTGCGCATTCGCTGGAGCTGCACTTCGGGGCGACGCAACAGATCAAAAAGTGATTGCTCACTTTCTAGGGAGCGGCCGAGCAATCGTTCGACGATTTCGGGTTCCGCCCGCCGTGGGTTCAGCAGGGTGGCGCGCAGCCGGCCGAGCTCGCGCTCGATCGCATCGCGCTTGGTGACGAAACGGGACCAGCGATGGTCGTCGACGCAACCGAGCCGGCGGCCGGTTTCGGTCAGGCGAAGGTCGGCATTGTCCTCCCGCAGGCTCAGCCGATACTCGGCGCGGCTGGTGAACATTCGGTAGGGCTCCGCAACGCCGGTCGTCGTCAGGTCGTCGACCAGGACACCCAGGTAGGACTGGTCACGGGTCGGCAGCCAGGGCTCGAGGTCGCGGCTGCGCCGTGCCGCATTCAGGCCGGCGAGCAATCCCTGCGCGGCTGCTTCTTCATACCCGGTGGTACCGTTGATCTGGCCGGCGAAATAGAGATTGCGGATGCTGCGGGTCTCCAGCGAGCCGTGCAGTGCCCGCGGGTCGAAGTAGTCGTATTCGATCGCGTAACCGGGCCTCAGGATCGTCGCCTGTTCCAGGCCGATCATCGAACGGACCAGCGCGAGCTGAGTGTCGAACGGAAGGCTGGTCGAGATGCCGTTCGGATAAATTTCGGTCGTCGTCAGCCCTTCGGGTTCGAGGTAGATCTGATGCGCCGATTTATCGGCGAATCGATGAATCTTGTCCTCGATCGACGGGCAATAGCGCGGGCCGACCCCCTCGATGACGCCAGTGAAGAGTGGCGACCGATCCAGCGCTTGGCGGATCAATTCATGGGTCCGTGCGTTGGTATGCGTGATCCAGCACGGCCGCTGCTGCGGGTGTTGGGCGGCATCGCCGAGAAAGGAGAATACCGGAACCGGGTCGGTATCCCCGGGTTGTTCCTCGAGACGGCTGTAATCGATCGTCCGGCCGTCGATCCGGGGCGGCGTTCCGGTCTTGAGCCGACCTTGCGGCAGTGCGAGCTCGCGCAGGCGCATGCCGAGCGATTTGGCCGGAGGGTCTCCGGCGCGGCCTGCCTCGTAATTTTCCAGGCCAACATGGATCTTTCCGTTCAGGAAGGTACCGGCCGTCAGTACGACCGTCGTGCCGCGAAAAGCGATTCCGAGCTGAGTGATTGCGCCGCTGACACGGTCGCCCTCGAGCATCAGATCGTCGACCGGTTGCTGGAAGATCGTCAACCTCGGCTCGAGTTCCAACAGGCTACGGATTGCACGCTTGTAGAGCGACCGATCTGCCTGGGCACGAGTCGCACGAACCGCCGGACCCTTGCTCGCATTGAGAATTCGGAACTGGATTCCGGCTTGGTCGGTGGCGACAGCCATCGCCCCGCCGAGCGCATCGATTTCCTTGACCAGATGCCCCTTGCCGATGCCGCCGATCGACGGATTGCATGACATCTGACCCAGCGTATCAATGTTGTGGGTCAATAGCAGGGTCCGCGCTCCGATCCGGGCTGCGGCGAGGCAGGCCTCGGTTCCCGCATGGCCCCCTCCGACGACGATCACGTCGAAGGTTTCCGGATAGATCATCATCCGGGGATTATAGAAGGGAAGGAGGGATTCGAGGCTCTGGGAGTCAGCCGATTCGATGGGCTTGAACGATTGCGGGTGCGATGACGTTTCACGTGAAACAACTACTGCGGAAACCGAATCGTTTGTCGAATAGATGGCGGCCTATGGTTCTCGCTCCGAACCGATCTCGGCAATCGCTATTTGATACCAATCGGAGGCTAGTAAGTATCGACGGCTTCGGCTGTTTCACGTGAAACAGCGGCATTGGCCTCGGGTAGGCTGGAATAATGCCAGGTTATTCACGTTTCGCACGTCCGCACCACTGTTCCACGTGAAACAAGGGGGTGCGGAGAGCAAATCCTCGCACCCAGGAACCCACCTACCCTGCTTACCGTGCGGTTCTATGACGAGACGACTGATCGGACAACTTTGGCAAGCAGTCGCGGCTACATCATCACGACTTGCCGTACTGCCTCTCCTCGGGCCAATCGATCGAACCCCTCGTTCAATTGATCCAGAGTCAGACGCTCCGAAAGCAATGCTTTGACGGGTAGCGCCCCATGGCGATACATCGCGATGAAACGTGGAATGTCCCGGGACGGAACGCAAGAGCCGACGTAGCTGCCCTTGATCGTCCGCTCCTCGGCGATCAGACTGACCGCTTGCAGTGGCCAGTTCAGCGCCGGATTTGGTAGACCTGCCGTGACGGTCGTTCCGCCACGGCGTGTGATCCGATAGGCCAGCTCCAATGCCTTGACGTTGCCGGCCATCTCGAACGCATAGTCGACACCACCGCCGGTCAATGCCTTGACCTGCTCGATCAGGCCCGGGGCATCGGCTCGGAAGCAGGCAGTCGCACCGAGTGTACGAGCCAAGTCGAGTTTCGATTCGATCAGATCGACCGCGACGACATCGCGCGCCCCGATCGCCCGCGCGGCCAGCAGCGATGAAAACCCGACGCCGCCGAGTCCGACAACTGCGATGCGTGCTCCCGCCTCGCAACGCGCGGTGTTCAACACTGCACCGGCGCCGGTCATCACCGCGCAGCCGAACAATGCGGCCTCATCGAACGGCAATTCCGGATCGATCTGGACCACTGAGCGGCGTGACGCCACCGCATATTCAGCGAACGCCGAGCAACCGAGATGATGATTGAGCGGCCCCCCACCGACTGCCCGCAGGCGTCGGTAGCCGCCAAGCAAAGTGCCGCTCGCGTTACTCTCGCCACCTGGTCCGCACAATGCCGGCCGTCCGATCTGGCAGCTTTCGCAGCTGCCGCACATCGGCCGAAATACCATCACAACATGGTCGCCCACCGCCAGATCGCTGACCCCGGCGCCGCATTCGACGACTTCCCCGGCGGCTTCATGGCCGACGACGATCGGCATCGGCCATGGCCGATCGCCATTCATCGCCGACAGGTCCGAATGACAGAGGCCCGCGGCCCGGATTCGTACCAGCACCTCACCTGCGCCTGGCGGATCGAGTTCGACCTGTTGAATCTCCAGCGGCCGACTGACCGCGTACGGAGCTGGTCGGCCAATTTCCGTCAGAACCGCAGCGCGAACTCTCACAATGGCTCTCCATCTATAAAATATAGAAAGTGTGCGCTCACATCATGCAAATCACAGCCCGCCCGGGACGCACACATTCAGGGTCGTCCAGTATAGGCGCCGGATGCGGCACCGGTAGCGCGTCGGGCACGACCGGCGCCCCGACGCGCCACGACCCGAGATGTCGACGGCAAACGCGTCCAGGTCAAACGCTGATAAACGCTCCCCCGACCCAGCTCCCTCGACAAACGCTCCCCCCGCACCGGCCCCCGGCAGCTTCCCCAACAGCTTCCCCGGGGAACGCTTCCCATACTCGGACAGGCTCCTAGAATCGCATGTCAACTCGCGAGTCGATGAAACCCTCATCAACCCAACCCCTGCCCGCAGCCTTGCCGATCGCCATGACCGCGGGGGATCCGGCCGGGATCGGCCCCGAAATCGTCGTGCGCGCCGTCGCCCGGCGATTGGAGCAGTCCGCAGGTGGAGCTCCTCTGCGCCTTTATGGCGACCCGGCCTGGTTCGAGCGAACGGCCGGCGCGATCGGGCTCGACTGGGCTGGATTGACCCGATCGGCCGGCTCCGCACTGACTCTCGACGCCTGCGCACCGGTGCCCGGAGACCTGCAGCTAGGCCGGCTGGACGCCCGGGCCGGCGACGCAGCCTATCGTGCGGTCCGCCGGGCAGCACTCGATGCCGTCGCCGGCCGAGTCCGCGCCGTCGTCACCGCACCGCTCAACAAGGCCGCGCTGAACATGGCCGGACACGACTATCCGGGTCATACCGAACTGCTCGCGGAGATCGCCGGCGGGGTTCCGGTCCGGATGATGTTGGCGAATGATGAATTACGCACGATTCTGGTGACGATCCATCTACCGCTGCGCGATGCGATCGCGGCGCTCGACCTATCGTCGATCCTGGTCACGATTCGGCTGATCGACGCTTTTTTGCGGCGATCCGGCATCGAACGGCCGCGAATTGCCGTCGCCGGCCTCAACCCGCATGCCGGTGAAGGCGGCCTGCTCGGTCGCGAGGAAATCGATCTGATCGCGCCAGCGATCGAGCGTGCCCGCCGTGACGGTATCGATGCCAGCGGCCCGCACCCACCCGATACCGTGTTCATGCGGGCGCGTGGCTTCACGATCTACGACGTTGTCGTCGCGATGTATCACGATCAGGGGTTGATTCCGGTGAAATACCTCGGATTGGACGATGGCGTCAATATCACCGTCGGCCTCCCGTTCGTCCGGACCAGTCCCGATCACGGCACGGCATTCGACATCGCTGCCAAACGCCAGGCCGATCCGCGCAGCCTGCTCGCCGCGATCCGCTTTGCCGAACAACTCAGTGCCGCCGCTACTGCGGTGCCGGCCCACCGCCCCACGACCCGCCCGCAGGACCGCAGATGATCGACTTCCGCAGTGACACCGTGACCCGTCCGACCGCCGCGATGCGCGACGCGATGCTGCGCGCACCGCTCGGTGACGACGTCTTCGGCGACGATCCGACCGTCAACCGTCTGCAGGAGCATGCCGCCACACTGCTCGGCTTCGATGCCGCGCTGTTCGCACCGTCGGGCACGCAGACCAACCTGATCGCACTGATGAGCCAGTGCCAGCGCGGCGACGAGGCGATCGTCGGACAGTTGTGGCACAGCTATCGCTGGGAAGGCGGCGGCATGGCGGTGCTCGGCTCGATCCAGCCGCAGCCGATCGAGAATCAGCCCGACGGTACGCTGCGCGTCGCCGACATCGCCGCCGCGATCAAGCCGGACGATCCGCATTTCGCGCGGACGCGGCTGATCGCGCTCGAGAACACCACCGGCGGCAAGGTGCTACCGATCGACTACCTGAACGAGGTCGGCGCGCTGGCGCGCAGCCGCGGCCTGGTGCTGCATCTCGACGGCGCCCGTCTGTTCAACGCCGCAGTTGCGATCGCAGCCGGCCCGGTTGCCGACGGCGCGACTGCCGGCGGCACGGTTGCCAGCCGCGCGGCTGCCGGCGGCGCGGCAGTGCCGGGCGTCGCGCCGCACGCTCCGACCCACGCCGAGGTCGTCGCGGCCGCTCGCGCGATCTGCGCGCCGTTCGACACGGTTTCACTGTGCCTGTCGAAAGGCCTCGGTGCGCCGATCGGCTCGCTGATCCTCGGCCCGGCCGACACCATCGCGCGGGCGCGCCGGATCCGCAAGATGCTCGGTGGCGGTATGCGGCAGGCCGGTGTGATCGCCGCCGCCGGGATGCATGCGCTCGAGCATCACCTGGCGCGGCTCGCCGACGATCATCGCAATGCGCGGCGGCTGGCCGACGGCCTCCGCGCGCTGGCGGCGGCCGACGGGCCGCTGCACGGCCGGCTCGCGGTGGTCGCGCCAGACACCAATATCGTGTTCGTCGACGTCGCCGGGGAGATCGCGTCCGCGTTCGCCCGCCACCTGGCAGCGCACGGAATCGGGGTGACCGGCGGGCTCTACGGCAGTGGCGTCCGGCAGCGGTGGGTCACGCACCTCGATGTCGATGCCGAGGCGGTCGAGCAGGCACTCGAGGCGGTTGGCCGCTTCACGCCGTCGGCAGCCGCTGTCGCTTGATCTAGAAGTGAGCGATCGCTACGCCGAAATTGACCGTAGTTGAACGTTCAAGAATCGAGTCAGGCGCCATAACTGGTGGCCGCGAGAGTAGCCACTGACTATTCGCCGACCCCGCCCGGCTCTGACGATCCGGATCCCGTCATTCGCCGGCACTGCCCGCCAGCTGCTGCTCGAGCTGGCGGCGGGTCTGGGCCAGCTCTTTCGGCAGCCGGGCCTTGAGCTTGTCGAACAGCTGGTCGTGCAGTTCGAACTCCTGCCGCCATTCGCTGGGGTCGATCGCGGTGATGATCCGGAAGCGGCCCTCGCTGAAATCGAGGCCACCCCACTCCAGATCCTGGTAGCCCGGGGTCACGCCGAACACATGCTCGGTCCCCTGGCCGCGGCCTTCGATCCGGTCGAGCATCCACTTGAGCACGCGCATGTTGTCACCGAAGCCCGGCCAGACGAACTTGCCGTCGGCACCGGTACGGAACCAGTTGACGCAGAAGATCGCCGGCAGCTTGGCACCGCCCGCGGCGAGCTGCTGGCCGAGGCGCAGCCAATGGTTGAAGTAGTCGCCCATGTTGTAGCCGCAGAACGGCAGCATGGCGAACGGGTCGCGGCGGACGACGCCCTGTGCGCCGGCGGCAGCGGCGGTGGTTTCGGACCCCATGGTGGCGGCCATGTAGACGCCCTGGACCCAGTCGCGGGCCTGGGTGACCAGCGGCACCGTGGTCGAGCGGCGACCGCCGAAGATGAACGCGTCGATCGCGACGCCGGCCGGATCGTCCCAGCTGGGGTCGATCGCCGGGTTCTGGGTCGCGGCCACGGTGAAGCGGGCATTCGGGTGCGCCGCCTTGCGGCCGGCGCGGCCGTCCGCCGGCGTCCAGTCCTTGCCCTGCCAGTCGGTCAGGTGCGCCGGCGGCTCGGACATGCCTTCCCACCAGATGTCGCCGTCATCGGTCAGCGCGACGTTGGTGAAGATGACGTTCTCGCGCAGCGACGCCATGCAGTTCGGGTTGCTCTTGTCGTTGGTGCCGGGCGCGACGCCGAAATAGCCGGCCTCCGGGTTGATCGCATAGAGCCTGCCGTCGGCGCCCGGTTTGATCCACGCGATGTCGTCGCCGATGGTGGTCACCTTCCAGCCGGCAAAATGCTTCGGCGGGATCAGCATCGCGAAGTTGGTCTTGCCGCAGGCCGACGGGAACGCCGCCGCGATGTGGTAGCTGCGCCCTTCCGGCGAGGTGACACCGAGGATCAGCATGTGCTCGGCGAGCCAGCCCTTGCCGTCGCGCTCCGCCGCCTGCCGGCCCATCGCCGACGCGATCCGCAGCGCGAAGCACTTCTTGCCGAGCAGCGCGTTGCCGCCGTAGCCGGAGCCGAACGACCAGATCTCCCGGGTCTCGGGGAAATGGACGATGTACTTGGTCTTGTTGCACGGCCACGGCACGTCGGATTCCCCGGCCGCGAGCGGCTTGCCGACCGAGTGCACGCACGGCACGAATTCGCCGTGCTCGCCGAGCACGTCCCAGACCGCCGCGCCCATCCGCGTCATCATCCGCATGTTGGCGACGACGTACGGCGAGTCCGTCAGCTCGATGCCGATCTGCGCGATCGGGCTGCCGAGCGGGCCCATCGAGAACGGGATCACATAGAGCGTCCGGCCGCGCATGCAGCCGTCGAACAGGTTGCCGAGCGTCTTGCGCATTTCGGCCGGCGCGACCCAGTTATTGGTCGGCCCGGCTTCGGCTTCGGTTTCGGAGCAGATGAAGGTGCGGTCCTCGACCCGGGCGACGTCGGACGGGTCCGACCACGCCAGGTACGAGCCCGGCCGCTTGGCTGGATTCAGCCGGCGCAAGGTTCCGGCCGCGACCATCTGTGCGCAGAGCCGGTCGTATTCTTCCTGCGAGCCGTCGGCCCATACGACCTGGTCCGGCCGGGTCAGCGCGACGATGTCACGGACCCAGTCGACGACCTTACGGTTTCGGACCCGGGAAGGCACGTTCAGCGCCGTCGCTGCCGGGTGACCGGCGGACTGCTTGGCAAGATGCATCCGAACTCTCCACGAACTGGTTCAACGGCCATCGACTCGACGGCATGGCTGCCATCGCGCGAACGGGGCAGTCATGTTACGCCTAACACGTGGCCGGCGGCGCACGGCGGCGCCCTGCGGCGGCGCGGACAGCGACCTTGCCACGCGACGGCGGCGCCGTCAGCGACTTTGTTCCGCAACCGTACGAAGCGATGCCGATCCCGTCGCCGATCGTGGCCGCCGGGTGCGTACGGAAGCTCCATTCGGTGAACATTCCGCAATTCGAGAATGCATTCCATTTAGTGCGAAGAGGTAGTCGGCTACCATCGATCCGGTCCGCGCGGTGCACGCGCCTGGCATGAGGAGGAGACGGCAATGCCCCAGCAATCCGCCGCAGTGACCGCGGCGCCACCGGCGAGTGCCCGTTATCGCGGCGTCTTCCCGGTCGTACCCACGACTTTCAGCGACTCGGGCGACCTCGACCTGGCGAGTCAGCGGCGCTGCGTCGATTTCATGATCGACGCCGGCGTCAACGGCCTGGCGATCCTTGCCAATTATTCCGAGCAGTTCGCGCTGACCGACGCCGAGCGCGAAACGCTGACCACGACGATCCTCGAGCACGTCGCCGGCCGGGTCCCGGTGATCGTCACGACCTCGCACTACAGCACCCGCGTCTGCATCGAGCGCAGCCGGCGCGCCGCGGCCGAGGGCGCGGCGATGATCATGGTGATGCCGCCCTATCACGGCGCATCGATCCGCGCCAGCGAGGCGCGCTGCTTCGAGTTTTTCTCGCAGCTGTCGGACGCATCGACGATCCCGATCATGATTCAGGATGCGCCGATGAGCGGCACGCCGCTGTCGGCGGCGTTCCTGGCACGGCTCGCACAGTCGGCCGCCCAGGTCCGCTATTTCAAGATCGAAACGCCGGGTGCGGCGAGCAAGCTGCGCGAGCTGATCGAGCTCGGTGGCGCCGCGATCGAAGGGCCGTGGGACGGCGAGGAAGGCATCACGCTGATGGCCGACCTCGACGCCGGCGCGACCGGCACGATGACCGGCGGCGGCTACCCCGACGGCTTCCGCGTGATCATGGATGCTGCCCTCGCCGGCCGGCGTGCCGACGCGGTCGCTGCCTACCAGCGCTGGCTGCCGCTGATCAACTACGAGAACCGCCAGTGCGGGCTGCTCGCCGCCAAGATCCTGATGAAGGAAGGCGGCGTGATCGCGTCGGACGCGTCGCGGCATCCGTTCGCGCCGGTCCATCCGGCGACCCGCGCCGGCCTGCTCGAGATCGCCCGGGCGCTGGATCCGGTCGTGTTGCGCTGGGGGCGTTAGCCCGCCGGCGCCGGCCCCGGCCGCGGCGCCGGCAGTTCGACCCGCTCGCGGTCGTCGCCGGAGATCGTCGCGAACCGATGCGCGGCCCAGTCGGCGCGTGCCTGCGCCAGCCGGGCCCGGTCGGAGCCGACGAAGTTCCAGTCGAGGAAACGCGGGCCGTCGAGCGGCGCGCCCATCAGGATCATCACGCGGGCGGAGCCCCGGGCCGCGATCACGGCCTCGCCGCCGGCGTCGAGCACCAGCAGCCGGCCGAGCGGCAGCGGCGTGCCGTCGACCGTGACCGCGCCGGCGACGACGTAGACAGCCCGCTCCGGGTGCTCCGGTGCCAGCCGCAGCGCCGAGCCATCGGCGAGTTCGGCGCTGACATAGCCGAGCGGCGACGCGACCGCGACCGGCGCGGTCATGCCGAAGCCGGTACCGGCGATCAACGTCAGCGCGACGCCGTCGGCGCGCCGGGTCGGCAGCGTCGCGGCCGGATGGTGGGCGAACCGCGGTGCGCAGGCCTCGTCGGCGCGCGGCAGTCCGACCCACAGCTGCAGGCCCTCGTGCGGTTGCGGCGTCGCCGGCTGCGCCGGGTCGCGCCGCTCGGAATGCACGATGCCGCGGCCGGCGGTCATCCAGTTGACGTCGCCGGGCGTGATCCGCTGGATCGTGCCGAGCGAATCCCGATGCATCATCGAGCCGGCCAGCAGATAGGTGACCGTCGCCAGCCCGATATGCGGATGCGGCGGCACGTCGATCGGCGTCGCCGGCGTCACCTGCGCCGGGCCGAAATGATCGAAGAAGACGAACGGCCCGACGCTGCGCAGCGGATGATTCGGCAGCAGCCGCCGCACCGTGAATGGCCCGATGTCGGCGGTACGAGGCATCAGCAGGGTCGGCATCGGAACATAATACCGACCGCCTGCCGCCCCCTGCCACCGCCCGACCGCGAATCGACATGACCGAACCGAACCGTCCCGTGCCTGCCACAGAAACCGCACCCGCCGCCGGCAGCAACTCCGCCGGTAGCGACTCCGCCGGCGGCAACGGCGCCGGCGGCAACGGCAGCGACGGCAACGGCAGCGACGGCCCTGGTGCTGCGTCCCCCGGCGCCACCGCGGTGGTCGGCGCCGGCCGCGGCATCGGCCGCGCGATCGATGTCGTCAACGTGCCGGTCTGGCGCGCGTCGAGCGTGCTGTTCGACAGCGTCGAGGCGGCACGGGCCGAGGCGGCGCCGACGGTCGCCGGCGAGCTGCACCGCTCGACCTACGGCACGGCCGGCACCGCGACCACCTATTCGCTGATGGACGCGGTCGCCGAGCTCGAAGGGCAGCCGCATGCCTGCCGGGCGGCGCTGATGCCGTCGGGGCTGACGGCGATCGGCGCCGCGCTGCTGGCTTTCACCAAGCCCGGCGATCACCTGCTGATGAGCGACTCGGTCTACGGGCCGGCGCGGGTGTTCGCCAACGGGCTGCTGGCCCGCTTCGGCGTGCGCACCACCTTCTTCGACCCGCTCGCCAGCGCCGGCGACCTGGCCGCGCAGATCGAGTCGCAGACCCGCGTGATCTATCTCGAAAGCCCGGGCAGCTACACCTTCGAGATCCAGGACACCCCGGCGATCTGCGCATTGGCCCGCGCCCGCGGCGTGCTGACGATGATCGACAACACCTACGCGTCGCCGTGCCTGGCGCGGCCGTTCGACTGGGGCGTCGACATCTCGCTGCTGGCGCTGACCAAATACTGGGGCGGCCATTCGGACCTGCTGATGGGCGCGGTGGTGACGCGCGAAGCGCACTGGCAGACGCTATGGGCCACCGTCAAGCAGCTCGGCCTCTGCGTCGGCGGCGACGATGCCTGGCTGGTGCTGCGCGGGCTGCGCACGGTCAATGTCCGGATGCCGCGGCATCAGCAGACCGCGCTCGCGGTCGCGCGCTGGCTGGAGACGCGGCCCGAAGTCGGCCGGGTACTGCATCCCGGGCTGCCGACCCATCCGCAGCACGCGCTGTTCCGCCGCGACTTCCTCGGCTCGAACGGGCTGTTCTCGTTCGAGCTGCGGCTGCCGGAGGCACCGCAGGAGCGGATCGATGCCGCGGTCAAGGCGCTCTGCAACGGCCGGCGTCATTTCTCGATCGGCTACTCCTGGGGCGGCTTCGAGAGCCTGATCATGCCGGCAATGATCGGCTCGCTGCGCGGCATCCGGCGCTGGACCGGCGGCCCGCTGATCCGGCTGCATTGCGGCCTGGAGGACCCGGCCGACCTGATCGCCGACCTCGCCGAAGGTCTCGACGCGGCCGGCCGCGCGCTCGGTTGAGCCGAGCCACGGGCCGATCCGCCTCGGCGGGTCGCGCCCGCCGGCGACCAGCTTTCCGGGCTCCGTGACCGGCAGTCCGGGCAATCACGGCCGTCGGCAGCCGCTGGCGGTAGAGTGGGAGACGGGTCAGCCCTGACCGGCCGCCCGCTGTCTGCCCGTCCGTGCCCGGTCACCGTCGTGAATGCGCACTAGTTCCGGACACCGGGCCCGGTGCTCCCGGATAATGACTGTTGCGCTGCGACATTTCCATCGCGCCACGCCAGACGGCCTCTGCCACCGCTGACCTTTCGAAGCACCTCCAACGATGACAGCTACTGCCAAGTCTTCCCTGATCCCGCTCGAGCAGTTGATCACCGCCGACCTGAACGACCTGATCCGCAAGGCGCGGCCGCAGTTCGAGGTGCTGGCGGGCCATCACGTCTGGCTGACCGGCGGCGCCGGTTTCCTCGGCTACTACCTGGTGCTGTCGATCGGTCATTGGAACAAGACGGCCGCGCCCGGCAAGACCATCCGGCTGACCGTGCTCGACAACTACGTCCGCGGCGTGCCGGCGTGGCTCGAAGGCACCAAAAGCGACGCGATCAGGCTGGTCCGGCATGACGTCACGCATCCGATCCCGGCCGACCTGGCGCCCGCCGACTACATCATCCATGCCGCGTCGATCGCGTCACCGATGTACTACCGGAAGTATCCGCTCGAGACCATCGACGCGAACGTCAACGGTCTGCGGCTGATGCTGGATTACGCGGCCGGCCGCAACAAGGCCGCGCCGGGTTCGTTCAAGGGCTTCCTGTTCTTCTCGACCAGCGAGATCTACGGCGATCCGACGCCCGATGCGATCCCGACGCCGGAAACCTATCGCGGCCTGGTGTCGTGCACCGGCCCGCGCGCCTGTTATGACGAATCGAAGCGGCTCGGCGAGACGATCTGCGTGATCTACGCGCAGACCCGCGACGTGCCGGTCTCGATCGCGCGGCCGTTCAACAACTACGGCCCCGGCCTCAAGATCACCGACGGCCGGGTGCTGCCGGACTTCGCGCGCGACGCGCTCGCCGGCCGCGACATCGTGATGCTGTCGGACGGCACGCCGACGCGGACCTTCTGCTACATCACCGATGCGCTGTCCGGCTATCTGCGGGTGCTGGTCGACGGCCGCCGCGGCGAGTCGTACAACATCGGCATCGAGACGCCGGAGATGTCGATGCGTCAGCTGGCCGAGCATGTGCAGCGGATCGGCGCCGAGCTGTGGGGCTACCAGGGCAGGGTCATCACGAAGGAGTCGGCCGAAGGCGCGGTCTACCTCGCCGACAACCCGAACCGCCGCTGCCCGATCATCGCCAAGGCGCGTGCCGAGATCGGCTATGCGCCCGAGGTCGATTACGAAACCGGCATCCGCCGGATGCTCAACTGGTATTACTTCAACCGCGAAGCGGAAAACAAATGACGCCCCCCGTTGCGCCTACGGCGCTCCAGCCCTCGGCCGGAGCCCGCAGGCGTTCGACAGGCACGAACAGTCCGCAGGGACTGTTCGTGTCCGGTCTCACTCCCACTGGGGAGCGCCGCCTGCGGCCGGGCAAAGCCCGTTCCGCGGCGACTGCTTGGCTTGATCATTCTCATGCGACGCGGGCGGTCCGCGGCGCGGTGGAGCACCTATGAAGATTTGCGTCGTCGGTACCGGCTACGTCGGACTGGTGTCCGGCACCTGCCTGGCCGCAGTCGGGCATGACGTCGTCTGCGTCGACGTCGACGCTGCCAAGGTCGACCGGATCAACCGCGGCGATCCGCCGATCCACGAAGACGGGCTCGAAGCGCTGCTGAAGCAGCACGCCGGCACCCGGCTCACCGCCACCACGTCGCTGGCGCGGGCGATGGACGGCGCCGACGTCGCGCTGATCTGCGTCGGCACGCCGTTCGACGGCAAGACCATCGATCTCGGCTATGTCCGCCAGGTCGCGCGCGAGATCGGCTCGGTGCTGAAGACCCAGTCGCATTATTGCGTCGTGACGGTCAAGAGCACGGTGGTGCCGGGCACTACCGACACGGTGGTCCGCGAAGAGCTCGAGCGTGCGTCAGGCAAGGTCGCCGGCCGCGACTTCGGCCTTGGCATGAATCCGGAATTCCTCGCCGAAGGCGTCGCGGTCAAGGACTTCATGCAGCCGGACCGCGTCGTCGTCGGCGGCATCGATGCGAAGAGCACCGACGTGCTGGCGGCGATGTACGCGATGTTCAAGGACACGCCGATCATCAAGACCACGCCGCGCACCGCCGAGATGATCAAGTACACGTCGAACGCGTTCATGGCGACGATGATCTCGTTCTCCAACGAGATCGCGCGGATCTGCGACGGCATCGGCGAGCTCGACGCCGCCGAGGTGTTCAAGGGCCTGCACCTGATGAAGCACCTGACCCGGCGCGATGCCGACGGCCAGCTGCGGACCGCCGGCGCCTCGTCGTTCCTGTGGGCTGGCTGCGGCTTCGGCGGCAGCTGCTTCCCGAAGGACGTCAAGGCGATCGCCGCGCACGCCGGCCATCGCGGCGTCGCGACGCCGCTGATGGACGCGGTGCTGGAAACCAACCGGACCCAGCCGGAGCGGATGCTGACGATGCTCGAAGGCGAGCTCGGCACGCTTGCCGGCCGCCGGGTGACCGTGCTCGGCGTCGCCTTCAAGCCGGGTACCGACGATGTCCGCGAATCGCCGGCGCTGCCGATCATCAAGGCATTGGTGGCCAAGGGCGCGAAAGTGACCGCTCACGATCCGATCGCCGTCGAGACCGGCCGCAAGGGCCTGGCGGAGTTCGGCGTCGACGTCGGCAAGGTCGCGCTCGAGTCCGACCTGCCGCGCGCGCTCGCCGGCACCGAGGCGGTGCTGCTGGTCACCAGCTGGCCGCAGTACAAGGACGTGCCGGCCCGGTTGCGCGCCCAGGCCGACGGTGACACCGCCAGGCTGCCGCCGCTGATCGACGGCCGCCGGCTGATCGAGCGCGACGCACTGCCGCGCTACAGCGGCATCGGACTGTCGCTGACCCGGGCCGCCGCCTGACCCTGGGTCCGGCCGGTCAGGCCGGACGGCTCCCCCGGTCCCCGCGGCCCCTGAACCGACCTCCGGCTCCGGCCGGGCTGGCCTCGGCCCCGGCCCGGCCCCGGCCCCGCCCGGCTGGCTCCAGCCAGGCTGGCCCGGCGGCCACCGGCTGGAGCCGTCCGGGCGCTTGTCAAGCATTGTCACCCCGGGGCACCAGCAACCTCGGCGCCGCGCCGCGGCCGCCCGCGATCGGGCGGCCGCCGATTCTCCAATTCGAAGTGGGCGCTCGCTCGCGCCATATCGGCGAATCCGGGGAAACCCGCGACGCGCCGGCGCAGGCTTGTGACCCGACGAGTTCCGAACGTAGACTAGCTGCACCGTGCCACCCGGCATGTCATCGGTGCGATGCGCCGGCGTATGGTTCATGATCATGATTCTGGATACGTCGCGATCCAGCATCGCATGCCCCGAAGCCGTGCCGGGCCGGCTTGCGAGCGCTGCTGGCGCGACACTTGCTAAAGCGCTCTGACGCACTCGCAGACGATCCAAGACGCATCCATTCACGGGAGTCATTCGATGCTGAACCTGCGCCATCACCTGGCGACGACGGCCGCTGCCGTCGCCATGCTGGGATCCGCCGTCCTGCTGCCGCAAGCCGCGTCGGCCGGTCCGATCCTGGACAACATCAAGGCCAAGGGCACGCTGCGCTGCGCGGTCAACACCGGCCTGCAGGGCTTCTCGGCACCCGACAGCCAGGGCAAGTGGACCGGCATCGACGCCGAGTACTGCCGGGCGCTCGCGGCCGCGATCCTGGGCGACCCCAACAAGGTCGATTTCGTGCCGAGCAACACGCAGAACCGCTTCACGCTGCTGCAGTCGGGCGAAGTGGACATCCTGTCGCGCAACACCACCTGGAGCTCGTCGCGCGACTCGACGCTGGGCGGCGTGTTCGTCGGCGTCACCTTCTACGACGGTCAGGGCTTCATGGTCAAGAAGTCGCTCGGCGTCAAGAGCGCGAAGGAGCTGAACGGCGCCACCGTCTGCGTGCAGCCCGGTACCACCACCGAGCAGAACCTGTCGGACTATTTCCGCGCCCAGAAGATGAGCTTCAAGCCGGTCGTCATCAATGACCTGGCGGCGGTCACGCAGGCGTTCTTCGGCGGCCGCTGCGATGTGTTCACGACCGACATCTCGGGCCTCGCGTCGACCCGGCAGAAGGCCGACAAGCCGGACGAATACCAGATCCTGCCGGAAGCGATCTCGAAGGAGCCGCTCGGGCCGATGATCCGGCGCGGCGATTGGGAATACTTCACGATCGCCAAGTGGGTGCTGTTCGGCCTGCTCGAAGCCGAGGAAGCCGGCATTACCGCCGCCAATGTCGACAAGATCAAGGCCGAGAGCAAGGATCCGAACGTGCAGCGGCTGCTCGGCGGCAGCGGCGACGTCGGCAAGGGTTTCGGGCTCGACAACGACTGGATGATCAAGGTGCTCAAGGCGGTCGGCAACTACGGCGAGATGTACCAGCGGAATATCGCGCCGCTCGGCATTCCGCGCGGGCTGAACGCGCTGTGGAAGGACGGCGGCATCATGTACGCGCCGCCGATGCGCTGACCCGGCGGACTGCGCGCCATGTTCGGTAGCGAGAAGGCGCGCGGCATCCTGTGGCAGGTGCTGCTGCTGGGTGCCGTGCTGTTCGGGGGCTGGTACCTGTTCCACAACACCCAGCTCAACCTGGCGCGCAGCAATATCCAGGTCGGATTCGGCTTCCTCGGGAAGGAGGCCGGGTTCGAGATCGCCGAATCGCTGATCGACTACGACGCCTCGCGCAGCTTCGGCCGCGCCTTCCTGGTCGGCATCGGCAACACGCTGTATGTCGCGATCGTCGGCATCATTCTCGCGACCATCCTCGGCACCGTGATCGGCATCGCGCGGCTGTCGGACAACTGGCTGCTGCGCAAGCTCGCCTCGGCCTATGTCGAAGTCATGCGCAACGTGCCGCTGCTGCTGCAGCTGCTGGTCTGGTACACGTTCTTCACCGAGCTGCTGCCCGGCATACGTCAGGCGATCAACATCGGCGGGGTCGCGTTCATCAGCCAGCGCGGCTTCCGCTTCGCCTGGCCGGCGCCGCATCCGGCGTTCACCTGGGTCGGCATCGCGCTGGTGGTCGGCATCGTCGCATTCCTGTTCTGGCGCAGCTACGCGCGCCGGGTCCAGCAACAGACCGGGCGGCAGCTGCCGGTCGGTTGGGGGGCGCTGGCGCTGATCGTCGGGCTGCCGCTGGTCGCCTGGCTGATCGGCGGCGCGCCGACCGCGCTCGAGTATCCGAAGCTCGCCGGCTTCGACATGCAGGGCGGCATCAACATCTCGCCCGAGTTCTCGGCACTGCTGATCGGGCTCACTACCTACACCGCGGCATTCATCGCCGAGGTGGTCCGCGCCGGCATCCTGTCGGTAGCCAAGGGCCAGACCGAAGCCTCGCAGGCGCTCGGCCTGTCGCCGGGCCAGCGGCTGCGGCTGGTCACCTTGCCGCAGGCGCTGCGGGTGATCGTGCCGCCGATGACCAGCCAGTACCTGAACCTGACCAAGAACTCGTCGCTGGCGGTCGCGATCGGCTATCCGGACCTGGTCGCGGTCGCCAACACCACGATGAACCAGACCGGCCAGGCGATCGAGGCGATCGCGATCCTGATGGCGGTCTACCTGGTCATCAGCCTGGTGATCTCGGTCCTGATGAACATCTACAACAACCGGGTCCGCCTGGTCGAAAGATGAGGACGCCCCCGAAGCGCCTTCGGCGGGAGCCCTCGGCCGGAAGCCGAGGGCTCTCCGCAGCCGGGAATTGAGGTTCCGATGGACTGGATCAAGCGCAATCTGTTCTCCACGCCGCTCAACGCGGCGCTGACGCTGCTGATCGTTGGCCTGGCAATCTGGTGGATCCCGCCGATGTTCCAGTGGCTGGTCACCAATGCCGTCTGGGGCCGGCAGCCGGTCGCGGCCTGCGACGCGGTCCGCGGCCAGGGTGCCTGCTGGGCCGTGATCTGGGAGAAGTTCCGGGTCATGATGTTCGGCACCTATCCGTACAACGAGCAATGGCGGCCCGGCCTCGCGATCATCGTGCTGTGCTCGCTGCTGGTGCTGTCGACCGTCCGCAAGCTGTGGAACCTTAAGCTGCTGTGGATCTGGATCGCCGGCATCGCGGTGACCTTCTGGCTGATGGGCGGCGGGCTCGGCCTGACGCCGGTGCGTACCGGCAGCTGGGGCGGCCTGCCGGTCACGCTGATCCTGGCGTTCTTCGGCATCGCGTTCGCATTCCCGCTCGGCATCCTGCTCGCGCTCGGCCGCCGCTCGCAGCTGCCGATCATCAAGTCGCTGTCGGTCATCTACATCGAGGTGATCCGCGGCGTGCCGCTGATCACCGTGCTGTTCATGGCCAGCGTGATGCTGGCGCTGTTCCTGCCGGTCGGCTGGACCATCGATCAGCTGCTGCGCGCGCAGATCGCGATCATCCTGTTCGTCGCCGCCTATCTCGCCGAGGCGGTCCGCGGCGGCATGCAGGCGGTGCCGAAGGGCCAGTACGAGGCCGCCGACGCGCTCGGCCTGCCGTACTGGAAGAAGATCGGTTTCATCGTGCTGCCGCAGGCGCTGAAGATCTCGATCCCGCCGATCGTCAACAGCTTCATCTCGCTGTTCAAGGACACGTCGCTGGTCGTGATCATCGCGATCTTCGATTTCGCCTATTCGGTCAAGAAATCGGTCGAGACCGACTTCGCGTGGAAGAAGTACTACGTCGAGGCGCTGCTGTTCTCGATCGTCGTCTACTGGATCTTCTGTTTCGCGATGTCGAAGTACAGTCAGCGGCTGGAACGCGACCTGAACCGCGGCCACGCCCGCTGAAATATGATGACGCCCCCGTTGACGCCCTTCGGGCGCCTCCCCCCACTGGGGGCGCCGCCAGCGGACCGGCGAAGCCGGATCCGCGGCGACTGCTTGGTTCGATCGGCTTCATGCGACGCGGGTGCTCATCACATCGACCTTGGGCCGCTCGCTACGCTTCCTCCACCCCTCAGCGACCGCCCGAGGGACGAGTCGGATCGCGACCGGACCGGAGTCGGGTCGGCGGCGGAGCCGATGTGCGATGGCGCAACTGGTACTCTTTGCGATTGCCCGGACCGATTGATCCGGACCGGTTGACCACGACGCCCCCCGCGTTGCGGGACACCACATCCTTCTTTCGAGGTTTCTCATGACGGCCACCACGACGCCCGCTACCGCCACCAAGACCGTTGCCCTGGCCGAGCTCGAGGCGCGGATCGCGGCCGGCGACAAGGCCGGTACCGGGCGGCCGGCGATCGAGATCGAGAACCTCAACAAGTGGTACGGCGAGTTCCACGTACTGACCAATATCAACCTGAACGTCGCCAAGGGCGAGAAGATCGTCATCTGCGGTCCGTCCGGCTCGGGCAAGTCGACGCTGATCCGCTGCATCAACCGGCTCGAGCAGCATCAGCAGGGCACCATCACGGTCAACGGCGTCGAGCTGACCGACAACCTGAAGAACATCGACCAGATCCGCAGCGACGTCGGCATGGTGTTCCAGCACTTCAACCTGTTTCCGCACCTGACGGTGCTCGACAACTGCACGCTGGCGCCGATCTGGGTGCGCAAGAAGCCGAAGGCCGAGGCCGAGGCGATCGCGATGAAATTCCTCGAGCGGGTGCGCATCGTCGAACAGGCGCGCAAGTTCCCGGGCCAGCTCTCCGGCGGCCAGCAGCAGCGTGTCGCGATCGCGCGTGCGCTCTGCATGAGCCCGTCGATCATGCTGTTCGACGAGCCGACCTCGGCGCTGGATCCGGAAATGGTCAAGGAAGTGCTGGACACGATGGTGTCGCTGGCGCGCGAGGGCATGACCATGCTCTGCGTCACGCACGAGATGGGCTTCGCGCGGGCGGTCGCCGACCGCGTGATCTTCATGGACCGCGGCGAGATCGTCGAGGTCAACACCCCGCAGCAGTTCTTCGACAACCCGCAGAACGAACGCAGCCGCAAGTTCCTGTCGCAGATCCTCGACCGCTGACGGTTCTCGACTGCTGATCCGCGCACCCTGCGGCCGCGGGGCGCGCCGCCGGCGCGGTTTTCGCGGCGGATCCGGTATCCTTGTCTCGCCGGGATTCCTGACCGCAAGACGTGCCGCTCGCCCCCAGCTCACCTGCCCGCGTCATCTGCGTCGGCCACGCCGCGTTCGACGCGGTCTATCGGATCGACATGCTGCCGTCGCGGCCGACCAAGGTCCGCGCGTCGCGTTTCGACCAGAGCGTCGGCGGCATGGCCGCCAACGCCGCCTGCACCGTCGCCGCGCTCGGCGGCCAGGTCTCGTTCTGCGGCCCGGTCGGCGACGATGAGATCGGCGACCGGATTCTCGCCGCACTGCGCCAGGCCGGCGTCGCGACCCATGCCGCGCTGATCGTGCCGGGCGCGCGCTCGTCGCACTCGGCGATCGTCGTCCAGGCCGACGGCGAGCGGCTGATCATCAGTCATCACGGCGACGCGCTCGAAGCCGACGCCGGCGCGCTGGCGCAGCGTGCGCTGGACGCCGACGCGGTGCTGATCGACGTCCGCTGGCCGGCCGGCGCGATGGCGCTGGCCGATCGCGCCCGCAGCGGCGGCCTGCCGATCGTGCTCGACGGCGAGATGGGCAACCCGGCACTGCTCGCCGCGTTGGTGCCGCGCGCCGACCATGTGATCTTCTCGGAGAGCGGCTTCGCCGAATGGCTGCAGGTGCGTTGCGGCCGGCCGCTCGGCGGCGAGGAGCCGGCCGGGGTCGGTGCGCAGCTGGCTGGCATCGTCGCCGCGGGCGCGACGCTGGCCGCGGTCACATTCGGTGAGCGCGGCGTCGTCTGGGCGCTGCGTGGCGATACCGCCGGTGCGTCCGGCAGCACGAGCGGTGCCGCCGCGACGATCGGCCGGCTGCCCGCCTTCGCGGTCGAAGTGGTCGAAACGCTCGGCGCCGGCGACGCATTCCACGGTGCCTACGCGCTCGCGCTCGCCGAACGCAGCGCGCCGCTCGACGCGCTGCGCTTCGCCGCGGCCGCCGCTGCGCTGCGCTGTACCCGCCGCGGCGGCAATCGAGACCTGCCGACGCGAGCCGAGGTGCTCGCGCTGCTGCGCGACCAGCCGTCGGCCGGCTGTTCATGACGAATCTTCGTTCATGACGGATCTTCGGGTGTGCGGCCGGCGGGAATCGGCCGCTGCAGCCTCGCCAGCGTCGCGGCATCACGGGCGCCGCCGCACAGCCGGTCGAGCGCGGTCGCGAACA
Source organism: Lautropia sp. (assembly GCA_050249335.1). GTDB lineage: Bacteria > Pseudomonadota > Gammaproteobacteria > Burkholderiales > Burkholderiaceae_E > Lautropia. Next base: position 56,445 of record JBFWQR010000003.1, read on the forward strand.
GGGTCCGGTCGGCGTCGTCGCCGGCCGCGAGCGCGGCCTGCTCGAACAGCGTCATCGACGAGCAGAACTTCAGGTCATCCGGCGGGCCGAACAGCGCCCGCGCGTCGCGATCGAGCCAGGCGCTCGCAGCGGCGGTGCATTCGCGCAGACGTGCGCCGAGCAGCGGATGCGCCAGGTAGGCCCGCGCGGCGGCGAGGTCGGCGAGCGCATAGTGCTGCGCGGTCGCGCTGCGCCCGAGCCCGGCCAGCTGCGGAAAGACGAACCACATCCAGTGCGAGCGCTTGCGGCCGCCGCGCAACTCGGCCAGCACGGCCGGATAGACTTGCCGCTGCGCATCGACGAAGCGCTGCAATGCGACCCCCTCTCCCATCGTCCGGCAGCCTCCCGGCCGCTATCGGCCGGGCTGCCGTGCCGGCTACGAGAACGGCGGCTGCGGCGGCACCACCGGCTCTGCGGGATCGGCGGCCTTCGCGCTGCCCGCGGCCGCCTTCGCGCCGCCCGCTTCGGCAGCCGCGCCGGTGGCTTCGGCCGCGTCGGCCCGGCTGTCCGGATGGCGAACCACCAGCACGTCGATCCGGCTGTGCGACAGCATCCGCTGGGTCTCGCTGCCGAGCAGTACCGCGCTCCAGCCGCTGCGCCCGTGCGACGCCATCACGATCAGGTCGCACTGGTTGCGATTGGCGATCTCGAGCACGCCGGCGTACGGATGATCGGCGACCGCGAAGTCGGTCCGGCACGGCACCTTGACCTTCTCGGCCTGCGCCGCAGCGCGCGCGAGGATCTCCTCGGCGGCGGCGCGGACCCGCGCCTCATGCTCCTCGGCCGACAAGTAGCTGCTCGGCACGAAGTCGCCGGCGTAGAGCGGCGGCGCGTACGGTGCGCCGACGTGGGCGACGGTCAGGCGGGCGTTGAGCGAGGCGGCGAGCCGGGTGCCGGTCTCGACCGCCTTCTCCGCCAATGCCGAGCCGTCTGTGGCAATCAGAATGTGCTGATACATCGGATCCTCCTATCGAGGAGAGGTCCGAAAAGCCTAGCCAAACATGCGCCGGTTGGCTACTAGGAATTGCCGGAAGATGGAACTTTTGGATCGATCCCCTCCATCAGGGGCATGGTTTCGGCGCGCAGCATCCGCGCCAGCTGGTCGGCCGGCACCGGCCGGCTGAACAGCTCGCCCTGAAACCGGCATTCGGGCAAGCGCTGCAGGAACGCCAGCTCGTCGGCGCTGGCGACGCCTTCGGCGACCACGCGCAGCCCGAGCCCGGCCGCCAGCGTCGCGATCGCGGTCACGATCGCGACGCTGTCGCGATCGTGCGGCAGACCGTGGACGAAGCCGCGGTCGATCTTGATCTCGTCGAACGGGAAGCGCCGCAGATAGGTCAGCGACGAATGGCCGGTGCCGAAATCGTCGAGCGACAGCGAGACGCCGAGCGCCTTCAGCGCGGCCAGCAGCTGCACCGGGCGGTCGCCCGGCTCCATCAGCACGGTCTCGGTCAGTTCGAGCGTCAGCCGCTCCGGCGGGAAGCCGCTCGCGGCCAGCGTCGCAGCCACGGTCGCGGCCAGGTCGCCGCGGGCAGCCTGCGCGGCCGACATATTGACCGCGATCGACAACGGCGGCAGCCCGTCGTCGATCCAGGCGCGGCCCTGCCGGCACGCCTCGGCCAGCACCCATTCGCCGACCTCGACGATCAGGCCGGTCGCCTCGGCGATCGGGATGAAGCGCACCGGCGAGATCGACCCGCGCTGCGGATGCTGCCAACGGACCAGCGCCTCGACACCGACCATCCGCCGGGTCCGGCAATCGACCTTCGGCTGGTAGTGCAACTGCAATTCGCCGCGCCGGATCGCGTAGCGTAGATGGTGCTCGAGCGTCAGCCGCTCGCTGGCGCGGCTTTCGAGCGCGCCGGTGAAGTACTCGACCCGATGGCCGCCGCGCCGCTTGGCCTGCAGCACCGCGAGTTCGGCGCGCTGGGTCAATACGTCGACGCCGTCGCCGTCGTCCGGAAACTGTGCCAGCCCCATGCTCGCCGCGACGAACAGTTCGCGGCCGTCGATGTGGTAAGGCACCGACTGCAGCGCCAGCAGGTCGGCGACGCAGGCATCGTGCACCGGTTCACCGCGCCGGCCCGGCAGCAGTGCCATGAAGCGGTCGCCGTCGATCCGCGCCAGCCACGGGGTCGCCGCCGGCTGCGTGCCGCGGCGATCGGCGCCGGCATGCCGTCCGATCACGGCAGCGAGCCGGGCGGCGATCGACTGCAGCAGCGCGTCGCCGCGCTGGTGGCCGAGGCTGTCGTTGATCGCCTTGAAGCGATCGACATCGAACATCAGCAGTGCGCGCGGCGCGCCACCGTCCAGCGCCGACCCGATCCGCCGGATGAACTCGCCGCGATTGGCCAGCCCGGTCAGCGGGTCGCGCTTCAGCAAGAAGCCCTCGAACACCTTGAAGCCGAGCGCATTACGCAGCCTCAACGCCAGCTCCGACGGTTCGACCGGCCGCGCCAGCACGTCGATCGCGTCGAGCTCGAGCGCACGCCGCCGGACCGCTGCATCGGCGCCGCTGCCGACCAGCAGGATCACCGGCAACTCCCGCCAGCGCTCGTCGCCGCGTAGCGCCTGCAGCGTCGCGATCCCGGCGTCGGGTGCTGCCGCGTGAGGCGCTGCCGCGTCGGGTGCTGCCGCGTCGGGTGCTGCCGCGTCGGGTGCTGCCGCGTCGGGTGCTGCCGCGTCGGGCGCCGCCGCGTCGAGCAGCAGCACGTCCGGCTGCTGCGCGGCCAGCTCGGCCGCGAGCCGCGTCGGGTCGGCGACGTTCACGACGTTGTCATAGCCGGCACCGGCGAGCCCGTGCACGATCGCGTCGCGGAGCGCGGTATCGGCGGTCGCCACCATCACCAGCGCACGCGTCAGCCGGGCGACGTCCTCGCTGCGCTGATCGCGCGCGATCGATCTGGCATCGGCGATGGCTGGGGATGGCGCGGTGGAGTTCACATCGGCAGACGGTTGGCGTTGCGCGGGCCAAGCCGGATGATGGCTCGGCCGATGGTAACGTCGTCGGCGACCGGTTCCGCGGGCCACGACCCGTGGCGCCGACGCACGGCCGCGCGGTTGGCTATCCATGGCATTGCGAGTTCCAATTGGCGCCAGGCCGGCCGTCGACGCATCATAGCTGCAACGCGCCGCCGCGCCGGCCTGTTTCACCCCTTACTTCGGAGTCGACCAATGGCAATCAATATCGGCATTCCCAACAAGGACCGGCAAGCGGTCGTCAAGCTGCTGCAGCCGCTGCTGGCGGACATGGTCAGCCTCTACTTCGCGACCCGCGGCGCGCACTGGAACGTGGTCGGGCCGAACTTCGGCCCGCTGCATGCGTTCTTCGAAGAGCAGTACGACATGATCGACGAGGAAATGGACCAGGTCGCCGAGCGGATCCGTTCGCTCGGCGAGCCGGCGCCATCGACGCTGTCGGGCTACGTCAAGAGCAAGCGGATCGCCGACGATGCCGGCGAGGCGAAGACCGCCAAGGCGATGCTGACCGGCCTGCTCGCCGCGCACGAGGCGCTGATCCGCAACCTGCGCGAGGATGCCGATGCCTCGTCGAAGCACGGCGACGAGGGTACCGCCGACTTCCTGACCGGGCTGATGGAGGCGCACGAGAAGATGGCCTGGATGCTGCGCGCCCACATCGAGTGACGGCATGAAGGAAGCGGCGACTGCGCTTCCTTCACGCCGTCACGGGCGCGTCAGTGCGAGTGACAGGGCAGCGAGAGGCAGATGACCAGCGACGCCGGCGCGAGGATTGCGCCGGCGTCGCTGGGCTCAGTTCAGCGCCGCGCTGAGCTTGCGGCGGTAGGCGGCGACCAGCGCCGGATCGCCGCACAGTTCGAACACCGCGAGCATCGACCTGCGGGCGAGATCGTCGCCGAAGCTGCGGTCGCTGGAGGCGATGTGCAGCAGTTGCTCCAACGCCTCGGCCCAGCGGCCATGGGCGATCAGCCAGTTCGCCAGCGACATCCGGCGCGTATGGTCGGACGGCGCGGCGTCGAGCGCGGCGCGAAGCTCGGCTTCGCCTTCAGCGCCGGCGGCGACCTCGGACGCGTCGAGCATGCGGCCGACCGCGGCGAGGCGCAGATCGGTGACTGCTGTGCCGGCCAGCGGCGCGAACGCGGTGCGCGCCTGTTCGTAACGGCCGAGCTTGGTCAGCGCGATCACATAGTCGGCGCGGGCCGCGGCGTCGGCCGGATTGATGGCGAGCACCACCGACAGCGCCGTCGCGGCTTCGGCATAGCGCTTCTCGGCGAGCGCCTCGCGCGCCTTGACGATTTCGCGGTCGCCGGGCCGCTCGACATGCCGGGCCAGGAAGGCGCGGATCCGCGATTCCGGCTGGGCGCCGACGAACTGGTCGGCAGGCTGGCCGTCCTTGAACAGCACGACATTCGGAATGCCGCGGATACCGAGCGCCCGGGCGAGTTCGGGGTTGTCGTCCGAGTTGACCTTGACCAGCTTGAACGCGCCGGCCGCTTCGTCCTCGGCCTTTTCCAGTACCGGGCCGAGCGCCCGGCACGGTGCGCACCACGGCGCCCAGAAGTCGACCAGCACCGGCACCCGGTGCGACGCCGCGATCACCTCGGATTCGAAACTCTGTTGCGTGACATCGATCATGGCAGTCTCCTGCGCCGGGCGGAAGCCGCCCCACGGATCGGACGTGGGGTCGCACCGTGACGATTCAAGCGCTCGAAGGCCCGGCGTTCAGCGCCGGCTGAACCGCTCTCGCAGTAGGGCCTTTTGCACCTTGCCCATCTGGTTCCGCGGCAATTCCTGCAACAAGTGGACCTGCTTCGGCACCTTGAAGCCGGCGATCCGGCCTTTCAACGCCGCGATCAGCGCCGCCGGTTCGAGCTCGGCCCCGGGCATCGGAACGACCGCGGCGGCGACGGCCTCGCCGAAATCACGGTCGGGCACTCCGACCACCGCCGACTCGAGCACGCCGGGCAGGCCGTCGAGGTACGACTCGATTTCCTTCGGGTAGACGTTGTAGCCGCCGGAGATGATCAGGTCCTTGCTGCGGCCGACGATCGCGAGGTAGCCGTTGGCATCCCACTGGCCGACGTCACCGGTCTTGAACCAGCCGTCGCCGGTGAACTCCTCGCGGGTCTTCTCCGGCATCCGCCAGTAGCCGGCGAACACGTTCGGGCCGCGGACCTCGATCCCGCCGATGACGCCGACCGCATCGGCGGCGATCGGTGCGCCGTCATCGCCGGCGATCCGGACTCCGACGCCGGGCAGCGGCAGGCCGACGGTACCGGCGACGCGATTGCCGTCGTACGGGTTCGACGTCAGCATCGTGGTCTCGCTCATGCCGTAGCGTTCGAGGATCCGCTGACCGGTCCGCGCCTCGAACTGGCGGAAGGTATCGGCCAGCAGCGGAGCCGATCCGGAAACGAACAGCCGCATGCCGGCGCAGGCGGCCCGGTCGAACGCCGGCTGATCGAGCAGCCGTACGTACATCGTCGGCACGCCCATGAACACGGTCGCGCGCGGCAGGTTGGCGATCACCCGCGCCGGATCGAAGCGGTCGAGCCAGATCGTCTTGGCGCCGGCGAGCAGCGCGCCGTGCATCGCGACGAACAGGCCGTGGACATGGAAGATCGGCAGCGCATGCAGCAGCACGTCGCTGCGCCGCCAGCGCCAGTAGAGGTCGAGGGTGCGCGCGTTCGACCCCAGGTTGCCGTGGGTCAGCATCGCACCCTTGCTGCGGCCGGTGGTGCCGGACGTGTAGAGGATCGCGGCGAGATCGCCGGCGCCGCGCCGGACCGTCGCGAACGTCGCCGGCTGGCCGGCCGCCGCCGACAGCAGGCTGCCGCTGCGATCGACGGCGAGCGTGTAGTGATGCCTGACGCCGCGCCGCGCTGCGATCTCGCCGGCCCAGCCGGCCGCCGCCGGTGCGGTCACCAGCACTTCGGGCTCGGCGTTCTCGACGAAGTAGTCGATCTCGGCCGCCTGATAGGCGACGTTCAGCGGCAGGTAGACGTAGCCGGCGCGCAGGCAGGCCAGGTACAGCAGCAGCGCTTCCGGTGACTTGTCGACCTGCGCCGCGATCCGCGCGCCGGCGCGCAGCCGCAGCGACGCGAGCAGGTTGGCGAGCTTCGCGGTCGCCGCGTCGAGATCGTCCCAGGTGTAATAGTGCGAGCGGCCGTCGGCGTCGATCGCCTCGATCGCACAGGCAGCGCGCGCGGCCGGAAAGCCGGCGGCGAGGATCGCGTAGAGATTGGCGTCGGTCACTGGGTCTCTTCTCCGGGCAGGCTCTACAGGCTGGTGACGGCGCGCGCCGCGACCACCGAACCGTTGACGAACGCCTCGTGGTTGTTCTCGATCTCGTCGAGGTCGTACAGATAGTTGACCATCAGCGCATGCGACTGGCGCAGCCCTTTCTTCGACAGATCGGCGAGGCTGTTGACGCGCTCGAGCCGCGCGCCGTTGTTCAGGTGAAAGCGCGCAACCGGATCGCCGCGACCATCGGGCGAATGGGTCGCGTGCAGCAGGTAGTGGGCGCAGAGCGCGCGCAGCGCCGCGTCGTCGGCCGGTTGCAGCGTGTCGGGCGCCAATCCGGCAAGCCCGCCGAGGTCGCTCCGGTGGCGCTGGCGCAGGCCCTGCAGCAGCCCGTTCAAGCGCTTCCTGCGATCGGGGGCGACGTCTTCGGCGTCGATCGCCTCGGTGCGTGCCAGCCAGCCGGCGAAGCCGGGGATCGGCGACAGCGTGCAGAAGGTCTTCAGCGTCGGAACCTCGGCCCGCATCAGCTCGGCGACCCGCTTGATCAGGAAGTTGCCGAGGTTGATGCCGCGCAGGCCGGGCTGACAGTTCGAGATCGAATAGAACGCGGCGACCTTGGCCTTGCCCGGCGGCGGCGGTTCGGGGATCGAGCGATCGAGCAGCGGCGCGATCGCCGCCGGCATTTCGGCGAGCAGCGCGACTTCGACGAAGATCAACGGTTCGCCGGCCAGCACCGGATGCATGAATGCGAAGCAGCGGCGGTCCGGCTGCAGCCGGCGCCGCAGGTCGTTCCAGCCGTCGATCTCATGGACCGCTTCATGCTGGATCAGCCTTTCCAGCAGCGCTGCCGGCGAGTTCCAGTCGACCCGGACCAGCGTCAGGAAACCGGGGTTGAACCAGGACGACAGCAGATGCTCGAAATCGGCGTCGACCGCTTGCAGCTTGCGCTGGGCGCGCAGCCGCTCCAGCAGCTTCTCACGCATCCGTACGATCGCTTCGGTGCCGCCCGGTGCGCGGTTGAGCCGGCGCAGCAGCTCCTGGCGCGGCGGCTCGGCCGCGCGCGACAGCTTGATCAGATTTTCCGGCGAGCGCGTGACCGCATAGCGCTCGGCGAGCCGCAGCACCTCGCCGGGATCGGGATCGAATTCGCTGGCGAGCAGATCGAAGAACTGCAGCCGCAGTTCAGCCGGCAGGCCGCGATAACGCGCCAGCGCACGGCTGGCGATCGCGACGCTGTTCGATTCGCCGCGTTCGGTCAGCAGCTGGCGGCAGTCCTTCAGCAGCAGTCCGAGCTCGCCGCGCTCGCGTTCGCTGCGCCGAGACTGCAGGAAGCGCTCGAACACGGCGGGCGTGGCGCGCAGGCAGCGGGGGGCGAGCGCGGCGCGGGGTCGTGGCGCAGGCGGGTGTCGCCGCGGCGCTCAGGCGCCGAGCGAGACGGTGCGCGGGCTGCCGGCCGCTCCGGCATCGTCGGCGGTGCCTGGCTCACCATGCCGGCCAGCGTCATTGCCGCCGCCGCCAGCCGGGGGCTCGGGCGGCGTCACGATGAACGGCGCCCGGTTCGCCGCTGCGGTACCGGTTGCGGCATTCGCTGCCACGGCCGGTGTGGCGGTCGCGGCCGTGTTGCCGGTGCCGCTGCCCAGCGGTGGGCGCGGCGGCACGGCCAGCGTGTGGGCTGGTGCGGCGATCGGCTCCGAAGTGTCCGACAGCGTCTGCGCGAGACCGGCATCGCCGTCGCCGGCCCTGGCGCGCGCCGCCTGCGCCGCCTGCAACTGCGCGGCGCGCCAGGCCTTCTGCTGCGCCATCAGGTGGTGCTGCATCACCTGGTCGGCGCCGTCGGCATCGCCGCGGGCGATCGTCTTCATCAGCGTCCGGTGCTCGGCCAGCGATTGCAGCAGCCTGCTGTCCGACGGCGGCACCATGCCGCGCGCGAGCCGCAGGAAACGGCGCAGGTCGGTCGCGATCCGGGCCAGCCACGGGTTGCCGGCGATCGTCTGCAGTGTCCGGTGCAGTGCATCGGTCGCATCGTGGTAGCCGGCAGTGTCGGACGCGGCGACCCGCTCTTCCATCCGCTGGTGGATCGCCTGCAGCCGGCGCAGATCGGCCGGCGACAGCCGGCGTACCGCTTCGGCGGCGCAGCGGCCCTCGATCATTGCCAGCACCGGGAACAGCGCGTCGACCTCCGGCGGCGACAGCTCGGTGACGAACGCGCCGCGCCCGGGCGCGAGCCGGACCAGCCCTTCGTTGGCCAGCACCTTCAGCGCTTCGCGCAGTGGTGTTCGCGAGGTGCCGAGCTTGGCCGAAAGATCGAGCTCCTCGATCCGGTAGCCGGGCGCCAGCGTCCGTTCGAAGATCATGTCGCGCAGCCGGTCGGCTACTTCGACGTGCAATGACGCACGCGCGATCTTGTCGTTCAAGTCCATTGCGCCTCTTGTTGCGTCAGCTTCGCCGAAGTCGTCCAGGAATTCTTGATTATTCGCCCGTTGCGAGCGCCTGCGAACCGAGCAGCCCTGGCCTGGGAATCCGCTCTTCGCGCGGCAGCAGCGCAGGCAGCGAAATCATATCGTCGTCGATCCGGAACCCGGCCGTGATTGTACTGCACGCGTCGTCGACGAACGGGATCGCCGGTGCCGATCCTGCGGGGCCCGCAGGCCGCTCGCGAAACCGTGAAAATCAAAAATGACGACCGGATCGAGTCGGGTTGCCGCAACGGCCGCGTGATCTCGCATGACGGGTACCGGGGCATTCGGCGCCCCGGTCGATAGAATCCCGATCATGCTCCCCTCTCAGCTCGACCAACTGTCGCGCTCGTTCCGCGACGCGATGACCGCGATCGGTGTGGATGCGCTCACTTCGGCGCAAACCAGCATCACGCTCGATCGCCCGCGTCAGGCCGGCCACGGCGACCTCGCGAGCAACCTGGCGATGCAGCTCGCCAAGGGGCTCAGGCAGCCGCCGCGCGCGGTCGCGAAATCGCTGCTCGAAGCGATCGCGCGGATCGACGGCGGCCGGCTGGTCGCCCGCGGCGACATCGCCGGGCCCGGCTTCATCAATTTGTGGCTGACGCCGCAGGCCAAGCAGCGGGTCGTCGCCGACATTCTCGAAGTGGGCGAACACTTCGGCGATCAGCCGCCACATTCCGTGACCGGATCGGTGGATCCGCGGGTGCTGCTGGAGTTCGTGTCGGCCAATCCCACCGGTCCGCTGCATGTCGGCCACGGCCGCCAGGCGGCGCTCGGCGACGTGCTCGGCAATCTGCTCGCGACCCAGGGCTGGCAGGTCTCGCGCGAGTTCTATTACAACGACGCCGGCGCGCAGATCGGCAATCTGGCGTTGTCGGTGCAGGCGCGGCTGCGCGGCATCGGGCCGGACGACCCGGCATTCCCGGCCGACGGCTATCGCGGCGACTACATCGCCGACATCGCGCGCGAGTTCCGCGCCGGCGGCACGGTTGCCGCGATCGGCCAGCCCGAAGTCCGCGCCAGCGGCGACGCCGACGATCTCGACGCGATCCGCCAGTTCGCGGTCGCGTACCTGCGCCGCGAGCAGGACCTCGACCTGCAGGCGTTCGGCGTCCGCTTCGACCGCTACTATCTCGAGTCGTCGCTGTATCGGGACGGCCTGGTCGCCCGCACCGTAGAGCGGCTGGTCGCCGCCGGCAAGACCTTCGAGGAAGGTGGCGCGCTCTGGCTGCGCTCGACCGACTATGCCGACGACAAGGACCGCGTGATGCGCAAGTCCGACGGCAGCTACACCTACTTCGTGCCGGACGTCGCCTACCACACCACCAAGTGGGCGCGTGGCTTTCGCCGGGCGATCAATATCCAGGGCTCGGACCACCACGGCACCATCGCGCGGGTGCGCGCCGGCCTGCAGGCGCTCGGCGACGGCATCCCGGCCGGCTATCCGGACTACGTGCTGCACAAGATGGTGCGGGTGATGCGCGGCGGCCAGGAGGTCAAGATCTCCAAGCGCGCCGGCGCCTATGTGACGCTGCGCGATCTGATCGAATGGTCCGGCGATGGCGATCTGACGCGCGGCCGCGACGCGGTCCGTTTCTTCCTGATCTCACGCAAGGGCGATACCGAGTTCACCTTCGATGTCGATCTGGCGTTGGCGCGCTCCGACGAGAACCCGGTCTACTACGTCCAGTATGCGCATGCCCGGATCTGTTCGATCATCGCGTCCGGCGGCCTGGCCGCACCGGACGCGGCGGCGCCGCTCGACCGGCTGGCGGCGCCGTCCGAGTTCGCGCTGATGGCCCGGCTGGCGGCATTCCCGGCGCTGCTCTCGCAGGCCGCCGACGAACTGGCGCCGCATCTGCTGGCCTACTATCTGAAAGACCTGGCCGCCGACTTCCATGCGTTCTACAACGCCGAGCGGGTGCTGGTCGACGACGCCGGCTTGCGCGCCGCCCGCTTCGCGCTGTTGTTCGCGGTCCGCACGGTATTGCGCCGCGGTCTGGTACTGATCGGCGTTTCGGCGCCGGAGAGGATGTGATGAGGCGATCGTCCGATGTCGCGCTGCAGTCATTCGATGCGACCAGGCCGCCGCGCGATGCGGTGACGCATTCGCCGCCGATCGCGCGGCAGCGCGGCGGCAGCACGCTGATCGGGATCCTGATCGGCATCGTGCTCGGTCTCGGCATCGCCGTAGTCACCGCGGTGCTGGTCACCAAGACCTCGGTGCCTTTCCTCGGCCCGATCGGCAAGCCGTCCGAGCGCGCCGCGCCCGGTGCCGCGCCGCCGACCGCCGCGGCGCCGGCAGCGCCGAAACCGCAAGTGTCGGTCGCTGCCGGCGACCTGCCCGACCCGAACCGTTCCGGCGTGGTCCGGCCTCGGGCCGTCCCCGGTCAGCCGGCGGTCCAGGGCTCCGAAGTCGCGACGGTCAATGCGCCGCCGGCGCCGGGCGCGCCGGCCGGGCCGGCGGGGTCGCCGCCGAGCGGGGCCGCCGGTGCCGGCGCGGTCGCGAGCCGGATCATTCCGCCGGGCGCGCAGGCGCCGACCGGCGTCGTGCCGAATCAGGCCGCGGCGCCGCCGGCGACGACCGTGGCCGGTGCCGCGGCGACCCGCCCGACCATGATCCCGGGGGCTCCGCCCGGCAGTCCGGGCGCCGCGCCGATCCGCGCCGCCACGCCGTCGCCGGGCAGCATGCCGGCCGCCGGCGCCGGCCAGGCACCGGTCTCGCAGGCCGGCGGCACCATGGCGCCCGCTCCGCAGGCATCGGCGGCGCAGGCCGGCGGCGAGCGCGGCGCCTCGTATCTGTTGCAGGCGGGTGCGTTTCGCGGGCCCGAGGACGCCGACGCGATGAAGCTGCGGCTGGCGCTGATGGGCCACGAAGCGCAGATCGTCACCGCCGACGTCGCCGGCACCACGCTCTATCGGGTCCGGATCGGCCCCTATGCCGGGCTCGATGCGATGAACCGGGCGCGCGCCCGGCTCGCCGAGAGCGGCATCGAAGCGACCGTGCTGAGGTTGCGCTGAGGATGGAGCCCACCCCCCTCGGGCCTTTCGGCCCCACTCACCTTGCCTCCGGACATCCGCATCTGCCGGCCTTTCGTAAGCAGGCGGCGGTTGCCGCGTCGTCGGATCGCGCCGGCGGTGCGTTGATCCGGAGTCGCCGCGGCCGTGCCCGGTCCATCGCCAACAAGGAATCGAAGCCATGAATCGTCGAGAGTTCGTCCGCGCCGGCACCGCCGGCACCGCTGGTGCCGCCGTGCTGCTGTTGTCGGCAACCGCTGCCCGGGCGCAGGACAGCCGCTTCCGGACGCTGCGCACGCCGGCGCCGACCGACGTCGAGGCCGGCAAGATCGAAGTCGTCGAATTCTTCTGGTTCGGCTGCCCGCACTGCTATTCGCTCGAGCCGGTGATCAATGCCTGGTCGCGCAAGCTGCCGGCCGACGTCGTGTTCCGGCGCCAGCACGTGCCGTTTCGCGAGGTCAAGCATCAGCAGCTCTACTTCACGCTGCACGCGATCGGCAAGGACGACGAAAAGACGCTGACCACGGTATTCAACGCGATCCACCAGCAGAACCGCAGGATGCTCGATCCGAAGGAAGCGATCGACGTGCTGGCGCCCCTCGGCGTCGACGCCAAGGCGTTCAACGATGCCTACAACTCGTTCGGGGTCAAGACCCGGATGCAGCGCGCCAACAAGCTCGCCGACGCCTACAACATCGATGGCGTGCCGGCGATCGGCGTCAACGGCAAATACCTGACCGCGCCGTCGCTGGCTGGCTCGAACGAGGCGGCGCTGCGGGTCGTCGACGAACTGATCGCACGCGAGCGCAAGGGCGCCTGAGGGTCGTGGTGCGTGCTCCGCGCGGGCCGTCACCGAGCCGCGTCGAGTGAGGATCGTCATCACCGGTGCATCGAGCGGCCTCGGCGCCGCGCTGGCCCGTGAGTTCGCCGCGCGCTTCCCCGGGGCGGTACTGCTGTTGATCGCACGCCGGGCCGACCGGCTGGCGGCGCTCGCCGCGGCGCTGCCCGGCGTCCGATGCGAGACGGCCGCGCTCGACGTGACCGAAGGTGCCGCACTCGCCGCCGCCTGCCACGCGTTCGTCGCCGCGCATGGCGTACCCGACATCGTCGTTGCCAACGCCGGCATCAGCGCCGGCACCGTCACCGAGGCGGCCGAGGATCGCGCGGTGTTCCGCCGGATCATCGACGTCAATCTGCTCGCGACCTTCGATACCTTCGCGCCATTCATCGCACCGATGCGCGCCGCCGGCGGCGGCACGCTGGTCGGCATCGGCAGCGTCGCCGGCATCCGCGGCCTGCCCGGCGCGGACGCCTACAGCGCCAGCAAGGCCGCGGTGATGACCTACCTCGAAAGCCTGCGTGTCGGCCTCGCCGGCAGCGGCATCGCGGTGGTGACGATCGCACCCGGCTATGTCCGCACCGAGATGACTGCCGGTAATTCCTATCCGATGCCGTTCCTGATGGCGGCCGACAAGTTCGCCGCCGCCGCGGTCCGGGCGATCCTGGCGCAGCGCCGCTATGTCGTGATCCCATGGCCGATGCGGTTGGTGTCGTGGGCGCTGCGGCTGCTGCCGGCGGCGCTCTACGATGCGCTGTTCGCCCGCGCACCGCGCAAGGCGCGGCTCACGACCGGCGACGGCAGTGGTGATGTCGGCAGCGGCGGTGGTGGCGGCAGCGGTGGCAGCAGCGGTGGCAGCGGCGGCAGTGGCGGCGGCAGTGGCGGTCGCAGCGGTGGTGGCAGCGGCAGCGGCGGGAGCAACAGCGGTGGCAGCAGCGGCCTGCGGCCCTTTCGAAGCGTGAGTCGATCATGATCAGCGAACTTCGTCTGCAACGTCGGCGCAGCGATTGGCCGCTGCGGCGGCCTCGGGAGGCGCGGCTCGCCGCGCCGGGTCCCATCGTCACCGCGATCGCAATCGGTGTCGCCCTCGGCGCCGGCGGCTGCACGATCACCGGGCCGGCCGTACCGCCGTCGCTGGCAGCGCCGGCGGCCGCCAGCGTCGCCAACGCCGGCAATGGCATGAACGCCGCCGGTCCCGGCGACGGCGCTGGTACGGCCATGACCGGCACGGTCGCGGAGTCGGCGGCGGCCGGCGATGGCGCTGCCGTCGCGAGCACGGTGCCGCGCCGTTTCGGCGGCGGCTATCTCGACGACGGTCCCGGTGCCGACGATTCGGCCGAGCTCGCCCGCCTCGCCGCCCTCCCCGATCCGGCACCGATCGACGAGCCGTTGCTGCCGCGCGCCAATCGGCCGTACCGCGCACTCGGCAACGACTACCAGCCGATGACCGAGCGGTTGCCGTTCCGCCAGCGTGGCGTCGCGTCGTGGTACGGCAAGCGCTATCACGGCCAATCGACCTCGAGCGGCGAGCGCTACGACATGTACCGGATGACCGCCGCGCACCCGACGCTGCCGTTGCCGAGCTTCGTCCGCGTCACCAATCTCGACAACGGCCGCAGCGTCGTCGTCCGTGTCAACGACCGTGGTCCTTTCCTGCGCAACCGCGCGATCGACCTGTCGTATCTGGCGGCGTACAAGCTCGACTATCTCGGTGCCGGCAGTGCGCCGGTCGAGGTCGAACTGCTCGGCGTGCCGCCCGCGGCACCCGGCGACACGATGGCCGCGGCGACTGCCGTCCGGTCCGCGCCGACGATCACACCGATCGCTGCATCCGCCGCCGGCACACCTGAAGTCCGTGCACCCGCGATCGCTGCCCAGGCGGTCGTTGCACCGGCGGCCGGTGCACCGGCGGTCGGCACGCCGGCGGTCGGCACGCCGGCGGTCGGCACGCCGGCGGTCGGCATGCCCGCGGTCAGCATGCCGGCGATCGGCACGTCCGCGTTCCCGTCGCTCTATCTGCAGTTCGGCGCGTTTCGCTCGCGCGAGAACGCGATCGCGGCACTGGAGCGACTGCAACGCAGCGGCGTCGGATCGACCGCGCCTTTGCGCATCGTCGCGACCGATGGCGTCCATCGAGTGCACGCCGGTCCGTATGCGGACCGACCGCTTGCCGAACGGGCCGGGGCGGCGTATGCGGTGCGGCTCGGCATGACGCCGATGCTGGTCGAGCGCTGATCTCGGGCATCGGCCGCATCGGCCGGGCCCGCGCGGCGGCCCCCGGCCGGACCGCGGCCGTCGGCCGGCGCGCAGCCGTCAATCGGTACGGCCCTTGCGCCGCTCGACCGCCTCGCGATAGAGCCGGTCGGCATCGTCGCCGCTGATCCGTGCCGCCAGCTTGGCCGCCTGACGCGGCGGCAGCGGGCCGGTCAGCACCGCGAGCGCGCGCAGTCCGAGCGCGCTGACCGCGGCGGGCGCGCCGCTGCCGGCAGCCTGATCGCCTGTCGCTTCATCGGTTGCCGGCGCACGACCCGCAGGCGCGCGACCGGCGATCCCACCGGCCACCGCTTCGCCATCGGCCGCAGCGCCGGTGGCGGCATCGCGATCGGCGGCATTCGCGCCATAGACCAGCAGCGCGAATTCGCCGCGACGATGATCCGGATCCTCGTCGAGCCAGGCCGGCAGCCGGCCGAGCGGCAGCCGGACGATCTGCTCGAACTGCTTGGTCAGTTCGCGGCCGATCACCACTGGTCGCTCGGCCGGCCACAGCGCAGCGAGATCGGCGGCGGTCGCGGCGATCCGGTGCGGCGCTTCGTAGAGCAGCAGCGGCAACGGCGATTCGGCGAGTGCCGCGAGCCGCTCGCGCCGCTGCCGTGGCCGGGGCGGCAGGAAACCCTCGAAGCGGAACCGCCCGTCCGGCAGGCCGGCGGCCGACAGCAGCGTCGTGACCGCGCTCGCACCGGGGATCGGAACGACCCGGACGCCGGCGCGGTGGGCGGCATCGACGACGCGAGCACCCGGGTCGCTGATGCCGGGGGTGCCGGCATCGGTGATCAGCGCGATCGCTTCGCCGGCCTGCACGCGCGCGATCAGGCCGGCCGCCGCACTCGCCTCGTTGTGGGCGTGCAGCGCAACGCAGCGCGCGCGGCTGCCGAGATGCTGCAGCAGAACCCGGCTGGTCCGGGTGTCTTCGGCGGCGATGCCATCGACCGCGCGCAGCACCCGGGCCGCGCGCCGGCCGATGTCTTCGAGGTTACCGATCGGCGTGGCCACTACATATAATGCCGGCATCAGTGCGCCGACGATTGCAGGCCCGGTGCGCTCAATCGGCTCGGCCGCTGGCGGCCCGGGTGGCAATGGATCGGCGGACGGCGGTTCGGGCGAAGGCGGCTCGGACATGGCGGCCGGTGCTCCGGTGCGCGTCGATGGGGACATGATGCGGCGTCGCGGTTGGATGTTCGGAAGCCTGGCCACCGCGAGTTCGATCTGCGGTGCCGGCGGTTGGCTGCAACCGGTGCGGGCCCAGTCGCTGGCGTCGGCGGTCGACCGGATCGGCCTATTGTTACCGAAGTCGAGCGGTGCATTCGGCCGTGCCAGCGCTGCGCTGCGCGCCGGCATCGAAGCCGGCTACCGGCGCGACGGCCGCGGCCTCGCGATCGATATCTACGAGATCGACGAGACGCCGCAGTCGCTGGTGGCGGCCTATCGCGGCATGCTCGAGCGCAGTACAGCGCTGGTGCTCGGGCCGTTGACGCGCAGCGGCGCCACCGCATTGCTGGAGGTCGGCGACGTTCCGATCACGACGATCGCGCTGAACCAGATCGACGGCGACGGCGCGGTGCCGTGGAACGTCATCATCTTCACGCTGGCGGTCGAGCAGGAGGCGATGCAGATCGCCGATACCGCCTTCCAGGCGGCGCGCCAGCGGTTGCTCGATGCGCGGCCGCCGCGCGCATCGATCGTGACCGCGACCACGATGGTCGGCAAGCGTGCCGCAGGCATGTTCTACGAGCGCTGGCGCAGTCTCGGCGGCAGCGCCGAACTGCCGATCGAGCTCGAAGAGAGCGCGCTCTACAAGTTCCGCACCGCGATCAAGCGCGAGGAAGGCGACCTCTATTTCCTGTCGATGGCGCCGCAGCTGGCGCGGCCGGTACGGATCATCGTCGGCCGCTCGCTGCCGGTCTACGGCACCTCGCTGCTGTCGACCGGCAGCGCGGTGACGCAGACTCGCGCGCCCGAGCTCGACGGCGTGCGCTTCGTCGAGATGCCGGCGGTGATCGATCCGAACTACGCGGCGTCGCTCGGCTATCCATGGGTGCCACCGGACTTCACGCTCGAGATGCAGCGGCTCTATGCGCTCGGCATCGATGCGTTCCGAGTCGCCCGCGCGATGTTCTCCGGCCGCTCGAGTTTCGACATCGACGGGTTGACCGGCAAGCTGCGCTACGACGGCGCGCAGCCGCGGGTCGAGCGGCTGGCATCGCTCGCCGAATACCGCGACGGCGCACCGGTCGTGCTGTGACGGCATGGCCAGCGCAGCCCGCCCGCCGGCACCGCGGACGCCGGCACTGCGGACGCCGGCGCAGCAAAGCGGCGACGCGGCCGAGCGCAGCGCCCGCGCGCTGCTCGAGCGCGCCGGTCTGACCTGGCTCGCCAGCAACGTTCGCTGCAAGGTCGGCGAGATCGACCTGGTGATGCGCGATGCCGACGCGCTGGTGTTCGTCGAGGTGCGGATCCGCCGATCGGCGCGTTTCGGCGGTGCCGCGGCCAGCATCGACTTCCGCAAGCGGCTGCGGCTGCAGCGCGCCGCGCAGTTCTATCTGCAGCGCCACTATGGCGCACGCGGCTGGCCGGCGTGCCGCTTCGACGTCGTCGCGATCGACGGTGGCCGGCCCGAATGGATCCGTGCCGCATTCGACGCCGGCTGAGGAGGCCGGAGGGAAGCCGGCGCCCGCGCCGGTGCGGCGAGATCCTTATAATCGCGGGCCAATCGCCTCGCCGAGCGCGCTTCGCAGCAAGCGTCTTCGCAGAAAGGCGTCCAACCGCCCGCCCGTCAGCCAGGGAGTTTCCATGACATCGTCCAGCATCGGCCGCCGCTTCGTCCTATCGACCGTCGTCGCGTCGACGCTCGGCCTGTCGGGCTGCTTCGGCCTGGCGGTCACCGGCGCCGCGGTCGGCACGATGGCAATGCTCGACCGGCGCTCGATCGGCGCGCAGACCGACGATCAGGCGATCGAACTGAAAGGCCTGCGCGAACTGAACGCGGCGATCAACGACGGGGCCACCGGCTCGGTTTCGATCACCAGCTTCAATCGGCGGGTGCTGCTGAGCGGCCAGGTCGATTCGGCGGCGACCCGGCAGCGGGCCGAAGAGGTGGTCCGCACCAAGGTGCCAAACATCCGCGACATCTACAACGAGCTCGAGCTCGGCATTCCGACCGCGTTCGCCACCCGCGCCAAGGATACGACGCTGACGGCCCGGGTCCGTGCCAATCTGGTCCGCGAGCGCAATCTGGCGTCGAACGCGATCAAGGTCGTCACCGAGCAGTCGACGGTCTACCTGATGGGACTGGTGCTGCCGGACGAGGCCGAGCGCGCGTCGATCATCGCGTCGCAGGTCTCCGGCGTGACGCGCGTCGTCACGCTGTTCGAGATGATCTCTCCCGAGGATCTGCAGCGGATCCAGGGGCCGGACCCGAAGAAGTAGCGGCACGACCAGGGGCGGCACCGCCAGGAGCGGCACGGCTAGAAGCGGCACGGCCAGGAGCGGCACGGCCAGGAGCGGCACGGCCGCCCGCGACGCTGCCGGTAGCCGCACCGGCGGTCGACGGTGCCAGCCGGACGGACCGGTTCGACGGGCCTCGCCACGGCGGTTCGATCAATGCGGCTTGCGGGCTGACGGACGGCCTCGGTCACTGTGGCGTTTCGCACTAACCTATCCGCGTCTCTGGCGGAGGTGGTTCGTGTCGACCGGTTTGATGGTGTTCAGCGGGCTGTTGGCGGCGGTGGTGGTCTGGGCGATCCTGGTCTACAACCGACTGGTGCGTGTCCGCAACCAGATGTCGAACGCGTTCGCGCAGATCGACGTGCAGTTGAAGCGCCGCCACGATCTGGTGCCGAACCTGGTCAATATCGCGCGTGGCTACCTGCAGCATGAGCGCCAGACACTCGAGGCGGTGACGGTGGCGCGGCAGCGCGCGATCGACGCCCGCACGGCCGCGGTGGCCGGGCGCGGCAAGGCCGAGTTGCTCGAGTCGCTCGACCGGGCCGAGGCCGGGCTCGCCACTGCGCTCGGCCGGTTCGCGATGGTGGTCGAAGCCTATCCCGAGCTGAAGGCCGATCGCACCATCCAGCAGTTGACCGAAGAACTGACGTCGACCGAGAACCGGATCGGCTTCTCGCGCCAGGCGTTCAACGACGCGGTCAACGAGCATAACGACGCGATCGCCCGCTTCCCGGATGCGTTGGTCGCGACCGGCTGCGGCTTCGTCGCTGCCGGTCATCTGCGCAGCACCGCCAACGCGGCCGAGCGCGCACCGATCGCGGTCGAGCTGACCTGACGGGCCGGCAACGGCGCGGATTCGATCCGCGGTGACCACGACGTGGATTTCAGTCGCCATCAGCAGGAATCGGCGCGTACCAGCGCCCGGCTCCGCTTCGCCTACGCGACCGCGGTGATCGCGGTCGTGGTGGTGTTCGACGTCGCCGCATGGCTCGGCTGGCGCGCGCTGTTCGGCGCCGCGCCGCTGCCGGCCGGCTTCATGCTGATCAATACGCTGGCGACCGCCGGTCTGATCGTCGGCGGCACCTTGATCGAGCGGCAGCGGCTCGCCGCTGATGCGGCGCTGCTGCCCGAACGGCTCGGTGCGCGCGCGCTCGCCGGCGGCGCTTCGCGGTCGTTCATCGAGCAGCGTGCGATCAATGTCACCGAGGAGCTCGCGCTGGCCGCACGCCAGCCGATCCCGCGGCTGTTCCTGCTCGAACGCGACCCCTCGATCAATGCTTTCGCGACCGGCCTGGCGCGCGAGGACGCGACCGTGGTGCTGACCCGCGGCGCGCTCGAGCGGCTCGACCGCGACGAGCTGCAGGGCGTGGTCGCGCACGAGATCGCGCATCTGGCGAGCGGCGACGTGGTCGTCAATACCACGCTGGCGGCGATGAACTACGGGCTCGAGCTGGTCGCGCAGGCCGGGCGCCGGATCGTCGCGGCGAGCTTCGGCCCCCGCTCGCAGCGCGGGCTCGATCTGCGATCCCTGTTCGTGTTGCCGGGCCTGCTGCTGCTGGCGGTCGGCTCGGCCGGCCATCTCGCGGCTCGATTGCTGTCGGCCGCGATCGGCCGGGCCCGCGAGCACCACGCCGATGCGCTGGCGATACGGCTGACCCGTTCGCCGCAGGGGCTCGGCAATGCGTTGCGCAAGATCGCCTGGCTCGCCAGCCGCGAGTTGCTGCCGGCGCGCGGCGCTGGCGCGCCGGTCGGGCTCGAGCATGCGTTGTTCCATTTCGAGACGCCCGGCTTCGGCCGCTGGCTGGCGACCCATCCGCCGCTCGAGGAGCGGATCGAGCGGCTGCTCGGCGGCGCCTTGCCGCCGCTTGCCGCGGTCCGCGGTGCCGACGACGACGGCTCGTTGTCGCTCGACGCAGCGCGAACCGCCGCGGCGCTGGAGAAGAGCGCGCTGCCACTGCTTGCCTACGATGCCGATGCCGAAGGCGCCGCCGACGCGGCGCGCGGCGCCTTCGGCGCGCTGGCCCGGCCGCGGCTGGTCGAGCAGCGCGGCCAGCTGGCGGCGCTGCTGGCCACCGGCCAGCACGTGCACGGCGCCGCGGCGATGGCGGCGCTGCTGATTCTCGGCCACGGCACCGACGCCGAAGTCTGGCCGCAGCGGTGGGCGCCAGCAGTGGCGCGGCAGCGCGCGATCGCCGAGCAGTTGCGCCTGATCGGTCCGACGCAGGTCGAACGGCTGCGCTGGCCGCTGCACGAGGTCTGTGCCGCGACCATCCGGCCGCTGGCGACGCCCTGGCAGGACGATCTGCTGCGGATGCTGCGCGGCCAGATCGAGCTCGACCAGCGGGTCACGCTCGCCGAATGGATCTACTACATGCTGCTGCGGACGCGGATCGTCCCGGCCCACCGGACGGCCTGGCGCGGCGACGAAGCGGATGCCAATCCGGCCGAGGCGGTGCGCTGGATGGTCAGCGTGCTGGCCACGGTGGTGCGCGAACCGGCGCTGCGCGGCGAACGGGTCGCGCACGACATCGTCCGCGATCTCGGGCTGCCGCGCACCGGCCAGTCGTATCCGCCGCTCGACGTCGGCGGCTTGCAGGCGGCAGTCGCCAGTCTGCGCCATCTGCCGATGCTGCAGCGGCCGCTGCTGATGAAGCGGCTGGTCGCGTTCCTGCCCGACGAAGCGCCGATCGAGGCACGCGACTTCCTGCGGGTGCTGGCGCTGATCATCGATTGCCCGCTGCCGCAGTTCGCACCGATCGTGATGACCTCTCCCGATACCGCCAAGATGCCGACCGAGCTGACCCGGATCGTCGCCGGCGGCAGCGAGCTGGTCGACTAGGGCTGGCAGGCCTCCGGCGCGGCGGCGTCCGTAGCGTTAACAGGCCCTAGCCGAACCGATCGCTGGTATCACGCCGGCGAGCCTGCATGCGGCCGACTTCGGACCGGCTGTCGTTCGTGTGGATCACGCCACCGGCTGCGGCTCGAACGCGGGCAGCCAGAGAATCGCAATCGCGGTGCAGACCGCGATGCCGGTCATCATCCAGAGCAGGACATCGAAGCCGGCGGCGCCGACGATCGGGCCGAGCAGCCAGACTGCCAGCGAGCTGACGCCGTAGGATATCGCCAGCCGGATGCCGCTGACGCGCGAGCGCGTCTGGTCGTCGACGAAACGGACCACGATCGCATCGGTGAACGGAATCGCGCCGAACACCGTGATCATGAAGCCGAGCTGGACCGCGAACGCGACCCATCCGTCGGAGATCGCGGCCAGCGCGAACAGCGGCACCTGCAGCAGCACGATGCCGAGGTACAGCCGCTTCAGCGGATAGCGATCGATCAGCCGGCCGACCACCAGCTGGGTCAGCGACGCCACCGCGTAGACTGCCGCGAGCAGCGCGCCGAGGGTCGCCGGGTCCTGCACCAGGTCGCGCAGCCGCTGCTGCAACAACTGGCCGTTGCCGTTGGTGGTGAAGTTGAACAGCAGGCTGCCGGTGATCGCGGTCGCGGTCATCACGGTCAGCACCCGTGCCAGCACCCCGGGGGGCAGCTCGAGCCGCTTGGTCTTGCGTTTGGCCGGCGCCTCGGCCTCCGGCGTCGCGATCCGCGCGAAGGCGATGCCGAGCGCGATCGCGATCAGGCCCGGGACGGCGAACGCCGCCCGCCAGCCCAGGAATTTGACCAGCAGGCCGGTCACCAGGGCCGCCGCGGCAATGCCGAGATTGCCTGCCAGGCCATTGACGCCGATGGTCCAGCCCGGCCGGGTCGCCCGCTGCAGCAGCATCGGAATGCCGACCGGGTGGTAGATCGAGGCGAACAGCCCGAGCAGCGCCAGCGCGGCGGCGAGCGTCCACGGCCCGGCCGCGAGGCTGGCGAGCACCGCCGAAGTGCCGAGGCCGACGAAGAAGATCACCATCATCCGGCGCCGGCCCCAGAGGTCGCCGAGCCGACCCGACGGCAGCGAGCCGATGCCGAACAGGAAGAATGCGCCGACCGTGTACGGCATCAGCGACTCCCAGCTCGACAGGCCGAAGTCGGCGGCGATCGTGGCGATTGCGGTCGCGAAGATCAGCAGGAACATGTGATCGAGTGCATGGGCGATATTCAGCAGCAGCGCGGTCGCACGTTCGCGGCCGGCAGCGGCTGGCGCGATCGCGGCGGCATCGGTAGCCGGCACGGCCGGGACCGTCGGGATGGCCTGCGTGGCCGGGACAGTCTGCGCGCCCGGGAGGGCTTGTGCGGCCGAGAGGGCTTGTGCGGCCGGAAAGGCCTGTGCGGCGGGAATGGCCTCGGCGGTCTGCTTCGGAGTCATCGCGGGGTGGCGCCGGCGGCCGCCGGCGGCGGGTCGATGGCACTCGGGACAGTATCGGGAGCCAGATTGTGACTCAGCGCCGGATGACAGGCTTACGCCGATCGGCCAATATTTATCGTGAAACGGCCATCCGCAGCGATCCCGCCGACCCCCATTCCGAGTTGATCGTTCCCTGAGCCATGACTCGCAGCATCGACCCACTCGACTACCAGACCGTGCCGCGCCCGATCGCTGCGATGGCGAAGCGCTTCCGGGACGGCCACCGGATCCAGCCGCACCGTCACGCCCGCGCCCAGTTCATCTACGCGGTGACCGGGACCATGTCGATCTCGACCGATCGCGGCACCTGGCTGGTTCCGCCGGATCGGGCGTTGTGGATGCCGGCAGGCGAGCAGCATGCGATCGACATCGCCGGTACGGTCGATATGCGGACCCTTTACATCGATATCGAAGCAAGTGCCCACTTAAATCAAAAGTGCCGTGTCGTGGGCGTCAACTCGCTGCTACGAGCATTGATCGTCCGCGCCACCGAACTGCCGGTGCTGTACGACGAGCAAGGTCCCGCGGCCGCGGTCATGCAGCTGATCCTCGCCGAGATCGCGACCGCGCCGGCATTGCCGCTGCACTTGCCGATGCCCCGGGACCGCCGGCTGCTGAAGCTGTGCCAGTTGCTGCAGGCCGAGCTGGAGCGGGACCGGACGCGCGAGCACTATGCGTCGCGCGTCGGGCTGAGCCCACGGACGCTGACCCGGCTGTTCCGGGTCGAGACCGGGCTCGGTTTCTCGGAATGGCGCCAGCAGGCGCGGCTGCTCGCGGCGCTCGGCCGCCTTGCGGCCGGCGAATCGGTGACGGCAGTCGCGCTCGGGCTCGGCTACGCGAGCCCGAGCGCGTTCTCGGCGATGTTCCGGCGCGTGCTCGGCGTCGCGCCGTCGGCGTATCGCCCGCGCGCCGAATCGGATCGCTCGGCCGGTGGTCAGTAGGATTTCTCGCTGTACGGCTTCTGCGCATCCTCCACCGCCTCGCGGACGTCACCGACCTTTTTCTGCGCCTGCCCCTCGACCTGCTTGGCAACGCCCTTGGCCTGCTGCTCGCGGCTGCCGGTCACCTCGCCGACTTTCTGCTGGACCTTGCCCGCAGTGTCCTTCATGGCCCCTTTCACTTGATCCTTGTTCATCGCGTTCTCCTGTCGGATCGCCGGCCGGCATCCCGGCACCCGGCTGGGTGCCGCCGCGGCGGCGTCGTCTGATCCACAGACGGCGATCAATCGCAATGGGCATGCCCGACCGGCGGCAGCGGAAGCGACCGCGGCGGCAATGCTTACCGGGCTTTGGTGCGGCTCGCGTCGGTGCGGCCCGTCTTTCTGCCGTCTGTCGCGCTGCCTGCTAGGCGCTCGCGCTGCGCCGGATCGCAGCGGCATCCTGCTCGTCGGCGTGGTACGACGAGCGGATCATTGCGCCGACCGCGGCATGCTGAAATCCGAGTTGGTAAGCGCTCGCTTCAAAGAGGCGGAAGGTTTCCGGCGGCACGTACCGCCGGACCGGTAGGTGGTGACCGGACGGAGCCAGGTACTGACCGATGGTGATCCGGTCGATCTCGTGCTCGCGCATGTCGCGCATCACCGCGAGGATCTCGTCATCGGTCTCGCCGAGCCCGACCATCAGACCGGACTTGGTCGGCACGCCGGGCACACGGCGTTTGAACTCGCGCAACAGCTGCAGCGAATGGTCGTAGCTGGAACCGGGCCGCGCCTCGCGGTAGAGCCGGGGCACGGTCTCGAGGTTGTGGTTCATCACGTCGGGCGGTGCCGCCTCGAGGATCGCCAGCGCCCGGTCGAGCCTGCCGCGGAAATCCGGCACCAGCACCTCGATCCGCGTCTCCGGCGCCAACTCGCGCGTGCGTTGGATGCACGCGACGAAATGGGCGGCGCCGCCATCGCGCAGATCGTCGCGGTCGACCGAGGTGATCACGACATGCGACAGCCGCAGCGCGGCAATGGTCCGCGCCAGGTTCTCCGGCTCGTCGGCGTCGAGCGGGTCGGGCCGGCCGTGGCCGACATCGCAGAACGGACACCGCCGGGTGCACTTGTCGCCCATGATCATGAAGGTCGCGGTGCCCTTGCCGAAGCATTCGCCGATGTTCGGGCACGACGCTTCCTCGCACACCGTATGCAGCCGGTGCTCGCGCAGGATCCTTTTGATCTCGTAGAAGCGGCTCGACAACCGCGGCGGCTGAGCGCGGATCCACTCGGGCTTGCGCAGCGCCTGTTCGAGCGGAACGATCTTGATCGGAATCCGGGCGGTCTTGCTCTGGCCTTTCTGCTTGATCCGCGGGTCGGCGGCGATATTCGCCGCGGCGCCGGGAGCGGCGGCATTCGGTTCGGGCAGCCGGGCGGCGCCGGTCGCGTCCATCGGCCTCGTCGTGTTCATCGGCCTCGTGTCCATCAGTCGATTATGGCAGAGCGGCCGGCGCCGGCGTGGTCGTCAGGGTCTGCTGCAACGCCTTGCCCAGACGCTCGAACAAGGCCGCTGGATCGAACGGATAGTCAGTACTCGCTTCCGTAAAAACATCCGTCATCTGGAGGCCTGGAAAGCCGCACGGATCAATCCGGCGAAACGGCTCGAGGTCCATCCGGCCGTTGACCGCAACGCCGTGAAAGCTGCAACCGTAGGAGATTTTGAGGCCGATCGAGGCGATCTTGGCGATGCCATCGACCGCGCCCGGCCGGGCCACGTAGATACCCGGCGCGCCGGCCCGGCGCATGCCGTGAATCCCGAAACCAGCGAGGCACGCGATCACGCCGGCCTCGACGCGGCAGACCAGGTCGCGGACGCCGAGCCGGCGGCGGCGCAGGTCGATCAACAGGTAGGCGACCGCCTGACCGGGACCATGGTAGGTGATCTGGCCGCCACGTTCGGTGGCGACCACGGGAATATCGCCGGGCTCGTGCAGATGGCGCAGATTGCCGTCGCGGCCGAGCGTGTAGATCGGCGGATGCTCGGTCAGCCAGATCTCGTCCGGCACCTCGACGACCGGGTGGCCGGCCGGGTTACCGCCCTGCCCCGGCAACCGGCCGGCGATCCGGTCGGCCGTGAAGCGCCGCATCCGCTCGAGCGTCTGCCGGTAGTCGGTCGGACCGAGCCGGCGGAGCGCCGGCGGCAATGACGCCGCCGGGGCCGGCGGCGGCCCGGGCCGGATCACAGCACCAGCGAGACCAGTGGATGCGCCGTCAGCGCGCGGTACAGCGCGTCGAGCTGCTCGCGCGAGTCGGCGTGGATGGTCGCCGTCACCGACAGATAGTTGCCGGCGCGCGACGGCCGCAGTTCGATCGTCGCCGGATCGAAGTCCGGTGCGTGCGCCAGCACGACCGCGACGATCGCATCGGCGAAGCCGTCGACCTGCTTGCCCATTACCTTGATCGGGAACCAGGTGGGAAACTGTAGCGGGCTGCTGGCCGGGTCGGCGGCAGGCTCGGCAGCGGCGCCGGTAACCGGGTCCGCGGCCGGCGGCGCCGCTGGCGTCGGCGTTGTCGCCGGCGGCGGCGAGCCATCATCGGGTGCACCGGCCCCGCGGGCCTCGCCGGGCCCACCATTGCCGCCTGGTCCGCTGTTCAAGCCGGTGGCCAGCCGCGGGCGATCGCCGCCGCCTTAGCCTGCTGGTAGGCGTCGAACAGCTTCCGGAATACCGGACCGGGGCGGCCGTCGCCGATCGGCCGGCCGTCGAGCCGGAGCACCGGCACGATCTCCTTGGTCGCCGAAGTCAGCAGCAGCTCGCTGGCGCCGGCGACCTCGTCGCGGCTGATCCGGCGGGCGGCGAACGGTATGCCCTGCTCGTTCGCCAGCGTCTCGATCAGCCCGTAGCGGATCCCTTCCAGGATCAGCGCGTCGCGCGGCGGCGCCAACAGCTGGCCGCCGCTGACCACCCAGACGTTGCTCGCCGACGCCTCGGTCAGGAAGCCGTCGCGGAACATCACGGCTTCGAGCGCACCGGCATCGGCGGCATCCTGCCGGGCGAGCACGTTGCCGAGCAGCGAAGTCGATTTGATGTCGCAATGCAGCCAGCGGTCGTCGGCGCGCGTGATCGCGACGGCGCCGGCTGCCGCGGTCTCCGCGGTGGGCGGCTTGAATTCGCTCGCCATTGCGAATACGGTCGGCGTCACGGCGGCCGGGAATGCATGATCACGGCGGGCGACGCCGCGCGTCACCTGCAGGTAGATGAACTGGTCGTCCCACGGATGGCGTTCGATCAGGCCGCCGACCAGATGCGCCCAGCCGGCATCGTCCAGCGGGTCGGCGAGCCGGATCTTGCCGAGGCTGCGCCGCATCCGGGCGCGGTGTTCCTGCCAGCGGAACGGCACCCGCCGGTACGCCGGCACCACTTCGTAGATGCCGTCGCCGAAGATGAAGCCGCGATCGAGGACGGAAATGCGTGCCTCGGCGAGCGGCACGAACTCGCCGTTCAGGTAGACGATCTGCAAGGCCGAACCTGCGCTGTGCTTTTTGATCCAGAGTCGGATGGATCTACTTGATCCAGAGTCGGATCGTATCCCAGGCACGGCCGAACCAGCCAGCTTGCTGAACGTCCTCGAGGGCCAGCAGCGGCCGCTCGAGCAGCGTTTCGGCACCGACCTTGACCCTCAGCGTGCCGACCCGCTGGCCTTTCGCGATCGGGGCGACCAGCGGTTCGTTGCGCTCGATCTCGCCCTTGACGTTGGCGACCTGGTTCTTCGCGACCGTTACCAGCACGTCGTGGTCGAACCCGGCCTTGACGTCGGCCGCCTGGCCTTTCCAGACCTGGTAACTGCCGACCGCTTCGCCGCGCTTGTAGAGCTGCAGCGCGTCGAAATTCTGGAATCCGTAATTCAGCAGCTTCTGCGATTCGATCGCGCGGCTGTTCTCGGACCCGGCACCGAGCAGCACCGACAGCATCCGCCGGCTGAACCCGCTGCCCGGCTGTTCGCGCTGTGCCGACGAAATCAGGCAATAGCCGGCGGCGTCGGTATGGCCGGTCTTGACGCCGTCGACGCTGCTGTCGGTGAAGAGCAGCCGGTTGCGATTCGGCTGCCGGATCTTGTTGTAAGTGTACTCGCGCTGCGAGTAGAGCTTGTAGAGCGTCGGATGATCCTCGATCAACCGGATCGCCAGCGTCGCCAGATCGCGCGCGGTCGAATAGTGATTCGGGTCGGGCAAGCCCGACGAATTGGTGAAGCGGGTGTTGATCATGCCGATCCGCTTCGCCTCTGCATTCATCATTTCGGCGAACTGCGCCTCGCTGCCGCCGAGCGTCTCGGCGAGTACGATCGCTGCATCGTTGCCCGACTGGACGATCAAGCCGTTCAGCAGCTCCTCGACCGAGGCCGGGTGGCGCGGATCGACGAACATCCGCGACCCGATTGCCTTGTAGGCGACCTGCGAGACCGGCGGCCGGGCATCGAGCGTGAGCCGCTTCTCCTTCAACGCATTGAAGACGATGTAGGCGGTCATCAGCTTGGTTAGCGATGCCGGCTCGACCCGCTCGTCCGGCAGCCGGTTGTAGAGCACGGTGTGCGTGGTCATGTCGACCAGCAGCCACGCGCGTGCCGCGACTTCGGGGGCCGGCACCTGGGCGCGGGCCGGGCCGGCGCCCAGCGTTGCCGCCAGCGCCAGCGCTGCCGCCAGAGCAGCGGACAGGGCGGCGGCACCGAGGCGGCGCGAAACGACGGAGGAAATCATCGCGACCAACTCAATCAACGGCCGCCGATTATGCCACCCGGCCCTCTGTCGCCCGCCGGCTCGTCGCCAGTCGGCGGTCTGCTGTTGCTCAGTGGGAACGGCGCGCCGACAGCCGGCCCGGCGCTCGCAGGCTCCCCGGGGGCGCCTAGAACGGTTCGTGCCGCTTGACGATCAGCGCGATCCGGTCGGCTGCCGCCAGGTCCTTGCGCCGTGCGACCAGCCCGATCACTTCACGCAGCACGTTGCGCAGCACGAACAGGTTGACGCAATCCTGCACCCGTGCCTCCAGCACCAGCGCGTCGGGGCCGAGTTCCTGGTGGAACACGCCGGCGAGCGCCTGTTTGATCCGCGCCAGCTGGGTATCCGGATGCAGCACCAACGGCGCGCTGTCGTCGCTCAGGATGCCGGCCAGCGTGATCATGCCGTGCGCCTCGAGCTCGCGCAGCAGCGTAGGCATGTCGCCGGGCCGCACGATGCTCGGCAACTGTTCCAGCGAGCGTTGGCCGTCCAGCATCATCAGCAGGCGATGGGCACCGAGCGAGACGCGGCGGCTGCGGCTCTTGATCGCCTGCTCGCCGGCCTCGGTGGTCGCGAACACCGCGCGCGGATCGAGCGCCGACGTGGCCGTGCCGGAGTCGGGCGCGCGGGCATCGGGCGCACCGGCCGCCGGGGCGGCACCGTTCACGGCCGCCGCGTCGCGAGCCGCCGCGCCGCCCGGCATCGGCCGGGTGGTCGCGGTGGCGTCGCCGCCGCCGGGCTCGGCGGGTGCGGGCCGAGCGGGCAGGGGAGCAGACGGCGGACTGGCCATCGGCGCGGCTGCGATCGGCGCTCAGTTGTCGCGCGCCGACTGCTCGCGGAACTGGCCGAGCGCGTCGCGGCCGGCCAGCGCCTCGATCAACGCGTCGACCTGCGGCATCAGTTCATCGAGTTCGGCGTCGGATCGGCACTCGTCGATCCGTCGCGCCATGTCCGCGCCGAGCGTGCCGATCTGACGCAGGAACAGCAGCCGGATCCGCATGCGGCGCTGCGCCAACGGCGAGCTGCCGCTGCCGGGGCGCGTGCCGAGCGCGCTCGCGAGCAGGTTGCGGGTCGGTGCCAGCGGCGGCGTGACCCGCTGGATCAGCCGGCGCCGCTCGAGCTCGATCAGTGCTTCGGGCAGCCATGGCTCGTCGATCATCTGGCGCAGGTCGTCGACGGTCTGCGGCCCTTCGAACAGCAGCAGCAGCCGCGCGATATGCAGCGGCAGACCGGTCTCGGCCCGCCGCACCTGCTGGTCGCCGAGCGCGGTACGGCGAAAGCACAGCGTCAGCCGGGACGCTGCTCCGGTCGGCTCGATCGGCAATGCGGGTTCGGATTCATGCATCGCACACTCCGAGTGGTCGCAGGATCATCGCTTCGGCAATTCAAGGTTCGTCGAATCGAAGTGGGTCGAATCGAGCCGGGGTCCGCGCTCAGGCGTCCGGCAGCCGCAGCCGCTCGACCGGCCGGCCGTCGCGCAGATGCGACTCGATGATTTCGTCGATGTCGCTCTCGTCGATGTAGGTGTACCAGACGTTGTCCGGATAGACGACGACACACGGACCGAGTTCGCAGCGGTCCAGGCAGCCGGCCTTGTTGATCCGGACCTTGCCGGCGCCGGCGAGGCCGAGCGACTTGATGCGCTTCTTCGCATGGCCCTGCATCGCCTCGGCGTTCTTGTGGGCGCAGCACTCGCGGTCGCCCTTGTCACGTTCGTTCAGGCAGAAGAACACGTGGTGTCGATAGAACGACGGCGCGGTCATCGAGCGGGTCCGTTGGTAAAATGTCTGAAATATGGAGTGATTGTGACCGAATTCGGCGAACGCCGTACCGCGCGGTATGGGATCGGCATGGGCTGTTGCGCGGCGCGCCACGCCGCGGCCGGCGGATCGCGGGGGTTATTTGCCGCGTCGCAACGTCCAGTATCGGATCAGCAGATAGGCGAGCGCGAACAGCGGCCATAACATACCGAGCGCATTGATCAGGCTGCGCAGGCTCGGCGTCAGTGCCGGCGTCAACGGGCCGCTGCCCGCCAGCGCCGACAGGAAGTAGGGATCGCGCGGCGCCAGGTTGACCAGCAGCAGGCCGATCGGCACCAGCGCCGCGCCGATCGCGAGCCGTGTACGGCGCCGGAACGCGCCGATCAGATAGAGCGCGAGCGCGCCGAGCACCAGTCCGGCCTGCGCGCCGGAGGTCAGCCAGGCGAACAGCGGCGCCGTCGAGTAGACCTGCGCCGAGGCAGCCATCCGGAACACCAGTCCGATCGCCAGCAGCGCGACGATCCAGCCGATCCGGGCGCCGGTCGGCCGCACCAGATCCATCATCAGGATACCGACGATGCTGATCATGATCGCCACCACCATGGTTTCGACCAGCGAGCGGAACGCTTCCGGCAGCGGTCCCGGCAGCAGCAGCGACCAGTGGTCGGCGGCGCCGGCCGGGGCCAGCTGCATCAGCCATGACTGCCAGTGTCCGGTCGAGAACAGCAGTCGTTGCGGCGGCAGCTGAGCGATCAGCCAGACCACCAGCAGCGCCCAGCCGATCGCCGGGCCCTGTTCATACCACGGCAGCGAGACCCGGCCAGCGCCGCCGGTCGGATCGGCACGCCAGACGCCGATAGACGCGCCGACGGCGCCGCCGAGCGCGGCGCCGATACCGTTGGCATAGAAGTCCAGCAGCGACGGCACCCGCGTCGGCAGGTACGACTGCAGCGACTCGAGCATCAGCGACAGCAGCATGCCGCTGCCCGCGGCCAGCAGCGCGCAGACCCAGGGCCGGCGGCGGGTGAACCAGCCGAGCGCGAACAACAGGCCATAGACGACATAGGCCGCGATGTTGGCGACGATATCGGCGTAGCTGTAGTAGCGCGGCACGCCATGGCCGAGGAACGACCAGATCGACGGCTGTCGCAGCCGCCAGCCGGTGAGCGGGTACAGCGACAGATAGGCGATCGCCACCGCGACGATCAGCCAGAGCAGACGGATCAACGCCGGCGGAGGTCGTCGTCGATAGAGTCCGTCGATCATCGGCCGACAGGATACGCAATGGCCGCACGAATTGCATCCGCGTCGTCGCCACGGCGCACGCGCGGCCATCGCCACGGCGCGCCGGCAGCGGCTCATATACTGCGCCGATGCCCGGCACCGGTTTGGCCAATGCGCCGTCGCGACTCGCGATCGAGCGGATCGACGCGATCGATTCGACCAACGACGAACTGCTGCGCCGTCCGTCGCTGACCGCGGGCGGCGCCGATGCGGTCTGGCTGGTCGCGGCGCAGCAGCTGCGCGGTCGCGGCCGTCGCCAGCGCGGCTGGCAGTCGACCGCCGACGGGTCGCTGACCGCATCGTTCGGCCGCGAACTGGCGCTGGCACCGGGCACCGCTGCCCGGCTCGGCACGCTGCCGCTGGTCGCCGGCATCGCGATCGCCGAGACGCTCGCCGATTTCGGCGTCGATGCGCGACTCAAGTGGCCGAACGATCTGCAGCGCGCCGCGGCGACGGGCGGCTTCGCCAAGATCGGCGGCATCCTCTGCGAAGCACGCGGCCGGTCCGCGGCCACCCGGATCGTGATCGGCTGCGGACTCAATCTGCGCCGTCCCCACCACGCCGACACCTTCGGCCAGCCGGTTGCCGGCCTGTTCGATTCGCTGACCGCCGCGGCGCTGGCGGCCGAGCGCGAGCGGCTGATCGTGGCGCTCGGCGCGGCGCTGCTGGCGGCGACCGACACCCTGTTCACGGCCGGCTTCGCGCCGTTTCGCAGCCGCTGGCAGGCGCGCGACGTGCTGGCCGGCCAGCCGATCGACGTCCATCGCGACGGCCGGGTCCGGCCAGCGCTCGCCTGCGGCATCGACGACGACGGCGCCTTGCTGGTCGAGTACCTCGACGCTGCCGTGGGCGACAGCGCGGTGAGCGGCACCGCGGCAGGCGGCGCGGCTGCGGACGGCATCGCGGCAGGCGGCACGGCTGCGGGTGGCACGGCTTCGGACGGCAGTGCAGCGGACGGCGCCGCGCCGGGCCCGCCGCGGCGTCGCGAGCGCCTGCTGTCGGAGGAGGTCAGCGTCCGCGCGCTGCCGGTTGCCCCGGCGTTGCGCTGAGCCGTCGGGGACGCTCGGCCGAACGCGTTCACTGCCTGGCTCGACCAGGTCGTGGCGAACCGGCCGGGCTCGGAGGATACCCGGAAGTCATCATGCGGGTCGTCAGACCGGCTCGCGAGCCGGCAGGCCTGCGGCGCACAGGTCGCCCAGCATGCGAGCGCCGGCGGCGGTAAGCTGCATCCAGGGCATGTGACTGTCGATCGCTTCGCCGCTGGTGAAGGCGCCGCCGGCACGTAGGGCCTGCGCGCTGCGGCGTGCCAGGGCTGCATCGCCGAGCCGGTGAGCGGCCACGGCGGCCGCCAGGTGGCAATGCGGAAAGTCGGAATTGGCCTGGATGCCGCGCTGCGCATGCGCCAGCGCGGAGCCGGCGTCATCCATCGCCAGACAGGCCCAGGCCTCGGCCCAGTGCCAGACCACGCGCAGCGGCTCGCGCGGGCTGAGCGCGAAGGCGCGCGCGCAGTGATCGGCCGTCTCTTGCGGAAAGCCCTGCACGGCGCGGAGCAGGCCCAGCAGCCCATGCGCCGGCGCGTACGAGGGGCTCAGCGCCAGGCAGTGCCGCAGCGCCGCCTCCGAGCGAAGCAGCTCGGCGATCGAAAACGTGCACAAGGCCATGGTGTACGGCGCGTCGGGATCGCGCGGATCCAGTTCGGCGGCACGCGCGGCATGCTGCAGGGCCTCGGCCAGCAGCTCGTCGCGCGGGCGCCGGTGCCAGGCGTACTGAGCGGCGCGCCACTCGCAGTAGGCCAGCGCGTTCCAGGCGATACCCAGCGTGTCGTCGGTCTGCAGCGCCGTACGCGCCCAGTGCCAGGCCCGGTCGTTGGTGTCGCGCGTCTGCGGACGGCAATACAGCTCGACCCAGGCCCTGAGTGCGGTGCCCAGCGCGTCGGCCGCCGCGCCACCGGACGGCAGCGGCCGCCGCACGGCACCGGCCGCCAGCTCGAGGTTCAGCACGCGCGCCAGACGCCCGACGACCTGCTCGCCCAGCGTCGGCCAGGCGTCGCGCGCCAGCGTCAGGCTCTCGCTCCAGATCTGCTGGCCGCCGGCCGTGTCCACCAGATCGGCCACGATGCGCAAGCCTTTGCCGGCGGGTTCGATCGATCCGTCCACGACGAAGCGCACGCCCAGCTGGGCGGCGAGCCTGGCGTAGTCCACCGCCTGGTCGGCGTAGGTGAGCATGGTGCCGCGTGCGATGATGGCCAGTTGCGGCTGGCGCGACAGCTCCGCCACGAGCTCGCCGAGCAGGCTGTCGCGCAGAAAACTCAGCTCTTCGGGCAGGCCGCGGGCCCGGAACGGCAGCACGGCGACCGAACGCGGCCCCAGGTCGCGCGGCGCAGCCGGTGGGGAGGCGACGGAGGGCGCCGGCGATGCAGCCGGCAAGCCGGCATGCACCGGTGCCACCAGGCGGTAGCCCTTGCGCGAGACCGTGGCGATGTAGGCTCCGGTCAGCCGGTCCCGTTGCAGCACGCGCCGCAGCTCGGCGATCGCCTGATACAGCGAGGCGGGCGTCACGATCAGGCCGGTCCAGACTTCGTCGAGCAGGGCTTGTGCGCTCCAGACGCGGCCGGGGTCGCGCGCCAGCGCCAGCAGCAGCCGCATGCAGCGCGGCTCGATCTTCCGGCGGTGTCCATCCAGAACCAGCTCGTCCAGCTCGGGGTGCACCTGCCACCGCCCGATGCCGAACGGCGCAGTTGGCGCGGCAGAGGCCTCGGCAGTAGGCGCGGCGGAGGGCTCGGCGGAGGGCTCGGCGGAGGGCTCGGCGGAGGGCTCGGCGGAGGGCTCGGCGGAGGGCTCGGCGGATCGCGCTTGCATAGCAACCTTCAGAAATCCTTCAGCAGACCGGCGACGTCCTCGGCGTCGATTCGGTCATTATGGGCCTGCGACTCGATCGTCGTGGACTGCGCCGATGTCCGCTATTCGCAAAGACACGTCTCCTGGCCTGCCGCTGGCCGGTTTTCCGCTGGCGTGGCGCTGGCTCGAGCCGGGCCCGCATCGCCTGCCGCCGGCGGCGCTGGCGCGGCTGCAGGTGCTGCCGGTCGAGCAGGCGCGGGCCGTGTTCGGGCACTCTTGCGCGCTGCTGCGCGGCGACGGGCTCGACGATGGCCGCTTCGCGCTGAGGACCGCCACCGGCAGTCGACGCGACGTCGAGCAGGTGGCGCGCTGGCTGCGCACGCAGCAGCGCTGCATGAGCGCGACGGTGTTCCTGTCCTGGGAGCCGGAGCTCGCGCTGTGCAGTCGCTGGTCGGTGTTCGCGCACCACTGGCGGGCCTTCTGCCAGCCCGGCTCGGATGATCTGGTCGTTTTCCCGCCGTCGCAGCGCTGGGCGGCTTTCTACCATCACGCCGACCGCCTGCAGTTCGGCGTGCGTCGCGACCTTCAGCAAAGCTTCAGGTCAGCTTGAAGACTCGGCGCTGCCAAGCGTCCATGATGCATGCCAGACCAACCCGCACACCGAAGGAGTCATCATGCGACGCACATTCATCCTGCAAACCGCCGCGGCCCTGTCGCTGGGCGCGGTATCGGCCTGGCTGCCCGCGCGGGCGTCGGAGCGGCCGATCCAGCTCGTCGTGCCGTTCGGCGCCGGCACCGTCGTCGATATCCTGGGCCGGCTGCTGGCCGAACACATGGGGCCGGCGCTGGGCACGACGGTGGTGGTGCAGAACATGCCCGGCGCGGCCGGCAACATCGGTGTCGGCCATGTCGCCAAGGCGGCGCCGGACGGCCATACGCTGGTGCTGGCGGGCGACGCGGCGATCGTGGTCAATCCGGCCATCTACTCCAAATTGCCCTACGACCCGCAGCGCGACCTGGCGCCGGTATCGCAGATCACGGTGACACCCAACGTACTGGTCGTCGGCAATCAGGTGCCGGCCGCCAGCGTGGCCGAGCTGGTGGCCTTGGCCAAGGCGCAACCCGGCAAGCTCAGCTTCGCCTCGCCCGGCGCCGGCACCTCCGGTCACCGGGCCGGTGAGCTGCTGCGACGCGCCGCCGGCATCGACATCGTGCATGTACCGTACAAGAACAGTCCGCTGACCGACGTGGTCGGCGGCAGCGTCACCATGTTCTTCGCGCCCACGGCGACCGCCTTGCCGATGGTGCGCGACGGCAAGCTGCGCGCGCTGGCCACCACTGCGCCGCAACGACTCGCGGTCACGCCCGAGCTCCCGACCATGGTCGAAGCGGGCTACCCGGGCTTCGACGCGGTCGCCTGGTTCGGCCTGCTGGCGCCGGCGGGTACACCGGCGGGCCGGTTGCAGCGCCTGCAGGCCGCCGCCGTGCAGGCGCTGGCGCAGCCGGTAGTGCGCGAGCGTCTGGCCGGCATGGGTGCCACCGCAGTGGGCAGCACGCCCGAGCAGTTCGCGCGCTTCATCGCGGACGAGACGCCGCGCTGGGCGCGTCTGATGCGGGAAGCCGGTATCCGGGCCGATTGAGATCGGGCGGAGGTCATCATGGATTTCGGCTCGCCTCTCTCCTCGAACGCGTGGGCGGTCGCCATCGGTTGGTGCTATCTGGCGACCAACTCGGCGCGGTTGCTGACCTACGTGCCGCAGCTGCTGACCGTCTGGCGTTGCCGTGACGGGGCCCAGGCGATATCGCTGCTGACCTGGACTTCCTGGGTGATCTCCCATTGCACGGCGGTGCTGTACGGCGTGCTGGTCACGTCGGATTTCTATCTGGTGCTGGTTTCCGTGATCAACCTGCTGGGCTGCGGCGCCATCACCGCCGTTGCCGCGGCGCGGCGGCGGCAGCATGCGCGCCACCGTCGGGCTGGTTCACGGCCGCTTCAGCCGCCGATGGTCTTGCCGCCCATGATCGGCAGCACGATGCCGGTGGTGAACGAGGCGTCGGCGTCGGATGCGAGATAGACGTAGGCCGGCGCGATCTCCTCGGGCTGCGCCGGTCGGCCGATCGGCGTGTTCTTGCCGAACTCGGCGACCCGCTCGGGCGTCATCCCGTCATCCGCGGGATTCAGCGGCGTCCAGACCGGACCTGGCGCGACCGCATTGACGCGGATGCCGTCGGCCAGCACGCGCTGCGCCAGCGCTTTCGTGAACGCATTGATCGCGCCCTTGGTCGCCGAGTAGTGCGGCAGTTCCTTCGAGCCCTGGATCCCGGTCTCGGAACTGGTCGCGATGATCGCGCTGCCCGGGCGCAGATGGGGCAGCGCGGCGCGGCACAGCCGGAAATACGCGTAGACGTTGACCGCGAAGGTCCGTTCCAGCTCGGCGTCGGTCAGCTCCGCGAGCGACGCGACGCGGTTCTGCTGCGCGGCATTCGAGACGACGATGTCGAGCCGGCCGAGACGCTCGACGGTCGTCGCGACCAGGGCTTCGCAATAGCCGGGGTCGGCGAGATCGCCGGGCAGCAATTCGCAGCGCCGGCCGGCGGCCGCGACCTGCCGGCCGGTCTCGTCGGCATCGGCCTGCTCGGACGGCAGGTAGGCGATCGCGACATCGGCGCCTTCGCGCGCATACAGCACGGCGACCGCACGGCCGATGCCGGAGTCGCCGCCGGTGATCAGCGCGACCTTGTCCCGCAACTTGCCGGACGCGAGATAGCGCGGCGCGGCGAAGCGCGGCGCCGGCTCGAGCAGTGCCTCGGCGCCGGTGCCTCGCTGATGCTGGGCCGGAAACGGCAGCTTCGGCTCGTCGTGGATCTGCGGGCGCGTCGTGGCTCCGGACATGGCGGTCTCCTGGATGCTGCCGCGGCGATTGCGGCATCGCTGCGATCGGCAATCGCGATGCCCGAGCGATGCCGGAGCGAGGGCCCGAGCGATACCCGAGTGATGCCCTGATGCCCGGGTCTGCCGACCCGCAGCCCCTTTACTGGACTACTGGTTTTATATCCAGTAAGATCAGCATCCGGATTCGCGAGCCGGTCATCAACAATTTTCGCAATGGGAATGACCGAGCAATGGAAATGACCGACGCTGCCCATGTTCCGTGCCAGGATCGTGCGGGCGGCATACGCCGCTTCGTCTGGGATCTGCCGCACGGAAGGATCCTGATCGACGTTCATCCGGACGGTCGCGTCGACGTCAACGGTCGTGCGGTCGCGCCGGCGACACCGCCGCCGGCGGTCGCGGCGGTTCGTAGAATCGGCTGAACGTGGCCGTGGGTCCACGCATCGGGAACGCAATCCATGCCCAACGGCGCCGTGCCCAACGGCTATCTGTTCATCACCACCGCGATCGGCGTCTGCGGTCTTGCCTGGCATGGCGAGCGGCTAGTCGCATGCCAGTTGCCGGAAGCACAGCTGGCGCGCACCCGGCGTCGTCTGCTGGTGCGGCTCGGAGTCTGCGTACCGTCCGGCAGCCCGGTCGTGGCGACCGCGGTGCCCGAGTCCGAATGGCCGCCGTTCGTCGCCGCCGCAGCCATGCGGCTGGTCGCGCTGCTCGACGGCGCGGTCGACGATCTCGCCGACCTGCCGCTCGCCTACGACGGCATCGCCGAGTTCGATCGTCGCGTCTATCAGGTCGCGCGCGCCATTCCGGTCGGCCGCACGCTGACCTACGGTGAAGTCGCGGCGTGGCTCGGCATGCCGGGCGCGGCGCGGGCGGTCGGCGCCGCGCTGGGGCGCAATCCGTTCGCACCGATCGTGCCCTGCCATCGCGTGCTCGCGGCCGGTGCCCGGTCGGGCGGCTTCTCGGCCGAAGGCGGCGTTGCCACCAAGCTGCGGCTGCTGCAGATCGAACGCGCGCGCTGCGGCTCCGAGCCCGAGCTGTTCGAAGCGCCGGCGGCGTCGTTGACCGGTTAGCGCAACGCCGCCGTCGACCCGCCGCTGCTGACCGCCGTCAGCGCGCCGCCAGCACCGGCGCTGCGTGCTGGCTCAGCAGCGCTTCCAGGCGGGCGGTGTCGAGCGGCTTGGTCAGGTGGTGATCGCAACCGGCGTCGAGCGCGAGCTGGCGGTCCTTGTCCTGGCCCCAGCCGGTCACCGCGATGATGTTGATCGACCGGCCCCAGGGCTGGGCGCGAATCCGGCGCGCGACTTCGTAGCCATTGAGCTTCGGCAGCCCGATATCGAGCAGGATCGCATCGGGGCGGAACGCCTCGGCGGCTTCGACCGCGACGATGCCGTCGTGCGCCATGGTCGCCTGATGGCCGGCGATCTCGAGCAGCATCGTCAGCGACTCGGCGGCATCGATGTTGTCGTCGACGACCAGGATGCGCCGGCCTCGCGTCGTGGTCGGGCCCGTCGTCGTGTCAGTACCCAGGGTCGTGTTCGGGATCTCGACCGTGTTCATGGTTCCAGCCGTGTCCGTCATGGCCGTCGTGCTGTGCTCGTCGAGCCCGGTCGTGTCCGCACGCGACATCGTCGATGGCATGTCGCCACCGGCATCCGCAACCGCAGCGGCCGCCGGTGCCATGGATGTCGCCGCGGTCGTCGCGCCTGTCGCCGGCATTGTCGCTTCCGTCGCTGGCGTCGTCGCATCCGTCGCCGCAGCATCGACCGGACAGGGAAGCGTCACCGTGAACACGCTGCCGCGGCCGGCCCCCGGGCTCGCCGCCACGAGCGTGCCGCCGTGCTGTTCGACCAGCCGGCGCGACAGCGCAAGCCCGATGCCGAGCCCGCCGTGGGTGCGTTCGAGCACCGGCTTGACCTGCGCGAACATGTTGAAGATCTCGTCGAGATGGCCGGGCGCGATGCCGATGCCGTCGTCGGCCACGGCGATCAGCAGCTGGCGGTCGCGCCGTTCGACCGAGAGCCGGACGTGGCCGGGCGCCGGCGTGTACTTGGCGGCGTTGCTCAGCAGGTTGGCGACCACCTGCGCCAGCCGGGTCGCGTCGACCTCGACGGCGATCGGGGTCTCGGGTGTGCTGATCGACAGCCGATGGCCGGCCGCTTCGATCAGCGTGCGCGTCGAATCGAGCGCG
This sequence comes from Lautropia sp., assembly GCA_050249335.1. GTDB lineage: Bacteria > Pseudomonadota > Gammaproteobacteria > Burkholderiales > Burkholderiaceae_E > Lautropia. The sequence continues at coordinate 95,742 of JBFWQR010000003.1, forward strand.
TCGCGCAGCACCTCGGCGAGATCGACGCGTGCGATCCGCAGCTGGCTCTTGCCGGTCGAGAGCCGTGCGATGTCGAGCAGGTCGTCGACCAGCCGCGTCATGTGCCGGACTTGGCGTTCGATGACGCCGCGCGACCATTCGAGCTGCGGGTCGGGCGGCATCCGCAGCCGGAATACGTCGAGCGCGGTGACGATCGGCGCCAGCGGATTGCGCAGTTCGTGCGCCAGCGTCGCCAGGAACTCGTCCTTGCGCTCGAGCTCGGCGGCGAGCTCGGCGTGCAGCCGTTGCCGCTCCTCCTCCGCCGCCTTGCGGTCGGTGATGTCGATGCCGAGGCCGAACGAGAACGTCGGCCGATCGTCGGCACCATAGACCGCATGGCCACGGCCTTCCATCCAGCGCCACTGGCCGCTCGCATGCAGGAAGCGGAATTCGACGCTGTAGTCTTCCTTCCGGTCGAGCGCCCGCTGGATCCGCGCGACGACGGCGCGGCGATCGTCCGGATGGATGAAGCCGAGGAAGCCTTCGCGATGACCGGCAAAGCCGTCCGGCGCGAGCCCGAAGATTTCCTCGAGCTCACGACTCCACCAGACCGAGTCGGTCGCGAAGTCGCGCGACCAGGCGCCCATCCGGCCGCTGCGCATCGCCAGCGCCAGCACGTCGCGGCTTTCGCGCAGCGCCACCTGCGTCCGCGCGTTGCCGAGTTTCAACGCGACGCGCTGCGCCGCCTGCCGTGCCAGCGTGATCTCCTCGCTGCGCCATGGCCGCGGCGTCGCCTGCTGCAGGCACAGCAGCGCGACCAGCCGGCCGCTTTCGAGCACCGGCGCGAGCAGCAGCGAGCGGGCGCCGGCGGTCCAGGCTGCGGCGGCCGCCAGCACGTCGGCCGCGCCGGCGTCGTGGTCGACATCGGCGATCGCGATCGGGTGGCCTTCGCGCAGCGCCTCGAGCAGCGGCGCCGCCGTCGCGCCGAGCGGGTACTCGCCGGCGACTCCGGCCAGGCCGGTCGTGCGGTCGGGATGCATCCGCAGCGTCGCGTAGTCGTCGCCGAACTCGGCCCAGCCGCACCGATCGACCGCGAAGTGCTGGCCGATCCTCGCGACCGAGACCGCCTGCAGCGCCGCCGGATTGGTCAGTCCGGCTGCCGCGTCATGCAACTCGACCAGCAGCCGCAGCGCCTCCTCGCGCCGTTGCAGCGCCAGCTCGGCCTGCTTGCGGGTCGTGATGTCGAGCACCAGCGCGGTCACACCGACGATCCTGTCGTCGGCATCGAGCAGCGGTCCGCCGATCCAGTCGTACCATTCGGTGCCGTCCGGTCGCACCAGTTCGAGCTCGGTGCGCTCGGGCCGGCCGGTCGCGATGATCCGCCGCCGGAGCGTGGTCAGTTGCGCGGCGCTCCGTGGATCGTGGAATTCTTCGGCACGGTGGCCGACCATCTGCGCCACCGTCAGGCCGCGCGGCGGCTTGTGGACGAAGGTGTAGCGCAGGTCGAGATCGACGTCGGCGACCGAGACCGCGGTCAATTCGAGCGCAGCCTGCAGCCGCTGGCTCGGTCGGGCCAGCCGTTCGAGCTCGGCCGTGCGCGCCTGCGCCCGTCGTGCATTGAGGTGCAGCTGGCCGGCCAGCAGGCACAGCAGCAGGCCGGCCGGCAACAGCACCAGCACCCGGACCGCGGTCGACGGCGGCTCGACCTGCAGCGCATCGAACGGTTGCAGCAGCGACCAGACCGCGCAGATCGCCAGCGCCAGCAGGCCGGGCCCGGGACCGCCGTACCAGGCCGCGAGCAGGATCGCCGGCACCGCGCCGGCGAGCGGCAGATGCGGCCCCAGGGCCGGCGCCAGCAACGCCCGCGACAGCATGCCGATACAGGCGACCGCGATCGCGACCAGCCAGGGATTGAATCGGTACGGGTTGGGCGGCAATGCGTTGTCTGCGCATGCGCCGGCTCGCGCCGGCGCGGACTTTCCCCGCGATGATAGGGGGATTCCGTTGCCGCCGGCGCGGGCGTTGCACCATTGTGCTGCTGCTGCTGCTGCTGCTGCTGCCGCCATTGCAGCCGGAGCCGCCCTGACTGCGCCTGGCGCGGCCGCGGGCCGACCGCTTCAGCCGCCGCCCGGCGTCGGCCGCGCCGCGTGGGTCGCCAGTGCGCCGGCCAGGTCGATCAGCCGGACCGCCTCGGCACGATAGCCGAAGCGGTCGGCGCCGACGCTCGCGGCTGCGAGCGCGCGGGCATCGGCGATCCGCCAGTTGCCGGTGTGGGTGCCGCCGCGCAGCAGCTGGCCGAAGCCGGCGATCGCGGTCGCGAAGCGGAATTCGGCGCTGGCCGCGGCGATGTCGCGCGCCGCTTCGTTCGGCACCGGATGCTCGATCAGCCGGCTCGCGGTTTCGTCGGGCCGCTTGTAGCGCAGCCGGACGAACGCCACTTCCGCGGTCGCCGCTGCGGCGTTGGCGGCACGTTCGCGGCTGTCGCCGGCCGGTGCGTAGCGCAGCGGATCGACCGCGCCGGCGGCGCCGACCGGCGTCAGTTCGTAGAGCGCGGTCACCGAATGGCCGGCGCCGATGTCGCCGGCATCGACCCGGTCGTTGTTGAAGTCCTCGCGCGCCAGCATCCGGTTCTCGTAGCCGATCAGCCGGTACTCCTTGATCACCGCCGGATTGAACTCGACCTGCACCTTGACGTCCTTCGCGATCGTCGCGAGCGTCGATGTCATCTCGTTGACCAGCACCTTGTGGCCTTCCATCAGGTTGTCGATGTACGAGTAGGCACCGTCGCCGGCATCGGCGAGCTGCTCCATCAGCCGCTCGTTGTAGTTGCCGGTACCGAAGCCGAGCGTCGACAGCGAGACGCCGGAGGCCCGCCGCTCGGCGACCATGTCCTTGAGCTGCCGGAAATCGGTGACGCCGACGTTGAAGTCGCCGTCGGTCGCGAGCAGGATCCGGTTGATGCCGCCGGCGATGAAGCCCTGGCGCGCGACCTGATAGGCGAGCTCGATGCCGCTCGCGCCGGCGGTCGAGCCGCTGGCGCGCAGGCTGTCGATCGCGTTGCCGATCCGGGCCCGCTCGGTGCCCGAGGTCGCCGGCAGCGTCACCGCCGTCGTGCCGGCGTAGGTCACGATCGCGATCCGGTCCTGCGGCCGCAGCCGCTCGGTCAACAGCTTCAGCGACGACTTCAGCAGCGGCAGCTTGTCGGGCGAGCTCATCGAACCCGAGACGTCGACCAGGAACACCAGGTTGACCGGCGGCAGCGTCTCGAGCGCGCGGTTCTCGCCAGTGATCGCGACCCGCATCAGCAGCCGCTCGGCGTTCCACGGTGCGCGTGCCAGCTCGGTCCGCACCGCGAACGGGGTCGCGCCGTTCGGCCGCGGATCGTCGTACGGAAAGTAGTTGATCATCTCTTCGATGCGGACCGCGTCGGTCGGCGGCAGCCGGCCGGCGTTGAGCATCCGCCGCACGTTCGACCAGCTGCCGGTGTCGACGTCGACGCTGAAGGTCGACACCGGTGCCTGCGCCACCTGCAGTACCGGATTCGGCTGCAGCGCCTGGTAGCGCTCGCGATCGGCCGGCGGCAGCGGTCGCATCCAGTCGGGCGCCGGCGCGATCCCGGGCGCCGGACGCAACGCGAGGTCGGCCGAGCGCTCGAAGCGTCTGGATTCGGCGGCGATCATGCTGCGCGCCTGATCGGCGGCTCGACCGCTGGCGGCGTTGCCGGCCGCTCCGGTCGCGGGCGAGACCGCATCGGGCGGCACCGGCGGTCGCGTCGCGGTCGTGTCGACGCCCGCTGCCGATGCCTCGGCCGGCGTCCGAACGGGCGACGTGGTCTGCGCAGGCGCGGTGGTCTGCGCGGGATGCGTGGTCTGCGCGGGCGTCGTGGTCTGTCCCGTCGCCGTCTGCGCTTGCGTCGTCGTGGCGTCGGACGGAGCCTGCGGGGCCTGGCTACCCGCGCAGCCGGCGAGCACCAGGGCGCCGAACGCGAGCGCGCTGAGCGCGGGCGGGCACGATCGCAGCCGGCTCGCGCGCGGCGGCGCGGGTGGCGCGGCGCGCCGGCGCGGCTGCCGCGGGCGGAGTGGTGTGGCAGGGCGGAACGAGTCGGCGAACGAGCGCATCGGGGTCACCTGTCGGGTTGGTCGGGACCCTGCGTTGAACGGACGCGCCGTGCGAATGGGGTTGGCAGCCGGTCGCGGCGCAGCCAACCGTTACACATTCGAGCAATTCGAAACCGGACCGATCGGCGGCAGCTCGCGCTTCCGGCGACTCGAGGCTCATCCGCCGCCGGTGATCCGCGATCCGGGGCCGATCCGTCGCCGGCGATCCGCGATCCGGAGCTGATCCGTCGCCGGCGATCCGCGGCATCTGCACGCAAGCCGTCCGCGCCAGCGCCCGTTAGACTTCCGGCTGATGCAGCCGGGACCAGCGCCGGACGCTGCAGCCGAACACGGGGAGGGGAGATGACCGATACGACCGCGCCGGACCCGGTACCGCGCCCGCCGGTCGCCGCGGTGACCGGCGCGCGGCGCGGCATCGGCGCCGGCATCGCCCGCGCGCTGGCCGCCGAGGGCTTCGATCTGGTGCTGCTCGACATCGTCCGCGACGCCGCTGCCGAGCAACTGCTGGCCGAACTCGCGCAGGCC
>JBFWQR010000004.1:0-96530 GCA_050249335.1 Lautropia sp.
TCGGCGCCGCTTCCCTCGCCGGAAACGGCGCCGCCGGCGCTGGCACCGGTACCAGCCGAAGCACCTACACCGGCCCCTGCCGCAGTGCCGCCGGCGGCACTCGCGCCCGCGGCACCCGCTTCGGCGACACCCGCTTCGGCGACACCCGCTTCGGCGACACCCGCTCCGGCGAATGCGCTCGAACCGGCTCCGGCACCTGCACCCGAACCAGCCGCGGTGCCGGCGTCGATTCCTGCCAAGGTATTGCCGCCGGTGCCCGCCCCGGCAACGACTCCCGGACCGGCTCCGGCACCGGCTCCGACGATCATGCCGGAACCTGCGCAGCCGCCGTCAGCCGCCCCGACTGCGCCCGCGTCCTGATGCGGGGGTCGCCGACAGCGGCGCGCCTTCAGGACCGGAACAGCCGCGAATACTGCGTCTCGTGACGCATCGACGCGATCGCGAGCCCGGGCGCCGCCGATGACCAGTGCTCGCGCGGCAACGCCAGCGCGGTCGCGACCGCGCGCTCCATCGACGGCAGCAACGCCTGCAGCAGCCGCTGGCCGCGGATCTGGCCGATCGGCATCGCCTTCAACAGCACCATCACCTGGTTCTCGGCGAAGCCCCAGAGCTGCGCGGTGACGGTATCGTCGGGCGTCAGGCCGAGCCGCGCGCCGGCGAATCCCCACGCAACCGGCAACGCCAGCCGCTCGGGCCCGCCAGCGGGCGTCGTGTCGCCGAGCACCTGGGCGGCCCAGCGCATCAGCGAGCGGCCCATCTGCTCGCTTTCGAGCCGCAGCTCGACGGTCTCGCGCGATGCTGCGGCCAGGCGATCGAGGTCGGCGAGCGCCGCCGTGTCGCCGCTCTGCGCCGCCGCATGCGCCGCGGCGGCGATCGGCGCGTCGAACCGCGCCAGCACCAGCTCGAGCTGGTCCTCGATCCAGCGCTGCGCGCTCGCGTCGTCGGCGACGAGGCCTCGTTCGATCGCGGTCTCGAGCCCCGAGGAATAGCTGTACGCGCCGATCGGCAGCGCCGGCGACGCGAACTGCAGCAGACGCAGTGTCGCGAGCCGCCCGGTCATGGTGCTCCCTCGGACGGGCTCACCGGGCGCTCATGTCGTGGATCCGGCCGCCGTGGCCCGCGTCGTCGTGATGATGGTGGACGTGACCGTGGCCGTAGGCACCGCTTTCCGGCTGGAAGCGCCGCGCGACCTCGGCGATCCGGCCGCCGAGCCGCTCGGCCAGCGCGCGCAGCACATGGTCCGGCAGGATGTACAGCGCGTCGGCCGCGATCTCGATCGGCACGTGCCGGTTGCCGATGTGGTAGGCGATCCGCAGCAGCGTCGGCGCCGCATCGGCGGTGATCGCGAGCAGCGCCTCCTCGGCCGCTTCGACCGCGACGATGCGGCCGTCTTCGAGCTGCAGCCGCGCGCCGTCGGCCAGCAGGGTGCCGACCGGCAGGTCGATGCCGACCTCCTCGCCGGACAGCAGCGTCGCACGCAATCGCGAGCGCTCGCGCTGGTCGAAGGCGAGCTCGAGCACTTCATCGACGCGCGTGCCGGCCGGAGCGAAGCGGCGGGCGATCGCGAGAGCGGGGGTGGGAGCAGCGCCGGCGTCGGTCATGGTTGCAGTGGCCCCGGCGCGAACGACGCCGGCGACACATGGATTAGGCCGGTCGATGATACCCAGACCGCATCCGGTCGGACCAGGCGCGGCGTGGCGCCGCTATTGGACGGCAACCGGCCGATGCGCTAGCTTTGGCGGTCCGATGACCGCCGGGCCGCGCCCCAGCCGACGTCCGGGCCGATCGCGCGACCGCGCTCGACCACTGCCTGGTGCAACGCCGTATGGAGACGCCCCGATGACCGAAGCCTCCCCGCTCGACACCCGGCCTGCGAGCCCCTCGCCGCCCCGGCCGCCGACGGCCGACGGCTCCGCCGGGGCCGCAGCGCAGCGCCGGCCCTTCCCGGTCATCCGCACCGTCTCGTGGTTCGCGCCGCTGCGCTGGCTGAACGCCGGCCGCCGCGCCTTCGTCGCTCATCCGGTGCCTGCCCTCTTCTACGGTCTGTGCTTCGCGGCGATGGGCTGGCTCCTCGGCGCGCTGCTGCGCGGTTCGCCGACGCTGATGATGGCGCTGACCTGCGGCTTCCTGCTCGTCGGCCCCCTGCTGGCGATGGGCGTCTACGAGATCGCGCGCCGGCACGACCGCGGCGAGCCGGTCGCCATCGGCGACACGACCTTCGCCTGGGATCACAACGGGCTCAACATCGCGATCCTCGGCATCGCGCTCGGCGTGCTGATGATGCTGTGGGCACGCTCGTCGATGATGCTGATCGCGATCTTCTTCCCGCGCCGGATGCCGGGCCTCGATCTGCTGCTGGAGCAGCTGTCGAGCGGCGCCAGCCTGCCCTTCCTCGGTGCCTACGTCGCGGTCGGCGCCGTCTTCGCGCTGCTCGTCTTCGCCTGCTCGGCGATCGCGATCCCGCTGATGCTCGACCGGCGCACCGACGCGATCACCGCGATCCTCGCCAGCCTGGTCGCGGTCGGCCGCAATCCCGGCGCGATGGTGTTCTGGGCAGTGCTGATCGTCGCGCTGACGGCGGCCGGCTTCGCGAGCCTCTTCGTCGGCCTGATCGTGACCGCGCCGTGGCTCGGGCTTGCGACCTGGTACGCGTATCGCGACCTGGTCGCGCCGCTGCCGCCGGACGACGGCGACGAACAGCGTTTCTCAGTTCAGGTATCCGGAGGTTCCAGATGTCCGTAGAAAAAGTTGCTCTCATCACCGCAGGCGGGTCCGGCATGGGGGCCGCCGCCGCCAGAAGGCTTGCTCGGGACGGCTATCGCGTTGCCGTGCTGTCATCTTCCGGCAAGGGTGAAGCCCTTGCCGGCGAGCTCGGTGGCGTGGGCGTGACCGGCTCGAACCAGTCGAACGACGATGTGAAGCGGCTGATCGATCTGGCGATGAAACGGTGGGGGCGAATCGACGCACTGGTCAATTCCGCCGGCCATGGCCCGCGCGCGCCGATCCTCGACATTGCCGACCAGGATTGGCACCAGGGCATGGAGGTCTATTTCCTGAGCGCGGTACGGCCCGCTCGGCTGGTGGTACCGATCATGACCGCACAGGGCGGCGGTGCCATCGTCAACATCTCCACGGCCTGGGCCTTCGAGCCTGCCGCCATGTTCCCGACCTCGGCCGTGTTCAGAGCGGGGCTGGCGAGCTTCACCAAGATCTTCGCCGACACCTATGCGGCGAAAAACATCCGCATGAACAATGTCTTGCCCGGCTGGATCGACAGCCTGCCCGCCACCGAAGCGCGGCGCGACAGCGTGCCGATGAGGCGCTATGGCAAAACCGAGGAGATCGCCGCCACTGTCGCCTTCCTGCTATCGGACGGTGCGGGCTACATCACCGGCCAGAATATCCGCGTCGACGGCGGCCTCACTCGCACCGTGTAACCCCGCAATCGGGATACTGCCGGACTTTCCGGCCCTGTGACCCTTGACCTTCCCACGATGGTATGGCTCAGGCTACCCCCATGTCGAGCTTCAACCATCGGAAGGACACCATGATCATGTCAGGCCCAACGGGGGCTCGTGCCGCAACCGCCGAGATCAGTCTGCCCATCGAGGGGATGACCTGCGCGAGCTGTGTCGGCCGGGTCGAGGCTGCCCTGGCCAGGGTCGAGGGCGTGGACAGCGTATCGGTCAATCTCGTCACCGAACGGGCGGACATCCGCCTGGCCGGTCCGGTCGATCACGCGGCACTGGTCCAGGCGGTGGAGAAAGTGGGCTACGAGGTGCCTGCCGGCACCATCGAGCTGGCGGTCGAGGGCATGACCTGCGCATCCTGCGTGGGTCGCGTCGAGAAGGCGCTCGAGGCCGTGCCCGGCGTCGTGGAGGCGACCGTGAACCTGGCGACCGAGCGCGCCACCGTCCGCGGTGTGGTTGCCGTGGCGGATCTGGTGGCGGCTGTCGACAAGGCCGGCTACGAAGCCCATCCGGTCGATACCTCCGCGCAGGCCGGCGACGAGGCCGTGGAAAAGAAGGAGGCCGAGCGGGCCGGACTCAAGCGCGACCTGATCCTGGCCAGCGTGCTGGCGCTGCCGGTGTTCGTGCTCGAGATGGGCTCGCACCTGATCCCCGGTATGCACGAGTGGGTCATGAACACCATCGGCATGCAGCAGAGCTGGTACCTGCAATTCGTGCTGACCCTGCTGATCCTGACCATTCCGGGCTGGCGCTTCTACGAGAAGGGCTTTCCTGCTCTGGCGCGCCTGTCGCCGGACATGAACTCGCTCGTCGCGGTCGGTACGGCCGCCGCGTTCGGCTATTCGGTGGTCGCGACCTTTGCTCCCGGCCTGCTGCCTGCCGGCACGGTGAACGTCTACTACGAGGCGGCGGCCGTCATCGTGGCGCTGATCCTGCTCGGCCGTTTCCTGGAGGCTCGCGCCAAGGGGCGCACCTCCGAAGCCATCAAACGCCTGGTCGGCCTGCAGACCAGGATCGCGCACGTCTCGCGCGACGGCCGCGTGGTGGACGTTCCGATCAACGCGGTGGTCCTGGGGGACCTCGTCGAGGTTCGTCCCGGCGAGCGGGTGCCGGTCGATGGCGAAGTGGTCGACGGCCGCAGCTTTCTCGACGAATCGATGATCACCGGCGAACCGATCCCCGTGGAGAAGACGGCCGGCAGCACGGTGGTCGGCGGCACCGTCAACCAGCAGGGCGCCCTGACGCTGCGTGCCACCGCCGTGGGCGGGCAGACCATGCTCGCGCAGATCATCCGTCTGGTCGAACAGGCCCAGAGCTCGAAGCTGCCGATCCAGGCCGTGGTGGACAAGGTGACGCTGTGGTTCGTGCCTGCGGTCATGCTTGCCGCATTGCTGACCTTCCTGGTCTGGATGATCTGGGGTCCGTCGCCGGCGCTGACCTTTGCGCTCGTCAACGCGGTGGCCGTGCTGATCATCGCATGCCCCTGCGCGATGGGCCTGGCGACACCGACCTCGATCATGGTCGGCACCGGCCGCGGCGCGGAAATGGGCGTGCTGTTCCGCAAGGGTGAAGCGCTGCAACTGCTCAAGGATGCACGCGTGGTGGCGGTGGACAAGACCGGCACGCTGACCGAGGGTCGCCCGGATCTGACCGACCTGGAGATCGCCGCGGGCTTCGACCGCAACCAGGTGCTGGCGAAGGTCGCAGCGGTGGAGTCGCGCTCGGAGCACCCGATCGCCCGCGCCATCGTCGAGTCCGCCGTGGCGGGAGGCATCACGCTGCCGGCGATGACCGATTTCGAGTCGGTCACCGGCATGGGCGTGCGCGCCACCGTGGATGGAGCCCGTGTGGAAGTCGGCGCCGATCGCTTCATGCGCGAGCTGGGGCCGGATGTCGGCGAGTTCGCCCGGACGGCCGAACGCCTGGGCAACGAGGGCAAGTCGCCGCTGTACGCCGCCATCGACGGCCGGCTGGCGGCCGTCATTGCGGTTGCCGACCCGATCAAGGCCAGCACGCCCGCCGCCATCGCCGCGCTGCATGACCTGGGTCTGAAGGTCGCGATGATCACCGGCGACAACGCGCGCACCGCGCAGGCGATCGCCAGGCGACTGGGCATCGACGAGGTAGTGGCCGAAGTGCTGCCCGAGGGCAAGGTGGCCGCGGTGCGCCGGCTGAAGGCGGCCCACGGCCGGATCGCCTTCGTCGGTGACGGCATCAACGACGCGCCGGCGCTCGCCGAGGCCGACGTGGGGCTGGCGATCGGCACCGGTACCGACGTGGCCGTGGAATCCGCCGACGTGGTGCTGATGTCGGGCAACCTGCAGGGAGTGCCCAACGCCATCGCGCTGTCGAAGGCCACCATCGGCAACATTCGCCAGAACCTGTTCTGGGCCTTCGGCTACAACACGGCGCTGATTCCGGTTGCTGCCGGGGCGCTGTACCCGGCCTACGGGGTGTTGCTGTCGCCCATCTTCGCGGCCGGTGCAATGGCGCTGTCCAGCGTATTCGTGCTCGGCAACGCACTGCGCCTACGCCGGTTCCAGCCACCGATGGCATCGGCATCCGGTGCCGTGCACCGAGACAGGAGGACCTCATGAACATCGGTGAAGCATCCAGGGCCTCCAGGGTCTCGGCCAAGATGATCCGCTACTACGAGCAAATCGGCCTGATTCCGCCGGCGGACCGGACCGACTCGGGCTACCGTGCCTATACCGAGGCCGACATCCACCGGCTGCACTTCATCGGTCGCGCCCGCGATCTCGGCTTCTCGGTAACCGAGATCGCGGATCTGCTGGGCCTATGGAACGACAAGTCGCGCCGGAGCGCGGACGTCAAGCGCCTGGCTCAGCAGCATATTGCCGAGCTGGATCGGCGCATGGAAGACCTGCAGCAGATGGCGCAAACGCTGAGGGCGCTGGTCAGGTCCTGCGCGGGCGATCACCGGCCGGATTGTCCGATCCTGGAAGAGTTGCAGCAGCCCGGCGCAGGCCCGGTGGAAACCGGGAAACGCACGGGTGCCGTGGCCCGGCGCCCGCGCGGAGGCGGGATCGCCGGTGCCGCCGTGAAGAGGATCCGGGCATGAAAAGGCTTGACCTTCCAACCGTGGCAAGGGCCAGACTGCGAGACATACACGAAACGCGCCGATACACGAAGGAAGGTTCCCCATGCAACTCCATCTCGACGACATGACCTGCGGCGGCTGCGCCCGGGCAGTGACCAAGGCGATCAAGGCCGTCGATCCCGATGCCGGCATCACCACGAACCCGTCGACGCGTCTGGTCGAGGTACAGAGCTCGGTACCCAGGGAGCAGATCGTCACGGCGCTGCGCGAGGCGGGATTCCCGCCGCGCGAGCAGTAGCAGACCTCACGGGCGGTCGAATCACACGGGGAATCAGAACAGGAAGTACCGCTGCGCCATCGGCAGCACGCTCGCCGGCTCGCAGGTCATCAGCTCACCGTCGGCGCGGACCGCATACGTCTCGGGATCGATCTCCATCTTCGGCACGTAGTCGTTCAGCACCATGCTGCGCTTGCTGAGCCGCCGGACGCCCGAGACCGGCGCGAGCCGGCGCGCGAGGCCGAAGCGCTTGCCGATGCCGGCCTCGATGCCGGCCTTCGAAGCAAAGGTCAGACACGCGTCGTTCATCATCTTGCCGAACCCGGCGAACATCGGCCGGTAGTGCACCGGCTGCGGCGTCGGGATCGATGCGTTCGGGTCGCCCATCAGCGCGAACGCGATCGAGCCGCCCTTCAGGATCAGCGACGGCTTGACGCCGAAGAACGCCGGACGCCACAGCACCAGGTCCGCCCACTTGCCCGGCTCGATCGAGCCGACATGGTCGGCGATGCCGTGGGTGATCGCCGGATTGATCGTCAGCTTGGCGATGTAGCGCTTGATCCGGAAGTTGTCGTGGCGGTCGGTATCGCCTTCGAACGCCCCCAGGGCCGGGCTGCGCCCAGCCCGCCCCCCGAGGGGGTCAAGGGAACTTGGGGCGGCCCGGCGTTCCCTTGCGAGCCGGCCGCGCTGCTGCTTCATCTTGTGCGCGGTCTGGAAGGTCCGGCACCAGACCTCGCCGGGCCGGCCCATCGCCTGGCTGTCCGACGACATCATCGAGATCGCACCGAGATCGTGCAGCACGTCCTCGGCGGCGATCGTCTCGCGGCGGATCCGGCTTTCGGCGAACGCCAGGTCCTCGGCGATGCCGGCATCCAGATGGTGGCAGACCATCAGCATGTCGAGGTGCTCGTCGAGCGTGTTGACGGTGAACGGCCGGGTCGGGTTGGTCGACGACGGCAGCACGTTCGGCAGCCCGATCACCTTCAGGATGTCCGGCGCATGGCCGCCGCCGGCGCCCTCGGTGTGATAGGTGTGGATCACCCGGCCCTTGAACGCGGCGATCGTATCCTCGACGAAGCCGGATTCGTTCAGCGTATCGGTGTGGATCGCGACCTGCACGTCGTACTGGTCGGCGACCGACAGGCAGTTGTCGATCGCCGCCGGCGTCGTGCCCCAGTCCTCGTGCAGCTTGAGGCCGATCGCGCCGGCCTCGATCTGCTCGGCGATCGGCCCCGGCGCCGAGACGTTGCCCTTGCCGAGGAAGCCGAGGTTGACCGGGAACGACTCGGCGGCGCGCAGCATCCGCTCGAGGTGCCACGGCCCCGGCGTCACCGTCGTCGCGTTGGTGCCGGTCGCCGGGCCGGTGCCGCCGCCGAGCATCGTCGTGATGCCGGACGCGATCGCCTCCTCGATCTGCTGCGGGCAGATGAAGTGGATATGCGAATCGATGCCGCCGGCGGTGACGATCAGGCCTTCGCCGGCGATCACCTCGGTCGCGGCGCCGATCGGGATCGTGACGCCGGGCTGGATGTCCGGATTGCCGGCCTTGCCGATCCGCCAGATGCGGCTGTCCTTGAGCCCGATGTCGGCTTTCACGATGCCGGTCACTGCGTCGATGATCAGCGCGTTGGTGATCACCGTGTCGGCGACCGCGGCAGCCTTCAGCTGCCCCTGCCCCATGCCGTCGCGGATCACCTTGCCGCCGCCGAACTTGACCTCCTCGCCGTAGATCGTGAAATCGTGCTCGACCTCGGCGATCAGGTCGGTGTCGGCGAGCCGGACGCGGTCGCCGGTGGTCGGGCCGAACTGGTCGGCGTAGGCCTTGCGGGAGATTCGGGCCATTTCAGCAGCGCTGTTTCATTCCAGGGGCGCCCGGCTGTCCGGAGCCGCTGGCGTGCCCCTGGGGGCAGCGAACGATAGAGCGTGGGATCGTTGCATTGTCATTTCCGCTTCGGGGGACGGACGGCAGCCGGCTTTTCCTTCGGCTTCCTTCCGGCCACGGGTTTCGGCGGCATGTCCTTCAGCCTGCCAGAAACGGCTGCACGCAGGCCGAACACGGTCCGTTTGCCGGCCAGTTCGATCAAATCCACCGTCCGACGCTGACCCGGCTCGAAACGCACCGCGGTGCCGGCCGCGATGTCGAGCCGGAAGCCATAGGCACCCGCCCGGTCGAATGCCAGCGCCGGATTCACTTCATAGAAGTGATAGTGTGAACCAACTTGCACCGGCCGGTCGCCGGTGTTGTCGACCGTGATCCGTACGGTCTTGCGGCCGCCGTTCAGATCGAGCTCGCCATCGGCGACGAGAATCTCACCGGGGATCATGCTACGGCTACAGGTTGGTTCATTGTCCGGTGCGGGATAAGCCACCGACCTACCCGGAATCCTTACTGTCACGGCCCCGCGCCTAGCGCGGCGCTACGAGCCCCGCGCCTAGCCGGCGCTGCAAGGATGATACGTGAATCAATCGCCGACAACCGGCTCTGCCTGCAGCTGATCGGCCTGACCCAGCTGCGCCGCCGCGCCCGCTGGTCACTCTTCGAATCGCCCCCAGCTCGTCAGCACGTGAGCGGCACCGGTCGCGATGAAGGCGGTATCGCTGCCGACCGCCAGAAACCGAAACCCCCGCCGGCGCGCGGCGGCAGCGGCTTCGGCCGTCATACAGTAGATCCCCGCGATCTTTCCGGCCGACCGGGTCGCCGCCACGACGCGGTCGAGCGCCTCGTGCACGGTGGCGCTGTCCGCATCGACAGCCGAGCCGCAGGACAGCGACAATGAGAGGTCGGCACCGCCGACGAACACGCCGTCGACGCCCGGTTGGTCGAGGATCTCGCCGACGGCATCCAGCCCCCGGCGGCTTTCGACCATCGCAAAGGCCAGCACACGGTCGTTGGCGACCGCCAGGTACTCCGAGCGGGACAGCATGCTGGCGGCGATCGCGGCGAACGGCCCCCAGCTGCGCTCGCCGACCGGCGGGTATTTGCAGAAGCGCGCGAGCCGGGCCGCGTCGTCGGCCGACTCGATCATCGGCGCGATGACGGCGCACGCACCGGCGTCGAGCAGCCGCGAAGCAGACTGGAACTCGCCCACCGGGATCCGGACCGCGACCGGCTTGCCGGCGAGGGCGACGCTCTGCACCGCCCGGGCGATCGAATCGATGCCGTTCAGACTGTGCTGCAGATCGAAGGTCACACAGTCGAACGCCATCCGCGCGAACTGGCTGCCGGCAGCGACGTCCTGAGCGACCCAGGCGCTGATCGCGGCCTGCCCGCTCCGGAGCTTCGCTGCGAGGGCGGAGAACGATGGTGCGCCTAGCAACGCGCCCCCTGCGCAGGCTGGTTCATCGCGCCCTGTCATCCGGCGTGGATCGGATAGCCGCGGCGCATGTGGATCGCGACATTCTGCTGCAGCGGCATCGGTTCGTCGAGATTGATCCAGATCCGCAGCAGCAGCCGCTTCAGACCCCGGCCGGGATCGTCGCGGAACGCGGTGCGGGCATGGAACGTCGTGTAGTTGTTGATCAGCTGGATGTCGCCCGGTTGCAGATCCATGTCGAGGCGATAGCTGTCGCCGTTGGCGACCTCCTCCAGAAACAGCATCGCTCGCATCTCGTCATCCGAGATCGGCGTGTTGCGCCGGTCCATCCCCTTCTGCATCAGCCGCCGGCGCATCGTGACCGCCAGCCGGCCGCCGGTGAAGCTGACGATCGGCACACCCTCGGGACTGACCGACTTCAGCGGATCACGCGTCGGATCGTCGTACCGCAGGTTGGTGACCTCGTAAAACTCCCGGCTCAGCAGCGTCAGGTATTCCGGATGCCGCCGCACGGTCTCGTTGAACAGGCTGACCGAGCTGATGACGGAGCTCGCGCCGCCTTCGGCCGCCTTGCCGACGCAGAGCAGGCCGACGATGTCGCCGAAGTCGGAGTGCGGCGACAGCGCTTCACCGGTCGAATTCGCTCTGCGGTTCGGATCGGCGAGGTCGTACGTGCTGGTGTCCTCCACGTGCTGGATCAGATCACCGTTGCCGCCCTGCGGGGCCATCGTGCCGAGATGCGAGCAGATGCCCCAGTAGATCGTCTTGGTCTCTTCGAGCGAATAGCGCTGCAGCGGCAGGCCGCGCAGCAGCACGAAGCCGCGGCCGTCGCGGACGGTCTCGACGATCTCGCGCAGCCGTGCGGTCCAGCGCGGCAGCGGGAAGTCCGAGCGACCGAAATGTCCGTGCCGCCGGCCGGCGGCACGGACGTGGTTCAGCGCGCGGTCGACGTCTTCGAGTTCGGCGTCGGACAGGCGGGTGATCCAGTCGTCCCCGGTATAGTCCGCGGCCTTCCAGGCCGCGGGATGCGTGATCGGGCGAGTGGGCAGAGCGGACAAGGGCGTCTCCTGAGGAAATGGTTCCGACAGCGGGCGCGCGTGCCGCCGTCGGCGGCGTGTCCGCCCGGATCAGGCGAACGTGAAGCCTCGATAGCCGTCCGCTCCGACGTCGGTCACGATCTTGCGGTAAGCGGGCACGCCGCCGACGTACGGCATGAAGACCCGCGGCTTGCCGGGCACGTTCGATCCCATATACCACGAGGCGGCGGTCGGATAGAGCGTCTTGTCCGCGAGTGCGTTCAGATGCTCGACCCATGCACTTTCGGCCGCCTCGGTGGCATCGACGCGAAGCGCTCCGAGCTGACGGGCGTGTTCGATGCAGCGCGTCACCCAGTCGACGTGCAGTTCGATCGAGTGGACCATGTTGCTCAGCACCGACGGACTGCCCGGCCCGGCCAGGATGAACATATTGGGGAATCCCGCGACCGCCAGCCCGAGGTAGGTTCTCGGCCCGCCGGCCCACCAGTCGCGCAGGCTCCGGCCCGCCGTCGTCCGGATGTCCATGGCGGTCAGCGAACCGGTCATTGCATCGAAGCCGGTCGCGAACACGATCAGGTCGAGCGCGAACGTCCGTTGCCGCGTCCGCAGGCCGTCCGCAGTGATCTCGACGATCGGATCGGTCCGGACGTCGACCAGCGTCACGTTGTCGCGGTTGAAGGTCTCGTAGTAGCCGGAGTCGACACACAGCCGCTTGGTGCCGAACGGCAGGTCGTCGCGCGGGCATAGCAACTCGGCGGTCGCCGGATCGCGGACGATGCCGCGGATCTTCTCGCGGATGAACTCGGCCGCATAGCGGTTGGACGTCGGATTGACCATCAGGTCATTGAAGGCCCGCAGCATCCGGAAGCCGCCACCGGCGCCGCGCCAGCGGAATTCGAACGCCGCCCGTCGCTCCGGCTCGTCGACCGCAACGGCCGACTGGTCGTTCGCGAGCAGGTAGTGTCCGGAGAACGCCTCGCGGCCGCGGGCCCGCCGTTCGCCGTAATTCCGCTTGACCTCATCCAGCGTCTGCCGGCTGAGCGGCTCGTTGTGCGCCGGCACGCTGTAGTTGGCGGTCCGCTGGAACACCGTCAGATGCCGTGCCTGCTCGGCGATGATCGGGATCATCTGCACGCCGCTGGAACCGGTGCCGACGACGCCGACGCGGCGGCCGGTGAAATCGACGCCGCCGCGCGGCCAGTCGGCGCTGTGGTACCAGTCGTGCCGATAGCGATCGAGTCCCGGAATCGACGGCGCCTGCGGAATCGACAGGCAGCCGGTCGCCATGATGCAGAACCGGCAGGTCAGCGTCTCGCCGACGGTGCTGGTCACCGCCCAGATCGCGGTCGGCTCATCGAACACCGCCGACGCGACCCGCGTGCCGAGTTGGATGTCGGGCCAGAGGGCGAAGCGGTCGGCAACGTGCCGGATGTAGCGCAGGATCTCCGGCTGCGTCGCGTAGCGCTCGGACCAGTCCCATTCCTGCTCGAGCGCATGACTGAACGAATAGGAGTAGTCCAGGCTCTCGACGTCGCACCGCGCGCCGGGATAGCGGTTCCAGAACCATGTACCGCCGATGCCGTCGCCGGCTTCGAGCAGGCGGACCGAGAGTCCGGCCTGCTTCAGCCGATGAAGCTGATAGAGGCCGGCGAAGCCGGCACCGACGACGACAGCGTCGTAGTCAGGAGTGGGACGGCCAGAGGTCATACGCGCGGCTCACGGGTCTCGGTCGGATGCCGCGCAGTCTAGGCAGACAGGTAGTCAATCACAATCCCGCTGGCACGATTCGTCGAATTCGATTTTTCGATGGACCGGGCCGCGCGGACCTGGCGGTGACCCGCGCCCGGTCGATCGGGGGGCGGGCTACCGTCCACTATAGAAGGAACAAATACAGCCTATCCATCGGATCGGCTTGTTCAATCCCGAGAGGCCCCCTTAGACTCGCGGCAGAAGAGAAGTCCAGCACGGAGATCAAACGATGAGACGAACCGACGAGCGGCGCCGATACTTCGGCAGCATGGCGCTCGGTGCCGCCCTGTCCGCGACGATGAGTACGCCGACATCCGCCACCGCGTTCCCCTCGCGGCCGATCCGGCTGATCGTGCCGTACGCGCCGGGCGGATTGATCGACACGATGGCGCGGCTGCTGCAGCGGCCGCTGGCGAGCCTGCTCGAGCAACCGGTGGTCGTCGAGAACAAGCCCGGCGCCGGCGGTTCGATCGGCACGATGGAGTTGGTCAACGCGCCGGCCGACGGCCACACGCTGCTGTTCGTCAACAACGGTTCGAACGTCATTCTGCCGCTGGTCCAGAAGGTGCCGTACGACCCGTTGACCGCGTTCGCGACGGTCTCGCTGGTAGCCTCGGCGCCGACGATCCTGATTACCCGCGAGAAGGTTCCCGGCGACAGTATCGAGGAAGTGTTCCGGTTCGCCCGAGCGCAGCCGAAGGGCGTGTCGTTCTCGTCGAGCGGCGGCACCACCGATTTGCTGGCCGAGCTGTTCGGCGTCGCCGGCAAGGCGCGGGTAGTCCGGGTCCGCTACGGCGGGCAGGCACCCGCCACGATGGCGGTGCTGTCCGGCGAGGTCGACATGTCGTTCGCCGCGATCTCCGATCAGATCATGCAGTCGATCAAGAGCGGCCGGATCAAGGGGATCGGCGTGACCGCGATGCAGGAGACGCCGCTGGCGCCGGGCATCGCGCCGCTCGGCAAGGCACTGCCCAACCTCGACTTCGATTCGTGGTACGGCATCGTCGCGCCGGCCGGGACGCCGCCGGCGACGGTCGCGATCCTGAACAAGGCCGTCGTCGCGGCGCTCGAGACGCCCGAGTTGCGGAAGGCGTTCGTCACCGCCTACGTCACGCCGGCGCCATCGACGCCGGACTTCCTGGCCAGCAAGATGCGCAAGGAGACGGAGATGTGGGAGCGCTTCATCCGCGACAACAACATCCGGCTGGACCAGTAGCCGTACCGCGCACGCAGCCGTCATGCCGCCGTCCGCACCCTACGAGACCATCGCCGTTCGGCCGGTGACCGGTGTCATCGGCGCCGAGATCCGCGGCGTCGATCTGAGCCGGCCGCTGACGCCGCGGCAGTGGGAAGAGATCCGTCGTGCCTACGTCGAGCATCTGGTGATCTTCTTCCCCGATCAACAGCTGGATCACGCAGCGCACGAGGCGTTCAGCGCCCGATTCGGCGAACTGACGCGCGCCCACATGCTGCATGGAGTCGAAGGGTCGGCCTACGTCCAGAAAGTGTTCCGCAAGGCGACGGATACCGGCCGCGTCAACGGCGAGAGCTGGCATGCCGACGGCAGCTACCTCGAGCGGCCGTACGCGGCAGTCGTGATGCGCGCCGACCGGGTGCCGGACTTCGGCGGAGACACCGGCTTCTCGAACATGATCCTGGCGTACGAGCAGCTGTCGGAAGGCATGCGCAGCCTGCTGGAGGGTCGCTGCGCCGTCCACAGCGCGACCCGGATGTACGGGTCGGCCTATCACGCGTCGAAACGCAGGTTCGACCCTGGCCACATCGCCAACGATCCGGCGCTGATCGCGGAGGGCGATCGCGAGGTGGTCCACTCGCTGGTGCAGACGCATCCAATGTCAGGCCGTAGGCATCTGTATCTGAACCGCCTCTACGTCCAGCGGATCGACGGCATGACGGAGGAGGAGAGCCGGCCGATCATCGACTATCTGTGCGAACACGCCGCCAGGTACGAATACACCTGTCGGATCCGCTGGACCGACGGCCAAGTCCTCGTCTGGGACAACCGCGCCGTGCTGCACAAGGCGGTGAACGACTACGCCGGCAAGGAACGCCGGATGTACCGGACGACGATCGCCGGCGGCCGGCCCGACTGACGCGGGCCGGCGATGTCCTGCGCGGAAACCGTGCTCTCCATCGGCGGCGTCGAGACCCTCGTCCGAGAGGCCGGCGCCGGGACGCCACTGCTGTACCTGCACGGCGGCGGCGGCGTACCCACCTGGCTGCCGTTCTTCGAAGAGCTCGCGCGGCATCATCGGGTGACCGTGCCGGATCACCCGGGCTTCGGGCGGTCCGCGGAACCGGAATGGATCCGCGACGTGGCCGGCCTCGCGATGTTCTACCTCGATTACCTCGATCGCCACGCGAACGCCGGCGGTGCGCATCTGGTCGGGCATTCGCTGGGCGGGTGGATCGCTGCCGAGCTCGCGGCCCGGAACGACCACGCGCTGCGCAGCCTGACACTGATCGCTCCGGCCGGTCTGCCGGTGCCGGCGCACCCGTTCGGCGACGTCTTCGGCTGGGGGCCGCAGGAGACCGTCCGCCGGCTCTTCCACGCCGACGAACACGTCCGGGCCGCGCTCGCCCGGCAACCGACCGCCGAGCAGCAGCGCGTCGCCGCCCGCGATCGGCGCGCGTTCGACCGCTATGCCGGTCATCCGCGGCTGACCGCGCCGGACCTGGCGCACTGGCTGCACCGCATTCGCGTACCGGTGCAGCTGATCTGGGGCGCGAACGACGAAGTGATCCCGGCCGCGTGCGCGGTTCGGTGGACCTCGCCGATGCCGACGGCGCGTCTGTCGGTACTGCCTGCGTGCGGCCACCTGCCGATGGTCGAGAAATCCGACGAGACGTCGGCGGTCGTACTGGCGTTCGTCGCCGACGCCGCGTACCGGCGACCGCACCGCCCCCCCGAACGACCGGAGCAGCGATGCGATACGCCGCACTGAAAGACGCCTCTTTCGGAATCCAGATCGACGACCTCGACCTGAGCCGCGAACAGCCGGACGAGGTGATCCGCGAACTAGTCGCGCTGTTCCATCGGCATCAGCTGGTCAAGATTCCGGCGCAGCGGCTTCGACTGCAGGACTTCGATCGCGTCGGGCGCTGGTTCGGCCAGGCGCATCCGCACGTTGTCGCCAAGGGACGCGTCGAGGGCTTTCCGGCGATCAGCCTGCTGACCAACGCCGACGAGACCCGACGCGACGCCTCTGCCCACTGGCATACCGACAATACCTACGAATCGGTGCCTGCGACCGCGACGATGCTTTGGGCGAAGGCCACACCGCGGATGGGCGGCGACACGCTGGTCGCCGACATGTATACGGCCTACGACACCTTGCCGGCCGACGTCAAGCGCGACATCGAAGGTCTCCGGACGTTGAACGCCTGGAGCGTCATCCGCGCGGACGACACCACCGGCAAGCAGCGGCCGGAGACCGCCGCGCCGATGGACGTCGTCCGCCATCCGCTGGTACTGCGGCATCCGGTCACCGGCCGTAAGGCGCTGTACGGCGTGACCGGGACTTCCTACGCGATCGAGGGTCTGCCGCCGGACGAAGGCATCGCGCTGCTCGAGATGCTGACCCGGCATGCGCTGAACGACGCGTTCGTCGCGCGGGTCGGCTACGCGGCCGGCGATCTGGCCGCATGGGACACGCTCGCGACGCTCCATGCGGCGACGCCGATCGCGTCGCCGGCCGGCGACGGCTCGATGCTGCGCGAGATGTACCGGATCTCGGTCAAGACCCGGTCGCCATGGGCACGGATCGATGATCCGGGCTGAGTCTTCATTGCCCGCTTCTTGATACAGTCGGAGGGCGTCCGCGGCCGGCGCGGACGCCCTCCGACCCCTTCGAGGCGGCATGAACGTTGCGAAGCTCGACCTGAATCTGCTCGTGCTCTTCGAGGCCATGATGCGGCATCGGAGCGTCAGCGCGGCCGCGCGCGAGCTCGGGCTCAGCCAGCCGAGCATGAGCTACGGCTTGGCCAAGATGCGGACGCTGTTCGGCGACCCGCTGTTCGTCCGGACCCGCGAAGGTATGCAACCGACGCCGCGCGCGTCCGAGCTGGAGCAGCCGATCAAGGAGGCACTCTCGATCGTCAAGTCCAAGGTGCTCAAGCGCAGCGCGTTCGACCCGAAGACGCACAAGCGGGTGTTCACGCTGTCGCTGACCGACATCGCCGAGATCACGTTCCTGCCGACGCTGCTGCGGCATCTCGCGCAGGTCGCACCCGGCGTCGACCTGCGGACCGTCGTCCTGGAGCAGAACCGGCTGCAGGAACAGATGCAGGACGGCGCAGTCGACCTGGCGGTCGGCTACTACCCGGGCCTGACGAAGGCAGGCTTCTTCCAGCAGCTGCTGTTTCCGCATGCCTTCACCTGCATCATGCGCAAGGACCATCCGCGCATCGGCAACCGGATGACGCTGAAACAATTCCTCGGCGAGTCGCATGCGGTGGTCCGGCCGCAGGGCAGGAGCCACGAGATCGTCGAAGAGTTGCTCCGGTTACGCAAGCTCGAACGGCGGATCGCCCTCAGCACGCCACATTTCACCAGCGTCCCGCTGATCGTCGCGGAGACCGACCTGATCGTCACCGTTCCGGTCGGACTGGCTCAGGCCTTCGAGAAGCTCGAGAACATCAAGAGCGTGCCACTGCCGATTCAATGCCCGACCTTCGACGTCAAGCAGCATTGGCATCAGCGCTTCCACCGCGAGGAGGAGATCGTGTGGCTCCGCAAGACGATGTTCCAGCTGTTTCGCAGGGAAGGCGCAAAGGCGGCGCCATAGCGCGCCGCGGTGCGCCTCACGGCCGGCCCCGAATTCACACCGCCAGCAGCTCCCGCAGCCCGTCCGCGTCCATCCGCTCGCCCGGCCCCTGCCGGATGATCTCGCCGCGCTGGATCACGAAGTAGCGGTCCGCCAGCGTCCGCGCGAAGTCGTAGTACTGCTCGACCAGCAGGATCGCCATCGTCTTCTGCGCCGCCAGCGACGCGATCACCTTCTCGATCTGCTGGATCACGATCGGGCTGATGCCTTCGGTCGGTTCGTCGAGGATCAGCAGCGACGGCCGCGTCACCAGCGCCCGTGCGATCGCGAGCTGCTGCTGCTGGCCGCCGGACAGGTCGCCGCCGCGCCGGTGCGCGAACTCCTTCAGGATCGGGAAGGTCTCGTAGACCCAGTCCGGAATGCCGCGCTCGCCCTTCCTGCGTTCCGGCGGCGTCGCCTCGATCGCGATCCTGAGGTTCTCTGCCACGGTCAATCGCGAGAAGATCTCGCGGCCCTGCGGCACGAAGCCGATGCCGGCCTGCGCGCGCTGGTACGGCCGCATTCGGGTCATGTCATGGCCGTCGAACTCGATCGTGCCGGAGCGGACCGGCAAGAGGCCCATCAGGCACTTGAGCAGCGTCGTCTTGCCCATGCCGTTGCGGCCGAGCACCGTCGTGACCTGCCCGGCCGGCGCCTCGAGCGAGATGTCGCGCAGCGTATGGCTGCCGCCGTAGAACTGGTTCAGGTTGCGGATCGTCAGCGTGCCACCGCTCATTTCAGTCTTCCACGCCGCTTTGCGGCACACTCATCGCATGAAGCCGACCTCGCCAAGCAGTCGCCGCGGAACGGGCTCCGCCCGGCCGCTGGCGGCGCCCCCAGTGGGGGGCGAAGCGGGACACGAATAGTTTCTGCGGACTATTCGTGCCAGCGAAGCGACTTCGGCCTCCGGCCGAAGGCTCCCGCCCGAAGAGCGTCAACGGGGGCGTCCTCATCTACCCAGGTACACTTCGATGACCCGCGGATCGTTGCGGACGACGTCCATCGAGCCTTCGGCGAGCACCGACCCCTCGCAGAGCACCGTGACCTTGCGCGCGATCCTCGCGACGAACTCCATATCGTGCTCGACCACCACCAGCGAATGCGAGCCTTCCAGCGACAGGCACAGCTCGGCGGTCCGTTCGGTCTCGGCGTCGGTCATGCCGGCGACCGGTTCGTCGAGCAGGATCAGCCGCGGCTCCTGGACCAGCAGCATGCCGATCTCGAGCCATTGCTTCTGGCCGTGCGACAGGATGCCGGCGAGCCGCCAGACCGCGTCGCGCAGGTTGACGCGGATCAGCGTCTGTTCGATCCGGTCGAGGTCTTCGCTGCTCAAGCGGGCGCGGACGCTCGCGGCCGGATCCTTGGCAGTCTTCAGCGCAAGCTCCATGTTCTCGAACACCGACAGCGTCTCGAACACGGTCGGACGCTGGAACTTGCGGCCGATGCCGATATTCGCGATCGTCGATTCGTTGAGCTTGGTCAGGTCGATCGTGGAGCCGAAGAAGACCGTGCCGCTGTCGGGCCGCGTCTTGCCGGTGATGCAGTCCATCATCGTCGTCTTGCCGGCACCATTCGGACCGATGATGCAGCGCAGCTCGCCGTCGTCAACTGCCAGTGACAGCTCCTTCAGCGCCTTGAAGCCGTCGAACGAGACGCTGACGCTGTCGAGGTAGAGGATCGGACCATGGGTGACGTCGACGCCGTCGCCGGCGACCCGGCCGAGCGCGGCGTAGCTGCCGCTGGCGCTCTCCGGCCCGCCGAGGCCGCCGGGCGCGAAGCCGATCGCACGGCCGATGGCTCGGCGCATCGGCCCGAGCTCAGGCAGCGGGCGCGGCGGCGGCGAGCGCTGCGGCGAAGTACCGGCCACCATCGGCGACGGCATCATTTGGCGCCCTCCGCAGCCAGCGCATCCCCGCCGCGCAGCGCTCCGTCCGCCTTCCCGGGGCCGGACGATGCACGATCGGCCGCAGCACCGGGTGTCTCGGCGGCGCCGGATGCCCCAGCGGCACCGGATGTCGCCGTCGGCGCCGCCAGCGCTTCTTCGACGGCGACTTCGCTAGCCACCTTGCGCTTCCGGAACAGGCCATAGATGCCGCGCGGCAGGAACAACGTCGTCAGCACGAACAGCAGGCCGAGGAAGAACAGCCAGTATTCGGGGAACGCGACCGTGAAGAAGCTCTTGGCGCCGTTGACCAGGAATGCGCCGAGCACCGGGCCGAGCAGCGTGCCGCGGCCGCCGACCGCGGTCCAGATCGCGACCTCGATCGAGTTCGCCGGTGACATCTCCGAAGGGTTGATGATGCCGACGATCGGCACGTACAGCGCGCCGGCGATGCCGCTGATCACCGCGGCCAGCGTCCAGATGCAGAGCTTGTAGCCGAGCGTGTCGTAGCCGCAGAAGCGCAGCCGCGACTCGGAATCGCGGATCGCCTGCAGCACGCGGCCGAACTTGCTCGCGACCAGGTAGCGGGAGCCGATCAGCACGAGCAGCAGCACGGTCGCGGTGGTCGCGAGGATCGCGGCCTTGGTCGGTGCCTCGGTAATCCGGAAGCCGAGAATGGTCTTGAAGTCGGTGAAGCCGTTGTTGCCGCCGAATCCGGTCTCGTTGCGGAAGAACAGCAGCATGAACGCGAACGTCATCGCCTGCGTGATGATCGAGAAATAGACGCCCTTGATCCGCGAACGGAATGCGAAGAAGCCAAACACCAGCGCGAGCAGCCCGGGCGCCAGCACCACCAGCGCGAGCGCCCATGCGAAATGCCCGGTGCCGAACCACTGCCACGGGTATTCCTTCCAGTCGAGGAACACCATGAAGTCCGGCAGGTGGCTGCCGTACTGCCCTTCCCTGCCGATGCCGCGCATCAGGTACATGCCGAACGCATAGCCGCCGAGCGCGAAGAACAGCGTCTGGCCGAGCGAGAGGATGCCGGTGAAGCCCCAGATCAGGTCCATCGCGACCGCGACCATCGCGTAACAGAGGAACTTGCCGAGCAGCGTCACCGCATACGAATCCGGCCAGAACGGCGAACCATGCGGCAGCGTCGCATGCAGCAGCGGCACGACGATCCCGGCGATCGCGAAGACCACCAGGATCGCCGTCCATTGCAGCGGCGTGAACAGCGAGCGGCGGGGGGCGGTCAACACGTCAGCGCCGCCCGGCCGCCCGAAGGCGCTGACGGGTTGACAGCCCCCTCAGGGGGCAGCGAACGTAGTGAGCGTGGGGGGATTGGATCAGCAATCTAATTCTCCATCGACCGTTCGCGCAGCGCGAACAGCCCCTGCGGCCGCCGCTGGATGAACGCGATCACCAGCACCAGGATCGCGATCTTGGCGATCACTGCGCCCATCGACGGCTCGATGAACTTCGACAGCACGCCGAGGCCGAAACCGGCGGTGACCGCGCCCATCAGCTGGCCGATGCCGCCGGCAACGACGACGATGAA
Source organism: Lautropia sp. (assembly GCA_050249335.1). Taxonomy (GTDB): domain Bacteria; phylum Pseudomonadota; class Gammaproteobacteria; order Burkholderiales; family Burkholderiaceae_E; genus Lautropia. The sequence continues at coordinate 21,178 of JBFWQR010000004.1, forward strand.
CGAGTCGATGATGTAGGACTGGCCGAGCTCCGGCCCGACGTTGCCGATCTGCGAGAGCGCGACGCCGGCGAGCCCGGCGATGCCCGAGCCGAGGCCGAACGCGAGCATGTCGACCCGCCCGGTCGGTACGCCGATCGCGCCGGCCATCGGCCGGTTCTGCGTGACGCCGCGGACGAACAGGCCGAGCCGGGTCCGCGCCAGGATCAGGCCGACGGTCGCCAGCACCAGCAGCGAGAAGACGATGATGGCGATCCGGTTGTACGGCAACACGACGGTGCCGAACGACAGCGCGCCGGACATCCAGCCGGGATTCTCGATGCCGACGTTCTGCGGTCCGAACAGCTGCCGGACCGCCTGGATCAGGATCAGGCTGATGCCCCAGGTCGCGAGCAGCGTCTCGAGCGGCCGGCCGTACAGGTGCCGGATCACGCTGCGCTCGATCGCGACACCGACCAGCCCGCAGACGATGAACGCGACCGGCAGCGCCGCGATCGGGTACCACTCGAACAGGCCCGGCGCGTGCTGCCGCATCAGCGTCTGCGTGACGAAGGTCGAGTAGGCGCCGATCATCAGCATCTCGCCGTGCGCCATGTTGATGACGCCGAGCAGGCCGTAGGTGATCGCGAGGCCCATCGCCGCGAGCATCAGCACGCTGCCGAGCGACAGCCCGGCGAAGATGCGGCCCAGGTACTCGTTGATCAGCAGCCGGCGCTCGACCGAGACCAGCGCGGCCTGCGCCGCCGCGCGCACGCCGGCATCGGGTTCGTTGAAGCTGCCGTCGGACCGGGTGCCGGCGATCCGCTGCAGGATCGTCAGCACGTCGCGCCGCGCCGCGCCGCCGAACGATTCGAGCGCCTTCAGCCGCACCGCCGGGTCGGCCGAATCAATCCGGATCAGGCCGGCGGCGAGCTCGAGCTCGCCGAGCACTTCGCCGTCGCGCTCCTTGGCGAGCGCTTGTTCCAGCTTCGGCAGCATCGCCGGATCGGGCCGCTGCTGCAGCTCGCGCGCCGCCGACAAACGCTCGCCGCGGTCGGCGGCGAACAGCCGCATCGACGCGAGCGCCGCGGTGATGACGTTGCGGATCCGGTTGTTGACGCGGACCGTGTCGGGTTCGGGGCTCGGCCTGGCGGTCGCCGCGCCGGTCAGCGCGTCCTGCCAGGTGGCGCCGGTGATCCACGCCGATTTGCCGTCGGCCGAAACCGCCAGCGAGCCGCTGCGCATCGCCTGCAGCATCCGGCCGGCGGTCTCGTCGGCGGCGGCGGCGAGCCGCTCGATCGCCTTATCGCGGTCGGCGGCTTCGCCGGTCGCGAGCAGCGTCATCGCCTCGGCGATGCCGGGTGCGGCAGCCGTCTGCGCGTGTGCGGGGCCCGGCGCGAAGCACAGCAGCGCAAGCGACCACGCCAGCAACGCCAGCACGGCCGCCAGCGACGCGCCCGGCGTGGGTGCAGCGAAGCGGCGGGCGATCGGGAAGCGAGCGAGCGTTGCCGACATGGACGGACCCGATGAACGAGACGACGGGCGCGACGGCCAGCCGGAAGGCGCACGGACCGCCGCCACGCGGTCCGTACCGGAGACGGACCCGGCCGCCGGCCGGAAACCCGGCCGGCCGAGGCCGGGCGGTCGGAGACCGGGCGGGTCAGACGTTCTGCTTCGCCTCGTTGCCCGGGATGAACGGCGACCACGGCTGGGCGCGGATCGGACCGCGGGTCTTGTAGACGACGTCGAACTGACCATCGGCGCGGACCTCGGCGATCATCACCGGCTTGTGCAGATGATGGTTGGTCTTGTCCATCGTCAGCTCGAAGCCGCACGGCGCATTGAACTTCTGGCCGCCGACCGCGGCGATGACCGGATCGACCGCCAGCGTCTTGGCCTGCTCGACCGCCTGCTTCCACATGTGGATGCCGACGTAGGTCGCCTCCATCGGGTCGTTGGTGACCACGGTGTCGGCGTTGGGCACGTTGTTCTTCTTGGCCCAGTCCTTGTACATCTTGATGAACGCGTCGTTGGTCGGATTCTTGACCGACATGAAGTAGTTCCATGCCGCCAGGTGCCCGACCAGCGGCTTGGTGTCGATGCCGCGCAGCTCCTCTTCGCCGACCGAGAACGCGACCACCGGCACGTCGGTCGCCTTCAGGCCCTGATTGCCGAGCTCCTTGTAGAACGGCACGTTCGAGTCGCCGTTGATGGTCGAGATCACCGCGGTCTTGCCGCCGCCGGCGAACTTCTTGACGTTCGCGACGATGGTCTGATAGTCGGCATGGCCGAACGGCGTGTACGACTCGTCGATGTCCTTGTCGGCAATGCCCTTGCTCTTCAGGAACGCGCGCAGGATCTTATTGGTCGTGCGCGGATAGACGTAGTCGGTGCCGAGCAGCACGAAGCGCTTGGCGCCGCCGCCATCGGCCGACATCAGGTACTCGGTGGCCGGGATCGCCTGCTGGTTCGGCGCGGCGCCGGTATAGAACACGTTCTTCGACAGCTCCTCGGCCTCGTACTGCACCGGGTAGAACAACAGCGAGTTCAGCTCCTCGAACACCGGCAGCACCGACTTGCGCGACACCGAGGTCCAGCAGCCGAAGGTGCAGACGACCTTGTCCTGGGTGATCAGCTGGCGCGCCTTCTCGGCGAACAGCGGCCAGTTCGACGCCGGGTCGACCACCACCGCCTCCAGCGGCCGGCCCATCACGCCGCCCTTGGCGTTGATCTCCTCGAAGGTCATCAGCGCGGTGTTCTTCAGCGCGGTTTCGGAGATCGCCATCGTGCCCGACAGCGAGTGCAGCACGCCGACCTTGATCGGCGTCCTGTCCTGAGCGAACAGGATGTTCGATGCGGTCAGGCCCGGAAAGGCGACCGCGGAACCGGCCGCGATCTTCAGGACGGAACGACGTGAGGTCATGGAACGCTCTCCCTTTGTGTTTCGCTGACGGGGAGCGGGAATGCAACTCGCGTGCCACCGGTCGGCGGCTGAAAGACGCCGGCACGACCGGCGCGGCCGGCGCGTCACGACGGTGCAGCGGCGGGCATCGGACCCGCCGATCGCACCGTCCGCGCACTGCGGCTGGGCAAACGGCGGCCCCGGCGGCTCAGCCGGCGATCGGATGGTGCACGGTGACCAGCTTGGTCCCGTCCGGAAACGTCGCCTCGACCTGGATCTCCGGAATCATCTCGGCAATGCCGTCCATCACGTCGGCCCGCGTCAGCAGCGTGGTGCCGTAGTGCATCAGCTCGGCAACGCTGCGGCCGTCGCGGGCGCCTTCGAGCACCGCGGCGGTCAGGTAGGCGATCGCCTCCGGATGGTTGAGCTTGAGCCCGCGCGCCTTGCGGCGCTCGGCGAGCAGGCCGGCGGTGAAGATCAGCAGCTTGTCCTTCTCTCTCGGGGTCAGGTCCATCGTTCAGGTTCTCCAGATGCGCGGCGGCGCCCCCGCGTCGCCGGTGAGCGAGATCCGTGCCGCCTGCCAGAGCGCAGTGCAGGCCGACTGCAGCGCTTCGTTGTCGTTGCCGAGCAGTTTGGCGAGCAGCAGGCCGTCGGCGACCAGGGTCGCGCCGGCCTCGCAGACGCTCGCGGCGAGCAGATCGCGCCAGCGATCGCGCAGTCGGGCCAGGCGCTCGGCCGGCAACGCCGGCGCGCAGCACCAGACGCTCGCCGCCGCACGGCGAGCGTTCCAGCCGAGCGGCGATCCGAACAGCGGATCGGATGCCGCGGCGACCAGTTGTTCGCGCCAGATCAGGCGGCCGGCGACGGCGAGCTCGATCGACTGCGCGAGCGTACCGCTGCCGAAGCGCTCCCCCATCGCAGCGCGTCCACGCGCCAGTTGCTCCCAGCCGATACAGGCGCCGTCGGCCGCGACGTCGATGGCGAGCCGCTGATCGGCCCGGGCACCATCGAACAGGATCGCCAGCTGCGGCAACCACTCGAGCAAGGCCCCGGCACCGACCGCGAGCCGGGTCTGCGACTGCGCCGGAGCGTCGGCCCGATACCATTTCTGCGCGCCGGGTGTTGTGGCAAGGACGCGACAACCGGCACCGAGCTCGATCGCGAGATCGAGCGAATCGCCGCCGGCCAGCCCGCCCGGCGGATGGACGATCACGGCCTCGACGCCCTGCCCATCCTCGCTCGCCAGCGCCTTCAGGAGCCGCAGCGGGCCGTCGTGACGATTGTGCGCGAGCCGCGTGACGCCGTCGGCGGCGAGGAACGCGAGCGCGAGACGCGCCCGCCAGCGCTGCAACGCCGGTGGCGGATTTGGTCGAAACATCGATGGCCCGGAAGACGAACGTTATTATGGCGACCAACCATCAACCGGCCACCGGTGGGCCCGCGCCCGCCGACCGACCCCGCCGTTGCGCCCGACCGCTACCGAATCACCCCTGTTCGCCGTTCCGACCGACCCGAATCCTGTTGCGTCGCCGGCGCCTGCCGCCGAGCCCGGACCGTTTGCTTCGTTGCGGCCGTTCCCGCCGCCGCCCGACGCGCGCGGGCCGGTAGCGATGAGCGGCATCGTGACCGACGCGGTTCCGGGCGGCCTGCCCCGGCTGATCTGGTCCGGCCTGAAAGCGGCGCTGCTGCTGCCGGTCCGGCCCGGCACCGCACCGACCGGCGCCGGACCGGTGATGCTGGTGGTGCTGCTGATCACCGCGCTCGGGATCAGCGGCGAACGCTGGCTGCTCGATGCCGACGGCCTCGAGTTCAACTGGTCGGGCCTGCGCGAAGCGTGGTTCGACCTGCCGATCCTGCTGCTCGGCAGCGCCTGGCTGGCGCAGAGCCGGCTGGCTGCGGCGCCGTCGCGAATCCCGCTGCTGCACTTCGCCGCTGTGGTGCTCGCCGCATCGTTCTGGATCGTCGCATTCGCCTATGCGCTGTTCGTTGCCGACGAGCTCGGCTGGCTGCCCGAGCGGCTCGGCGACGCGATCAGCCAGGGGGTCTACATCGCGGCCCCGCTCTGGGGGTTCGTCGTCGCGATCCGGACGATCGGCACGATGAACCGGTTCCAGTCGATCGGCGCGTTGCGGCGACTGGCCGTGCTCGGCGCGCTGGCGTTGACGTCAGCCTGGTTCATCGTCGATCCGGTCGAGCCGTACTGGCTGGCACCGCGGGCGCCGGCGCCCGACGTCTACGTCGGCTCCGAGGAGATCCTCGAACTGCAGCCGCGGCTGCTCGCCGAGCGCCTGACCGCGCTGCAGCCGCAGCGCCCAGGCGAAACCGATCTCTATTTCGTCGGCTTCGCGCCGTTCGCCACCGAGGACGTGTTCCGCAAGGAACTCGACGCGATCCAGCCGCTGATGGACCGTCGCTTCGATACCGCCGGCCGTTCGGTGCGGCTGGTCAGCAATCCGGCGACGCTGCGCGACGATCCGCTCGCGACCGCCGGCAACCTGCGGCGGACGCTGGCCGCGGTCGCCGCACGGATGGATCCCGCCGAGGACGTGCTGGTGCTCTATCTGACGACGCACGGCACGCCGGATTTCCGGCTGGTCGCGCATTTCCCGCCGCTCGCGCTCTACCATATCGACCCGGCGGCGCTGAAGGCGATGCTGGACGAGACCGGCATCCGCCACCGCGTGCTGATCATCTCGGCCTGCTATTCGGGCGGCTTCGTCGAACCGCTGCGCGGGCCCGACACGCTGATCATGACCGCGTCGGTCAGGGACCGGACCTCGTTCGGCTGCGGCGCCGAATCCGACTTCACCTACTTCGGCGACGCATTGTTCAATCACGGTCTGCGCGAGACCTGGTCGTTCGAAGCGGCGTTCGAACGCGCGCTGCCGCGGATCCTGGCCCGCGAGCAGGCCGGCGGCTTCGAGCCGTCGCTGCCGCAGATCGACGTCGGCGATGGCATCCGTGAACGGCTGCGCCGGGTCGAGGCGCGGCTCGCGGCCCGCGGCGCGACCGCTTCCTGACGGCCGCCAAGGTGTTCCGTGCCAGCGCGCCGCTGCTCGTCGCGGCGTCGCTGCTCGCCGGCTGCGCTTCCGACGACCATCGCCGCGACGGCCCCTCCCCCGAAGCGGTCCGGGCGCAACTGGCCAGGCTGCTGCCGCCGAAGACCGCCGACGCGGCCGGCTGGGCCGCCGACATCCAGACGTCGTTCTCGCTGCTCGGCATCGCGCCGACCGCCGAGGCGCTGTGCGCGACGATCGCGGTGATCGAACAGGAGTCGTCGTTTCGCAGCGATCCGTCGGTGCCGAACCTCGGCGAGATCGCCTGGAAGGAGATCGACGCCCGCGCCGAGCGGATCGGCGTGCCGTCGTTCGTGGTCCGGACCGCGCTGCGGGTCGAATCGCCCGATGGCCGCAGCTACGGCGAGCGGATCGACGCCGCGCGCACCGAGCGCGAGCTGTCCGAGATCTTCGACGATCTGATCGGCATGGTGCCGCTCGGCAAGCGGCTGTTCGGCAGCTGGAACCCGGTGCGCACCGGCGGCCCGATGCAGGTCGGCATCGCGTTCGCCGAACGGCATGCGGCGGCGCGCCGCTATCCGTTCGCCGACGCGCGCTCGATCCGCCAGGAAGTGTTCACCCGGCGCGGCGGCCTCTACTTCGGCATCGCGCACCTGCTCGACTATCCGGCGAGCTACGAGCGCTCGCTCTACCGCTTCGCCGACTTCAACGCCGGCCGCTACGCGAGCCGCAACGCGGCGTTCCAGAACGCGGTCGCGATCGCCGCCGGCGTGCCGCTCGCGCTCGATGGCGATCTGCTGCTCGAAGGTGCCGACCTCGCGTTTCCCGGCGAGACCGAGCGCGCGACGCGGCGGCTCGGTGCGCGGCTCGGGCTGACCGATGCCGAGATCCGCCGCGACCTCGCACGCGGCACGTCGATCGACTTCGAGCAGACCACGACCTGGCGCGGCGTGCTGGCGCTGGCCGACGCGGTGCCGCCGCGCAGCGGGGCTGCGCCGCAGCCGGTCCCGCGCGCCGTGTTGCCGCGGATCAAGCTGCAGGGACCGAAGATCACCCGCGACCTGACGACCGCCTGGTTCGCCGAGCGGGTCGACGGCAGGCGACGGACCTGCCTGGCGCGCGGCCCGGCGGTCGACGCGCGCTGATGGACCGAGCGGCCGCCGCGGCCGTGCGCAACGGCCGGCCCCGGCGGCTCACTCCTGATAGAGCAGGATCAGGTTGCCGCAATCGTCGTCGAGCGTCGCGCCCCGGACGTCTCCCATGGGCTGCGGCGGGCCGAGAAAGCGGACGCCGAGTGCAGACAGCCGCGCATGCTCGGCGTCGATGTCGTCGACGGCGAACGCGGTCCAGGGGATCCGCTGCTCGCGCATCCACGCCTGGAATGCGGCGAACTCGGGCCGCTGGCCGCCGGGCTCGATCGACAGCTCGATGCCGTCGGGATCGGCCGGCGAGACGACGGTCAAGTAACTGACGGGACCCATCGGGATCTCGCGCTTGAGCCGAAAACCGAGCTTGTCGATGTAGAACGCGCGTGCCTTCGGCTGGTCGTCGACGGCGACGCTGGTCAGCTTGATCCGGATCACCGCGCCTGCTCCTGCCAGCCGGCGACGCGGGCGTCGGGATGTCGGTCGACGACGAAGCGCGGCTCGATGCCGTGCTCGAGCCAGACCTTGGCGCCGCCGAGCACCAGCGCGAAGCCGCCGGTCGAATCGAGCGCCCTGGCGACGCCGTCTTCGCCGCGATCGAAGCCGCGGTTCTCGACGGTGACCCAGGTCTGCTCGCCGCGCGGCTCGAAGCGCCATTCGACCTCGGTCGGGTCGCTCTCGATGTCCCAATCGATCAGGATCCGCCGCTCCGGCTCGATCGCCTTGACCCGGACCTCGGTCGCGACGCCGTACATCGCCCAGGTCCAGGTCACCTCGGCACCGGCCGCCAGCGGGCCGCTGCCGCTGCTGAACCAGAACCGCGTGGTCTCGGCCGGGTCGACGAAGGCGCGAAATACCGCCGCGACCGGCCGGCGGATCAGCATGCCGGCCTGCGCGATCGGCGCGACCGGCGCCGCTGCTTGCTGTTGGCCCAAGCTCATTGCGTTCTCCTGTTCCAGTTGGCTGGCGTAACGGGCACGCAACGAGAAGAAGCGCGGCCAATGCCAGCGATGGCGGCGCAACCGCGCCGCCGCGTCGAGCCCTTCCAGGTGGTGATGCCAGCCGGCCAGCGTGTTCGCCGGATCGGGCTCCCAGGCGCGAGGCACCTGGTGAATCAACGTCAGCCGCGTACCGCCCGCTTCCGGCGCGAGGCGCCACGAGACGATCGACTCGGCGTGACCGAACGTATGGTCGAAGCGCCGCAGCGGCTCGACGACCAGCACCTGGTTCTGCTGCCGGCGCTGGTCCGGCATGTCCGGAAAGCACTCGACCGCCGGCTGCCGGAAGTCGAGATTCATCCGGCCGCCGGGCACGGCCTCGATGTCCGCGTCGGCCAGCCAGCAGGCGAGCCCTTCGCCGGTCGTCAATGCCTGCCAGACGCGGTCCGGCGGATGCCGCAGCCAGCGGTCGAAGCGCAGCTCCCAGCCGCCGTCGGTTCGCCGCCACCGGCCGTTGCCGGTGCCGCTCGGGGAGCCATTGCCGGTGCCGCCCGGTGCGGAGCGATCGTCGTTCATTGCGGTTCGGTCCGGTCCAGATGAGCCTCGAGCGCATCGAGCCGGCCGGCCCAGAAGCGGCGGTAGCCCGCCAGCCAGTTGTCGAGCTCGGCGAGCGGCGCCGGGTTCAGCCGGTACCACCGCCGGGTCGAATCCTTGCGCACGGTGACGAGACCGGCGGCGCGCAGCACCGACAGGTGCTTCGACACGGTCGGTTGTGCGATCGGCAGCGCGGTGACGAAGTCCCCGGCCGCGCGTTCGCCGTCGGCGAGCATCGCGACAATGGTTCGCCGGCTCGGATCGGACAAGGCCTGTAGCGCAGCCTGCATTGCAGCTCTCGCCCATAATATTTCCACTTGGCGATATTAACATCGGCAGCAAACCGCCGCGGGGCATCCACCTGCCTCGCGCGCGGTCTTGCCGTCAGCGCGCGAAGATCTTGCCCGGGTTCAGGAAGTCGCCCGGATCGAGCGCGACCTTGATCCGCCGCATCAGGTCGAGCGCATCCTCGCCGGCTTCGTCGGCGAGGAAGCCGATCTTGTGCAGCCCGATGCCGTGCTCGCCGGTGCAGGTGCCGTCGAGCGACTGGGCGAGCCGGACGATCTGGTCGTTGACCGCCTCGGCGCGGCTCATCTCGGCGGCGTCGTCCGGGTCGACCAGGATCACGCAGTGGAAGTTGCCGTCGCCGACGTGGCCGATGATCATCGAGACGAAGCCGCTCGCCTCGAGCAGCTTGCGCGCCCCCTCGACCGATTCGGCGAGCCGCGAGATCGGCACGCAGGTATCGGTCGAGATCGCCTTGCTGCCCGGGCGCGCCTGCAGGCATGCGAAGTACGCGTTGTGACGCGCATTCCAGAGCCGCGTCCGGTCTTCCGGCTGCGTCGCCCATTCGAAATCGGCGCCGCCGTGCTCGGCCGCGATCGACTGGACGGCTTCGGCCTGCTCGGCGACGCCCCGGGCGCTGCCGTGGAACTCGAAGAACAGCGTGTAGCCCTCGCGCAGCGTCAGCTTGCTGTGCGCGTTGATCGCCCTGATCGCCGGCGGATCGAGGAATTCGCAGCGGGCGACCGGGACGCCGAGCTGGATCGTCTCGATCACCGTGCGCACTGCCGCGTCGGCGCTCGGGAAGTTGACGACCGCCGCCGAGATCGCCTCGGGCTGCGGATAGAGCCGCACCGTCACTTCGGTGATGATGCCGAGCGTGCCCTCCGAGCCGATGAACAGCCGCGTCAGGTCGTAGCCGGCCGACGACTTGCGCGCCCGGGTCGCGGTCCGGACGACCTTGCCTTCCGCGGTGACGACGGTCAGCCCAAGCACGTTCTCGCGCATCGTGCCGTAGCGGACCGCGTTGGTGCCCGACGCGCGGGTCGCGCACATGCCGCCGAGCGTCGCGTCGGCGCCCGGGTCGATCGGAAAGAACAACCCGGTGTCGCGGATCTCGGTGTTCAACTGCTTGCGGGTGACGCCGGCCTGCACCGTGACCGTCAGATCCTCGGGCGCGATCGACAACACCCGGTTCATCCGCGACAGGTCGAGCGAGACGCCGCCGCGCACCGCCAGCAGCTGCCCTTCGATCGACGAGCCGACGCCGAATGCGATCAGCGGATGCTGGTGGGTCCGGCACAGGTCGACGACCGCGACGACGTCCTCGGTCGATTCGGCGAAGACGACGCAGTCCGGCGGCACCGTCGGAAACGGCGACTCGTCCTTACCGTGATGATCGCGCACCGCCTGCGCCGCCGAATAGCGGTCGCCGAAGCGCGCCTGCAGCGCGCTCGCCAGCGCCGGCGGCAGCGGCCGCTTCAGGGAATCGAGCTGCAGCTTCGGATGATTCATCGCACGGCCTCCGGTCGGTCGCCCGATTCTATGCCGGCCGGGCACCGCCGGCCGACGCGTCGCCGGCCGGCGCTGGCGCCGGATGGCGGGCGATCCAGTGCCGCGCGATGTCGATCCGCCGGCAAATCCAGACCCGGTCGTGCCGCTCGACATGATCGAGGAATTGCTGCAGCGCGCGGAAGCGGGCCGGCCGGCCGAGCAGCCGGCAGTGCATGCCGATCGACAGCATCTTCGGCGCCTCGGCGCCTTCGGCGTAGAGCACGTCGAACGCGTCGCGCAGATAGTCGAAGAACTCGCCGCCGTTGGCGAAGCCGTACGGGCTCGCGAAGCGCATGTCGTTGCTGTCGAGCGTGTACGGCACGATCAGGTGCGGCACCTCGCGGCCGTCGCTGCGGGTGACCCGGGTCCAGAACGGCAGGTCGTCGCCGTAGTAGTCGCTGTCGTAGAGCAGGCGGCCGTCGTCGCAGACCAGCCGGCGGGTGTTCGGGCTGTCGCGGCCGGTATACCACCCAAGCGGCCGGACACCGGTCAGCTGCTCGATCGAGGCCAGCGCCCGCGCCAGATGGGCGCGCTCGATGTCCTCGTCCACCTCCTGGTAGAGGATCCAGCGCCAGCCGTGACAGGCGACTTCGTGGCCGAGCTCGACGAACGCCCGCGCCGCCTCCGGGTGCCGCTCGAGCGCCATCGCGACGCCGAACACCGTCAGCGGCAGCCGCCGGCGCTCGAATTCGCGCAGAATCCGCCAGACGCCGGCGCGCGAGCCGTATTCATAGATCGACTCCATCGACAGGTGGCGGGCCGGGAACACCGCGGCGTTGGCGATCTCCGACAGGAACGCCTCGGAGCCGGCGTCGCCGTGCAGCACGCTGTTCTCGGCGCCTTCCTCGTAATTCAGCACGAACTGCAACGCGATCCGGGCGTTGCCCGGCCACTGCGGGTCGGGCGGATTGCGCCCGTAGCCGATCAGATCGCGCGGGTAGCTCGGAGCGGTGTCGGTCATCGGGCGAAGCGGCGGGCCATCGCCGGTTCCGGTGGCAAGTGTCTCGTGTAGCATCCTACCCGAAACGAGACGCCGGGCAGGCGCTGGCCGCCGGCGCGACCGCGAAATCAGGACAGGAGAGCGACCCAGATGGCCCCGGTGATCACCTGCATCGACGACCTGAAGCGACTGGCGCAGCGCCGTGTCCCGAGGATGTTCTACGACTATGCCGATTCCGGGTCGTGGACCGAGTCGACCTATCGGGCCAACGAGGACGATTTCCAGCGGATCAAGTTCCGCCAGCGCGTCGCGGTCAACATGGAGAACCGCAGCACCGCATCGACGATGATCGGCGAAAAGGTCGCGATGCCGGTCGCGATCGCGCCGACCGGCCTGACCGGCATGCAGCACGCCGACGGCGAGATCCTGGCGGCGCGTGCCGCCGAGAAGTTCGGCATTCCGTTCACACTGTCGACGATGAGCATCTGCTCGATCGAGGACATCGCAGCCGCGACCACCCGGCCGTTCTGGTTCCAACTCTATATGATGCGCGACCGCGACTTCATCGCCCGGCTGATCGATCGCGCGAAGGCCGCCGGCTGCTCGGCGCTGGTGATCACGCTCGACCTGCAGATCCTGGGTCAGCGCCACAAGGACATCAAGAACGGGCTGTCGGCGCCGCCGAAGCCGACGCTGAAGAACCTGATCAACCTCGCGACCAAGCCGCATTGGTGCCTCGGCATGCTCGGCACGCAACGGCGCACGTTCGGCAACATCGTCGGACATGTCAGCGGGGTCGCCGACATGTCGTCGCTCGGTTCCTGGACGTCCCAGCAGTTCGACCCGACGCTGAGCTGGAGCGACGTCGAGTGGATCAAGCAGCGCTGGGGCGGCAAGATCATCCTGAAGGGAATCCTCGACGCCGAGGATGCACGGCTCGCGCTGAACACCGGCGCCGACGCGATCATCGTCTCGAACCACGGTGGCCGCCAGCTCGATGGGGCGCTATCGTCGATCGCGGCGCGGCCGGCGATCGTCGACGCGGTCGGCAAGTCGATCGAGGTGCACCTCGACGGCGGCATCCGTTCGGGGCAGGACGTCGCCCGCGCGCTCGCACTCGGCGCCAAAGGCACCTACATCGGGCGGGCGATGCTGTACGGCCTCGGTGCGATGGGAGAAGCCGGCGTCACCCGCTGCCTGCAGATCATCCGCAACGAGCTCGATCTGACGACGGCGTTCTGCGGCCTGCGCGACGTCACCCGGATCGATCGCAGCGTCCTGGTGCCGGGCACCTACTGGATGTAGTGCTTGCCGGGGCCCGCACCCGCTCCCGGGTCCGGTCCTTGCTCGCACTGGTGTCGTCATTCAATGGAGGGTGCCGTTGGCGACCAGACGTCCGCGAACCACGAAGGCAACGGCACCGATCGCAGCGGATCGATCCGAAGGTGCGGCTGCAGCCGCACCTTCGGCCGGTGCGACCGCACGACCGAAACGCGCGGCGTCGCGACGAAAGCATGCCACGGATCCACCGACCGTCGCCGCCCCGACGGCAGCAAATCCGGCCGTAGCGGCCGCGGAGGCAGCGGAGCCGGAGCCGATCCCCCCGGCCGCGACTGACGCGACGGCGCCGCCGACCCACGCCTCGCCGCAGGCTACCCCGGCCCCGACCCGTGAGCAGCAAGCCGAGGTCGCGCAGTTCCCCGCGCCGGCACCCGACGCGCCGCCTGCGCGGGAATTGACCGAACACGACATCTACCTGTTCCGCGAAGGCACCCATCAACGCCTCCATCATCGGCTCGGCGCCCACCCGGGCGAACGCGACGGCATCGCCGGCACCTGGTTCGCGGTCTGGGCGCCGAACGCCGAGCGGGTCTCGGTGATCGGGGACTTCAACGGCTGGAACCGCGAATTGCATCCATTGTCGGCCCGCGGCGACAGCTCGGGGATCTGGCAAGGTTTCGCCGGCGGCGCGGCGCCGGGCGACTGCTACAAGTACTTCATCGTGTCGCGCCACGGCGGCGCCGAACTGGAGAAGGCCGATCCGTTCGCGTTCGCGACCGAGGTGCCGCCGCGAACCGCGTCGCGGATCGCGCGGCTCGACCACACCTGGGGCGACGCCGGCTGGATGGCGACCCGCCGCGCCCGCAATGCGCTCGACGCGCCGATCAGCGTCTACGAGATGCATCTGGGCTCGTGGATGCGGCCCGACGGCCACCCCGACGGCTTGCTCGGCTATCGCGAGATCGCATCGCGGCTCGCCGACTATCTGGTGACGCTCGGCTTCACCCATGTCGAGCTGATGCCGGTGACCGAGCATCCGTTCTACGGCTCCTGGGGCTACCAGACCTGCAGCTATTTCGCGCCGACCGCGCGCTACGGCTCGCCGCAGGATTTCATGGCGTTCGTCGATCATCTGCATCAACGTGGCATCGGCGTGATCCTCGACTGGGTGCCGTCGCATTTCCCCGGCGACGCGCACGGCCTCGCCGCGTTCGACGGCACCGCACTGTACGAGCATGCCGACCGCCGTCAGGGCTTCCACCCCGAATGGAACAGCTGGATCTTCAACTACGGCCGCCACGAGGTCCGCTCGTTCCTCGCGAGCAGCGCGGCATTCTGGCTCGACCGCTACCACATCGACGGCCTGCGGGTCGACGCGGTCGCTTCGATGCTCTATCTCGACTATGCGCGCAAGCCCGGCGAGTGGATCCCGAATCCCCAGGGTGGCCATGAGAACCTCGAGGCGGTCTCGTTCCTGCGCGAGCTCAACACCGGCATCTACCGCGACTTCCCCGACTGCCAGACGATCGCCGAGGAGTCGACCGCCTGGGCCGGCGTCTCGCGGCCGGTCTATGCCGGCGGCCTCGGCTTCGGCATGAAGTGGAACATGGGCTGGATGCACGACACGCTCGCCTGGTTCAAGGAAGACCCGGTATACCGGCGCTACCATCAGAACAAGCTGACCTTCGGGCTCTGGTACGCATTCACCGAGAACTTCATGCTGTCGCTGTCGCACGACGAAGTCGTCTACGGCAAGGGCAGCCTGTTCGGCAAGATGCCCGGCGACGACTGGCAGAAGTTCGCCAATCTGCGCCTGCTGTTCGGACTGCAGTGGGCGCACCCGGGCAAGAAGCTGCTGTTCATGGGCGGCGAGTTCGGCCAGCGCGGCGAGTGGTCGCACGAAGGCAGCCTCGACTGGGGTGCGCTCGCCGACGAGCGGCATCGCGCGCTGTCCCGCTGGGTGCAGGATCTGAACCGCACTTATCGCGACCAGCCGGCGCTCCACCGGATCGATTTCGCGCCGGAGGGGTTCGAATGGATCGACGCCGGTGACACCGAGAACAGCGTGCTGTGCTTCCTGCGCAAGAGCGGCGAGCCGGGGCAGACCGTGCTGGTCGTGCTCAACGGCACCCCGGTGCCCCGGCACAACTACTCGGTCGGCGTGCCGATCGCCGGCCACTGGTTCGAGATGCTGAACAGCGACGCGACGCTGTACGGCGGTACCGGCCAGGGCAATCTCGGCGGCATCGACACCCAGCCGGTCGCCGCGCACGGCCGGATGCAATCGCTGACGCTGACGCTGCCGCCGCTGGCGATCCTGATGTTTCGCGCGCCCGGCTGACCGGTGCTGCGCGGTCGCAGCCGCCGGCGGCGCCGCGTCGGCTCCGCAAGCGGCCGCCGCCCGACACCGGCCCGCTGCCGGCCCGGCGCCCGGAAGGAGAATCCGATGATGACGACAAACCAACGTACCGCTGCGGCCGGCCCGCGGGCAAGCGCCGATCGCGCCGCTGCCGCAGACGCGCGGCGGCCCTGGCAGCGCGCCGTGATCGAGCGGATCACGCCGGAAGTCGATGGCGGCCGCTTCCCGATCAAGCGCGCCGTCGGCGACGCCGTCGTCGTCGAGGCCGATGCGTTCACCGACGGCCACGACCGGGTCCGGGTCCGGATGAGCTATCGCTGGCTCGGCGGCGACGCCGCCGGCGCATCCGATACCGCCAACCCCGGCGCGACCGATGCCGCCGACGCCGCCGACGCCGGCGAGGTCGAGATGGCGCCGCTCGGCAACGACCGCTGGCGGGCGACCTTCCGCGTGACCCGGCTCGGCCGCTACGGCTACACCGTCAGCGCCTGGGTCGACGCGTTCCTGACCTGGCGCCACGATTTCGGCCGGCGCGACGATCCGGCCGACATCGCGGTCGCGTTGCAGAGCGGCGCGCTGCTGCTGCACGAAGCCGCGGCGCGGGCACCGGCCGACGACGCCGCGCGCCTGCGCGCCTTCGCGCGCACCCTCGACCCCGCCGCCGAGGCCGCCGAGGCCGGCAACAGCGTCGCCGGCACCGCCGCCGACGCCGCCGGCACACTCGAGCAGCGCCGCCAGATCGCGCTGTCCGCCGAACTCGCCGAACTGATGAACCGCCATCCCGATCGCCGCCAAGCCGCGGCGCTCGAGACCGAACGGATCGTCGTCGTCGAACCGGAGCGGGCACGCTTCAGCAGCTGGTACGAATTCTTTCCGCGCTCGGCGGCATCCGACGGCAGCCGCCACGGCACCTTCGCCGACTGCGCCGCATGGCTGCCGCGGATCGCGGCGATGGGCTTCGACGTCGTCTATTTCCCGCCGATCCATCCGATCGGCCGGATCCGCCGCAAGGGGCCGAACAATACGCTGACCCCGGGTCCGGACGATCCCGGCAGCCCGTGGGCGATCGGAGCGGCCGAAGGCGGTCACCGCGCGATCCATCCCCAGCTCGGCAGCGAGACCGAATTCCGCGAGCTGGTGCGCCATGCCCGCACGCTCGGCATCGAGATCGCGCTCGACATCGCGTTCCAGTGCGCGCCCGATCATCCGTACGTCCGGGAGCACCCCGACTGGTTCCGCTGGCGGCCCGACGGCACCGTGCAGTACGCCGAGAATCCGCCGAAGAAATATCAGGACATCTACCCGTTCGACTTCGAGAGCGCCGACTGGCGCGGCCTATTCGAGGAACTGAAGGGGGTGGTGCTGCACTGGATCGATGCCGGCGTCACGATCTTCCGGGTCGACAATCCGCATACCAAGCCGTTCGCATTCTGGGAATGGCTGATCGCCGAGGTCAAGCGCACCCATCCGGAGACGATTTTCCTGTCCGAGGCGTTCACCCGGCCGCGGGTCATGCACCGGCTCGCCAAGGCCGGCTTCTCGCAGTCGTACACCTACTTCACCTGGCGCAACTCGCGCGCCGAGCTGATCGAGTACCTGACCGAGCTGAACCAGCACGAATCGCGCGAGTACTTCCGGCCGAACCTGTGGCCGAACACGCCCGACATCCTGCCGGAGTACCTGCAGGCCGGCGGCCGGCCGGCGGCGATCGCGCGGCTGGTGCTGGCCGCGACGCTGGCGGCCAACTACGGCATCTACGGCCCGGCATTCGAGCTGATCGAGACCGCGCCGCGCGAGCCCGGCAGCGAGGAGTATCTCGATTCGGAGAAGTACCAGCTGCGGCATCGCGACCTGAACGCGCCGCATTCGCTCGCCGCGCTGATCACACGGATCAACCGGATCCGCCGTGACAGCCCGGCGCTGCAGCGCGACTGGAACCTGCGCTTCCATCCGGTCGACAACGAGCAGATCGTCTGCTATTCCAAAGTCAGCGAAGACGGCAGCGATGTCGTCGTCTGCGCGGTCAACCTCGACCCGCATCACGTCCAGTCGGGCTGGGTCGATCTGCCGCTCGCCACGATCGGCGCTGCGACCGGCAGTTGCCAGGTCCACGAGCTGCTGTCCGATCAGCGCTTCTTCTGGAACGGCGATCGGCACTTTCTGCAGCTCGACCCGTCGCGCTCGCCGGCGCAGGTATTCCGGCCGCGCCGCCGGATCCGCTCCGAACATGATTTCGACTACTTCCTCTGAGCCCTGGAACTCCCCGGCGAACCCAGCCCCGACGGCCCCGCGCGAGCGATCATGAACCGAGACCCGACCGCATCGACCATCCTCCCCGACAGCAGCGCCGTCGGTGCCGCCGGCGTGCGCCCGGCCGAACGGCTGCGCGGCAGCCTGCTGATCCGCCGGCCGCTCGATCCGTTGTGGTACAAGGACGCGATCATCTACCAGCTGCACGTCAAGACCTTCCGTGACAGCAACGGCGACGGCATCGGCGATTTCCGCGGCCTGACCGAGAAGCTCGACTATGTCCGCGATCTCGGCGTGACCGCGATCTGGGTCCAGCCGTTCTACCCGTCGCCGCTGCGCGACGACGGCTACGACATCGCCAATTATCACGACGTTCATCCCGACTACGGCACGCTGGCGGATTTCAAGACCTTCCTGCGCGAGGCGCACCGCCGCAACCTGCAAGTGATCACCGAGCTGGTGATCAACCACACGTCGGACACGCATCCGTGGTTCCAGGCGGCGCGGCGCGCGCCGCCGGGCTCGGTCAAGCGCAACTACTACGTCTGGAGCGACGATCCGAAGAAATGGCCCGAGACCCGGATCATCTTCACCGACACCGAGGCTTCGAACTGGACCTGGGATCCGATCGCGCAGTCCTACTACTGGCACCGCTTCTTCTCGCACCAGCCGGACCTGAACTTCGACAATCCGAACGTGCTGAAGGCGGTCATCAAGGTGATGCGCTTCTGGTTCGACATGGGCGTCGACGGCATGCGGCTCGACGCGATCCCGTACCTGAAGGAGCGCGACGGCACGATCAACGAGAATCTGCCGGAAACGCACGAAGTGCTGAAGGCGCTGCGCGCCGAGCTCGACGCGCGCTACAGCGACCGCTTCTTCCTGGCCGAGGCCAACCAGTGGCCGGAGGACGTCCGCGAGTACTTCGGCGACGGCGACGAATGCCACGTCGCCTATCACTTCCCGCTGATGCCGCGGATGTACATGGCGATCGCGCAGGAGGATCGCCATCCGATCATCGAGATCATGCAGCAGACGCCGGACATCCCGGACAACTGCCAGTGGGCGATCTTCCTGCGCAACCACGACGAGCTGACGCTCGAGATGGTGACCAGCCGCGAGCGCGACTACATGTACCGGATGTACGCGGCCGACCCGCGGGCGCGGATCAACCTCGGCATCCGGCGCCGGCTCGCGCCGCTGCTGGAGAACGACGGCGACAAGATCCGGCTGATGAACAGCCTGCTGCTGACGATGCCGGGCTCGCCGATCATCTATTACGGCGACGAGCTCGGCATGGGCGACAACGTCTACCTCGGCGACCGCAACGGCGTGCGCACGCCGATGCAATGGAACCCCGACCGCAACGCCGGCTTCTCGACCGCCGACCCGCAGCGCCTGTACCTGCCGCCGGTGATGGACGCGATCTACGGCTATCAGGGCGTCAACGTCGAGGCGCAGCTGCGCGAGCCGTCGTCGCTGCTGAACTGGATGCGCCGGATGCTGGCGGTGCGCAAGCAGCACCTGGCGTTCGGTCGCGGCAAGCTGACGTTCCTGCGCGCCGGCAACCGCAAGGTGCTCGCCTACCTGCGCGAGCTCGACGCCGAGATCATGCTGTGCGTCGCCAACCTGTCGCGCTCGGCGCAGCCGGTCGAGCTCGATCTCGGCCGCTACAAGGGCTATGTGCCGGTCGAGCTGATCGGCCGGACGCCGTTCCCGCCGGTCGGTGACCTGCCGTATCTGCTGACGCTGCCAGGCTATGGCTTCTACTGGTTCCGGCTTTCGGTCAGCGAAGACGCGCCGACCTGGCACCAGGCCTGGCTCGGCCGCGAGGAGGCGCCGGTACTGGTGCTGACCGACGGCTTGCAGACATTCTTCCGCGCCGGCGCCGGCGCCGGCCGGCGCGGGGCGCTCGCCGACAAGGCGCTGGCGCGGCTCGAGGCCGAGTTGCTGCCGCAGTTCATGGCCGGCCAGCGCTGGTTCGCCGACCGCGCCGCAGCGCCGTCGGACTCGATCGGCGACACCGTCGCCGCCGACGCGCCCGGCAGCACCCGCGCCCGCGCCGCCTGGCAGGTCGAATGGCCGGTCGAGGGCAGCCTGGTACTGCTGGCGGCATTCGACGTCGGCAACGGCGAGGCCGCCAGTGCGTTCCCGACCCGCTACTTCGTGCCGCTGGCGCTGGCCTGGGAGGACGACGGCGACGTCGCACGGCTGCCGAGCCCGGTGGTGCTCGCCAAGGCGCGCCAGCAGGCCAAGGTCGGGCTGCTGGTCGACGCGATGGCCGACGACCCGTTCTGCCGCGCGCTGGTCGACGCGATCGAGCGGGGCCAGACGCTGCCGCTGCCGGACGGCCGCATTGAGTTCCGCGCGACCGCGCGCTTCGCCGAGGCAGCCGCGAATCTGACCCGCGACGCCGCCGGCAAGCCGGTGGTCCGGCACCCGCCGGCGCAGAGCAGCAACACCACCGTGATCGTCGGCGATCAATTGTTCCTCAAGGCCTACCGCCGGATCCGCAGCGGCGTGCCGGTCGAGATCGAGATCGGCCGCTTCCTGACCGAGGTCGCGGCGTTCCCGCATGCAGTGCCGGTGCTCGGCACCGTCGAGCAGGTCGCCGGCGACGGCTCGCGGACCGCGCTGGCGGTGCTGCAATCGGTGGTGCAGAACCAGGGCGACGGCTGGGACCTGACGCTCGAGTACCTGGCGCGCTTCCTCGAATCGCAGCGCCAGGCCGAAGCGGCCGCGGCCGCGGCGCCGACGCCCGGCGGCACCGATGCGTCGGTGCACGGTGGCTTCCTCGAGCTGACCCGGACGCTCGGCATCCGCACCGCCGAGCTGCACCTGGCGCTGGCGACGCCATCGGGTGACCTCGCGTTCGAACCCGAGCCGATCACCGCTGGCGACATCCGCCAGTGGGCCGACCAGGTCCGGGTCGAAGCCGGAGAGACGCTGCAGCGGCTCGCCGCGGCGCGGTCGACGCTGCCGGAAGCGATCCGGCCGGCGATCGACGCCGCGCTCGAGTCCGGCCCGCGGCTGCGCGCGGCGATCGACCATGCCGCGAGCGCGGCGCCGGGCGGCGTCCGGATCCGCCATCACGGCGACTACCACCTCGGCCAGGTGCTGCTGTCGAACAACGACTTCTACATCATCGACTTCGAAGGCGAACCGGCGCGCCCGGTCGGTGAGCGCCGGCGCAAGCATTCGCCGCTGCGCGACGTCGCCGGCATGCTGCGCTCGCTCGACTATGCCGGCCACGCCGCGCTGCAGAAGGTGCCGGCCGAGGGCGATGCCGCCGAGGCCGCCCGCGCGGTACTGCAATGGAAAGTCGAGGTGCGCCAGACTTTCATGACCGCCTATCGCGACGCGGTGGCCGGCTCGACGCTGTACGACGACTGGCCCGCGGCGCTGGCGCTGCTCGAACTGTTCGTGCTCGAGAAGACGCTCTACGAATTGCGCTACGAGCTGGCGCACCGCCCCGACTGGGTCGCGATTCCGCTCGACGGCCTGCTGGCCGCGCTGCCGCCATGACGACCGGTGCCGCAGCGGGGGCCGACGGCTTGCCGGTTTTCCGGCTGCTGGCACCGGCGCGCGCCCGCGTCGAGCTGCTGCTGACCGCGCCCGACGGCGGCGAGTCCCGCGTGGTCGTGCTGACCATCGAGGATCCGGACGGCGCCGGCAGCGATGCCGCGCTCCGGACCCACGCCTGGCACGCCGACCGGCCGTTCACCGGCTGGCGCTACCGCTTCCGGATCGACGGCGGCGCACCGGTTCCCGACCCGGCGTCGCGCTGGAATCCGGACGACGTCCACGGCGCCAGCGTCGTCATCGACCCCGCTTTCCGCTGGCAGCATGACGACTGGCCCGGCCTGCCCTGGCATCGCTGCGTGCTCTACGAACTGCACGTCGGCACCTTCACCGAGGCCGGAACCTTCGCCGCCGCGATCGAACGGCTGGCCCATCTGGCGGCGCTCGGCATCACCGCGATCGAAGTGATGCCGGTCGCGGATTTCCCGGGAACGCGCAACTGGGGCTACGACGGCGTGCTGCACTACGCGCCGGACGCGAGCTACGGCACACCGGACGACTTCCGCCGCTTCATCGATGCCGCCCACGGCCACGGCATCGCGGTCATCCTCGACGTCGTCTACAACCATTTCGGCCCCGACGGCAACTATCTGCACGGCTATGCGTCGGCATTCTTCGACCCCGGCCGGCAGACGCCGTGGGGCGCGGCGATCGCGTTCGACGGTGCCGATGCCGCCGCGGTCCGGGCCTTCTTCGTCGAGAACGCCTGGTACTGGATCGACGCGTTCCACCTCGATGGCCTGCGGCTCGACGCGGTCCATGCGATCCGCGACCAGTCGCCAACCCACCTGGTCGCCGAGATCGCCGCGACGCTGCGTCACCGGCTCACCGCGCAGCGCCCCGGATCCGGCGCGGCGCGGCCGGTCCACCTGATCCTGGAGAACGATCGCAACCAGGCGACGCTGCTCGCGCGTGGCCGCGACGGCATTCCGATCGCCGGCACCGCGCAATGGAACGACGACATTCACCATGCGCTGCATGTGCTGGTCACCGGCGAGCGCGACGGCTACTACGGCGATTTCGCCGACCGGCCCGCCGAACGCCTCGCCGACGGGCTCGCCCACGGTTTCATCTACCGCGGCGAGCGTTCCGGACATGCCGGCGGCCTGCCGCGCGGCGAGCCGACCGACGGACTGCCGCCGACGGCATTCATCAACTTCCTGCAGAACCACGACCAGATCGGCAACCGCGCGCTCGGCGAGCGGATCGGCACGCTGGCGCCGGCATCGGCAGTGCGCGCCGCCGCGGCCTGCGTGCTGCTCGGCCCGGCGATTCCGCTGCTGTTCATGGGCGAGGAATTCGCGGCCAGCGCCCCGTTCCTCTACTTCTGCGATTTCACCGGCGACCTCGCCGCTGCGGTCCGCGACGGCCGCCGTTGCGAGTTCGCGCGCTTCGAGCGCTTCGCCGATCCGGCGATGCGCGACCGCATTCCCGATCCCGGGGCCGCTGCGACGTTCGCCGCTTCGAAGCTCGACTGGCGCGAGCTCGACCGCGAGCCGCATGCCGCGATGCTCATCTTCTACCGCGAATGCCTGGCGGCGCGGCGCAGCCACGTCGAACCGCTGCTGGCCGGCGGCGAGGCCGTCGCCGGCGAGTTCCGGATGCTGTCGCCGCGCGCGTTCGTCGTCCACTGGCGCTTCGCCGCCGGCGCGCTCGCGCTCGCGGCCAATTTCGAAGCCCACGCGCCGGTCGCGCTGACCGGTGCCGACGAACGCCTGGTGTTCGCGGTCAACGACGTCGCGGCCGGCGAACATGGCCATGCAGTGACCCTCGGCCCTTTCGCCGTCGCATTGCTCGCCTGACCCGAACAGCTGTCGTGACGGCAACGGAAGCGACGATGGACCGCCACCCGGCAGCGCGCCGGCCGCCGCGCTCGGTGCCGCGCGCGACCTACCGGCTGCAACTGCATCGCGGCTTCGGCTTTCGCGACGCGACCGCGGCCCTGCCCTACCTCGCCGAGCTCGGCGTCAGCCATGTCTACTGTTCGCCGTACCTGCGGGCCACGCCGGGCAGCAGCCACGGCTACGACGTCGTCGATCCGACCCGGCTCAACCCCGACCTCGGCAGCACCGCCGACTACCTGGCGTTCTGTCGTGCGCTGCGTGAGCACGGCCTGCGGCAACTGCTCGACATCGTGCCGAACCACATGGGGATCGACACGATCGACAACGCCTGGTGGCAGGATGTGCTGAGCGCCGGCCCGGCGTCGCCGTACGCCGCGGCATTCGACATCGACTGGCGCGGCAACGACGCCGTGCCGCCGGGCCGGCTGCTGCTGCCGGTGCTCGGCGAGCCGCTGGCGGCGGCGATCGCCGAGCGGCGGCTGCAGCTGCGCCACGACGCCGGCCGCGACGAATTCCGGCTCGGCTACTTCGAACGCAGCCTGCCGGTCAACGCCGCAGGACAGGCGCTGATCCTGGCGCATCTTGCAGCGGCACCAGAGGCAGCACCCGCGGCACCGGAGAATGCGGCCGGAGCAGCCGGAGCAGCCGGGGCAGCCGGAGCAGCCGGGGCAGCCGGGGCAGACGGAGCGGCCGAGGCCGAGGCGGCCGGCGCCGCCGCATCCGGCGACTGGACAGCGCTCGCCGATCCGGCGCTGGTGGCGCGCGTTGCCGACTGCCAGCATTACCTGCTCGCCGACTGGCACAGTGCCGCGACCGCGATCAACTACCGGCGCTTCTTCGATATCAGCAGCCTCGCCGGCTTGCGGATCGAAGACCCGGCGATCTTCGAAGCGACTCACCGGACCGTCATCGAGCTGGTCCGCGCCGGATTGGTCGACGGCCTGCGGATCGATCATCCCGACGGCCTGCGCGACCCCGGCGGCTACTTCGAACGACTGCAGGCAGCGCTCGCCGCGGGCCGCGACGACGGCCGGCGCGTCTACCTGCTGGCCGAGAAAATCCTGGCGCCCGGCGAGCCGCTGCGCGCCGACTGGCCGATCGACGGCACCACCGGCTACGACTTCGCGAACCTGGTCTGCGGCGTGCTGCTCGACCGTGACACCGAGGCCGCGATCGACCGGGTCTGGCGCGATTTCACCGGCGATGCGACACCACGCTTCGCCGACCTCGCGCATGCCGGCAAGCGCGAGGTGCTGGCCGCGTCGTTCGGTGCCGAGTGGCGCAGCCTGACCGCCCGCTTCCAGTCGCTGCTGCGGCGCGATCCGGCGACCGTCGACCTGCTGGCGGACACCGCGGCCGGCGGCGAGGCCGAAGCCGCCGCAGCATTCGGCACGCCCGCTGCGGCCGAAGCCGCGGCGCAGGACGACGCCGCCGCCGTCATCGCCGAGCTGATCGCGGCGTTCCCGGTCTATCGTACCTACCCCGACGCGAGGCCGACCGCGGCCGATCGCGACGCGACCGCGGCGGCCGCCGCAGCGGCGTGGGCGCGGCTGCCGCCGCGACTGCATCCGCTGCTCGACCGGTTGACCGGCCTGCTGCTCGCCGGCACCGGCGGCGACGCCGAGCGCGCCGAATTCATCGTCCGCTTCCAGCAGCTGTCGGCACCGGTGATGGCCAAGGGCGTCGAGGACACCGCACTGTACCGCTGGCAGCGGCTGGTCTCGGTGAACGACGTCGGCGCCGATCCGGACATCCACGGCGTCGACGTCGCGACCTTTCACGAAGCGAACGCGCGCCGCGCCGCCGACTGGCCGCATGCGCTGCTGGCGACCTCGACGCACGACAACAAGCGCGGCGAATACGTACGGCTGCGGATCGACGTGCTGAGCGAGGATCCGGCGCACTGGCGGACCCTCGCGCGCGACTGGCGCCAGGCGGTCGAGGAACTGATGAACGCGGCGGGGATGACGATCCGGCCGAATGCCGGCGACCTGCTGCTGCTGTTCCAGACGCTGATCGGCTCGGCCCCGATCGACCTCGCCAGGGATCGGCCACGGCCGTGGCCCGACCCGGCAGCCGAGTCGGTCGCCGACTACGCCGAGCGGATCAAGGTCTACATGCGCAAGGCGGGCCGCGAGGCCAAGCGGCGCACCTCCTGGACCGAGCCCGACGACCAGTACGAGCACGCGGTGGGCCGGGCGATCGACCTGATCTTCGGCTCCCAAGGAAACGCCGGGCCGCCCCAAGTTTCCTTGACCCCCTCGGGGGGCGGGCTGGGCGCAGCCCGGCCCTGGGGGCGGTCAGAATCCCTGACGAGCCGACTGCTCGCCGACATCCGGCCGATCGCCTGGTACGGCGGCCTCAACAGCCTGTCGCTGACGGCGCTGAAGCTGACCGCGCCGGGCGTACCCGACATCTACCAGGGCGCGCGCATCCTCGACGATTCGCTGGTCGACCCCGACAACCGGCGGCCGGTCGATTTCGCCGAACGGCTGCCGATGATCCGCGAACTGGCACGGCTGGCGCGGCAACCGGAGGCGACGATCGTGGCGCGGCTCGCCGACTGGCTGGCTCACGGCGAATTCGCCCGGCTCAAGCTCTGGATCATCCACCGGCTACTGCACTGGCGCGCCGCGCAGCCGGAACTGTTCGAGGCTGGCGACTATCGCCCGGTCATGGTCACCGGCCGCAACGCGCGGCACCTGATCGCCTATGCGCGCCAGTACGGCCGCGTCGGCATCGTGGTCGTCGCGACCCGGCTCTATCGCGCGCTCGGCGTGCCGGCGTGGCCGCATCCCGGCGATCCGGTCGGATCGCCGTGGCAGGACGAGGCGCTCGATCTGCGCGCCGCCGGCGTGCGTGGTCGGCTCGTCGGTGACCTGCTGACCACGCCCGATTCTGCCGGGTCGGCAGCGATGCCGGCTTCGTCGCAGACCGCAGCGCCGGCTGGACTGCCGGCTGCAGCCGCGACGCCGCTGCCGGATGCGCTGCCGGTCGCTGCGCTGCTGGCGCGCCTGCCGATCGCGGTGCTGCACTACGCGGCCGACGCCACGGCCGGCCACGCGTCAGATCCTGCCCCCGACGCTGCGGACGCCGCCGCCAGCGACACCAACGATCCGGCCGCGCCCCCGGCCCATGGAAGCACCTCGTCATGAACCCGGAACAATTCCATCTGCGCGAAGGCTCGCCGCTCCAGCTCGGAGCCGTACCCGACCAGCACGGCACCAACTTCGCGCTGTATTCGTCGTCGGCGACCAAGGTCGAGGTCTGTCTGTTCGACCGGCGTGGCCGGACCGAGACCGCGCGGATCACGCTGCCCGAATACACCGACGAGGTCTGGCACGGCTACCTCGAAGGCGTCCGGCCCGGCACGATCTACGGCTTTCGCGTGCATGGCCCGTACGAGCCCGACGCCGGCTATCGGTTCAATCCGCACAAGCTGCTGATGGATCCGTATGCCCAGCTGCACTGGGGCGAACTGACCTGGCGGCCGGAAGTCTTCGGTTACCGGATCGGCCATGCCGATCGCGACCTGTCGTTCGACGATCGCGACAGTGCGCCGTTCGTGCCGAAATGCGTCGTCGTCGAGCCCGAGCCGCCCGGTGTCGCGCGGACCCATCTGCGGGTGCCGCCGTCGCAGACGGTCGTCTACGAAGCGCACGTCCGCGGTCTGACCAAGCGCCACCCTGGCGTTCCCGAGATGCTGCGCGGCACCTTCTCGGGCCTGTCCGAGCTCTGCATCGTCGAGTATCTGCAGTCGCTCGGCATCACCAGCATCGAGCTGCTGCCGATCCATACGTTCGTCAACGACAGCTATCTGCTCGAGAAGAAACTGACCAACTACTGGGGCTACAACTCGATCGGCTTCTTCGCCGCCGACCCGCGCTACTTCGCGACCGGTTCGATCATCGAGTTGAAGTCGATGGTGCAGCGGCTGCATGCGGCCGGACTCGAGGTGATCCTCGACGTCGTCTACAACCACACCGCCGAGGGCAGCGAGCTCGGTCCGACGCTGTCCTTCCGCGGCATCGACAACGCCGCCTACTACCGGCTGCTGCCCGACCAGCCGCGCTACTACATCAACGACACCGGCACCGGCAACACGCTGAACCTGACCAACCCGCGAACGCTGAAGCTGGTCACCGACAGCCTGCGCTATTGGGCGACCGTGATCGGCGTCGACGGATTCCGGTTCGATCTCGCGACCATCCTGGCGCGCGAACTGCACGGCTTCGACGAAGGCTGCGGCTTCCTCGACTCGTGCCTGCAGGACCCGGTGCTGGCCAGCGTCAAGCTGATCTCGGAGCCGTGGGACTGCGGCCCCGGCGGCTATCAGGTCGGCCGCTTTCCGCCCGGCTGGGCCGAATGGAACGACCGCTTCCGCGACAACGTCCGTTCGTTCTGGAAGGGGGATCCGGGCACCGTCGGCGAATTCGCCAGCCGTCTGACCGGCTCTTCCGACCTGTTCAACTATCGCGGCCGCCGGCCGTGGGCCAGCGTCAACTTCGTCGCCGCCCACGACGGCTTCACGCTGCATGACGTCGTCTCCTACGACCACAAGCACAACGAAGCCAACGGCGAAGGCGGCCGCGACGGCCACTCCGACAACCGCACCTGGAACTGCGGCGCCGAAGGCCCGACCGACGACCCGGCGATCAACGCGCTGCGCGAGCGGCAGAAGCGCAACCTGCTGACGACGCTGCTGTTCGCCCAGGGGACACCGATGCTGCTGGCCGGCGACGAGCACGGCCGCACCCAGCACGGCAACAACAACGCCTACTGCCAGGACAACGAGATCAGCTGGGTCGACTGGAAGCGCGCGGCCGAGCCGGCCAACCGCGCGCTGACGCGGTTCGTCTCGATCCTGACGCGGATGCGGGCCGAATTGCCGGTGCTGCGGCGCAACCGCTTCCTGACCGGCGACATCGACGAGGCGACCGGCATCACCGACGTCCGTTGGCTCGCGCCCGACGGCGCCGATCTGACCGACGCGCAGTGGTCCGATCCGGAAATGCGCAGCTTCGCGGTGCTGCTCGACGGCCGCGCCCGGACCGGCGCGATCCGCCGCCGCGCGTCGGACGCGACCGTGCTGATGTGCTTCAACGCGTTCCACGAGCCGGTCACCTTCACGCTGCCCGAGACGGTCGGCCAGGACAAGTGGGTGCTGCTGATCGATACCCGGCTGCCGCTGCCCGAGGCGCGCCAGGAGTTCACCTCCGGTCAGCAATACGAGGCGACCGGCCGCTCGCTGCTGGTGTTCGGGCTCGAGGCCGAGGGCCCGACGCGGCAGGTGCTGCTGGCGCTCGAGGAGGCGATCTATGCAGCGGCGCGGCCCCGCCGCGTAAAATCGGCGAGATGACGACGAACAGCGGCCCCAAAGCAACCGCCGACCCGAAAGCGATCGCCGACCCGAAAGCGACCGCCAGCCCGAAGGCAGCCATCAGCCCGAGGGCAACCGCCGACCCGCAGGCGGCCGACGGCTCGCCGGCGATCGATCTCGGCGACGGCATCCGCTGCAGCAACACGCTGCCGTTCGTGCTGTTCGGCGGCATCAACGTGCTCGAGTCGCGTGAGCTCGCGCTGACCGCTGCCGAGGCCTATTGCCGCATCACCGCCAAGCTCGGAATTCCGTACGTCTTCAAGGCATCGTTCGACAAGGCCAACCGCTCGTCGATCCACTCGTTCCGCGGCCCGGGCCTCGACGAGGGCCTGAAGATCCTCGACGAGGTCAAGCGGACCTTCGGCGTGCCGCTGCTGACCGACGTCCACGAGCCGTGGCAGGCCAAGCCGGTCGCCGAGGTCGTCGACGTGCTGCAGCTGCCGGCCTTCCTCGCGCGTCAGACCGACCTGGTGGTCGCGCTCGCCGAGACCGGGCGCGTGATCAACGTCAAGAAACCGCAGTTCCTGAGCCCTTCGCAGGTCGCCAACATCGTCGACAAGCTGGCCGAGGCCGGCAACCGGCGGGTCGTGCTCTGCGAGCGCGGCAGCTGCTTCGGCTACGACAACCTGGTCGTCGACATGCTCGGCTTCGGCGTGATGAAGAAGACCTGCCGCGATCTGCCGGTGATCTTCGACGTCACCCATTCGCTGCAGCAGCGGGAGGCCGGCGCCAAGGCCTCCGGCGGCCGGCGCGAACAGATCGCCGACCTCGCCCGTGCCGGCATGGCGGTCGGACTCGCCGGCCTGTTCCTCGAAGCCCACCCCGACCCGGATCGCGCCCGCTGCGATGGTCCGAGCGCGCTGCCGCTCGACCGGCTCGAGCCGTTCCTGGCCCAGGTCAAGGCGATCGATGACCTGGTCAAGTCGCTGCCGCCGCTGGACCTCGGCGCGGCGGCAACGCGTTGATTCCCTGCTGAGAACTGCGGCGAGCGCCGTTCAGCGGCGGCCTCCCCTCCTCACGTCGAGCGGCGTATAGAGGGGCCGCGTTAAGGCCTCGTGCTCCTGCTTCGACAGGACACGGATCAGCGCATCCGGCGGCGGGGCCCCCTCTGGCGCCGGCTGGCATTGCTGGCGCCGACGTCCGGCACCATCGCGTTGCCCTTTCCGCGCGGCACCGGGAGGAGCTCGACGGCATCACGAGGGGCCGGCCGGGCGGCCACGCCGCTGGGTGCCCGCCTCGTCGCCGGGCCCGGGCTCGAACGCCACTGCCAGCGCATCGTCGACCGTCTCGAGCCAGATGATCTCGAGCTGGTCGCGTGCCGTGGCCGGGATGTCCTCGATGTCGCGACGGTTGCGCGCCGGCAGCATCACGGTCCGGATCCCGGCGCGCAGCGCGGCGAGCACCTTCTCGCGAATCCCGCCCACCGGCAGCACCAGGCCGCGCAGGCTGATCTCGCCGGTCATCGCCAGGTCGCCGCGCACCGGCCGATCGAGGGCCATCGACGCCAGCGCCATGAACATCGCGACGCCGGCGCTGGGACCGTCCTTCGGGATCGCGCCGGCCGGAACGTGGACATGGACGTCGGACTTGAGCAGGGTCTCGCGATCGATCCCCATCGCCTGGGCGCGTGTCTTCACCAGGGTCAGCGCCGCCTGCGCGCTCTCCTTCATCACGTCGCCGAGCTGGCCAGTGAGGATCAGCCGGCCCGTGCCCGGCGACGGGCTGGCCTCGATGAACAGGATGTCGCCGCCGACCGGCGTCCAGGCGAGCCCGGTGGCCACGCCCGCGAGCCCCGTCCGCAGCGCCACCTCGCTCTCGAAGCGCCGGGCGCCGAGGATCCGCTCGACCTCGGCGGCATCGATGACGATCGCCGCGGCGTGCGTGTCCGCGGCCCCGGATTCCGACTCGGCGACGCGCATCGCCACGCTGCGCAGGACGCTGCCGATCTCGCGCTCGAGGCCGCGCACGCCCGCCTCGCGGGTGTAGTCGGCGATCAGGGTCTCGAGCGCGTCGTCGGTGATCGTCGCCGCCGATTCCGGCACGCCGTTGGCCGTGCGCTGCCGCGGGACCAGGTAGCGGCGCGCGATCTGCAGCTTCTCCTGCTGCGTATAGCCCGGCAACTGGATGATCTCCATCCGGTCGCGCAAGGGGCCGGGGACCCCGTCGAGCATGTTGGCGGTGGCGATGAACAGGATCTTCGACAGGTCGTAGGGCTGGG
This sequence comes from Lautropia sp., assembly GCA_050249335.1. Classification (GTDB taxonomy): domain Bacteria; phylum Pseudomonadota; class Gammaproteobacteria; order Burkholderiales; family Burkholderiaceae_E; genus Lautropia. The sequence continues at coordinate 51,440 of JBFWQR010000004.1, forward strand.
CCAGATAGTTGTCGCGGAAGCTGACGTTCTGCTCCGGGTCGAGCACCTCGAGCATCGCCGCCGCCGGATCGCCGTGGATGCCGGCGCCCATCTTGTCGATCTCGTCGAGCAGGATCACCGCATGGTTGGTCCCGGCCTTCTTCACCGCCTGCAGGATGTTGCCCGGCAACGCGCCGACGTAGGTGCGGCGGTGGCCGCGGATCTCCGCCTCGTCATGGGTACCGCCGAGGCTCACGCGCGCGAACGCGCGCCCCGTGGCCCGGGCGATGCTCTGGCCGAGGGACGTCTTGCCGACACCGGGAGGGCCGGCGAAACAGAGGATCGGGCTCTTGCCCTCGGGATTGAGCTTGCGCACGGCGAGGTACTCGAGGATCCGCTTCTTGATCTTCTCGAGCCCGAAGTGATCCTCGTCGAGGATCTCGCGGGCGCGCTTCAGGTCGATCGGCGTGGGCGGCGGCGACCGCCACGGCAGCTCGGTCAGCCATTCGAGATAGGTGCGCAGCGACGAGTACTCGGCCGCCTGGTCGGGCATCTGCGACAGGCGTTTCAGTTCCTTGCGCGCATGGGCGAGCACCGGCTCGGGCATGCCTGCCGCCTCGATCGTCTCGCGCAGCGCCGCGACCTCGGCCTCGTTGCCGCCGCTCTCGCCCAGTTCCTTCTGGATGGTCTGCAGCTGCTCGCGCAACAGCATCTCGCGCTGGCGCTCGTTCATCCGCTGGCCGGTCTGCTGGCCGATCTCGTTGCTCAGCCTGAGCACGTTGATCCGGTGCGCCAGGTGGCCGAGGACGGCGTCGATGCGCTGCTTCAGGTCGAGGGTTTCGAGCAACTGCTGCTTGACCGTCGGCTCGAGATCCATCAGCCCGGAGACGAAATCGCAGAGCTGACCGGGGTCGGTGATCGCCTGCGCGGTCGCGGCGAGCTCGGCCGGCGCCTGCGGCAGCAATTGCAGCACCTCGGCGACCCGTTCCTTGAGCTGCAGCATCCGCGCCTCGATCTCGGCACCGTCCGTGGCCGGATGCTCGCCGCCCTCGGCCTTCTCGCCGAACGCGGGCTCGAGGTACTCGACGCGGGCCGCGAAGTGGTCATGGCCCCGGATCAGCTCCCGGATCCGGAATCGGCGCTCGCCACGGACGACGACATGGTGGGTGCCATCGGGCGTCGTCAGATAGCGCAGTATCGAAGCTTCGGTACCGATCTCGTAGAGATCCTCGGCCGACGACGGCTGTTCGGTCTCGGGCCGGCGTTGCAGGACGATGCCGATGCGCCGCTCCTGGCGGGCGGCCGACTGGGCGGCAGCGACCGAGGATTCACGGGCCACGGTCAGCGGCACGACGAGCCCCGGGAACAGCACCAAATTGCGCATCGGGATCAGGATCAGGGCATCGGGCGGCACCGGGCGCCCGTCGGCCTCGCGGCCGGCGGCAACGGTACGCTCGGCTTCGGCTTCGGCGGCGGGCCGCGTGCCATCGGCGCTCAGGGGATCGGGTTCGATCATGCGGGCTCTCACCTCAGACGAGTTTGCGCAGCGTCAGGCGCAGGGTCCCATCCGCGAAGATCCGTTCGACGAGCTCATGGCGGCCGGCCGGCAGGTCGAGCCGGCGTTCGAACCGGCCATAGGGAATCTCGAGCCGGCGAATCGCCGCGCGCGAGCCGCCGCCCGGCATCGGCCGCATGCCGCGCACGGTGAGCACGCCGTCCTGCTGGACGATCTCGACGTGCTGCGGCGCCACACCGGGCAGCGCCACCAGCACGATGACGGCATCGGCCGTCTCCAGGGTGTCGACCGGCGGCTGCCACGTCGGCACCGAGCCCGGCGACTGCGCGGTGGTGAAGAACTGACGATGGAGGCGGTCGGCCTCGGCCAGCAGATCCAATGCTTCAGTCCAGGAAAAGCCCGCTGGCGGGCGTCTGGTGGCCATGAACGGGAGTCCTCATTCGACGGTCGCGACAACGGCGATGGTCAGGGTGATGGGATCGCCGCTGTGGGAAGGATATGGCACCGCAGCCCCGGCTTTCAAGTCATGACGGCCGCCGGCGGGCCTGACTGGCCGACCCCGCCGGCCGGTGAGCTGCCAACGGGAACTGGGCCCGCCGTTCACCAACTGTTGACGCGTCTTCAAGTGGGTCGTCGTGAGCTCGAACAGCGCATCCATCGCACCGACCGCTTCCGCGCATGCTGCGGCGATACCGACATCGATCGCGCGCTCGAGCACATCCGCACCGCGATTCGAGTCGACTAGCAGATGCGCTGGAGCTTCCGAGAACGCGAGGTCGGCGGCCTCGGCGCCGTCCTGTGCAGCATAGCTATCGACCGCCACGCCCTTCCCGCTCTTTTCGACGAGGAACAGGGCATGCCGATCCCCTTCTGCTGAGCTGCCGCGGATCCGCGCCGGCACGATCGTGCTCGATCTGGCAGACGAATCGCCGGCTCGCTCCACGGCGACGAGCAGCATACGGAACTGTCGGAGATCCATGTCGCTCCTCGCGGGAGCTGCGATGCGGACTGGAACTCAGCGGATCCTGCCGATCACGCCTTCGGCCAGCCAGTCCATCCGGTGCAGCGCCTCGTCGCTCATCGGGCCGGCGCCGGCTTCCTGGCGGACCCGGCCGTCATTCGAACGCAGCAGTCCGGAGAATGGCGACAGCCGGCCGGCAGCAATGTCGTCGGACGCTTCGCGGACCCGTCGCCGGATCGACGCCGGCACCTTCGGCGAGATCGATTCGACCCGGACGAAGTCGTCGGCGATGCCGCCCCAGGTATTGGTGCTGCGCCAGCTGCCGTCGAGCACCGCGCGCGCCCGCTTGATGTAGTAGCGGCCCCAGTGGTGCGTGACCGACGCCAGGTGCATCGCCGGCGCGACCTTGGACAGGTCGGAGTTGTAGCCGATCAGCAGCCGGCGCTTCTGCTGCGCCACGTCGGCAACCGCCACGGTATCGGTGTGATGGGTCAGCAGATCCGCACCCTGGGCGATCAGCGAGAACGCGGCGTCACGCTCGCGCGCCGGATCGAACCAGCTGTTGACCCAGATCACCCGCACTTCGAGCTTCGGATTGATCGTCCGCGCCGCGATCGTGAACGCATTGATCCCCTGCAGCACTTCCGGGATCGGCATCGCGGCGACATAGCCGACGACGCCGCTTTCGCTGGCATGCCCGGCGATCAGCCCGGCCAGGTAACGGCCTTCGTAGAAACGGGCGTTGTAGACCGCGACGTTGTCGGCGAGCTTGTAGCCGGTGGCGTTCTCGAAGAAACGGTCGGGATGCTCCCGCGCCAGCCGCACCGTCGGGTCCATGAAGCCATAGGCGGTGCTGAAGATCAGCCGGCGGCCCTGGCCGAGCATCTCCCGGATGACGCGTTCGGCGTCCTGCCCTTCCGGCACCTGCTCGGCGTAGCTGGTCTCGACGGCATCGCCGAATTCCTTCTCGAGCGCGATCCGTCCGAGATCGTGCTGGTGCGTCCAGCCGACTTCGGCGACCGCTCCGACATAAAGGAAACCGATCCGCAACGGCGCTGCCGGCTTTTGCGGCTGCGGCTGCGGCTGCGGCTGCGGCTGCGGCTGCGGTGGCGGTGGCGGCTGCGGTTGCGGTTGCTGCTGCGGCGACTGCTGCGACTGCGCACGCAGCAGCGGCGGCGACGCGAGCGCGAAGCCGGCGGCGCCGGCCAACAGGATGCGCCGGCGGCCGAGCGGCAACGGCTGCCGGTCGCGCAGCAGCGACTGCCGTGCCGGACCGGCATCCAGGAGGGGATTCGGAACGGTCGTCATCGTCAACCGCCGGCCGCCGGCAACTTGCCTTCGACGCCCTTGACGAAGAACCGCATCTCGCGCACGAAGCGCTCGTCGGCGATCTCGCCGCGCAACAGGATCTCCTTGTCCTCCGACGTCAGCAGCGGGCCTTTCCAGATCCGGAAGCTGCCGTCGGCGATCGCGCGTTTCTTCTGCTCGACGGTCTCGCGGATCGCCGGTGTGACCACCTCGGCGAGATTGGCCAGATCGACTGCCCCTTCACGCAGCCCGCGCGTCTGCACCCCCGGCTGCCATTCGCCATCGATCGCCTGCCGCACCGCATCGGTATAGAACGGTGCCCAGTTGAACAGCAGCGAGCCGAGATGCGCCTTCGGCGCCGCCGCCATCATGTCGGCGGCCCAGCCGAACGCGTACTTGCCGGCACGCTCGGCGACCTGCAGCGGCGCCGGCGAATCCGTGCTCTGCAGCAGCACGTCGGCACCGCTGTTGATCAGCGACTGCGCCGCCTCCGATTCGCGCCCCGGGTCCAGCCACTTCTGGACCCAGGCGACCTTGGTGCGCGCCGCCGGATTGACCGACTGCGCGCCGAGCGTGAACGCGTTGATCAGCCGCACCACCGACGGGACCGGCATCGACGCGACCACGCCGATCGTATCGGTGCTGGTCAGTTCACCTGCGACGATGCCGGCCAGATAGGCGGCTTCGTCGCTGCGGATCGCATAGTGCAGCAGCTTGCCGCCGGCTTCGGCGCCGCCAGCCTGCGCCCATTTGACCGCCGGGAACTCGGCGGCGAGCCGTGCGTACAGTTCGGCATCGCCGGCGGTCGCGCCGAAGATCACCCGATTGCCCTGATTGGCCAGTTCGCGCAGCGCCGGCTCGGCCGAAACGTCGGCCGCCAGTCCATCGACCACGGTGGTGATAACCTGATCGGCGAAAGCGGTTTCCATCAGCTGGCGGCCCCGGTCGTGCGCCGCATTGCGGTTGCCATCGGTCAGTGCGCCGGCGTAGGCGAACGCGATCTTGAACGGCGCCGGCCCGGCCGGGGCCCGGTCGGCTCGCGTTGGCTCGGCCCGCGCCGAGACAGCCGGAACCGGGTTGTCCGAGGCCGAGTCGGCCCGCGGCGAGTCGGCCCGCGGCGAGTCGCCCCGTGGCGAGTCGGTTCGTGACGCGTCGGCCGGTGACGCGTCGGCCGGTGACGCGTCGGCCGGGGCGCTGGCAGCCAGGGCCCGGTCGGCCGCGGTGGAATCGACCGGGGCCGAACCAGCCTGGGCCGGGTCGGCCGATGCTGCGGCCGCCTGCTCGACCACCGGCGGCGGCGCGGCGGGATCCGCGACCGGCGGCGCGATTGCGCTCGGCGGTGCGATCGCAGCCGGCGAGGCGGCCGGCGCGCCGGTCGACACCGGCAACGGCACCGACAGCGGCTGGTTGGCTGGCAGCGACGTCGCGACCATTGCCGGCTGCTGGCGGTCACAGCCGCCGGCCGTCATCGACACGGCCAGCGCGGCAGCGATCACCAACGGCGCGAACGTCGATCGGCGAACGTCAATCATCGAACTGAGGCATTCGGTGGCTGTCGACAAGCTGCAGCCCGGCCGCGCGACATCGGGCGCGCACCGAGCCGTGAAAAACTTCGGACGATGCACATGGCCGCATACGCCATGGAGCGACGACCCGGCGTTCCAGCATGGGCATCCGGCAATGCTAGCAGGCTGTTGCGCAGCGCACAGCGAGCCATCGCCGAATCCGCCCGGTGCGCAGACCCGGCGACGTTTCCGGGCGTTCTGCCGTGCGCGCTGCTGGTCCGCATATCTACCCCGCTGCGCCGCCCAGGCGGCCCGCGAGACTCGCAGCAAGCGCCTCGCCCGCCAGCGGCCGGCCGCGCAGCTCGGCCGCATCGATCGTCATCGCGGCCAGCGCGACCGTCTGTTCGGCCGGCCGGCCGAGCGCAGCGACCAGCTCGGCCCAGGGCACGGGCCCCAGCAGCGCGCCGGCGACCAGCAGCACGCCGTGGCGATTGCGCCGCTGCGCGAAGCCGACCAGCTTGCGGCCGGCGGCCAGGACCTCGGCACTGGTGACGCCGGCGAAGCATGCCCAGGCGAGCGCTTCGGGTGCCCGCCGCGCCGCCGCCGGCGCAACCGATTCGGCGACGACGCCGTGCTCGGCCAGGGCCGCGACGAAGGCGGCGCCGAGCCAGCGATAGCTGTCGGCAACCGCGCCGGCCAGACGCGGATCGGCGAGCGGCAGCGCGACCGAAGCGCCGAGCAGCCACGGGCCGACCAGCACCGCGCCGCCGCCGGCCGCACGGTCGACGATCGGCAGCGCGGCAGGTGCCAGCCCGGCATGCCAGCCGCGCTGGGCGCGCCCGAGGACGACCGCCGGCGCCCGATAGAGCCAGATCCGGCACTGCGGCCGGATGACCGGGGCGGCCAGCACCGCGTCGTTCCAGCGTTGCTCGTCGGCCGCAGCGACCCGGGCAATCGCGCAACTGGCGGGGGCATCGACCGAACCGGATCGCATACTATTGAGAGGCCGTCGCAACAGGGAACCCGCAAGATACACGGTGTTGACGCAGACCCCGCTCGTTATCCTGATGCATCTGGTGGCCGCGCTGATCGCCGGCGGCGCGATCGGCCTGGAGCGCAGCTACCAGGCGCGGCCAGCCGGCTTCCGGACCCATTCGCTGGTCTGCCTGGCGTCCAGCCTGCTGATGCTGGTCACGCTCTATCAACATCTGTGGCTGCCGGCTGCGGATGGCGAGTCGTTCCGCAGCGATCCGGCCCGGATGGCACAGGGCATCATGACCGGCATCGGTTTCCTGGGCGCGGGGGTCATTTTCCGCGAGGGGCTCAGCGTCCGCGGCCTGACGACCGCGGCATCGATCTGGACCACAGCCGCGATCGGCATCATGATCGGCATCGGCTTCTATCTGCCGGCGACGATCGCGACGCTGTTGACGATCGGCGTGCTGACGCTGTTCCGCTGGATCGAAGAGCGGCTGCCCTCGCGTTCGTATGCGCATTTCGCGATCCGCTTCGACCGCCGCGACGTGATGCCCGAACCCGAGCTGCGGGCGATGCTGGCGATGCACCACTTCTCGATCGCGAACCTGAGCTATCGGCTGGCCGACGACGGCGACCAGTACGAGTACCGGATGGTGGTACGGACCACCGACGACCTGCATCATGCCAGGCTCGCCGAAGCGCTGCTGAAGGTGCCGAACATCATTTCGTTCCGGCTGTCGCCGACCGGCGACTGAAAGTCGCAGGCTGTCCGGGCAGCCGCTCGCGGGTCGCGCCGCCGCGGCCTTCAGAGCTTGTCGCGGAACATGAAATACGCGGCGCCGATCATGCAGAGCCCGGCCCACAGGAAATCGAGCTTCAGCGGCTCCTTCAGATAGAACAGCGCGAACGGTACGAACACCGACAGTGTGATCAGCTCCTGCAGGATCTTGAGCTGCCCGACGCTCAACACGGTGAAGCCGATCCGGTTGGCCGGCACCTGCAACAGGTACTCGAACAGCGCGATGCCCCAGCTGATCAGCGCGGCGACGATCCACGGCCGGTCGCCGAGCGCCTTCAGATGGGCATACCACGCGAAGGTCATGAAGACATTGCTCAGCGTCAGCAGCAGGATGGTCGTCTGGGTCGGTGTCATCGCGCGGTCCGGCCGGAAAGTCCGCCAATGCTAACGGCGGCGGCCGGCCCGCCTACAATCGGCGCCCCGCTCTTTCCCGCCCTTCCTCTTCTTCCTGGATGGTTCGTATGTCGTGGTTCATTCTGCTGGTCGCCGGCCTGTTCGAGGTCGGTTGGGCGATCGGACTCAAGTACACCGAAGGCTTCAGCCGGCTGTGGCCGTCGGTCGGGACCGTCGCCGCGATGATCGTCAGCATCGTGCTGCTCGGCATCGCGATGAAGGCGCTGCCGGTCGGCACCGCCTACGCGGTCTGGACCGGCATCGGCGCGGTCGGCACCGCGATCCTCGGAATCGCGCTGTTCGGCGAATCGGCGAGTCCCGGCCGGCTGATCAGCCTCGGGCTGATCGTCGCCGGCATCATCGGGCTGAAACTGGTCTCGGACTGACCGCCCGGCTTGGGAGTGAGCCCGGCTTGGGGCGGCCCGGCACCGGACTCAGGCGATGCCGATCGCGCCGATGCCGCGCTGGGCGACGCCCTTCTCCAGCACCAGGTAGCCGGCCGGATCCGGGTTCAGTTCGCGCATGATCGCGTCGGTGGTCGGCATCGCGTCGAGCCGCCAGTGCACGGTGCGGACGCCGGCGCGGGCGAGCAGCCGGCGGCGCAGCCGGACCTGGCCGCGCGGCAGGCCGAGCTCCGGTTCGTCGAGCAGCACCACCGACGAGATCGTGCCGTCGGAGCGGAACACCGCGAAATCGGCGATCAACAGGTCGACCCGGCGCTGATTGCGGCCGATCCCGCCGATGCGCCGGACCATGATGAACCGCGTCAGCGGCACGTCCATCAGCACGATGTGCTCGGGCAATGCCTGACGCAGCCGCGACCACAGCACGCCGTTGGCCTGGCTGAACGCGCGCCGCGCGGTGACATTGTGCGAGTAGTCGCCGCGCCGGCGCAGCAGCCAGAACGCCAGCCCCGCGACGACCGCGACGAGCAGCAGCGCCAGCGGTGTCGCGCCACGGAAGCCGGTGCCACCGGCCAGGCTCGCTGAAACCCGGCTGGCGAGATCGAACGGGTTCGACAGGGTCTGAAGCAATGCGTCCATGAATACTGCGGCACCAACGGCGATGACCGCGAGAATTCCAGATGCCGCACCGGCTGTGAAGCCGAACGGGCAGCCACGCCGTTCCGGCGGCGGCTTTCAGCCGACGTCCGGCACTGCTCGCGCCAGCAGGCTGGTCTCGGCCGGATGCGCCGGCAAGTGGCCGAACACCAGCCCCGACGCGGCCGGCGCGTCGAGCCGCGCGGCGCAGAACAGCTCGCCGATGCCGTCGGGTGCGTGCTGCAGCAGCAGCGCCGCCGATACCGCCAGCGCGATCTCCGAGGCCAGCCGGCGCGCCTCGCGCTGCTGCTGCTCGGGCGCGGCCTGCAGCAGCGCCGCCGGCCCGGCCAGCCGGCCGAGCAGCCGGTCGGCGGCGGCGTCGAACACGCGATCGGCGCCGCGCGCCGGCGCCAGCGCGGCGGCGATCGCGTCGACCGCCGCCGGCGTGCGGGCCAGCGCGCGCAGCAGGTCGAGGCACATGATGTTGCCGGAACCTTCCCAGATCGAATTGACCGGCAGCTCGCGATAGAAGCGCGCCAGCGGCGCCTCCTCGACATAGCCGTTGCCGCCGAGCGCCTCCATCGCCTCGAACGCCAGCGCCGGGCCGCGCCGGCAGATCCAGAACTTGCAGACCGTGGTCATGACCCGGCGGTATTCGCTCTCGACCGGGTCGTCTGCATGGTCGTAGGCGCGCGCGAGCCGGATCGCCAGCGCGGTCGCGGCTTCGACTTCGAGCGCCATGTCGGCGAGCACCGCGCGCATCAGCGGCTGCTCGCTCAGCCGGCGGCCGAAGGCGCTGCGGTGGCGCGCATGGTGCACCGCCTGCGCGACGCACTGGTGCATGATGCCGGTCGAGCCGAGCGCGCAGTCGAGCCGGGTATGGACCCCCATCTGCAGGATCGTCGGAATACCGCGGCCAGCCTCGCCGACCAGCCAGGCCACGGTGCCGTCGAACTCGAGCTCCGACGAGGCGTTCGAACGGTTGCCGAGCTTGTCTTTCAACCGCTGGATCCGGATGTCGTTACGGCTGCCGTCGGGCAGGAAGCGGGGCATGAAGAAGCACGAGACGCTGCCGTCGGAACCCTTGATCCGGGCGGTCACGAAGAAGCCGTCGCACATCGGCGCCGAAGTGAACCACTTGTGGCCGGTCAGCCGCCAGCTGCCGTCGCCGGCGGGCTCGGCGACCGTGCTGTTGGCGCGCACGTCCGAGCCGCCCTGCTTCTCGGTCATGCCCATGCCGATCAGCGCGCCGCGCTTGGCGGCGATCGGCGCGAAGGTACCGTCGTAGTCGCGGCTGAAGACCTTCGGCAGCCATTGCGCGGCCAGCTCGGGCGCCGATTCGAACGCCGGTGCCGAGCCGTAGGTCATCGACAGCGGGCACAGCGTGCCGTTCTCGAGCTCGGCATGCAGCACGAAGGCGGCGGCACGCGCGACATGGGCGCCCGGCCCCGGCACTGCCCACGGCGACGCATGCAGCCCGGCGGCGACGCCGGCGCCGAGCAGCGCATGCCAGGCCGGATGGAAATCGACCCGGTCGAGCCGGTTGCCGTAGCGGTCATGGGTGTGCAGCACCGGCTCGTACGTATTGGCTGCGGCCGCCTGCGCCTGGCGCTCGGCGGTGCCGAGCTCGGCGCCGTAGGCATCGAGCCGTTCGGCGATCCCGGCAGCGCCGCCGGCTTCGCGCACGACCGCCTCGCGCAGCGCCGGATTGGCGCGCCAGAGGTTACCGGTCAGCGGCGGCGGCTGGTTCTCGACCCGATGCGTCATAGTGGCTCCCGTCATCCCGGCGTCCCCGCGACCTTGCGCAGCAGCTCCAGCAGGATCGCCCGCTCCGCCCGAGTCAGCGGCCGCACCAGGTCTTCCTCCATCGTCAGCGAGCGCGCATGCGCCTGCCGCTCGAGCTGCTGGCCCTTGCGCGTCAGGCGGACGTGCTGGGCACGCCGGTCCGATTCGCTGCGGACGCGGATCAGCAGGCCGCGCTCGGCGAGCCGGTCGAGCAGCATCGTCACCGCCGGAGCGGACACCGCCAGCGCCTGCGCGAGCAGCTTCGGCGACACCTCGTCATTGTGCGCCAGCAGCGCCAGGATCGTGAACTCGACCGGGCTCAGCTTGAACGGACCGCCGACATGGCGCTGGAACGTCCGCCGGCTCGGGATGTTGGCCTGGGTGATCCGGTAGCCGAGCAGATGGTCGAGACACGACTGGTCGAGCCGCCGCGCCGGGACGGCCGCGCGCTCGCCGTCCTCGCGCCGCGGCGGCTCCGGTGACTCGTCGTAGATCGCCATCTGGTTAGTCTTCCAGGCCGCCAATGCCACTCGCGTCGGGGGGCGTCTTCATCTTGCTGCCTCGGCCGACTGCAGGCCGAGGTAACTCGCGATCACCTTCTCGTCGGCCAGCAGCTGCGCCGCCGGCGCGGCCAGCGCGACTTCGCCGCTCTCGAGCACGTAACCGTAGTCGGCAACCTGCAGCGCCGCGCGCGCGTTCTGCTCGACCAGCAGCACGGCGACCTGGCGCGCCCGCAGCTGGCCGATGATCGCGAAGATCTCGCGGACGATCAGCGGCGCCAGCCCGAGGCTCGGCTCGTCGAGCATCAGCAGCCGCGGCCGCGCCATCAGCGCCCGGCCGAGCGCCAGCATCTGGCGTTCGCCGCCTGACAGCGTGCCGGCGAGCTGGCGCCGCCGCTCCTCGAGGCGCGGAAAAATCTGGAAGACCTCCTCGATGCCGGCATCGAGCCCGCGCTCGCCGCGGCGCCAACGGGTCAACGCACCGAGCTCGAGGTTGTCCTGCACCGACATCTCGGCGAACAGCTCGCGCTTCTCCGGCACCAGACAGAGCCCGCGCGCGACCCGCTGCTCGACCTCGACCCGCGCCAGATCCTCGCCGTCGTAGACGATCCGGCCGCGCGACGGCAGCAGGCCCATGATCGCCGACATCAGCGTCGTCTTGCCGGCGCCGTTCGGCCCGACCACCGTGACGATCGCTCCCGGCTCGAGCCGCAGCGAAACCCGGTGCACCGCCTCGACCTTGCCATAGCTGACCTCGAGGTCTTCGACCTGCAGCAGCGGCGTCGTGCGCCCGGGTGCCGGCGCGGGTGCCGGCGCGGGTGCCGACTCAAGTGCCAAGATAGGCCTCCAGCACCGCCGGATTGCGCTGGACCTCGCGCGGCGGGCCCTCGGCGAGCTTCTCGCCGAACTGCAGCACCACCAGCCGGTCGGTCAACCCCATCACGAAATCCATGTCGTGCTCGACCAGCAGGATGCTCATGCCCTGGCCGCGCAGCGTCCGCAACAACGCCGCCAGCTCCTGTTTCTCGCGATAGCGCAGGCCTGCCGCCGGCTCGTCGAGCAGCAGCAGCGTCGGCTCGGCCGCCAGTGCCCGCGCGATCTCGACGACGCGCTGCTGCCCGAGCGCGAGGCTGCCGGCCGGCGCGTGCTGCTGCGCCTCGAGCCCGACCCGGCGGATCTGCAACGCCGAGGCCCGCAGCAGCGCGGCCTCCTCGGCGCGATCGAGCCGCAGCGCGGTCGCGACCATGCCGGCGCGGCCGCGCAGATGCGCGCCGATCGCGACGTTGTCGAGCACGCTCATCGCCGAGATCAGCTTGACGTGCTGGAACGTCCGCGCGATCCCGAGCCGCGCGATGTCGTCGGCCGAACGGCCCGAGATCCGCTCGCCGGCGAAGCGGATCTCGCCGCCGGACGACGGCGCATAGCCGCTGATCAGATTGAACAGCGTGCTCTTGCCGGCGCCGTTCGGGCCGATCAGGCCGAGGATCTCGCCGCGTCGCATCGTGAAGCTGACGCGATCGACCGCGACCAGGCCGCCGAACCGTTTGCTCACCGCATCGACCGCGAGCAGCGGCACGTCGGCAGGCAAGGATGGATCGGCGGGCAGTGGCGGTGCGCCGGCGGACAGCGCGGCCGGTCCGACCGCCGAACGCCCGGCGGTCGCGTTGCCCGCCGCGCCGGCGGCCGGTGCTGCCACCGTGTCGGCGACCGCTGCCGGCACCCGGGCCGGCAGCCAGCGCGCGAGCGCCGGCCAGAGTCCGTCCCGCGCCCGCTGCAGCAGCACGACGATCAACAGCCCGAACACGATCAGCTCGAACGGGCCGGCCTGGCCGATCAGCCGCGGCAGCGTCGCCTGCAGCATCTCCTTCAGCACGGTGATGCCGAAGGCGCCGATCACCGCGCCCCAGACGCTGCCGGCGCCGCCGACCACCGCCATGAACAGGTACTCGATGCCCATGTTGATCGAGAACGGCGTCGGGTTGATGAAGCGCTGCAGATGCGCGAACAGCCAGCCCGACAGTCCGGCCAGCAGCGCCGCGCAGACGAACACCTGGATCCGCAGCGATGCCGGCGTGACGCCGAACGCCTCGGCCATCGCGGCGCGGCCCTTCAACGCGCGGATCGCCCGGCCGAGCCGCGAATCGAGCAGATTGGCGACCGCCCACAACGCCAGCAGCGTGACCGCCCAGATCAGGTAGTAGAAGCGGCTCGAATCGCGCAGATCGATGCCGGCGAACGACAGCGACGGCACCTGTGCGATGCCGCCGAAGCCGCCGAAGATCGGCACGTTGCCGAACAGGTAGTAGAGGCTGATGCCCCAGGCGATGGTGCCGAGCGGCAGATAGTGGCCGCTCATCCGCAGTGTGATCAGGCCGATCAGCCAGGCGGTGAGCCCGACCAGCAGCAGCGCGATCGGCAGGGTCAGCCACGGCGACAGCCCGTACTGCGTCGTCAGCACCGCGGTGGTATAGGCACCGACGCCGACGAAGGCGGCCTGGCCGAACGAGATCTGGCCAGCGACGCCGGTCAGCAGCAGCAGTCCGAGCGCGACCAGGCTGTAGAGCCCGATGTAGTTGAGCAGCGTCACGTAGAACGGCGACAGCAGCGCCGGCGCGACCGCCAGCGCCGCGACGACCAGTGCGGCTGCGACCCGCCGCTTCGTCATCCGATCATCCGCCGTCTAGTCATCCGATCAATCTCACAGCAGAGGCACATCCCTTTGCCCGAATCCACCCCAGCCAAGCAGTCGCCGCGGAACGGGCTTTGCCCGGCCGCTGGCGGCGCCCCCCCTTTCAAGGGGGTGAGGCCGGACACGAACAGTCCCTGCGGACTGTTCGTGCCTGCCGAATGCGCTCGGCCTCCGGCCGGGCGCCGGAGGGCCGAAGGCCCAAGGGGGTTGACCTCATTCTTCTTCCTGATGCGGCGTGGTCAGCGACAGCCAGATCAGCACCGGGATGATCAGCGTGAAGACGATCACCTCCTTGTAGCCGCTCGCCCAGAACGACGCGAACGCCTCGAGCGCGCCGACCAGAATCGCGCCGAGCGCAGTGACCGGATAGCTGGCCAGTCCGCCGACGATCGCGGCGACGAAGCCCTTGAGCCCGATCAGGAAGCCGCTGTCGTAGTAGATGGTGACGATCGGCCCGATCAGCACGCCCGACAACGTGCCGAGGAACGCGGCCAGCGTGAACGTCAGCAGCCCGGCCGAGGTCGGCGAGAAGCCGATCAACCGCGCGCCGGTCCGATTGAACGCGGTCGCGCGCAGCGCCTTGCCGATCAGCGAATAGCCGAAGAACAGCGCCATCGCGACGATCAGCAACAGCGTGATGCCGTAGATCCAGAGACTCTGACCGCCGATCCGCAGCGGCCCGAGCTCGATCGCCGCATCGGAGAACGCCGGCGTCCGGAAGCCCTCGGCGCCGAAGAACACCAGCGCCAGCCCGGTCAGCGCGAAGTGCAGCGCCACCGATGCGATCAGCAGCACCAGCACCGACGCGTCGGCCAGCGGCCGGTAGATCGCCCGGTACAGCAACGGACCGAGCGGCGTGATGATCGCGAGCACCAGCACGATCTGCAGTGCCAGCGGCAGCGCGAGCGGCGCCAGCCACCATGCCGCGGCAGCGATCATCGCCGCGACGCCGACGGTCCGCAGCAGCATCCGCGGCAGCGCGGCGGCAGCGCCGTCGCGGATCAGCCGCCAGCCGTCGATCAGCGCGACGACCGCCGCGACCACCAGCAGCAGCCAGACCGAGCCCGGCACCTGGCCGGCCTGCAGGCTCGCCAGCGTCAGCGCGCCGTAGGCGACGAATTCGCCCTGCGGCACGAAGATCACCCGGGTGACCGCGAACACCAGCACGATCGCGATGCCGAGCAGTGCATAGACGGCGCCGTTGGTCAGCCCGTCCTGCAGCAGCAGCAGCGCGATCTGCCAGTCCATGCGCGTTCGCGGTCAGCCGGCGGCGCCGGCACGCCGCCGCCACTGCCGCCACCGCCACCGCGGCAGCCACGGCCGCCGGGCCGGACGCAGCGGTGTCGGCGGTGTCACTTGAGGACCTTCCAGTCGCCGCCGATCACCTGGACCATCACCGCGCCACGATCGTCGAGCCCGTAGTGATCGGACGGCTTGAAGTTGTAGACGCCGTTGACGGCGGCGATCTCGGTCTGGCTCTCGAGCGCGTCGCGCAGCGCCTTGCGGAACTCCGGCGTACCGGGCTTGCCGGCCTTCTTGGCGATCGGCACGATCCGATTCAGGATCAGCGCCGCGTCATAGCTGTGGGCACCGAACACGACCGGCGAGTTGGCACCGAACTTGGCCTGGTACTCCTTGACGAAGGTCTGCACCACCGGCTTCGACGGGTGCGAGTCGGGCAGCTGCGCCGGCACCAGCACCGGGCCGATCGGCAGGATCGCGCGCTCGGCCGACTTGCCGGCGATCCGCAGGAAATCGCCCGAGCCGGCGCCGTGGGTCTGGTAGACCTGCCCCTTGTAGCCGCGTTCAGCGAGCGCGTTCTGCGGCAGCGCCGCGCCGGTGCCGGAACCGGCGATCAGGATCGCGTCGGGGTTGGCCGAGACCAACTTCAGCACCTGGCCGGTGACGCTGGTGTCGGCGCGGCCGTACTTCTCGTTGGCGACGATCCTGATCCCCGAGCCCTCGAGCCCCTTCGACAGGGCGTCGTACCACTGTTCGCCCCATGGATCGGAGAAACCGATGATGCCGAGCGTCTTGAAGCCCTTGGCCTTGATGTCCTTGACCACCGCGTTGGCCATCAGCGAGACCGGCTGCGGCACGACGAACGACCAGGCGCCCTTGTCGGCGCTCCACGGGATCGGCGCGAACGACATGTGCACGGTCTGCGCTTCCTGCGCCACCGCCGAGACCGCCATGCCGCCCGGCGTCTGCGTCGACCCGAGCATCACGTCGACCTTGTCCTCGGTGGTGAACTTGCGCGCGTTGCGGGTCGCCTGCGACGGGTCGCCGGTATCGTCGAGGATGATCAGCTTGACCTTCTCGCCGCCGACCTCGGCCGGCCACAGGTCGAAGCCGTTCTTGACCGGGATGCCGAGCGCCGAGCCGGGTCCGGTCAGCGCCAACGAGACGCCGACGGTCAGCTCGGCGAACGCCGGCGCCGCGGCGGTGGCCCCGGCGAGCGCGAGGCAGAGGCCGGCAAGGCGGAAGTGGACGGAGTGCGGCATCGAAGGTCTCCTCATCGTGGGTGACGGGTGTGATCGCCGTCGTGGTCAGGCCGGTGGATCCATCAGCATCGGCTGCGCGCCGGCAGGAACACGCCGGGCGGCAGCGCCCCGGCGGCGTCCGGCTGCACCCGGTACAGCGCATCGACCAGCGCAGCGCGATGCGACAGCACCGCACGCTGGTTGATCGAACCCTTGTCGGTCGCTTCGCCGCGGTCGATCGACGGCGGCTCGAACAGCACCTGCAACCGCGCGACCCGGTTGGCGCTGCCGGTACCTTCGCGCCAGAGCCGGTCGGCAAGCGCCTGGAAATGCGCGCGCAGCGCCGGCTGCCCGATCAGCTCGGCGATCGCGAGCCGCCCCCCGGACGCCGCCGCGGCCGGGTCGCCGGCGGCGGCGGCAGGATCGCCGGCGCTCTGCTCGCCGGCGCTCTGTTCGGTAGCGGCTGCCACCAGCGCGCGGCATTCGTCGGCCCGCGGGAACAGCAGCGCGGCGATCTCGCCGTGGCCGAGGCCGGCGATCACCGCGTCCTGCACGCACGGTGCGCCGGCGGCGATGATCCGCGCGCGCAGCGGGCCGACGCTGACGAAGGTGCCGGTCGACAGCTTGAAATCCTCGGCGATCCGGCCGTCGAACGCGAGGCCGCGATCCGGATCCGCCGGGTCGACCCAGACCACCGCGTCGCCGGTGCAATAGAAGCCTTCGTCGTCGAATGCCTCCGCCGACAGCCCCGGTTCGCGCCAGTAGCCGGGCATCACGTTCGGGCCGCGGAAGCGGATCTCGGTCTTGTCACCGGCCGGTACCAGCTTGACCTCGACGCCGGGGCACGGCAGGCCGATATGGCCGGCCCGGACCTCGCCGGCCTTCAGCGCGAACGTGCAGCTCGGTGCAGTCTCGGTCATGCCGAGCCCGGTGAACATCGCGATCCGCTCGCCGACGGTCTGCTCGGCGAACCGGTCGAGCTGGTCCCAGACCGGCTGCGACAGCGCCGCGCCGGCGAACATGAAGGCACGGACGTCGGCGAACAGCGATCGCCGCAGCGACACGTCGCCGGCCATCGCCGAGACGATTTCCTCGAAGCCCTTCGGCACGTTGAAATAGACCGTCGGCGAGATCTCGCGCAGGTTGCGCAGGGTCTCGCCGATGCCCTCGGCGGTCGGCTTGCCGTCGTCGATGTAGAGCGTGCCGCCGTTGTAGATGACGATGCCGGTGTTGTGATTGCCGCCGAAGGTATGGTTCCACGGCAGCCAGTCGACCAGCACCGGCGGCCCTTCGGCGAGAAACGCCAGCGCCTGGCGCTTCATCTGCTGGTTCGCGCAGATCATCCGGTGCGTGTTGATCACGCCCTTCGGCAGCTTGGTCGAGCCGGACGTGAACAGGAACTTGACGATCGTGTCCGGGCCGACCCGCGCATGCGCCGCGTCGATGCCGGCCCCCGGCCGCGTCGCCAGCAGCGCCGCGAACGGCGTCGCGCCGCCGATCACGGCCGGCACGGTCCGGACCACCTCGACCCCGTCGCCGGCGACCGCCGCCAGCGCCGCGTCGTACGCGGATCCGGCCGCGAACAGCAGCCCCGGCGTAGTCCTGGCGAGCACGTGCCGCAGCTTGCCGTAGTCCCGCGAGAGCAGCGAATAGGCCGGCGAGACCGGTACGTACGGCACTCCGGCCCACATCGCGCCGAGCGCGAGCGACAGGTGCTCGAGGCCGTTGCCCGACAGGATCGCGACCGGGCGTTCGGCCGACAGCCCGCGATCGACCAGCGCCTGACCGATCGCCCGGGCCCGCGCCAGCATCTGCGCGTAGCTGATCCGGATCCAGTCGCCGCCGCGGTCGCGCCGCGCGACCAGCGTCCGGTCGGGCGCGGCCAGCGCCCAGTGCTCGAGCCGGTCGGTCAGCCGCTCCGCATACGGCTCGAGCACCTCGACCGGCCGCAGATAGCGGACCCCGCCGGCGCCGTCGCCGACGCGGACATGCCGGCAGGCGCCGATCCGCGCGTCGCGGTAGCGCGGCATCTCGGGTCGGCTCATTCGCGGTCCTTGCCGACTTTGCCGCTCTTGCCGACCTTGCGGCTCGTGCCGGGCTCGTCGGATCTACCGACCTTCGCGGCGCGGCCGGCGAGGAACTCGTTCATCCGCCGCTTGGCATCGGGCGCGCTCTGCGCCACCGCGGCCATCAGCGACTCGAAGAACTGCCCGTCGCCCTGCGACATCGACGCGATCCGCGGCAATGCCTGCAGCACCGCAAAATTCGACAACGGCGCATTGCCGGCGATCCGCGTCGCGAGTTCGCGGGCACGCTCGAGCCCGGCGCCGTCGGCGACCCGATAGTGCGACAGGCCGGCATGCTGGCCTTCGTCGGCATCGAGCACCCGGCCGGTCAGCATCATGTCGCTCATCCGGGAAAAGCCGATCAGCCGCGGGATCCGCGCAGAGCCGCCGCCGCCGACGAACAGGCCGCGGCTGCCTTCGGGCAGCGCATAGAAGGCACTGGCTTCGGCCACGCGGATATGCGCGGCGCTGGCGAGCTCGAGCCCACCACCGATCACGGCCCCGTGCAGAACCGCGACTACCGGCACCCGGCCGAGCTGGATCGCGTCGAACGCGGCATGCCAGCTGCGCGAATGCGCGATGCCGCCGGCGACGTCGTGCTCGGCCAGCGACGAAAGGTCGAGGCCGGCGCAGAAGTGGTCGCCGTTGCCCGACAGCACCACGGCCCCGATCGCGGCTGGCAGAGCGGAGAAACAGGCTTGCAGCTCGGCGATCAGGTCGTCGTTCAGCGCATTGCGCTTGCCGGGCCGGTTCAGCCGGACGTGCGCGAGCGGGCCGTCGAACGAAACGTCGAGAAACGCGTAGCGCGCCATGGCTCCGACCGGGAGACAGATCGTTATAAGTCTTAACTAATCGGCCAGTGATCGCACTCCGGGTTTTCCCGCGCGATCATTCTGCGATGCAGCATACGGCGCATCGGAAAGCGATCTCCATATACTTCAACAACCGAACTTTCCGTGGACGTCGACGAGGGAGCTGCCGTGAACCACCACGACCTGATCGCGATCGACATGCACACGCACGCCGAGGTTTCGTGCTGGAACCCGTTCGACGCCTACGGCGAGGAATACGACCGCGCCGCCGACAAGTACTTCCGCTCGACCCGGCGGCCGACCATCGCCGAGAGCATCGATGCCTACCGCGCGCTCAAGGTCGGACTGGTGATGTTCGCGGTCGACGCCGAATCGCAACTCGGCCGGCGCCGAATTCCGAACGAGGAGATCGCCGAAGCGGCGCAGCAGAACGGCGACATCATGATCGCGTTCGGCAGCGTCGACCCGCACAAGGGGAAGATGGGCGCGCGCGAGGCGCGCCGGCTGATCGCCGAGCACGGCGTACGCGGCTTCAAGTTCCACCCGACCGTGCAAGGCTTCCATCCGAACGACCGGATGGCCTGGCCGATCTACGAGGTCGTCGCCGAGCACCGCCTGCCGGCAGTGTTCCACAGCGGCCACTCCGGCATCGGCTCGGGCATGCGCTGCGGCGGCGGGCTGCGGCTCGAGTACTCGAACCCGATGCATCTCGACGACGTCGCGATCGCGTTCCCCGACATGCAGATCGTCATCGCGCATCCGTCATGGCCGTGGCAGGATGAAGCGTTGTCGGTCGCGATGCACAAACCGAATGTCTGGATCGATCTGTCGGGCTGGAGCCCGAAGTACTTCCCGCCACAACTGGTGCAGTACGCCAACACGCTGCTCAGGGACCGCGTGCTGTTCGGCTCGGACTTCCCGCTGATCACGCCGGAGCGCTGGCTGCGCGACTTCGAGCAGGCTGGCTTTCGCGACGAGGTGAAGCCGCTGATCCTGAAGGAGAACGCGGTGCGGCTGCTGGGGCTGGAGTAGCGCGAAAGACCCAGCGTGCTAGCCGTACCTGGGCAGATCAGCCGCGACCCTGGCGTGCCTGCTGGCGCGCCTGTTTCGACCGCTGGCGGCTCACGATCCGCTGGCCGCGCAGCGCGACCGTGGCCGAGACGCCCGGCATCCGCTGCGATCTGCCGGCCGTGCCCTGATCCGGCCCGCGCGAGCGGGCCTTCGATGACCGCTCCGGTAACTGCGGTGCGCCACCGGTGACGGCGGTAGCCGGTTGCCTCGCCGCCTTCGCGGGTTTCTTCGCAGCGGACTTCACGGGCTTCCTCGCCAGCTTCTTGGCAGCGGCTTTCGCTGCCGCGCGCTCGGCGCGTTCGGCAGCCTTGCGCTCGGCCGCCTCGACCGTCGCGAGCCGGGCATCGAATCGTGCCAGCACCTGCCCGAACAGTTCTGCCTTCTGCTCGGTCCGCGCGTTGGCGATGCCGGAATTGCCGCGCTTGGTGGCCGTGGCGCTGCGCGTCGCGAGCCGCTGGCGGCGGAGGAGATCGGTGTACTTGTCGCGCAACGTCCGCGCACGGCGGACCTTGCCACGGAGCTTCGCGGCCGTGAGCGACTTCAGCACTTCACTGGTGGATGCGCTGAAGAGTTCGAACTCCGCTGCGGTCGAAAGCTTCCTTGCCTTACTGGCATGGCCCGTTCCTTTCCGCAATCGATCGTCCACACGCATCTGCCCGCGAAATGGGAGAATAGCGGCCGTTGCCCCCTCCTACCCTCGCGATCCCATGAGCGACCTGAAGCACGACCCTGATGCCCCTGCCGCCTCGCAAGTCGCCTCCGAGCTCGGTTACGGGCCGATGGATTCGATCCACGCCGAGTTCACCGAACTACTGACGCTCGCGGCCGCGCCGGGGGACAAGGACTGGGTGGAGCTCCTTGGCCGCATCGACGCGCACCTGCGCGAACACTTCGCAGCGGAGGATGGCTGGATGCGCGAAACCGAATTTCCTCCGCGCGAGTGCCACATCGACGAGCACGCCGCGGTGCTCAAGTCGTCCAGTGAGGTGCTGGCGCTGGCCCGACAGGGCAACCTGACTCATGCCGTGCCTTTCACGCAGGAGCTGGCCCGGTGGTTTCCGGGCCACGCGGATTACCTCGACTCCGCGCTCGCAGCCTGGATGTGCAAGCGCCGGTTCGGGGGCAAGCCGGTCGTGCTGCACAGGCGGATGGCGCGTTCTCCCGGATAGCGCCAGACGCCGTCGGCGGCAAGCTCTTCGTCATCCACGGTCCACTGCGGCAAAGCGAGGCCCTCGGCTACCGGCGTGACCTCGGCTACCGGCGTGAAGATCATCCGCACGCTCATCCGCACGAGCGAGCCTATGCCGACTCCGTGCTCCGCTGCGGGTTACGCACGCCCTTCACCGACGTCGCGCCGCCGCAGCACGACATGCGTCGCCTGCTCCGACGCCGCGAATTGGATGCACGCGTAGCCCAGCGCGCGCAGGTCGGCGTCGTCGAACAGCCGCTCTCCCCGGCCCAGCAGGATCGGCGAGATCGCGATATGCAGCTCGTCGATCAGGCCGGCACGCAGATACTGCCGGATCGTGTCCGGCCCGCCGCCGATGCGCACGTCCTTGCCGCCGGCCGCCTCACACGCCCGGTCGAGTGCCTCGCGGATACCGCCCGTGACGAAATGGAACGTCGTGCCGCCGGCCATCTGGAGCGCCGGACGCGCATGGTGCGTGAGCACGAAGACCGGAACGTGATACGGCGGATCGTCGCCCCACCAGCCGCGCCACTGCAGATCGGGCCAGGGGCCGCGGACCGGCCCGAACATGTTCCGGCCCAGGATCCAGGCGCCGATGTTGTCGAAGCCGCGCCGGGCGAACTCGTCGTCGAGCCCGGTCGTGCCGCCGTCGGCGCCGAACAAGGCCCGCTGGAAAGTACGCGTCGGCACCGCCCACCGGTGCAGGTCCGTACCGCCAAGGCCGAGCGGCTGCTCGAGACTCTGATCGGGGCCGGCGCCGTAGCCGTCGAGCGAAATGGTGAAGCTCTCGACCCGGACTCGCGTCACTTGCATGCCTCCTGTGTCAAACGCCTCGTCGACCTCGAACGGCCTGCGATCTCAAACGCCCGTCGCTCCGTCATCCGCGCGGCAACGCCCGGATTTCCACCGTGCCGCCGGCCTCGAAGACGGGATTCCCCGATACGAACCGCTTTGCGTCCTCGAGATTCTCGGCCCGGACACGGATGTAGCCGGACAGATTCGATGCGATCGCTCTGACGGCTCCGTCCTTTCGGACACAGGCGCCCTGCCCGATCGAACTGCCGCCGTCGAACTGGCCGCTGGCAACGAGCTTCGACAGGTATTCGTCCCATCCGGCTTCGCTCGCTTCGCGGCTTTCCTTTGGGACATCGTCGTGCATGAAGAGAATGTAGTCGTTCATCGTTCCAGCCCGGCGAGGCACCTAGACCTTCCGAGCGGCGACAGCCGGGCGGTTCTTCCGATACGAGTTCTTCAGCGCGATCTTGCCGCCGCGGAACGTGAACAGGTCGCAGCCGTGCACTTCCACGCGCGTACCGTCCGCTCGAGTCCCAGTGAAGATCCACTCCGAGACGCCCCGATCACCCTGCACGAAATGGCGTGCGTCGCCCCAGTGCGCATCCGGGAAAGTGGCGAATACCTCCATATAGCCGGCTTTCACCGCGTCGCGGCCGGCGTAGCGGGTACCGCAAGCGTCCGGCCCGGCGGACGCCTCGAAGACGCAGTCCTCGGACATGAAGGACATCAGGGCGTCCGCGTCATGGCGATTCCAGGCGTCGGCAAAGGCTTGCAGCATTGCCACCGTGACTTCGAATTTCGCGTTCGACACCATCGTTCCCTCCTGTTCGAGTGATCGCGCGGCACAGCCCGGGGCGCGTACCGGTACCGGTCATGCAGGCCGACCAGGGTCGTCCACCAGACCATGCGTTCGGTAGACAGCCATTTCGTCGCCTGCGATGAATCCGAAGATCTTCGGGCCTCCGGATCGCCGCTGCAGCAAGTACAACACGTCGAACGGAATCGAGACCTCGGTTCCGTCTCTTTTCCGGTAACCGGCCGAATAGAAGACCCGTACCCGGTCGTGATTTTCGTAGAGGGGTTCCGACTCCACCCGGTCGACCCTCATGCTGGTGGTGCCGATCGCCTTGTAGAAGCCGTACCCCTGCCGCAGCATCGCCTCGAACGTCTGATCGTTCGCTCCGGCCGCGACATGTCCGCCGACGCTGGCGGACACGAATGCCTCGGCGAAGAAACCGCGGATCGCGGCCACATCGACGCTTGCGCCCAACGAGCGCTCGTACGCTTTCGCGTACTCGCGAAAAAACGCTTCGTAGTCGGGCAAGACTATCACCGACTCACGAGCCGCCGCAGCCGGCCGCTGAACCCGGCTGCCGAACCCAGCCGCCGAACGCTCACCCCCAGACCGCGCGCGCCGTCTCCACCACCAGCCGCAGCTTGTCGCGCTGCTGCTCGACCGCGATGTTGTTGCCGTGGACCGTGCTGCTGAAGCCGCATTGCGGGCTCAGCGCCAGCTGCTCGAGCGGTGCGTACTTGGCCGCCTCGTCGATCCGGCGCTTCAGATCGTCGGGTTTCTCGAGCTCGCCGAGCTTGGTCGTCACCAGCCCGAGCACGACGGTCTTGCCCTTCGGCAGGAAGCGCAGCGGCTTGAAGTCGCCCGAGCGCGCATCGTCGTATTCGAGGAAGTAGGCGTCGACGTTCATCTCCGACAGCAGCGCCTCAGCGACCGGTTCGTAGCTGCCCTGCGCCGCCCAGGTGCTCTTGAAGTTGCCGCGGCACAGATGCACCGCGAGCGTCATGCCGGCCGGCTTCTGCGCGACCACCTTGTTGATGAAGGCCGCGTAGCGGTGCGGCAGCTCGTCCGGGTCGTCGCCGCGGCTGCGCGCGGCTTCGCGCATCTTGTCGTCGCACAAGTAGGCGAGATTGGTGTCGTCCATCTGCACGTAGGTGGCGCCGGCGGCCGCCAGCGACCGCAGCTCGTCGCCGTAGGCGGTCGCGACGTCGTCGTAGAACGCCGGGTCGAGCTCCGGATAGTGCTGCTTGCTGATGCCGGCCCGGCCGCCCCGGAAATGCAGCATCGTCGGCGACGGGATCGTCACCTTCGGCGTGCCGTGACTGCCGACCTGGCGCTTCAGGTACTCGAAGTCGGCCTTCTGGATGTCCTTGACGTGCCGGACCCGGTCGACGACGCGCATCACCGGCGGCGCCAGCTCCTCGGTGCCGTCCGGCTTCCTGATCGTGACCGGAATGTCGGTCTTGACGCCGCCCAGCTGCTCGAGGAAGTCGATATGGAAATAGGTGCGGCGGAACTCGCCGTCGGTGATCGACTGCAGGCCGACGTCCTGCTGGAACTTGACGATCTCGGCGATCGCGCGATCCTCGACCTTGCGCAGCTCGTCCTTCGAGATCGCGCCGCTCGCGGCTTGCTCGCGGGCTTCGAGCAGATACCTGGGGCGGAGGAAGCTGCCGACATGGTCGGCGCGGAACGGGGGGCGCTGCAGCGTCATCGCAGTCTCCGGTGATTGGCGGTTTCCGTCGTGATTTCCGATGTTATTGGGATCTCCGGAATACGGCGATGCTCCATGGATAAGGGTTAACGCTCATATTTTTGACGCCATCGAGCTGAGTTAGGATCTCTCTGTATACAGAATGTATCCTCCGAGGACGGCGATGGCGACGTTTCCGCTGAAGGCCTGGTACGCGGCCGCCTGATGGACCTGACCCACGAGACGGCAACCGACCCCACCACCGGCGCGGCCAGCGACGACTCCGGCACGTCGCAGACGGTCCGTGCCCAGGTCAAGCTGCGCGAGCTCGTGCTCGGCGGCGAGCTCGAGCCCGGTACCCGGATCGCCGAACTGGCGCTGGTCGAACGCATCGGCGTGTCCAGGACGCCGATCCGGATGGCACTGGTCCGGTTGCAGGAGGAAGGCCTGCTCGAAGCGCTGCCCGGCGGCGGCTTCGCGGTCAAGGACTTCAGCGAAGACGATGTCCGCGACGCGATCGAGCTGCGCGGGACGCTCGAAGGGTTGGCTGCCCGGCTCGCCGCCGAACGCGGCGTTGGCGGCCTGCTGTGGGCCGATGCCTGCGACGCGGTCGCGCGGATCGACGACCTGCTGCAGGCGCCGGCGCTGACCGACGCGACCTTTTCGCGCTATGTCGAGCAGAACGGCCGCTTCCACGCGCTGCTCTGCGAGATGGCGGGCAGCAGTATCGTGCGCCGCCAGATCGAGCGCGCGAGCACGTTCCCGTTCGCCTCGCCGAACGCGTTCGTGCTGC
This sequence comes from Lautropia sp., assembly GCA_050249335.1. Taxonomy (GTDB): domain Bacteria; phylum Pseudomonadota; class Gammaproteobacteria; order Burkholderiales; family Burkholderiaceae_E; genus Lautropia. The sequence continues at coordinate 76,588 of JBFWQR010000004.1, forward strand.
AGCGAACGGCCGGCAGCGACGCGCGCGACATCCTGGTCGTCGCGCAGGCCCAGCACCGGGCGGTGCTCGACGCGATCCGCAGCCGCGAAGGCGCTCGCGCCGAAGCGCTGATGCGCGAGCATGCGCGGATCGCGCAGCGCAATCTCGGCGAGATGCTGCAGAGCCAGCAGGCGCTCGCCGCGCTGCCCGGCGCGGGCCTGCTGCGCCGGCGGAGGGCCCGATGAAGCACGAAGACGGGATCGACGAAATCCGCGTCGCCGTCACCGGCACCCTGCTCGACGCGCTGAATCACCCCGGCATCGAAACGCTCTAATATCGTTCCCGAGAATCCACGGAGGAGAATCCCATGACCCGATTCCGACTGCGCCCACTGCTCGCCGCCGCAGTGCTGGCCACCACGGCGTTCGGCGCGCAGGCGCAGCAGACGCTCAAGGTCGGCCTGATCCTGCCGCTGACCGGTCCGTTCGCGTCGACCGGCCGCCAGGTCGAGGCCGCCGCCCGCCTCTATCTGGCGCAGAACGGCGCGACCGTCGCCGGCAAGAAGGTCGAGTTGATCGTCCGCGACGACGCCGCCACCGCGGACACGACGCGCCGGCTGGCGCAGGAGCTGGTCGTCAACGACAAGGTCGTCGCGCTCGCCGGCTTCGGCCTGACGCCGCTCGCGCTCGCAACCGCGCCGATCGCGACGCAATCGAAGACGCCGATGGTCGTGATGGCAGCGGCGACCTCGAGCATCATCAACTCGACGCCGTTCGTCGTGCGCACCAGCTTCACCTTGCCGCAGGCGTCGATCGGCATCGCCGACTGGGCGGCCAAGAACGGGCTGAAGAACGTCGCGACGCTGGTCACCGACTACGGCCCGGGCATCGACGCCGAGACCTGGTTCAAGAGCCGCTTCCAGCTGAACGGCGGCGCGGTGCCGGCCGAGCTGCGGGTGCCGCTGCGCAACCCGGACTTCGCGCCGTTCCTGCAGCGGATCGTCGACACCAAGCCCGACGGCCTGTTCGTGTTCCTGCCATCCGGCGTCGGCGCCCAGTTCATGAAGCAGTTCGCCGAACGCGGCCTCGACAAGTCCGGCATCAAGCTGATCGGCACCGGCGACATCACCGACGACGACATCCTGAACGAGATGGGCAACGTCGCGCTCGGCGTCGTCACCTCGCACCACTATTCGACCGCGCACAAGTCGCCGCTGAACCAGAAGTTCGTCGCCGAGTTCACCAAGGCCAACAAGAACATGCGGCCGAACTTCATGGCGGTCGGCGGCTACGACGGCATGCGCGTGATCATGAAGGGGCTCGAGGCGACCAAGGGCGCCGGCGGCGAAGCATTGCTGAACGCGATGAAGGGCCAGGTGTTCGAGAGCCCGCGCGGCCCGGTGCTGATCGACGCGCAGACCCGTGACATCGTGCAGGATATCTACATCCGCAAGGTCGAGCGGGTCGACGGCCAGCTCTACAATGTCGAGTTCGACAAGCAGACCGCGGTCCGCGATCCGGCAGCCAAGAAGCCGTAGCACCGCAAGCCGTCACCGCAAGCCGTCGCCGCAAGCTGCAGCACCCCGAGCTGCGGCGCCCGGCCCGACCGGGCCGGCGCGCTCCGCTGCGGACGGCCGCCGGCCCGCTACTCGACGCGGATGCCGGCCTGCTTGATCACCCGCCCCCAGCGCTCCTGCTCGCGACGGATGAACGCGGCGAACTCTTCCGGCGTGCTGCCGACCGGCTCCATGCCTTCGCTGCGCATCTTGTCGCGCAGGTCCGGCGCAGCGATGGCGGCACGGATCTCGCTCTGGATCCGGCGGACCACGGCCGGCGGCGTGCCCTTCGGCGCCAGTACGCCGAACCAGTTGGTGACCTCGTAGCCCGGCAGCGTTTCGGCGACCGTCGGCAGGTCCGGCAGGATGCCCGAGCGCCTGGTACCGGTCGTCGCCAGCGCCTTCAGCTTGCCGGAACGGACGTGCGGCATGCCGATCGCGATCGCGTCGAGCATCATGTCGACCTGGCCGGCGATCAGATCGGTGATCGCCTGCCCGCTCCCCTTGTACGGCACGTTGGTCGACTTGACCCCGGCCATCGAGTTGAACATCTCGGCAGCGAGCTGCGGTGAACTGCCGGTCCCGGTGGAGGCGTAGTTGATCTTGCCCGGTTCCCGCTTGAGCAGCGTGATCAGGCCGGCGACGTCGCCGACCGGGAGGTCGGCCCGCGTCATCAGCAGCAGCGCCACCGAGTTGACCTGGGTGACCGGCACGAAATCGCGTTCGAGCTGGTACGGCAACGCGTTGTAGAGCAACTCGTTGAGGCTGATGTTGCCGGCGGCGCCGAACATCAGGGTGTGCCCGTCGGCCGGCGCGGCTGCGACCGACTGCATCGCCAGCACGCCGTTGGCGCCGGGACGGTTGTCGACGACGACCGGCTGCCCGAGCGCGGCGGACAGCCGCGGCGCCAGCTGGCGCGCAAAGCCGTCGATGACGCCGCCGGCGGAAAAGCCGACGACCAGGTGGACCGGCCTGGTCGGAAACGCCGGCGCCTGATCGGAAGCCGGCGCCTGGGCGAATGCCGGGGCAGCGCCGCACAGTCCGACCAGCAGCAGAGCCTGCACGAGGCGCAGGGCATGGGCAACGCATTTCATCGATTGTCCTCGGCCGCGAACCGCTCGCGAACCGGCCGAGGTTACGGGAACACGAAGCCTGGGTACACTTAATTAGTTGGAAGGATTGTTGCGGTTTTTCTTAATGATCGGCGCCCCGGCGGCGGTGCCGGCGCCGCGTTGGCGCGGGCGAGGATGAAATCCCAGAGCGCCTGCGCGGCGGTCGCGAGGCTGCGGCCGCGCCGGCGCACCGCGAACAGCGGCCGCACCACTTCCTTGTCGGCGACGCGAACGACGCGCAACCCCGGCCGCTGACAGAGCGGCAAGGCGAGCTCGGGCACGACGCTGACGCCGAAGCCGGCCGACACCAGGCCGGCGACGGTACTGAATTGCTCGACTTCGAAACCGGCGTCGCGGACGCCGGCGCGGGTCAGGTCGTCGCGGATCCGCTGCCAGGCGCTGCCGGTGCGGACCAGGTGGATGAAGTCGCGGCCGCGCAGGTCCTTGAGCCGGATCCCGGAGCCATCGGCCAACGGATCGCTGTCGCGGCACAGCAGGAAGAAGCGCTCGTTCCGCTGCAGCACGGTCTCGAACTCGAGGCCGCTGCCGTGCCGCGCATTGATGCCGAAATCGACATGGCCGTCCAGCACCAGTTCCAGGCAGCGATCCGAAACGACATCGCGCAGCCCGAGCGAGATGCTCGGATGCCGCGAGCGGAACTCGGCCAGCAGCCCCGGCAGCCACGCGGCCGCGAGCGAGGGCGGCGCCGCGATGGTCACGCTGCCGACGTTCAGGCTGGCGCGGTCCCGCAGTTTCTCCATCGCGGCACCGAACTCGGCCGAGATGCGCCGTGCACTCGCGGCGAACACCTCGCCTTCGGCGGTCAGCGAGACGTTGCGGGTATCGCGATCGAACAGCCTGACCCCGACCTGCGCCTCGAGGCGGCCGATCATCTGGCTGAATGCCGACGGCGTCACATGGCAACGATCGGCCGCGACGACGAAGCGCCGGGTTTCGTCGAGCGCCAGGAACGCCTCCAGCAGCCGGCCCGAGAGATTCATCTCCTCTTCCTACATAGTCGTGAAGACTATTTAAGTATACGGACGTAGTCGACATCCCTATGATGGTGCCGCTCGGCCGAGAGGAAATCAGCATGACCGGAACCTCCAACAACAGCCAGGCCGACGAAGCGCGCGCGCTTCCGATCGACCAGCGCTTCGACTATTCGGCGATCGTCGACCGGCCGCCGCTCGCGCTGCCGGACGGTGCGCGGCTGATCGTCTGGCCGGTCGTCAACGTCGAGGAATGGGAGCTGTCGCGGCCGATGCCGCGACAGATCTCGAATCCGCCCGGTGGCGTCTCGATGGTGCCCGACACGCAGAACTGGACCTGGCACGAGTACGGTATGCGGGTCGGCTTCTGGCGCCTGAAGGAAGTGCTCGATGCGCACGGCATCCGGCCGACGCTGTCGATCAACGCCCGCGTCTGCGAGACGCGGCCGCGGATCGCGCAGGCGGCACTCGACGCCGGCTGGGAGTTCATGGCGCACTGCTACGTCCAGATGTCGATCGACAAGGTGCCGGACCAGCGCGCGATGATCCGCCAGACCGTCGAGGTACTGCAGCGGGCCACCGGCCGCAGGCCGACCGGCTGGCTCGGACCGGGCCGCGGCCAGACGCCGGCCACGCTCGACTACGTCGCCGAGGCGGGTTTCCGCTGGTTCGGCGACTGGGTCGTGGACGACCAGCCGCTCTATGCGCGGACCCGCCACGGCCCGATCGTGTCGATCCCGTATTCGGTCGAGCTGAACGACATCACGATCATGCTGTCCGGCCTGCACACGTCCGACGCGATGTTCGACCGGACCCGCGACGCGTTCGATCAGCTCTATCGCGAAGCGGCGAGCGGCGCGCGCGTGCTCGCGTTCGGTGTCCATCCGTATATCTCGGGGGCCGCGCACCGGATCAGATATTTCGACGCGATGCTGTCGTACCTGAAGCAGCACGAAGGCGTCGTCTTCTGGCAAGGCGACGCGATCGACGCCTGGTACCGCGCCGCTGTGCCGCCGCAATGAACCCGACGATCGCCGTACCGCCAGCGGCTCCGAAGAGACCATGATCCGATTCGAAACGACGCCGGCGCGGCCCGGCATCAGCCGGCAGCTCGGCGCGGTCGTGCACGGCGCGGACCTGTCGCGCGAACTGTCGCCGGCCGCGTTCGCCGAGCTGCTGCGCGGCGTCGCGGAGCACGGCCTGCTGCGCATTCCGCGCCAATCGCTCGACGCCGCCAGGCTGCGCGCGCTCTCGGCGCGGTTCGGCACGCTCGAGCGGATCTCGGCCAACGGTCCCGGCGAACCCGGCATGCCGGAGGTGTCGATCCTGTCCAATATCGTCGTCGACGGCCGCCCGATCGGCCTGCCCGATGCCGGCCAGGACTGGCACACCGACATGACCTACAACCGCACGGTCGGCTTCGTCAACGTGCTGTGGGCGATCGAGGTGCCGGTGCGCGACGGCCGTACGCTCGGCGGCACCGAGTTCGCCGACACCCAGGCCGCCTACGACGAACTGCCGGACGAGCTGCGGGCCGCGCTCGCGACCGCGACCGCGCGGCACGACTTCAGCAAGTTCCACGATCACATGCGCGCCAACCGCAGCAGCAACCGGCCGGCGCTGACCGAACAGCAGCGCCGCGAACGGCCGCCGGTCGACCACCCGGTGTTCCTGCGGCACCCGATCACCGGCCGCCGGTCGATCTACGTCAATCCCGGCTTCACGGTCCGGATCAACGGCCTGCCGGACGACCAGAGCGACCGGATGCTGCATCGGCTGTTCGACCATGTGCTGCGGCCGGAGTACCGGCATACGCATCACTGGCAGCCCGGCGACGTGCTGATCTGGGACCACCTGACCACCTGGCATTTCGCCCGGCCGGACTATCGTCCCGACGAACGCCGGCTGATCAAGCGCTGCCAGGTGCTCGCCGACAAGGTGTTCGACCCGGCTTTCGTCGCAGCGGCGCTGAACCCCGCCGCGCCCTGACCCGCCGGCCGTGCGGCGGCGCGCGAGCGCTTGCTACACTGCCGGCATGGGGACTTCGAGCACGCGGGCACGACCGGCCGACGGCCGTGCGCGGTCGTCACGCCGACCGCGATGCTGACACTGCTGTTCGACGGCATCGCCTACGGCATGCTGCTGTTCGTGCTGGCGGTCGGCCTGGCGGTCACGCTCGGGCTGATGAACTTCATCAACCTGGCCCATGGCGCGTTCGCGATGGCCGGCGGCTATGTCGCGGTGCTGCTGATGAACCGTGCCGGCTGGCCGTACCTCGCGACGCTGCCGGCCGCGTTCCTGCTCGCGGCCGTCGCCGGCGTCGTGCTCGAGCGGCTGCTGTACCGGCCGATGTACCGCAAGTCGCATCTCGATCAGGTGCTGTTCTCGATCGGCATCGTCTTCATGGCGGTCGCCGCGGTCGACTGGATGCTCGGCTCGCAGCAGCAGGGGCTGCAGCTGCCGGTCTGGCTGCAGGGCCGCTTCGAAGTCGCCGGCGTCGGCATCGGCCGCTACCGGCTGTTCATCGTCGCCGTCTGCGCCGCGTTGACGGTCGTGCTGCAGTGGGTGCTGTCGCGGACCCGCTTCGGCAGCCGGCTGCGCGCCTCGGTCGACGATCCGCGGGTCGCCGGCGGACTGGGGCTCGACGTCAACCGGATCTTCGCGGCGACCTTCGCGGTCGGCTCGGGGCTGGCCGGCCTCGGCGGCGCGCTCGGCGCCGAAGTGCTCGGCCTCGATCCGACCTTCCCGCTCAAGTTCATGATGTACTTCCTGATCGTCGTCGCGGTCGGCGGCACCACCACCGTGACCGGACCGCTGCTCGCCGCGCTGCTGCTCGGCCTCGCCGACGTGTTCGGCAAGTACTACGTGCCGAAGCTCGGCGCCTTCATCGTCTACACGGTGATGATCCTGATCCTGATGGTCCGGCCGCAGGGCCTGTTCGGGCGGAGTGCGGCGCGATGAGCGGTGCGAGCGCCGGGCTCGCCGCCGCCGCGCGCTGGCGCTGGTGGGAGACCGCGGTGTTCGTCGCGCTGCTCGCCACCTGGCCGCTGCTGCCCGGCCATGCGCTGCTCGCCAACGAGATCGCGATCCTGGCGCTGTTCGCGCTGTCGCTCGATCTGATCCTCGGCTATGCCGGCATCGTCTCGCTCGGGCACGCCGCCTTCTTCGGCTTCGGTGCCTACGTCGCCGCGCTGTTCGCCAAGCACGTCCTGCCCGATCCGCTGGTCGGCCTCGCGGTCGCGATCGCCGCGGCGGCGCTGCTCGGCCTCGCGACCAGCCTGCTGATCCTGCGCGGCAGCGATCTGACCCGGCTGATGGTCACGCTCGGCATCGCGTCGATCCTCTACGAGCTGGCGAACCGGCTCGACTGGCTGACCGGCGGCGCCGACGGCCTGCAAGGCGTCGTCATCGGCCCGCTGCTCGGCGCTTTCGAATTCGACCTCTCCGGCCGCGTCGCCTACGGCTACAGCCTCGCGGTGCTGCTGCTCGCGCTGTTCGTCTGTCGCCGGCTGGTCCACTCGCCGTTCGGCGTCTCGCTGCAGGCGCTGCGCGACAACCGGCTGCGGGCGCAGAGCATCGGCATCCCGGTCGCCGCACGGCTGATCGCGATCTACGCGGTCGCCGCCGGACTCGCCGGCGCGTCCGGCGCGCTGCTCGCGCAGACCTCGGGCTTCGCGTCGCTCGACGTCCTCGACTTCCATCGCAGCGCCGACGTGCTGCTGGTGCTGGTCATCGGCGGCGCCGGCTACCTGTACGGCGGCGTCGCCGGCGCGATCGTGTTCAAGCTGCTGCACGACCTGATCTCGACCTGGACGCCGCAGTACTGGCTGTTCTGGCTCGGGTTGTTTCTGGTCGTGCTGGTGCTGGTCGGGCGGGATCGGTTGATCCGGCCGTGGACTTGGGTCCGGCGATGATCGCCACGATGAACCCGCCCGTCCTCGAGACCCGCACCCTGTCGCGCCGGTTCGGCGGCATCGTCGCGACCGACAGCGTCTCGATCGCGATCCCGCGCGGTGCCCGGCATGCGCTGATCGGTCCCAACGGCGCCGGCAAGACCACGCTGATCAACCTGCTGACCGGCGTACTGGCACCGAGCAGCGGCACGATCCTGCTCGACGGCGACGACGTCACCCGGCTGGCGCCGCATCGGCGAGTGGCGCGCGGTCTGGTCCGGACCTTCCAGATCAACCAGCTGTTCGCCGAATTGACGCCGCTGGCATCGCTCGCGCTTGCGGTCTCGCAGTCGACCGGCAACGGCGGCCGCTGGTGGCGCCCGCTCGGCGCCCTGGCAGGCGGCGGCAGCGGTGAACGCGGCGGTGACGACGGCAGCGATGGCAATGACGGCATCGCGGCCCGCTGCGATGCGCTGCTGCGGCAGTTCCAGCTGACCGACGTGATGGATCGGCGCGTACCCGAGCTCGCCTACGGCCAGCGCCGGCTGCTCGAGATCGCGCTGGCGCTGGCCGGGCGGCCGCGGGTGCTGCTGCTCGACGAGCCCGCCGCCGGGGTGCCGGCCGGCGAGCGGCGGCAGATCTCCGACGTGATCCGTGCGCTGCCCGACGACGTCACCGTGGTGCTGATCGAACACGACATGGATCTGGTGTTCAATTTCGCGCGCAGCGTCTCGGTGCTGGTCAACGGCGCGGTGCTGGTCGACGGCGATGTCGCTGCCGTGGCCGCCGATCCGCGGGTCCGGGAAGTCTATCTCGGCGAATCGGTGGCCGCGCATCATGCCTGAACTGCTGTCGGTCACCGGGTTGACCGCCGGCTACGGTGAAGCGATTGTCATCGAAGGCCTCGACCTGACGCTCGCCGCCGGTCGGTCGCTGGCGCTGCTCGGCCGCAACGGCACCGGCAAGACCACGCTGCTCAACACGCTGGTCGGGGCGACGCGCCGTCATGCCGGCCGGATCCGGCTCGACGGCGTCGACCTGACGCTGCTGCCGTCGCATCGCCGCGCCGCCGCCGGCATCGGCTGGGTGCCGCAGGAGCGCAACATCTTCAAGTCGCTGACCGTCGACGAGAACCTGACCGCGGTCGCGCGGCCGGGAGCCTGGACGCCGGCGCGGGCGTACCAGCTGTTTCCGCGGCTGGCCGAACGCCGCGGCAACCTCGGCAACCAGCTGTCGGGCGGCGAGCAGCAGATGCTCGCGGTCGCCCGCGCGCTGGTGCTGAATCCGAAGCTGCTGCTGCTCGACGAGCCGCTCGAAGGGCTGGCGCCGATCATCGTCGAGGAGCTGTTGCGCGCGATCGCACGGATCGTCCGCGAGGAAGGCCTGTCGGCGATCATCGTCGAACAGCATCCGCGGCAGATCCTGCCGATCACCGATGACGCGGTGGTGCTGGAACGCGGACGCATCGTCGACCGCGCCGCCAGCGGCCTGCTGCTCACCGACCCGGCTCGGCTCGACCGCTTCCTCGCGGTGGGCCAGGCACCGCCGGCGCCTGCATCGGCGTGATGGCGGCCACTGACCGGGCGGCTATTGTCCGAAATTCTCTTTGTTGACATTCCGACGTCATCGTTCAGAATGTCGCCACCGGCCCCCCGGCCGGACAGGAGACGCCGCGGATGACCTGGCAGCCGGAAGTCGACGAGATCGAGCAACGCAAGCGGTTCGCCGCGGAACTGGGCGGCGAGGACGCGATCCGCCGTCAGCATGCCCAGGGGCGGCTGACGGCCCGCGAACGCGTCGGCCGGCTGCTCGACGATGACAGCTGGTTCGAGATCGGCGTGCTGGCCGGCAAGGCCGAGTACGACGCGGACTGGAAGCTCAAGCGGGTCCGGCCGACCAACGCGATCATCGGCACCGGTCGGATCGACGGCCGCAAGATCACGCTCGATGTCGACGATTTCACGGTGCGCGGCGGCTCGTCCGAGGCCACGGTCTCGGAGAAGTGGATCTATGCCGAGAACTATGCGCTCGAGCACCGCCTGCCGCTGATCCGTCTGGTCGAAAGCGCCGGCGGCAGCGTCCGGCTGGTCGAGCAGATGGGGGGCACCAAGATCCCCGGCTATCCGAGCTGGCTGATGGCGGGTCAGCTCGGCGTGATTCCGGTGATCGCGATCGCGCTCGGGCCGTGCGCCGGCCTCGGCGCCGTCAAGGCGGCCTGCGCGCACTTCTCGATCATGGTCAAGGGCCACGCCCAGGTGATGGCGGGCGGGCCGCCGGTCGTCGAGCGTGCCGGCATGGGCACCGAGCTCGACAAGGATCAGCTCGGCGGCTCGCACATCCATACCCGCTCCGGCGTGATCGACAACGAGGCCGAGAGCGAGGAGCACGCATTCGAGCTCGCACGGCGCTTCCTGTCATACGTTCCGGACTCGGTGTTCGAGATGCCGCAGCGCACGCCGGCCACCGATCCGGTCGATCGGCGCGAGGAAGCGCTGCTGTCGATCATCCCGCGCGACCGGCGCCAGGTCTATCGCTCGCGGAAGATCCTCGATCTGGTGTTCGATCAGGGTTCGGTATTCGAGATCGCGCCGATGTACGGACGGTCGCTGGTCACCTGCCTGGCGCGGCTCAACGGCTACCCGGTCGGCGTGATGATCAACGACCCCTATCACAACGGCGGCGGGCTGAACCGGCCGGCGGCGGAGAAGATGGAGACTTTCATCGATCTCTGCGATACCTTCCACCTGCCGATCGTCAACTTCGTCGATCAGCCCGGCACCGTCGTCGGCATCGAGGCGGAGAAGCTCGGCAACGTCCGGGGCTCGGTCCGCGTGATCTCCGCGATCGAGCAGTCGCGGGTACCCTGGTGCGCGATCGTGATCCGCCGGCTGTACGGCCTCGCCGGCAACGCCTACGCGCGGATCCAGGGTGTCAACCTGCACTACGCCTGGCCGTCGGCGCGCTGGGGCTCGATCCCGATGCAGGGCGGCATCGAGGCGGCCTACCGCGCCGAGCTCGAGGCGCTGCCGGAGCCCGAGCGGCGGCAGCGGCTCGCGCAGCTGGAAGCGAAGTACGAGCATCTCGAATCGCCGTTCCTGACGGCCGAGAAGTTCCGCGTGCCCGACATCATCGATCCGCGCGACACCCGTCGAATGCTCTGCCACTGGATCGAGGACGCCTGGCGGGTGCTGCCGGAGCAACTCGGTCCCAAAGGGCGGACGATGCGCAAGTAGCACCGGCCGGGGGGTCCCAGGGATGGAAAGCCTGCTGCTGGTGACCGGCTTGGTCGCGCTGATCCTGCTCGGCGCGCCGATCGCATTGGCGATGATCATTCTGCCGGTCGGCTACATCCTGGCCACCGACGCGGTGCCGCTGCTGACGGTGCCGCATCAGATGTACGAGGCGATCGCCTCGCCGGCGCTGCTCGCGGTACCGTTCTTCATGCTGACCGGCGAGCTGATGAACAGCTCCTCGGTCACCGAGCGCATCCTCGAGCTGTCGCGCGCGATGGTCGGCAGGGTCCGCGGCGGGCTGGCGCAGGTGAACGTGGTCTCGAGCATGTTCTTCGCCGGCATGAACGGCTCGGCAGTCGCCGATACCGCGACCATCGGCACCGTGCTGATCCCCGCGATGAAGCGGGCCGGCTACTCGGCGCCGTTCGCCGCCGCGATCACTGCCGCGACGTCGACGATCGGCGGCATCATCCCGCCGTCGATCGCGATGATCATCCTGGCGAGCATGGCGAACCTGTCGGTCGGCGCGATGTTCGCCGCCGGCATCGTCCCCGGCATCCTGATCGGCCTGCTGTTCATGGTGGTGACCGCCTGGCTGGCCTACCGCCGCAACTACGAGCGCAGCGAGCAGCCGTTCAGCCTGCGCGGGCTCGGTATCGCCCTCTGGCGGGCCGGCGCCGCGTTGCTGATCCCGCTGGCGCTGCTGGTCGGCCTGCTCGGCGGCATCTTCAGCTCGGTCGAGGCCGGCGCGATCACCGCGCTGCTCGCGCTCGGCGTCGGCGCCGCAGTCTACCGCGGCATGACGCTGCGCGACGTGCTCGGCGCGCTCGAGCGTACCGTGCGGATGTCGGCCTCGGTGTTCATCGTCATCGCCGCGTCCGGCCCGTTCAGCTGGCTGTTGACCAAGGTCGGCGCGATCGAGACGATCGAGAGCTTCCTGCTGTCGTTCGCCGGCAGCCCGATGCTGTTCGTGCTGATGCTGGTGCTGTTCATCCTGCTGGTGGGCACCTTTCTGGACCTGCCGGCCAATATCATCGTGTTCGGGCCGATGCTGGTCAGCGTCGCTGCAACCGCAGGCTTCCCGCCGATCACCACGGCGCTGGTGGTGGTCGTCGGCTTCCTGCTCGGCATGGTGACGCCGCCGGTCGGCGCCTGCTGGTTCGTCGCGAACCGGATCGCGGAATGCAAGCTCGAGCATAGCGCGGTCGAGCTGATCCCGTTCATGCTGGTCGAGGTCGTCGTGCTGTTCCTGATGTTCGCGTTCCCGGTGCTGACGCTCGGCATTCCGCAAGCGCTCGGGCTGCTCTAGGGCGCCCTCGGAGGTCGGACCATGGCAGCAGATCGCGCGGTAGACGACAGTCTGCGGGAAGGCACCGCGATCCGGCTGCTCGCTCCGTTCGACCAGCTGCTGCGCAAGGTGCTGCTGGCGCTGTGCATGCTGCTGCTGGCGGCAATGGTGCTGTTCACCGCCTACACCGTCGTGATGCGGACGGTATTCCTGGATCCGCCGTTCTGGGGCGACACCATCGCGCTGTTCGCCAACATCTGGCTGATGATGCTCGCCTTCGCGCTGTCGATCCGCGAGCGCGACTCGATCGCGATGCAGATGATCTACGACTATCTGCCGCGCGGCGTCGTCCGCGGCCTGGAGCTCGTCTGGCTGCTGCTGCTCATCGCGGTCGGCCTGCTGATGGTGTTCTGGGGCGCGCAAGTCGCGCTCCGGATTCCGGGCGCATACTGGGAGCTCGGCAATCTGCCGAAGTCGGTGCCGATGCTGATCCTGCCGATCAGCGGGGCACTGGTCACGCTGGCCGGGCTGTTCGTGCTGATCGAGGATCTGTCGGGCCGCCGCTTCCCGGGGGGCCCACGCCAGGAGACGCGCGACCCGAACTGAGCCGCCGTTCCGTTACCTACCAGGAGGATGACATGATCGCGATGTTCGCGTCCCGCGCACTGGCCGCTGCCGCCGGTGCCGCGGCACTGACGATGATGCTGACGGCGCCGCCGGTGGCCGCACAGGAGAAGATCCGGCTGACCGTCGGCACGCAGGCGTCCCCCGGCATGTCGATCGGCTCGGTCATGACCAATGTGCTCAAGCCCGGCCTCGAGAAGCATTCGAACGGCCGGATCGAGGTGGTGCTGCACGACAAGGGCGCGCTCTGCAGCGAGCAGGGCTGCGTCGAGCAGATGAAGCTCGGCCAGATCGACATCGCGACCGTGTCGAGCGGCAACGTCGGCGCCTTCGGCACCACCTTCGACATCATCAACCTGCCGTATCTGTTCCAGGACAACGCGTCGGCCAACCGGATCCTCAACGACTGGCTGATGCGCGAGCTCGCCGCACGCGCCGAGAAGGAGATGAAGGTCCACACGATCGCGATCATCCCGGTCGGCGGCTTCCGCAACCTGACCAACACGCAGCGCGAGGTCCGCCAGCCGTCGGACCTGAAGGGCCTGAAGATCCGCGTCACCAAGAGCCCGACCGAATTCAACCTGGTCCGCGCCTGGGGCGCCGTGCCGGTACCGTACGATTGGGCGCAGCTCTACGAGGGTCTGCAGTCCGGCGTCGTGCAGGGCATGTATCTGCAGGATACGTTCACGTCGCAGGGCAAGTTCACCGAGGTCGTGAAGCACGTGACCACGGTCGAGGCGGCGTACAGCGCGCACCCGATCCTGATGGATCTGGAACGCTGGCGCAAGCTGCCGGCATGGGCCCAGGAAGCGATCACCAAGACCGGTGCCGACATGATGCGGGAAGCGTACGGCTACGACGTCAAGTGGCAGCAGGACGCTGCCAAGGCGATGCAGGGCCGGGTCCGCAACTACGTGCCGAACGAGACCGAGCGCGCCGCCTGGCACAAGGGCGCGAAGGACGCCTGGGTCGCGGTCCGCGGCACCTATGACCCGGCACTGGCACGCCGGATCCTGCAGGAGCAGAACCAGACCGGACTGATCGACGATCTGACCAAGGCGAAGGCATTGTGACCGGCCCGGACGTCGCGCCGGCGCCTGGCGCCACGGCGGACGGCGAATTGCTGCCGATCGTCGATGCGCATCACCACCTCTGGGACCGGGCGGCCAACCGCTACCCGATGCTGGAAGGGCCGATGCACGATCGCGGCTGGGGCGACTGGGCGCCGCTGCGGCGCAACTACCTGGTCGAGGACCTGCTCGCCGACGCGGCGCGCCAGCGCCTGATCAAGTCGGTGCATGTACAGGCCAACGTCGACCGCAGCGACCCGGTCCGCGAGACCGCCTGGCTGACCGAGGTCGCCGGGCGCACGGGCTTTCCGCACGCGATCGTCGCGTTCGTCGACCTGTCGGCCGACGATGCCGCGGCCTGGCTCGACCGCCACGCGGCGTTCGACCGGGTGCGCGGCATCCGCCAGGTGCTGAACCGCCATCCGGACCCGCGGCACAATCGGGCCGAGCACGACTACCTGGCCGATCCGGCATGGCAGCGTGGGCTCGGCCTGCTGCAGCGATACGGCTTCTCGTTCGACGTTCAGGTCTACTGGCCGCAGATGGATCGCATCGCCGAGCTCGCCGACCGGTATCCGCAGCAGCAGTTCATTCTCGACCATGCCGGCATGCCGCTCGAGCGCGACGCCGCCGGTCTCGACGGCTGGCGCCACGCGATGCGGCGGCTCGCCGAGCGCCCGAACATCGTGGTCAAGCTGTCGGGCTACGGCATGACCGACCTCGACTGGACGGTCGACAGCCTGCGACCGTTCGTGCTCGAACCGATCCAATGGTTCGGGCCGGAACGCGCGATGTTCGGCTCCAACTTCCCGGTCGACCGGTTGATGGCCGACTATGACCGGCTGTGGAACGCCTACCGCGCGCTGATCGCGGACTTCAGCCGCGACCAGCAGCGCGCGTTGCTCGCCGGGACCGCGGAGCGGATCTACCGGATCTAGCTAGGCTGCGCGCGCGATGCCTGCCGCAGCGAGCAGCTGCGGCAGATCGTCGAGCGTGTCGGCGACCGACACGCCGACACCGGCCAGCAGCCGCCGCTTCGCGGTCGCGCTGTCGTCGCGATCCTGGATCATCGCGGAGACGTGACCGAACGACGCGCCCTTCGGATAGCGTTCCTGGAAGGCGCCGACCACCAGCGCGATGATCGGCTTCTTCAGCACGCCGGCGCGAACCGCAGCGGCGACCTCGGCCTCATGCGCGCTGCCGGGTTCGCCATAGATCACCGTGGCATCGGTTTCCGGATCGGCGTCGAACAATTGCAGCACCTCGAGCACGCGCATGCCGATCAACGGATCACCGCCGAGCGACACGCAGGTCGAGACGCCGTAGCCGGCACGCGCGAGCGTGAAGCTGATCTCGGCCGACATGCCGCCGGAGCGCGAGCAGACGCCGATCCGCCCCGGCACGTAGACATCGGCGGGACGGTCGCCGCCGATCCCGCCCATCTTGCAGCGGCCCGGCGAGATCAGCCCGTTGGTGTTGAATCCGACCAGCCGGCCGCCGACCCGGCGGACCGCGCCGACCGCACGTGCCGCATCGTGACGCGGCACGTTCTCCGCCAGCGCGAGCAGCATCCGCAGACCGCCGTCGATCGCTTCGAGCACCGCGTCGACGACACCGCGCGCCGGCACGTAGATCGCGGTCGCGTTGGCGCCGGTGGCCCGGATCGCGGCATCGACCGTGTTGAAGACCGGAATGCCTTCGACCGATTCGCCGCCCCGCCCCGGCGTCACGCCGGCAACGATCCGGGTACCGTACTCGAGGCAGTAACGGATGTCGAAGCGTGCCTGACTGCCGGTCGCTCCCTGCACCAGCACCCGGGTGTCGCGGTCGATCAGAATGCTCATCGCGATGTCTCCGTGACGGCGCCGAGGCCGGCGACCCGTGCAACGATCGTGCGGCAGGCGTCGGCGAGGCTGGCGCCCCGCGGCAGGTAGTCGATGCCGGGGAACTCGGCGGCGATCCGCCTCGCCTCGTCCTCGGCCGGCCCGAACAGCCGGATCACGATCGGAAACTTCGTGGCGTCGATCCGGCGCCGGCGCAGCACGATCGCCACCGCTTCCATGATCAGATCGCAGCGCGCCAGCTGCAGGAAGTTGCAGCCGACCAGGAGCCCGCGGACCTGCGGCCGATCGAGCATCGCCTCCAGCACCGCAACGTGCTTGTCCGGCGTCGGCGCCGGGCTGAAATCGGTATGGTTCGCCGGGCGACCGCCGAAATGCAGGATCAGGTCGTGCTGGTACAGGCTCGCGCCGCCGCCCGACACCAGTAACCCGATGTCGCCGTCGAGCTCGATGTAACGGGTGGCGCCGCCGGGGAAAGTCCGGTTGGCCTCGGCCACGGCACGCTCGCCGGCGGTCAGCGGCCGCCCCCCCGGCCCCGCCTGCTCGGCCGCCGCCGACTGCCATTGCGGGTGCCGGAACAGCGCGTTGTCGTCGATCTCCATCATCGTGCCGACCAGCGACAGCGCGCCGTCGGCCGTCACCGCCAGCGGATTGAGCTCGAGCATGGTCGCGTCGCAGCGCCGGAACGCGTCGTACAGCCGGACCGTCAACGCCGCCAGCGCCGGGATCAGCGCGCTGTCGACGCCGGCGTCGTTCCACAGATTCGCCGCCTGCCAGCCGGGCAGCCCCGCCACCGGGTCGATCGCACGCGACACCAGCGCATCCGGATCGGACTCGAGCGTCGCTTCGATGTCGACACCGCCATGACGAGACGCGACCACCCGCGGCGCCAGCGCGTCGAACGCGAACGAGAGATAGAGCTCGCTCGCGATCGGCACGGCCGCCTCGATGTAGACTGCATCGACGCGCAACCCGCCGACGACGCGGCCGAGCATCTCACCGGCCAGGGATCCCGCCTCGGCCGCTTCGCAGAGCCGGACGATGCCGGCCTTGCCGCGCCGCCCCGCGGCGATCAGCCCCTTGACCGCGACCCGGCCGCCGGCACCGACCGCGGCGGCGATCTGCGCCGCTTCGGCCGCCGTCCGCGCTGCTTCGCCGGGCGGCACCGGCAGCGCGAGCTCACGCAGCGCGGCCTTGGCCGCATCTTCGGTCAGCTGCATTCTTGCGCCACTCCATGTCCTATTGTCGACATTATGACATCAGATACGCGTTGACCACGGTCAGCAAGCCGCTGCCTGCCAGCGCGAATACCGCAACGAAGCCGAGGTTCGGTCCGAGCACGAGCCGGCGCACCGGGATGCCGAACGAGGTTGCGGTCACCACCACCGGCAAGGTCCACGGCGCCGCCATCGAGCTGACCGACCAGCCGAGCACGACGATCTGGGCCAGAACCGCAGCTGCGATCGGCAGTTCCGCGGCCAACGTGTACGGCACCAGCACCGAAGCCGTCACCATCGGGTGCAATCCGAGCAGCCCCAATCCCGCGATCAGCAGCACCTCGAGCCCGATCAGCAGCCCGGGCAACGGCGACAGCAGGGCGGTCGCGGCGTCGAGCATCGCCGGCGGCGTAAAGCCGGCGATTGCGGCACCGAACACGGTCGACGCGACCAGAATCAGCAACTCGTCGCCCATCCGTCCGGCGCCGCGTACCACCGCATTGGCCACCGCGATCAGCCGACCCGGTGCGGTGGCGAGCAGATAGCCGAAGCAGACCACCGGGATCACGACGATCACCGCCTGCAATGCGTTCCAGCCCGCCGCCGTACCGACGCCGACCACGGCGCCGACCAGCAGCACGGTCGGCAGGACGATCGGGGCCAGCCGGCGCAACGCGCGCGCCAGGGCCGCCGGACCGAGCGAGCGGTTGAACATCACGTGCGCGATCAGCGCGCCGCAGCCGGCCAGCCCCAAGCCGACCAGCACCAGTTGCCAGGGTGCGGCCTGCGGCACCAGCTGGCTCGCGACAGCGCTCGCGACGAAGAACGGCGACCAGGTGATCGCGAGGCCGAGGCCGCGGACGCCGCACTCGGCGATCGCCATCCGCTCACTGGCATCGAGCGATTCCGGCAGCATCGGTCGCATTACCGAAACGTAACCGAGCGTCAGGATCGAACCGACCAGATGCGCGCCGCCAGTCATCCAGGCGCGCCGTTCTGGCACGGCCATCGCGCTGACGCGTGTCCGGATCGCGGCGATCGCCGGGCTCGCCTCGACGCTGGCGCGCAGCAGCACGATCACCGGCAGGAATGCCCCGACCGCGAGCGCGCCGCCGAGCCCGCGCTCGGCAATGCGCCAGTCGCCGGCACGCCAGGCGAGCGCCGCGGTGGCGAGCAGCAGCACGCTGGCGAGCAGGCGGATGTGGCGGCTCGCCCGCAACAGCGCGAGGGCGATCAGCAGGCACAGCAATGCCTCGCCGATCGTACGCAGCGCGGGCTGGCGCAACGCCAGATTCGCGACGACGACGCCCCAGAGCGCGATGAAGGAGAAGCCGGCGACTACATCAGAGCGGGCAGCCACGTCGACAGCTTCGGGAAGGCGAGCACGATCGCGGCATAGAGCAACCCGACCGCGATGAAGCCCGGGACCGCGCGGAAGGCGCGATTCGGCGGCTCCTTGATGATCGACGCGGCGGTGTAGACGCCGACGCAGACCGGCGGCGTCAACATGCCGAGCCCGACCAGCCCGACCATGTAGACGTAGAACTGCAGCGGATCGATCTTCAGCGCCATGCAGATCGGGTAGAAGATCGGAATCGTCAGATAGAAGATCGGCACCACTTCGAGGAACGTGCCCAGCACCAGGTAGACGAACCCGGCCAGCAGCAGGAACGTCATCGGCCCGACGCTGTACTCGACGAAGAACTGGATGATCGTCTGCGGCGTACGCGTGTAGGTCAGGATGATCGAGAAGTAGACCGCCATCGCGATGATCGCGAAGATCGCGGTGGTCGTCTCGGCGGTCGAACGCAGCGACAACCACAGCCCGCGCCAGCTCAGTTCGCGATAGACGAACACGCCGAGCAGCAGCGCATAGATGCTCGCGACCGACGCCGATTCCGCCGGCGTCATGTAGCCGCGATAGAGGCCGCCCAGGATCATCACCGGCATCACCAGCGACGGCACCGCCGCGACGAACGCCCGCCAGCGCTGCGCCGCCCCTTGCCGCGGCGGCCGCGGCATCTTGCGGCAGACCCACATCGCGTAGATCAGCAGCAGCAGCATCAGTACCAGGCCCGGCACGACGCCCGCCGCGAAGGTCTTGGACACCGGCACATGGGTGATCGCGCTGAAGATGATCGCGGTGTTGCTCGGCGGGATCAGCGCGTCGATCAGCGCGGCGGCCGCCGTCAGCACGATGACGAACGGCTTCGGATAGCCGCGCTCGACCATCGGCGGCATCAGCACCGAACCGATCGCGACGATCGAAGCCAGGATCGAGCCGGAGATCGCGCTGAAGATCCCCGTCGCCAGGATCAGCGCGACCGCCATGCCGCCCGGCAGATGGCCGACCAGCGCCATGCCGAACTCGACCAGCCGCTGCGCGGCGCCGCCGTGCAGCATCACCGCGCCGGCGAAGATGAAGATCGGAATCGCGACCAGCACCTGCTTGGTCATCGCGTCGAACGAGACCTGCATCAGCGTGTGGCCGGGCAAGCCGAGCACGTCGAGCGCGATCGCCGCCGAGCCGAGACCGAAGACCAGGAACAGCGGCACCGACAGCAGCATCGCCGCTATCGCGAGCAGGATATAGAGGATCATCCGAAGCGCTGCCTCAGAGGGCGACCGCCGTGCCGCGCGGCCGGCGGCCGAGCACCTCGCCGATCAGGCTCTCCAGGCAGAAGTTCGCCGCCAGCAGCAGACCGATCGGATACGACAGGTACAGGTACCACAACGGGAATTCGATCTCGGTGGTCGAAAGCTGCCCGAGCCTCGCGAAGAACGCGGTGGTCCGGGCGCCGTAGTAAGCCATCACGGCGACGCCTGCGAGGGACAGCGCCATCACCACGATCCGCAGCAGCGTCAGTGAACGGCCGGACAGCGCATGCTGCATCATGTCGACGGCGATATGGCCGTCGCGCCGCAGCAGCACACCGATCATCGGGAACACCGCCCAGGGCACCAGTTGCGGCGGCGTCTCGGCGAGGAACGTATAACCCTCGCCGGTCAGACCGCGGACCGCGAAACCGAGGAACGGCAGCACGACGATGATCGCGACCATCGCGGCCGCGAGCACGACGATCACCTGCTCGATCAGGTCGTTGACGCGACGATAACCGCCGTAGAGATCCATCGTTCG
>JBFWQR010000005.1:0-94806 GCA_050249335.1 Lautropia sp.
GACGGTGAACTATGAGTTCAAGCCCGGGGAGCGCATCAACGAGGTGGAGGTCGCGCGGGCCCTGCTCGTGAGCCGCACGCCGCTGCGCGAAGCGCTGAACCGGCTCAGCGCGGAGCGGCTGCTGCAGTTCGTGCCGGGCAAGGGCTTCTTCTGTCGCGATCTCGACGTTCACGAGGTCTACAACCTCTACGAGCTGCGCAAGGCGATCGAGATCGCGGCCGTCCGGCGCTCCGTCCAGCTCGCGACCGACGAAGGCATCGACCAGATCGACCGATGGCTGAAGGAAGTCCGGCCGGCCGGCGACGAGTTCACGACCAACGAGCTGGTGCAGATCGACGAGACGTTCCATGAAAGCCTGCTCGCGCTGTCGGCCAACGGCGAGATGCTCAAGGTGCTGCAGAACGTCAAT
Source organism: Lautropia sp. (assembly GCA_050249335.1). Classification (GTDB taxonomy): domain Bacteria; phylum Pseudomonadota; class Gammaproteobacteria; order Burkholderiales; family Burkholderiaceae_E; genus Lautropia. The sequence goes on from JBFWQR010000005.1 coordinate 410, forward strand.
GCCCGCATCCGCTTCGTGCGCTGGATCGACGTCGACCAGAGCGAACGACGCGTGATCCCGGCGGAGCACGGCAAGATCATTCGCCATCTGAAGGCACGCGACGAGGAGAAATGCGTGGCCTTGCTGGACAAGCACATCAGCCGGCGGCTGGACGAGATCACCGCCGCGCTGAAGGAAGGCTTCGCCCGGATCTATCTGAGCTGAAGCGATCTGAGCTGAAGCGGCCGCGGGCGGATCGGCCCGCCCCGCATCGGCTCGCCCCGCATCAGCCCATCCACTGGCTGACCGGAACGGCGCTCTCCTGCAATTCCTGCGAAAGCACGTCCACCAGCGCGGGGCCCGGATGCTCCAGCGCGGCTCTGATCGCCGGCTCCACCTGCAACGGATCCTCGACGCGCCACGCCTTCACGCCGAAAGCCTCGGCAACGCGCGCATGATCGGTCCGGTCGAAGTCGACCGAGAAGTAGCGGCGGCCGTACCCTTCCTTCTGGCTCGCCTTGATCCAGCCGAAGACCGAGTTCGAGAACACGATCATCTTCAGCGGGATCTTCCGGCGGACGACGGTCTCGAGCTCGCCGCAGGTGAATCCGAAGCTGCCGTCGCCCATCACCGACAGGACGAGCGAGTCGGGGCGCCCGAAGGCCGCGCCGACGCCGGCCGACAGCGAATAGCCGAGCGCCCCGTGAGCGCGGTTGGTGATGAAATGCCGGCCGGGCGCGGCCGCGTCGAAATACGAGGACAGGTACGGACACGGCGTGCCCGGATCCGCGACGACGATCGATTGTGCGGGCAGCAGCCGGTTCAGCGCGTCGACCACCCGTTCCGGCCTGATCGGACGATCCGTTCCCGCGGCCAGCTCCGCGAGCGCCGCGGCCTTGACGCGCCGTGCCTTCCTGGCCATCGCCTCGCCGTCGGCCGCGTCGGCCGGCCGCCGCGCGATCCGCTCCCGCACCGCTCGTGCCAGCGCTTCCAGCGACAGCCGCGCGTCGCCGACCAGGCCCACGGCCGTCCGATAGTTGGTGCCGATCACCATCGGGTCCGCGTCGATATGGACGATCGGGACATCGCGTCCCGGCACGCGCCAGTGCTCGGTCGTCGTCGAGCCGGCACGGCAGCCGACGAAGACAACCAGGTCCGCGGCGGCGACGACCTCGCGGGTTGCGACGCTGCCCCCGTTCGCGCCGACCACGCCGGCATTCAGCGGATGAGTGTCCGCAAGGCTGCCCTGGCCGCTGATCGACGTGCAGACCGGCGCATTGAGCAGGGTCGCCAGGCCGTCGAGCGCCTCGCCGGCGCCGGCGATCACGACCCCGCCGCCGCAGATGAAGACCGGGCAGCGGGCGCGCGCCAGCAGCAGCGCGGCCTTGTCGACATCGGTCGGATCCGGCGCGGATCGGAACGCCGGGAAGCCGTCGTGGCCAGGCTGCGCCCAGACGTCGTCCGGATTCACCTCGTGCTTCTGAACGTCGTACGGCAGGCAGATATGCGCGGCACCCGGCTTGCCGGTGGTCATCGCCCGGAAGGCCGCCCTGACGGCGCCGGGGATCTGATCGACCCGGTCGATGGTGGTATTCCACTTCGTCAGCGGGCGGTAGAGCGCTTGCTGGTCGAGCTCCGTCAACGGATAGCGCCCCCGCGAGCCGACCGAAACGTCGGTCGTGATGCCCAGCACCGCGATCGATGATTCGTTGGCTTCGACCAGACCGGGCAGCAGATAGGTCGCGCCGCCGCCGCTGGGGCCTTCGCAGACACCGACCCGGCCGGTCACGCGCGCGTAGCCGTCGGCCATGTAGCCGGCGCTGCGCTCGTCGCGCGCGAGCACGTGATCGATGCCGTGATCCAGACGGGCCAGCGCATCGTAGAACGGCAGACTGGTATCCCCGCACAGCCCGAACACATGCCGGACGCCGTTCAACTGCAGCATGCGGACCAACGCGTCGGCTCCGTTCATTCCTGCCATTCGGGGACTCCTCGAGATCGCGGCGCCGCCGCCGCATCGTTTCCGGCTCGGATCGATTCAGTATACAGACTTGTCTATCAAATTGCATTCAGCAGTCATGAGGTCGCCGATGATGCCGGCATTCGTTGGCACACGGCATGCCATGCCCGAATGTGAGCCTCGCTGGCGACGGGCGGCCGTCCGCGTCGTGGCTGCGCACCCGCGGCGGGGCGGCCGCGGCACCGACGGCGGCGCGCGCCACGGAGGGACAAAGGACGCGCGGAGCAGAGGCGCGCGGAGCGGGAACGCGCGGCGGGAACGCGCGAAGGGATCGCGTGCAGAGGGATCGCGTGCGGCGGGCAGCGCGGGCCCGCCCTTCTGCCGCGCAGCCTTCTAGCGCAACAGGTCGCGCCCGCCCAGATACGGCTGCAACGCCGCCGGGATCCGGATCGAGCCGTCGGCCTGTTGATGATTCTCCAGCATCGCGACCAGCGTCCGGCCGACCGCGAGGCCCGAGCCGTTCAGCGTATGGACCAGCTCGGGCTTGCCCTGCACCGGACGGCAGCGCGCCTGCATCCGCCGCGCCTGGAACGCCTCGCAATTGGACACCGACGAGATCTCGCGGTACGCCGATTGGCCCGGCAGCCAGACCTCGAGATCGTAGGTCTTGGCGGCGCCGAAGCCCATGTCGCCGGTACAGAGCAGCATGACCCGGTACGGCAGCTCCAGCGCCTGCAGCACCGCCTCGGCATGGCCGACCATCTGCTCGAGCGCATCGTACGACTGCGCCGCCGTCGTCACCTGCACCATCTCGACCTTGTCGAACTGGTGCTGGCGGATCATGCCGCGGGTATCGCGGCCGTAGGCGCCGGCTTCGGAGCGGAAGCACGGGGTATGCGCAGTCAACCGCAGCGGCAGCGAATCGGCCGCCACGATCGTGTCGCGGACGAAGTTGGTCAGCGGCACTTCGCTGGTCGGGATCAGATAGGCCGGACCGGCGTCAGCGCCGGCGGCGCCGGCATCGGCAGCAGCGCCGGCCGGCTCACCGCCCTTGGCGACCTTGAACAGATCGTCCTCGAATTTCGGCAATTGGCCGGTGCCGCGCAGCGTCGCTGCATTGACGAGATACGGCGTGTAACATTCTGTGTAGCCGTGGCGCTCGGTATGCAGGTCCAGCATCAGCTGCGCCAGCGCGCGGTGCAGCCGTGCGACCACGCCGCGCATGACGACGAAACGGGCGCCCGACAGCTTGGCCGCGGTCTCGAAGTCGAGGCCGAGCGCCGCGCCGACCGCGACATGGTCGCGGACCTCGAAATCGAACGCGCGCGGCGTGCCCCAGCGCCGGACCTCGACATTGTCGTCGGCGCTGTTGCCGGCCGGCACCGACTCGTGCGGCAGGTTCGGCAGCGTCAGCAGCAGCGCGTCGAGGCGCTGCTGCACGGCCGCCAGCCCGGCCTCGGCCTGCGCCAGGCCGGCCCCGATGCCGCCGACCTCGGCGAGCAGCGCATCGGCCGGCTCGCCGCGGGCCTTGGCCTGGCCGACCTGCCGGGACAGCGCGTTGCGCCGTGCCTGCAGTTCCTCGGTGCGGGTCTGCAGCGACTTGCGCTCGCCTTCGAGCCGCTCGAACGCCGCGATGTCGAGCTGGAAACCGCGCGCGGCGAGCCGGCTCGCGACCTGTGCGATGTCGCGCCGCAATAGCTGGATATCGATCATCCCGGAATTCTAGACGCTCGTCGGTCCGGCGGGCCGCTCGGCCGGCCGCCCGAAGGTGGCGCCGTATCATTCCAGTCTGGCCCACGGCCCCTGCCAGCCGGAGTTCCAATGATCCTGTTCCGCCTGTTGTTCGCCGCCCTCGCCTGCTCGCTGGTCCTGTCCGGCTGCGCCACCCGCCCCCGGATGGGCGCCGACCTGCCGCCGATCGTGTTCGTTCACGGCAACGGCGACAGCGCCGCCCTCTGGCAGACCACGGTGTGGCGGTTCGAATCGAACGGCTGGCCGACCGAGCGGATGCATGCGATCGACCTGCCGTTTCCGCTCGCGCGCGACGACGACACCCGCGACCAGCCAGGCCGCAGCGGCACCGCCGATGCGATGGCCTACCTGAAGAGCGAAGTCGACGCGGTGCTCGAGCGGACCGGCTCCGAACAGGTGATCCTGATCGGCAATTCGCGCGGCGGCAACGCGATCCGCAACTACATCCAGAACGGCGGCGGCGAGGTAAAGGTCAGCCATGCGATCCTCGCCGGCACGCCGAACCATGGAATCTGGGCGGTCAAGGGCCTGCGCGAGAACAGCGAGTTCTCCGGCCTGTCGGTGTTCCTGCGCGACCTGAACACGCCGAAGACCGCGACCGGCGACGAGGTCACCCCGAACGTCAAATGGCTGACGATCCGCTCCGACAACAACGACAAATATGCCCAGCCGGACGGCCTCTGGATCGGCAGCCGCGGGCTCGCGACCAACGTCACCTATGCGAGCCCGGAACTGCTCGGCGCCGAGAATGTCGTGCTGCCCGGCGTCGATCACCGCGAAACCGCGTTCTCGCCGGCCGCGTTCGAGGCGATGGCGCGCTTCCTGACCGGCCAGCCGCCCCGGACCGTCGACGTCGTCGCGACCGACTCGGTCGAGCTCGGCGGCCGGATCACCGGGCTCGGCCTGCGGTCGGCCGATCCGGCCTCCGGCAACTTCGCCAACAACCTGCCGGTCGCCGGCGCCCGGATCGAGGTCTACGAGGTCGACGCCGAAACCGGCGAGCGCCAGGGCGAGGCGGCGCACCGCCAGACCGTCGGCGACGACGGCCACTGGGGGCCGTTCACCGCCAAGCCGGGCGCGGCCTACGAGTTCGTCATCGCGGCGGCCGGCTATCCGATCAACCACGTCTACCGCGGGCCGTTCCCGCGCGGCAGCGACCTGATCCATTTCCGGCTCGAGCGCGCGGCCGCGTCCGACCGCGACGCGCGCGCGGTGATCACGCTGACCCGGCCGCGCGGCTACTTCGACGTCGAACGCGACCGGATCAGCTTTGGCGGCATGTCGCCGCCGCCCGGGCTGCCGCCCAAGGGCGCCGGCGTCTCGACCGCCAAGCTGGTCGCGACCACGGCCGAGCCGCAGACCGTCGTCGCCGAGTTCAACGGCGAGCGGGTGGCCGGCCGCACCTGGCCGGCGGCCGAGAACCGGATCGTATTCGTCGAGCTGACGAACTGAAAGACGTCGGCCGGCCGATCGCCCGGAGCGCTCAGCCGAGCGGGACGGCGGCGATCGCGCAGGTGGCGATCGCGCCGGCAATCGATCCAGCGCCGGCAGCGACCATTCCTGCCGCGCGCCGCGCATAGGCGAGCAGCAGCGCGGTCGCGAGCGTGCCGACGCTCAGGCCACCGCACCAGACGACGACACCGACCGCGGGTCCGCTGCCCACGGCGGCGGGCACTGCGGCGATCGCGAGCAGCGCGGCACCGGCCAATCGCCCGGCCCGGACATCGATATCGGCCGCGCGCCGCGCCGCGCCACGATGGCGTGCCGATGCGAGGCCGAGCAGGATCATGCCGGCGATGCTGCCGACGACCGAGCCGAGGACCGCGACCTGCGGACTCATCGCGTGCTCACGCCGTCAGGCCCGACGCCAGCAGCATGCCGGCCAGCAGGGCCGCCGCGAAGCCGATTCCCGCCCATGCGCGGGCGGCATCGCGACAGGCGAAGACCGCGATCACGATCGCGGTGTACGACGCGAAGCTGAGCAACGTTGCGAGATAGACGCCGTCGGCGCGCGGCCCGTCGGCCAGTCGCACCAGGCCGACCGCGAGCGCCGCGGTCGCGAGCCAGGTCAGCGCATAGCCACCGGCGCCGGCTGCGACGACGCGCGACGCGGCGCGGGCGCGGGCCGAGCGCGCTGCCGCGCCCCGCAAGGCTTGCCGAGCCGGATCCGGTGCCGCGCGCGCCGGCGTGGCGGCACCGCTCGATTCGATCGACCGGCTCCGGCTCGCCTTCGCCGCCATGGCCGCGAACACCGCGGCCGACAACAGCGCCGCGAGATCGATGCCGGCCAGGCCCCAGTCGCCGGCCTGCACGGTGACGCCGAGGTGGCGATCGGTCGTCACCGCATTGACGATCGGCAGCAGGCCGAACGCGAGCGCCGCGATCCGGAACTGCTCGACCCAGACCCGCACCGGATCCCCGCGCCCGCGCAGCAGCGCATGCAGCAACAGCGCCGTCCAGGTCGCGAACAGCGCATCGACTTCCGCATCGGCGCGCCCGGCCAGATCGACCGGCAGCAGCCGGTTCGCCCACAGGTATGCCGCCAGCGCGGTCCAGAGGCCGACCAGCACGCCGGCGTTGAGCCGGCCGATCAGCCGCGACCCGCGACCGTTACGACGCCGGACCCAGACGACCAGGCCGCTCGCGATCAGCGCGCAGCCGAGCAGACCGCTCGCGAGGTACAGCGCGCGCAGTGCGATGCCGGCGAAACGGCCTTCGTGGACGGCGAGCAGGTCCTTGCGAATCCGCGATGCGGCGCCCTCCGGCTCCGGCGGCAGGGCTTCACCGCTCGCGCCGGCGTAGCGCAACGACGGTTCGTTCAGCGAACGGCCGCCTTCGCCGCGGGCCCGGATCGTCACGACGGCCGCGGCATCGCCCGGATGCCGGACCTGCACCTGCGCGACCCGCTGGCCGCCCCATGCCCGTTCGGCGCTGCGCACCAGCGCAGCCAGATCCACCAGCGGTGCAGGCCGGCCGGACGCTTCGGCGACCGCGGCCGGCGCCAGCTCGTCGAACAACGTCTGCCGGCTCTCGGGTCCCGGTCCGTAGATCGCGTGGATGCCGGCCGGCATGTAGGTCGACATGAAGAACAGCAGCCCGCTGTAGGACATCACCAGCAGGAACGGCAGCGTCGCGACGCCGATCAGCAGATGCGCATCGAGCCACGAGCGCTGGCCCTTGCCGGGCCGGAACGTGAAGAAGTCGGCGAAGAGCTTGCGATGGACGACCACGCCGGACACCAGCAGGATCAGCATCAGCAGCGTGGCGGCACCGACCAGGCGGATCGCGACATCACGCGGCAGGTACGCGAGCAGGTAGTGCATCTGATAGAGCCGCGCGCCGCCGCCGGTCACGCGCGCGGTCGGCATGGCGGTCGATGATTCCGCAGCGGCGGTCGATGATTCCAGAGCGGCAGCCGGCGGATCCCGCGCGGCGGCCGGAAGGGCCGGCGATTCCGGCGCGACCGGCACCGCGGTGCGCAGCGAGGCCCCGGGCCGGCCGTCGGCGCGGCGCGGTTCGCGCGCGGTCGCCAGCGGCGGGCCGGCGTCGCCGGGCCCCGGCAACTCGATGATCCAGCTCTGCGCGCGCGGCATCCGTTGCTGCAGCAGCGCCTGGGCCGCCGCGGTCGCGGCGTCGGTCGCCGGTGCGGCACCGGTCGCGAGCGGCAGCTCCGGTCGCATCCAGCGATCGAACGCCGCCGCGCAGTAGCCGACGGTGCCGGTGACGAAGACGAAGTACAGCAGCCAGCCGACCATGACGCCGGACCACGCATGCAGCCACGCGAGCCGGCGCCGCGGGCCGCCCTGCGGCGAAAGGTCGGCCGCGGTCACGCGGCTGCGGCCGCTACCAGCTGCCGCGCAGCGTCAGCATCACGCTGCGCGGCGCGCCGTAGTAGTTGCTGCGCGTTCCGTTCTCGATCCGCTCCCAGTAGGTCCGGTCGAACAGGTTGTCGACGTTCAGCGCCAGCTTCAGTCGCCGGTCGATCCGATAGGCCGCGTAGAGCGACCAGACCGAGTAGCCGCCGGTGCGCCACCGGACGGCGCCGAGCGTCGTCGAGAAGTCGCTGACCGCGCGGACGCCGCCGCCGACCTCGAGGCCGCCGGCGATCCGTTCGGGCAGCCGATAGCGCGTCCACAGATTGACGCTGTGCCGCGGCGTGAACGGACTGAACGGCTGCCCGGTCTGGGTCGCCGTGCCGCGGACGTATTCGGTCGTGTTGTAGGCGTACCCGGCCGCGAGCTGCCAGCGCGACGTCAATGCGCCGACGACCTCGGTCTCGAACCCTTCGGCTTCGACCTTGCCGGCCGCGATCACGAACGCGGGGTTGTTCGGGTCGGCCAGCGCGCGATTGCGGTCGGTGAGCCGGAATACCGCGGCCGACGTTTCGAGACGGCCGTCGAGGAAGCTGCCCTTGAGTCCGACCTCGACCTGGTTGCCCACGCGCGGCTCGATCTGACCGCCGCCGGCGGTCAGCCCGCTCTGCGGCTGGAAGATCTCGGCGTAGCTCGCGTAGGCGGTCAGCGCTCCGGTCAGGTCGTAGAGCACGGCGCCGAACGGCGTGATCTCGCCGTCGGCCTGGTAGCCGGTCCGGGTACCGGCGAGCAGATCGGTCGTTCGCGTCTTCCACCAGCTCTGCCGCGCGCCGCCGACCAGGGTCAGCGCCTGCGTCGGCTTGATCCGCAACTGCGTGTAGGCGCCGTAGGAATCGGTCTTGCCGGCCGTCTTCCAGTACGTCTCGAACGGTGGCTCCGGGATCGCGCGCGGATCGTAATTGCCGAGGTCCACGGTCGTCGCCATCGCGCCGCTCGCCAGCACCGTGTCGGTGTCGGCGGTCCGGTAGTCGGCACCGACGATCACGTTGTGCGTCTGGCCGAACCAGCGGAACGGCTTGCTCAGATAGACGTCGGCCGAGGTGTCGGCGTAGTCGCGCGCGACGTCCTGGGCCTGCGTGAAGCGGCTCGTGCCGGTCGCGGAGATCGCCGAGTACGCATTGATGTAGCGGTCGCGCTGCTCGCGGCTCAGGTGGCGCACCGAGAGCTTGAACACGCCGCCGCCGTCGAGCCGGGTCTCCGATTCGGCGAAACCGACCAGCGACATCGGGCGCGCGCGGGTCCAGTCGGCGACGATCGCGGTATCGCGCGGCACGTTCGCGAGACGGCCGTCGGCGTAGGCCGGCAGACCGGTGTCGTAGTTGCCGCGGCTCTGCTGCCAGGTGGCGCCGACCGACCAGGTCGTCCGCGGCGTCGGATCGAACTCGACCGTGCCGTAGAGCGCCTGCTTCTCGCCGTCGACGCCCTTCAATTCGCTGCCGTAGCCTTCGGCGAGCGCGACCAGACGCCCGCGGACGCGTCCGCCGCCATCGAGGCCGCCGGTCGCGTCGACTTCGATGCGCCGCCGGTCCCGGGAGCCGATGCCGATCGCGCCGTCGATCTGCCGGGATGCCAGCGCCCGTTTGCGGGCCAGGTTGATCATGACGCCCGGTTCGCCGGCACCGGAAAACAGGCCGGCCGGGCCGCGCAGCGCCTCGACCCGGTCGAACAGCGCGAGGTCGAGCGAATCGACGGTGGCCGGATTGACGCTCGCGGTCGACCCGTCGAGCTGATAGGTCCCCGCCTGGTAGCCGCGCGACAGGATGTCGCTGCGACCGCCGACGCTGCTCTGGCGGCGCACGATGACGCCCGGTACGGCCTTGACCGCATCGGTCAGCTCGACGAGATTCTGGTCATCGAGCCGCGCGCGCGTCAGCACGGTCACCGACTGCGGCGTGTCGCGCAGCGGCTCGGCCGTCTTGCCGACGGTCGATGCCGGCGTCGCGTAGGCGCCGGTGCCTTCGGTCGCCGCGCCGCGTTCGCTGCGTCCGACCACCGTCACCGGCGGCAGCGACGTTTCGCCCGGCGGCGGGGCCTGACCGATCACGACGTCGTCGCCGTCGACCCGGGCGACCAGGCCGCTGCCGGCGAGCAGCCGGTCGAGCGCTTCGCGCGCGGTCATCCGGCCCGAGACGGCCGGCGCGGTGCGGCCGGCGAGCAGCGTCTGGCGAACGGCGATTCGCGCGCCGGTCTGCCGGGCCCAGGCGTTCAGCGCGTCGCCGAGCGGCTGCGCCGGGATATCGATCGCGACCGGCGCGGAACGCGTCGCGGCGTCGGCGGCTTGCCCGCTTGCCGCGTTCGGCGACAGCAGCGGAACCAGGGTCAAGGCAATGGCGAACGGCAGCGACCGCGGTACCAGGCGTCTCATCGGAACTCCACGAACAAGATTGCGAATACGTCTTGTTCATGTAGACGCGCGAGCGCAGCCAGTGCCGGATCCGGCCGGCGCGATCCTGCGGCCGGTGCGATCCTGCGGCCGGCGCCCGTTCAGCGGCTGGGACGAAGCGCGAAGCCGCCAGCCACCGTCTCGATCCGGACCGGCAGCGCGCGCGCCAGCAAGCGGCGCGTCGCGGCCGCGTCGCCGGCGTCGAAGGTACCGGTCACGCGCAGCTCGGCGACCGCCGGATCGACCGCGACGACGCCGAGGTCGGCATAGCGCGCGAGCTCGGCGAGCGCCGTGCCGACCGGCACGTCGCTGAAGCTGAGCTGCCGCTCGCGCCACGGCGCGATGCCGTGCGCTGCCACGGGGCGGACCGGTCCGCGTCCGCCGTCGCGGCCGAAGGCGATCTGCTGGCCCGCCTGCAGTTCGATCTCCGCGTCGTCGAGCCGCGCGACGCGGACGCGCCCTTCCTCGACCGCGACTTCGACACCGTCACGCCCCGGCACGCCGGGCGTCGACCGCACCGTGAAGCGCGTGCCGACGACGGTGACGCGAACCGGCCCGGCGAGCACGACGAAGGGTCGGGCAGCGTCGGCACGCACCGTGAACTGGGTCTGCCCTTCGAGCAGCCGGACCTCGCGGCGGTCGCGCCGCAGCGTGACCTGCAGCACCGTCGCCGCATCGAGGCGCAGCTGGCTGCCGTCGGGCAGCGTCACGTCCGACAACTCGCCGCGCGCGGTCTGCAATTCCTGCACGAAGTCCGGCTCGGCCTGCAGCGCCTGCCAGCCGAGCCAGCCGCCGGCGACCGCGAGCGCCGCGAAGCCGCCGGCGCCCGCCAGACGCCACCAGCGGCGGCGCCCGGCAGCAGCGCGCTCCGCCGCGTCGACCGCCGCAGCGAGCCGGTCGGCGCGAACCTGGGCCCGCAGCTGCTCGGCCGACTCGGCCGGCATCGCGTCGATCCGGTCCCAGTCCTCGAGCCAGCGTTGCCACGCCGCGGCGTTGCCGGCCTCGGCCTCGAGCCAGCGGCGGAACGCCCGTTCGTCCGCGGACGACCACGGACCGGCCTGCCGGCGCAGGAACCAGTCGACCAGTTCACGGCGCCGGCGGCCGGCCGGTTCGGGCGGCGTGGTCAGGGTCATCGACATCGCGGGTCTTTTGGAGGTAGACGCACGAGCAGCCCGATTGCCGGAGCGCGCGGCCGCATCGAGCGATTCGGTCGGTCATGCATCGGTCCGCTCAGCCGGTCCGGCCGCGACCGGACGGTTCATCCGCGGCGCTCTCCGGCAACGCTTCGACCGACCCGTCGAGCGCCTGCAGCCGCGCCAGGCAGGCCTCCATCGCGATCGCCAGGTGGGTCTCGACGGTCTTCACGCCGATGCCCATCGCCGCTGCGACCTCGGCGCGACTCATGCCGTCGAGCTTGTACAGCACGAACGCCTCCCGGGCGCGCGGCGGCAGGCTCGCGATCGTCTCGGCGATCACTGCGAGCCGCTGGCGGCCGGCGAGCACCGCATCGGGCTCGGTCGAGGCCGGGCCCGGCTGCAGGTCGGGATCCAGCGGGCCGTCGTCGTCGGGCGCCTCGTCGAAGCGCCGGCGCACCGTCGCGCGCCGGTGTTGGTCGGTGACGAGATTGCGCGCGGTCCGGTACAGCAGCGCCCGCGGATCGCGGATCGCCTGGCCGCTCGCCTTCGCTGCATAGATCCGCGCGAAGCTCTCCTGCGCCAGGTCGGCCGCCATCTCGCGGTCCTTGACCAGCCGGGACAGAAAGCTCAGCAACTCTCGATAGTAGCGGACGGGCACGGCTGACGGCGTCCCGCGCCGTCGGCCTCGGCGGAGCCTCGGCGGCGGTGAGCGCGGAATCGATCGGTGAACGGTCCGGACAAGAATGAGAACCGTTATCGATGCCGATTATTCCAGATCCGGCCGCCGTTGCCGACTGCCGCCGGCCTCGCCCGCGGCGGCGTCACGCTCTGCGTCCGACGCAGCGTCCGGCATCGCGTCCGGCGCACCGGCCGCCGCGTCGAGCGCGCGCAACTGCGCGAGCCGCTCGCCGATCTTCGTCTCGAGCCCGCGCGCGACCGGCCGGTACCAGCCCGGTGCTCCCATCCCGGCCGGCAGGTAGTTCTCGCCGGCGGCATAGCCTTCGGGCTCGTCGTGCGCATAGCGGTAGTCGCGGCCGTACCCGAGCGACTTCATCAGCTTGGTCGGCGCATTGCGCAGATGCTCCGGCACCGGCCGCGAGCGATCGCCGGCGACGAACGCGCGCGCCGCGTTGTAGGCGTTGTAGCCGGCGTTGCTCTTGGCGGCGACGGCCAGATAGATCACCGCCTGGGCCAGCGCCAGCTCGCCTTCCGGCGACCCGAGCCGCTCGTAGGTCAGCGCCGCGTCGTTGGTCAGCTGCATCGCGCGCGGATCGGCGAGCCCGATGTCCTCCCACGCCATCCGGACGATCCGCCGCGCCAGATAGCGCGGATCGGCGCCGCCGTCGAGCATCCGGCACAGCCAGTAGAGCGCGGCATCGGGGTCCGAGCCGCGCACCGACTTGTGCAGCGCCGAGATCTGGTCGTAGAACTGGTCGCCGCCCTTGTCGAAGCGGCGCGCCGCCTGGCTCAGCGCGTTGTCGACCAGGGCGGCGTCGACCCGCGCGACGCCGGTCGCCTGCGCGGCGGTCGCGACCTGCTCGAGCAGGTTCAGCAGCCGCCGCGCGTCGCCGTCGGCGCGCTCGACGATCCGCTGCGCGGCCGCGTCCTCGAGCGTCAGTCCGGGCAGCGCACGCGCGCGGGCGCGCTCCAGCAGCGTGGCCAGGTCATCGTCGGTCAGCGCCTGCAGCACATGGACCTGGGCCCGCGACAGCAGCGCCGAGTTGACCTCGAACGACGGATTCTCGGTCGTCGCACCGATGAAGGTGACCAGGCCGGATTCGACGAACGGCAGCAGCGCGTCCTGCTGGCTCTTGTTGAAGCGATGGATCTCGTCGATGAACAGGATCGTCCGGCGGCCGGCAGCGAGCGAGCGCTCGGCCTGCTCCATCGCCGCACGGATGTCCTTGACGCCGGACAGCACCGCCGACAGCGCGATGAAGTCGACCTCGAAGGCCTGCGCGGTCAGCCGCGCCAGCGTGGTCTTGCCGACCCCGGGCGGCCCCCAGAGGATCATCGAATGCGGCCGGCCGGATTCGAACGCGAGCCGCAGCGGCTTGCCGGGCCCGAGCAGATGGGCCTGGCCGACGACGTCGTCGAGCGTGGCCGGGCGCAGTCGCTCGGCAAGCGGCGCCGCCGCGGGGTCGCCGGCATGGCCGCTGGCCCGGTCGCCGCGCCGCGCCGCCGGCGCCCCTTGCGGCTGCCCGGACCCGAACAGATCGGCGGTCACCGTATCGGCGGCGGGCGGCATCATCGGCCGGCGGGCGTCAGGGGTCACAGATCGGCCGCAGCGGCGCAGCGCCGGCGGCGGCCCCGCACCGGCACGGGTACCCGTGCCGGCGCCGGCAGGTCATTCGATGACATCGACACCGGCCGGCGGCGTGAACGCGAAGTCGGCATCGGAGACCGCCGCATTGCGCGTGATCCGGGTGAACTCGAAGCGGTTGATCTGGGCGAACGCGTCACGCACTTCCATCATCACCGGCAGCCCGTCGCGCAGGCCGACGATGATCCGGTCGAAACCGCTGTCGGCCTGCTTCGGCAGCGCTTCGACCCACTCCAGTTCGTCGCGGGTGCCGAGCGCCTTCAGCGCGAACGCGGCCTCGAGGTCGGCGTCGCCGAACAGCACCGCCGCCGGCGTCGCGCGGATCACGTCGCCGGCCGGCTTGACCGTGACCTGGCGCAGGTCCTTGTCATAGAAGTAGAGCTTTCTGCCATCGGTGACGATCAGCTGCTGGTACGGTGTCTGGATGTCCCAGCGGAACCGCCCGGGGCGGCTGAACGCGAACTCGCCGGTGGCGCGGGTGGAACCGCCCCCGCCTTTCAGCAGCTGCTGGCTGAAGGTGCCGCGGGCGGACTGGGTCGACTTCGAGAAAGCCTTGAGCTGCGCGATCGCGTCGGCGGCACGCGCGCCGGACGGCGACCAGCCGATCAGCGCGGACAGCGCCAGCGCGCACAGGCCGCCGAGCCTGCGGCGGGCAGGGACGATTTCCATGCCCGACAGCTTATCAGGGATCGGGCAGGTGCCTCCGGCGTGGCTCAGGATCCGGTGCGCAGGCCTGCGTTCACTTGATCCAGCCCTTCTCTTTGTAGTAGCGGACGGCCCTTTCGTGCAGCGGCGCCTACAGGCCGTCCTTCGCCATGTTCTCCGGCTTCAGGTTGGCTAGCGCCGGGGGCAGTTTCTCGGCCCGAGCTCCCAGCGCGCTGATGAGCGCGTCGGTGACGCAGACATAGTCATCAGGCAGCAGGTTCCCCGGATCGACGGTCAGGACGCCGTCCGCGATCCGATGCTCGCTCAACTGGATGGGAACGGTGCGTTGTGCCAGCTCGAGACAGACTTTCCGCGCCGCATCAGCGGACGGCAACGAAATCTCGAGCAATGGCCGACGCCTCGTCTCCTCGATCGAGCGCAGCTTCACGTCGAAGCCCGGACAAGCCTGGGCGATACGCGATTGCATCTGCGCCAGGTGGTGATGCATGAACGACAGGTCGTCGTCCGATTGCGGGCCGGCGAACCGGTCCAGCGCAACGAGCAGCCCGACGATCTGTTCACGTGACACCTTCATGCCGCGCCCGATGCCGTGCCTTGGCCAGGCAGTGATCTGTCCCGGCTCGCCGAAGGCCTCGGGCAAGGCACGGGGCACGATCGTCAAGTCCATCTGCTGCATCAGCGCTGACAGCACCAGGTCTCTTCGGCCCGCGAGGAAGCCCGTCCCTGGAGGGCCGCCGAGCGCCTTGCCACCGCTGAAGCAGACCAGCGTGGCCCCAGCGGCAAGGAAACGCCGAAGATTCGCCCGCGGGGGTAGCCACGGAGCCGCATCGACGAGCAGCGGCAGCCCGTGCCGCGAAGCGACGCTCGCGAGCCGTTCGATCTCCTCGAGGGACTCCGGCTGACCGGTGGCAAAGAGGCCTACCGTGCGTTCCGTGACGGCCCCCTCGATCTCCCACGCTTCGACGGCGCGGTATCCCGCGTTCAGCGCGACGTCGTTCGGGCCGACGTCGACCAGCGTGGCGCCGGCTGCGCGCAGCGCATGGTCGTAGCTGGAGCGATGCGTGCGCGGGACGAGAATTTCCGATCGTGCTCCCGCGGCCGGCAGGCTGCCCATCCTGACCGGATCGAGGCCGGCGAGCATCGCGGCGGCACCCAGCGACATAGCAGCCGACGCGCCGGTCGTCACGATACCCGCGTCCGCGCCGGTGTGCCCTGCAATGGCGCGGCTCGCACAGGCCTGCAGGTCGAGCATGTCGACGAAGCCGTCGAGCGCCGCCAGCATCGCTGCGCACACGTCTGCAGAAGGCCTGTTGCCGCCGAAGCGCGTGAGGTACCCGCCAGCGCAGATCCATTCGCGTACGCCAAGGTGCCTGTAGATGCTCTCCGGCATGGACGTTCCGGGTCATTGGTCAGCGACCGATGCTATGTCCCCGGGCAGAGGCGGTATGTCACGATCTTGCTCAGTCGTGCGTACCGGTCGCGGCGGCACGGCGGGACGGTTGATCACTAAGGCACAATGTCGCCTTGGCGATCGCTGGTCGTGAACCGAGCGGCGCAAGGAGTCGCGACTAGGTTTGATGATGACCGCCGGGCCCCCCGAGATTGCCGCGTTGCGCGGTGCGCCTCATCCGGAAATTCATCGGCGCCATGTGCCGATGGATGAGTTCTGCATTCGCCTTTCCGCCGGAACCGGCCTCGATGGGTGCAGCGGCGACCGGATCCGGGAAGTGGTATGGCCTGTCGGGGCGATCGAGTTCAGGCCGGCGGCCTCGATGCACTGGCATGCATCGAAACATGCCGCAGACTGGCTCGTCATCGCGCTCCCGAAAGCGACGATCGACCGTCTCGAACTGACGGCTCGATCTCTCCCCAGCGCGCCTGTTTCCTGCGGGATGGCGGTCGTCTCGCCGGGCGTTACGGAACTGGCTCGGGCCTGCTTCGTTCGCGCGGTCCTGCGCGAACGTCCGGGCGCCGAAATCCGGGAATCCGGGGACCTGGAGGCGGAGTGCCTGGTCTGTGAGCTGGTGAACCGCCTGGCGGGAGGCTGCCCCGAAGTGGAACGGCTGTCCGAGCGATCGCGCAGGCGCTGGGTCAGGCTCTTCGACTTCATCCATGCGAACCTGGAAGGACCGATCACCCTCGAACAACTGGCGCGACAGTTCTGCCTGTCACCCTTTCACTTCCATCGGCTCTTCCGGAAGACGCTGGGAAGATCCCCCCATGCGTTCGTCCGCGAGCAACGCGTACTCAGGGCGCGCGACGCCATCCTGGATGGCGACGGATCACTCGCACAGATCGCGCATCGAACCGGGTTCTCGTCGCAGAGCCATATGACTTACGCGTTTCGCCAGATGTTGGGTCATACGCCCGCGAGATTTCAGCAGGTCATGAGCCCCGATCGGGCCCTGCGAGCCGTCGGATCCTGGTCCGTGCGCGGTGTTATGAGGCTTCGATCGGATTTGAACGGAGCTTCCGCCTCCGTTGATCCTCTAGCTTGGCGGCGCGGCTTATTTCAGGCGTTTAGGCATCACGACGAAGATGATTCAAATTCGAGAGTTCATAGAAGCGGACTACGCGGAGGCGCGTGCACTTTGGGAGCAAACGGAAGGCGTCGGCCTGAGTAGCGCGGACGAGCCTTCTGCAGTGTCTTTGTTCTTGAGGCGAAATCCGGGTTTGAGCTTCGTGGCGACGACTGCAAACGAGATTGTCGGGACCATTCTGTGTGGCCACGACGGTCGCCGAGGACTCATTCACCATCTAGTAGTCAGGCCTGACCATCGGCGACGGGGAATCGGACGGTTGCTTCTGGGATCGGGAACTTCGGCGCTAGCTCGGGAGAAGATAGGCAAGTGCCATCTCTTGGTCTTCCGAAGCAACGACGACGGCATTGCGTTCTGGCGACAGGTCGAGGCAACGGAGCGAAGTGAGCTTATGCTGTTCTCGATAGAGACGCGACATGACACTTAACCGGTCCGCCGCGACAGACGCCGCTGAGCTTCGGAGTTAGACCGCCCGTATGTCGATCCAGCGCTCAGGTCAGTGTGTATGCGGCTCGGTCCGCTATGTCTGCATTGGAGAGCCCGAGCGCGTCACGATCTGTCACTGCTTATGGTGTCAGCGCCGTACCGGCACAGCGTTTGGAGCCGAGGTCGTGTTTCAAGAGCAGTATGTCACTTTCTCGGGGCTTACCCCGGCCAGCTACCGTCACACATCGGACGAGTCCGGCCGATGGCTGGAGATCTATTTCTGTCCTCGCTGCGGTTCGAACCTCGGGTTTACGCTACAGGCGGTACCTGGTGTTCGCACAGTGCCGGCGGGCGCACTTGACGAACCAGCCTTTTTGAATGCCAAGCACATCAAGTTCCGTCACGTTTTCGCTCGCTCGCGTCGCGAGTGGGGTGAGCACACGCCGGATGTAGAGGTCCATGAGAAGCACTTCCGGCCTCAGTAGCGCAGGAGTGTGGCCTAACCTCCGTTACACCCGACAGAAAATCGCGGTCGCGCTTGCCATGGCGGTCGTCGAACATCCGGCACAAGTCGCGTAGTCATAGCGCCGACATCGAGCTATCCAGCAAGGGCTCGCCCTCAAATGCAGCATGCCCGCTGGCGCGCACGCTCCCAGGACCTGGTCGCGCTACGGACTCGCCTATTCGTCCTTGCCGGCGCCGGCCCCCGCCGGAATCAGGATTTCGCGGTTGCCGTTGCTGGCCATCGCCGAGACCAGCCCGGACTTCTCCATCTGCTCGAGCAGCCGCGCGGCGCGGTTGTAGCCGATCCGCAGATGGCGCTGCACCAGCGAGATCGATGCGCGGCGATGCTGCAGCACGACCGCGACCGCCTGGTCGTACATCGCGTCGGACTCGCCGTCGCCGCCGCCAGCTTCGGCCAGCGTCGCCGACAGGCCACCGAAGCCGACCGCGCTACCGGGGTCGGACTCTTCCGGCACGCCGCCTTCGAGGATGCCTTCGATGTACTGCGGCTCGCCGCCGCGCGCCTTCCAGTTGGCGACGACCTTGTGGACCTCGTCGTCGGCGACGAACGCGCCGTGGATCCGCTGCGTCAGCTGGCTGCCGGCCTGCATGTAAAGCATGTCGCCCTGGCCGAGCAGTGCCTCGGCGCCCATCTGGTCGAGGATGGTCCGCGAGTCGATCTTCGACGACACCTGGAACGCGATCCGGCTCGGGATGTTGGCCTTGATCAGGCCGGTGATCACGTCGACCGACGGCCGCTGGGTCGCGAGGATCAGGTGGATGCCGGCCGCCCGCGCCTTCTGCGCGAGCCGGGCGATCAGCTCCTCGATCTTCTTGCCGACCACCATCATCAGATCGGCCAGCTCGTCGATGACGACCACGATGGTCGGCAGGTGCTGCAGCGGCTCGGGCTCGTCCGGCGTCAGCGAGAACGGGTTCGGGATGTGCTCCTCGCGCTTCTCGGCATCGGCGATCTTGGCGTTGTAGCCCGACAGGTTGCGCACGCCGAGCTTGCTCATCAGCCGGTAGCGCCGCTCCATCTCGCCGACGCACCAGTTCAGCGCATGGCCGGCCTGGCGCATGTCGGTGACGACCGGCGCGAGCAGGTGCGGAATGCCCTCGTAGACGCTCATCTCGAGCATCTTCGGATCGATCAGGATCAGCCGGACCTGCGACGGGTCGGACTTGTACAAGAGCGAGATCAGCATCGCGTTGATGCCGACCGATTTGCCGGAGCCGGTGGTGCCGGCGACCAGCAGGTGCGGCATCCGGGCGAGATCGGAGACGACCGGATGGCCGGAGATGTCCTTGCCGAGCGCCATCGTGACCACCGAGCTGCTCGACGCATAGACCTGCGAGCCGATGATCTCGGACAGCCGCACCGCCTGGCGCCGCGGATTCGGCAGCTCCAGCCCCATCAGGTTCTTGCCCGGGATGGTCTCGACCACCCGCAGCGAGATCACCGACAGCGCCCGCGCCAGGTCCTTCGCGAGGTTGACGATCTGGCTGCCCTTGACGCCGGTCGCCGGCTCGATCTCGTAGCGGGTGATCACCGGCCCCGGATAGGCGGCGACCACGGTCGCGGTGACGCCGAAGTCCGACAGCTTCTTCTCGATCAGCCGCGAGGTGAATTCGAGCGTCTCTTCCGACACCGTCTCGACGTTCTCCGGCGGCGCATCGAGCAGCGAGATCGGCGGCAGCTCGGAATCCGACTCGAGATCCGAGAACAGCGGCACCTGGCGTTCGCGCTGGGCCCGCTCGGACTTCTCGACCACCACCGGCGCCCGCTGGATCCTGAGCGGCTCGGGGTCGACATCGATGATCTGGCGCAGCACCTCGACCGAGTGCTCGCGGTCGGTCGCGGCCTGCTCGCCGGCCAGCCGGTCCTGGCGCGCACTGATCATGCCCTGGATGCGGGCGACGGCGTCCTCGATCAGCGCGCCGACCCGTTCGAACACCGTCAGCCACGAAACGCCGCTGGCGAGGCTGAAGCCGACCGCGATCAGCAGCAACAGCGCCAGCGTGCCGCCGACCGCGCCGAGCAGCTCATGGACCGGCGCTGCCACCAGCGCGCCGAGCAGCCCGCCGGGCGCCAGCGGCAACGTCGCGTCCATCGTATAGAGCCGCGCCGCCTCGATGCCGCAGCAGCCGATCAGCATCACGACGAAGCCGATCCAGCGCTCCCAGGCGAAACGGTGCGCATCCGGCGCCTGCTCGCCGGGGTCGCGGTGCAGCGCCCGATAGCCGGAGACGACGCGCATCATCAGGAACACCGAGAACAGGTACGCCGAGACCCCGAACAGATACAACATGAAGTCGGCGATCCAGGCGCCGATCCGGCCGCCGAGGTTGGCCGACTCGCGCGACAGCACCGCATGCGACCAGCCCGGATCGCGCGGGTCATAGCTGATCAGTATCAGGAACAGGAACAGCGCGAGGAAGCAGACACCGATCCAGCGCGCCTCGCGCAGCAGCCGGATCGCCCGCTCCGACAGGCCGACGTTGCGGCCCATCCATTGATGCGGTTGCGGAGCGGTCGCCGCTGCGGTCCGTGCCATCGACGCTCTCCTGCGCTCAGCTCAGATAGTTGCCGAGCTTCTCCCGCAGCATCAACCGCCCTTCCGGCATCGGGACGATATAGCCTTCGACCTCCAGCCCCTTCATCACCCGCGACACCATCTCGCGCGAGGCGCCGATCATCTTGGCGATCTCCTGGCGCGGCAGCTTGGCCCGGACGATCCGGTCGTTGCCCGACAGCTCGGAGAAATCGAGCAGCACCCGCGCGACCCGGCCGTAGACGTCGAGCAGCGCCAGCGTCTCGATCTTCTTGTCGGCCTCACGCAGCCGCTTGACCAGCCCTTTCATGATCCGCATGCAGATCTCGGGGCTCGATACCAGCATCGACTTGAAGCTGTCCTTGTTGATCGACATGAAGTCGGACGATTCGATCGTGATCACGCTGGCCGAACGCGGCGCATCGTCGATCAGGCTCATCTCGCCGAAGCATTCGCCGGGGCCGAGCACCGCCAGGATTACCTCCTTGCCCTCGGTGTCCGAGCGCTGTACCTTGGCGCGACCGGACAGCAGCACGTACAGCGACTGCGAAGGCTCTCCTTCGGCGACGATGGTCCTTCCCTTCGGGAAATTGCGCCGGACGCTGCCGGCGGCGAGCCGTTCGATCTGCGAATCGGTCAGCCCCGAGAACAATGGAACGCGCTTCAGGAAGGCCTTGTTTTCGTCTTGCGCCATACCCAACCTCAGAAGAGAGAGTCCGAGTCCGCCTTGCGACTCTCTATAATTTTGCCCGATAACGCCCCGAATCTTAGTCCACGCGCTAGCAAGCTCTGCTAAATGGCTGATTCGTTGAGGTTTTTGCAACGAAGGGAAACATGACCAAATCGCGTCACATCCGCCTGTTGATCCTCGGATCGGGGCCTGCCGGCTATACCGCTGCGGTCTACGCGGCCCGGGCCAACCTGAATCCGGTCCTGATCACCGGCCTCGCCCAGGGCGGCCAGCTGATGACGACCACCGATGTCGACAACTGGCCGGCCGACGCCGAGGGCGTCCAGGGACCGGACCTGATGGCCCGGTTCCTGGCGCACGCAGCGCGCTTCAACACCGAGATCGTCAACGACGAGATCACCGCGGTCGACCTGTCCCGGCGGCCGTTCCGGCTCACCGGCGACACCGGCAGCTATACCTGCGACGCGCTGATCATCGCGACCGGCGCCAGCGCGCGCTACCTGGGCCTGCCGTCCGAGGAAGCGTTCAAGGGCCGCGGCGTCTCGGCCTGCGCGACCTGCGATGGCTTCTTCTTCCGCAACCAGGACGTCGCGGTCATCGGCGGCGGCAATACCGCGGTCGAGGAAGCGCTGTACCTGTCGAACATCGCGCGCAAGGTCACCGTGGTGCACCGCCGCGACAAGTTCCGCGCCGAGCCGATCCTGGTCGACAAGCTGATGGAGAAGGTCCAGGCCGGCAAGATGGAAGTGCTGTGGTTCAACGAGCTCGACGAAGTGCTCGGCGACGATAGCGGCACCACCGGGATCGCGGTCCGCGATAACCGCACCGGCATGCGCACCGCAGTGCCGGTGACCGGCGTCTTCATCGCGATCGGCCATACGCCGAACACCGCGATCTTCGAAGGCCAGCTGCAGATGAACGGTGGCTACATCGTGACCCGCAGCGGCCTCGCCGGCCAGGCGACCGAGACCAGCGTGCCCGGCGTGTTCGCCGCCGGCGACGTGCAGGACCACGTCTACCGCCAGGCGATCACCAGCGCCGGCACCGGCTGCATGGCCGCGCTCGACGCGCAGCGCTATCTCGAGAACCTCGGCGTGGCCGGCTCGGCCGAGAGCACGACGCCGACCGCCGTCGGCGCCGTCTAGCCGCGTCCGGCAGGCGGTCGAGGCGAGCACCGACGGACGGACCCGCAACGGCTCGGACGGACCCTGCGATGGCTCGACGCGACGACCGGCTCGGGCTCGCCGACCTCGGCGTGCTGAAGGCCGAGCTGCAGGCCGCCGAAGCGGCCCGGCAGGCCGAGGCCGCCGCCGCGGCCGCACGGGCGCGGGCGCGCGCCCGGGAAGCGCGGATCTTCCAGCAGGCGGTCGCCGGCGTGGCGCCGCTCGCGCCGACCGGCCGGCGCGCGCCGGACCCGCCGGCGGTCGAGCCGATCGCGCGGCAGCGGCAGCTCGACGAGCAGCGCGCGCTCGCCGAGTCGCTGTCGGACGAGATCGACGTCGAGCGCTGGCTCGAGACCGACGAACGGCTGTCGTTCCGTCGCGCCGGCGTCGGCCCGGACGCGCTGGCCCGGCTGCGGCGCGGCCACTGGGTCTGCCAGTCGCAGCTCGATCTGCACGGCCTGCGCAGCGACGAAGCGCGCGCCGCGGTCGGTGAATTCCTCGCGCGCTGCGTCCGCGCCGGCCTGCGCTGCGTCCGGGTGATCCACGGCAAGGGGCTCGGTTCGGCCAACCGCCAGCCGGTGCTGAAGGACAAGGCGATCCGCTGGCTGGCGCAGCGCAACGAGGTGATCGCGTTCTGCCAGGCGCCGCCGTTCGCCGGCGGCACCGGTGCGCTGCTGGTGCTGCTGCGCACCGTCGGCGGCAGCTGACGCGGGCCGCCACCGATCCGGAACCACCGATACAGGCAACATGCAGGCGACCATCGATCTGATCATCCGGCACGCGCCGGAACTGGCGCTGGCCGGCGCGCTCGCGTGGGGCGCCGGGTTGCGGCTCTACCTGGTCGTCTTCCTGTTCGGCTTCGCGTCGTGGCTCGGCTGGTGGCCGCTGCCCGACCATCTGCAGACGCTGGCGCATCCGCTGGTGCTCGTCGCGTCCGGCTTCATGACGATCGTCGAGCTGTTCGCCGACAAGCTGCCGTGGCTCGACACGGTCTGGGACGCGGTCCACACATTCATCCGGATCCCGGCCGGCGCCGCGCTCGCGGCCGGCGTGTTCGGCGACTCGGGCGCCGCGATCACACTGGCCGCGGCCCTGCTCGGCGGTTCGCTGACCGCGACGACCCACTTCTCCAAGGCCGGCACGCGCGCAGTTGCGAACACGTCGCCGGAGCCGCTCTCGAACATCGGCCTGTCGCTCGCCGAGGACGGCCTGGTGGTCGGCGGCAGCGTGCTCGCGGTCACGGCGCCGATCGTGTTCCTGATATTGCTCGCGCTGTTCGTCGTGACCGCGCTGGTGCTGCTGCGCTGGCTGATCCGCAGCGCGAAGCGCCTGCTCGGCAAGCCGCCGGAGGATGCCCGGCCGGCGTAGGCGGCGTGCCCTGGCGGCGCGACCGCGGCGCGCGGGCAAGGCGCGTCGCGCGGCGAGAGCTCGATGCGTACAATCCGATCCGGCCGGCAGCGCGCCGGCGCGGTTGAACCGGTCGGCCCGTCGCCGCGACTGACGCGGCAGCGTGGCGACGTCGTCGCCCGCAGCAACGCGCCATCGGCCGGCGGTCGCCGCCGCGCCCGCGCGCCGCCCGGAGGGAGCCTTCGATGACGACGCCTGCGAGCGTTCCCAGACGTGCCCGTCGCGCCGGCCGCCGGTCGCGCGCCGGGTGGATCGGCGCAGCCCTCGTCGTCGCCCTGCAATTCGCCGGTTGTGCGACCGGATCGCTGCCGGGGTCACCGGAGCGCGTGACCGACCGCGAAGCGGCGGCGCCGAGCCCGCTCGCGGCGGCGATGCAATGCACCAGCGATCTGCTGACGCAGCATGGCGTGCGCGGCCTGTCGATCCGGCTCGACGCCGTCGACGGCAGCGCGGCGCCGGCGGACGCGGGCCGCTGGCTGGCCGACGCGGTCGCTCGGATCGGCTGGCCGAGCGGCGTCGCGCTGTTCCCGGCGAGCCAGTCGCCGGCGGCGCAGTCGCCGACGGTCGCGTTGCAGGCGACCTTCGACGCCCCAGCCGCGGCCGGGGCACCGCTGCTGCTGACGCTGACGCCGTACGACCCGCACAGCCGCGCTGCGCTCGCCGGCGGAGCCACCGGGCTCGCGCTACTCGACGGCGACGGGCCGGCACGGTTCATCGCGTTCGGCCAGGCGTTCTCGATCGCGGCCGCGACGACACGTCCGGCCGCGCTGCGCGCGCTCGTCGACGCAGCGGCGATCGATCTGGTCGGCCGGCTCGCGCGCGTGCCGTACTGGACCTGCCTCGGCCTGGACGGCCAGCAGCCTGCGGTCATCGAGCTGGTGCAGGACTGGTACGACGCGCTCGCGGCGGATCCGGCCGCCGTCATCGGCTACTTCCAGCACCAGTTGCGGCACCGGCGCGTCTACGACGGGCCGGTCGACGGCGCCGTCAACGACGCGTTCAAGGACGCCGTCGCCGGCGCGCGCGCCAGCCTCGGCCTCGCGGCCGAACCGAAGCTGACCCTCGACTTCTTTCGCGCGTACCTGGACGCGCCGCCCGGCACGCTCACCGCGGGCATGCCGGCGACGGGCGTGCCGGCCGCGGGCGCGCCGGCGGCGAGCGCGCCGAGCGTGCCGGTTGCGAACAGACCGGGCGTACCAGCCATGGGCGCGCCGGTCGCAACCGGCGCTGCCGGTTCGCCGGCGGCCGGACCAGGCGGGAGCGCAGCCGCGACGCCGGACCTGCCGCTCGCGCTCAGCGTCCGGGCCGCCAACGACGCCCGTCGCTTCGCCCGCGGCGAGTCGATCCTGCTGGCGGTCCGAGCGAGCCGCGACGCCCACGTCTACTGCTTCCTGCAGGACGAGCAGCGCCAGATCCTGCGCTTCTTTCCGAACCGCTTCCAGCCGAACGCCCGGGTCGCGTCGGACGCGCCGCTGCTGCTGCCCGGCGCGATGCAGTACCAGCTGGAGATGAACCGGCGCGGCATCACCGAGACCGTCGCGTGCTTCGCGACCTGGCGCGAAGTGCTCGCCGACCTGCCACCGGCGATCGCCGGCACCGACCTGAGCCCGCTGCCGGTCGCGTCGCTCGAGCAGGTCCGGTCGGCGTTCGCGCGCGCGGCGGGCGGCACCTTCGCGCACGACGTGTTCGAGCTGCGGGCGCGCTGACGCGGCGTGCGCCGCGCGCGGCGATCCGCTCGCCGCAATGAACCGGGTCCCCCCAATGAACCGGCTCCGCCAATGAACCGGATCCGCTGCCGGTGCGACTGACGGCAGATTCCAGGACCCTCGGAGCACGACCGATGGACGATACCCGCTTCGATCCGGCCGGACCAGCCGGCCCGGCCGATTCAGCCGATCCGCGCGCCGCGCACCGGCGCAGCGGGCCGCGGCGCGGCGCGGCTGCACTCATGTTCGCCACGACCTGGCTCGCCGCGACTTGGCTGGCGGCACCGGCCGCCGCGCAGGTCTGCGCCGGCGATCCCGGGCCGGCTCCGGCCGCCGCGAGCCGCGAGCGCTTCGCGATGATCGCCGCCCAATGCTCGCGGCTGATCGCACCGCTCAACCTGCACCGCGCCGCGCAGCTCGATCTGTACGATCGTGCATCGCAGCAGCCGGCCACCGAATCCCTGCCGTCCGGCGCGGCGCCGGCGGAGCCGCCGCCCGCCGCCGGGCCGGTGGTGACGCCGGTCGCGCTGCCGGCCGCGCCGGCCCGCCGGCCGCTCGCGCCGCCGACGCGGGCCGAGACGCGGGTGCTGACGCTCGCGCCGGCGTTGACCGAGGTCGCCCGCGAGTACCGCATCGACCCGCTGCTGCTGCACGCGATCGCGCACGTCGAGTCGCGCCACGACCCGCGGGCGGTCTCGCGCGCCGGCGCGCGCGGCGTGATGCAGGTGATGCCGGCGACGGCGCGGCGCTTCGGCGTCGCCACCGATACCGAGGCCGCGCTGCTCGACCCGAACACCAACCTGCGCGCGAGCGCCCGTTACCTGCAGGCGCTGCGCGAACGCTTCGGCGACGACCTGCGCCTGGTGCTGGCCGCCTACAACGCCGGCGAGGGCAACGTCGACAAGTACGGCGGCGTGCCGCCGTTCCCCGAGACCCAGGCGTACGTCCGCGACGTGATGGCGATCCATCGCGGCCTGTCGGAGGCATTCACCGTGTCGGCCGACGGCCGGCTGCTCGCCCGCGGAGGCCGGTCATGACGATGTCCGCATATTTCCGCAGCGCCTCGACGAGCCGCGAGGGCATCGCCACGCGCTACAGCGACCTGGTGCTGGTCGCCGGTATCGTCGCCATCGTCGCGATGATGGTGCTGCCGCTGCCGGGGTGGTCGCTCGACATCCTGGTGGCGCTCAACATCGCCACCGGCCTGGTGCTGCTGCTGCTCGGGGTCTACATCGCGTCGCCGCTCGAGTTCTCGGTGTTCCCGAGCGTGCTGCTGGTGACGACGCTGTTCCGTCTGTCGCTGTCGATCGCGACGACGCGGACCATCCTGCTGCACGGCGAGGCCGGCCACATCATCGACACCTTCGGCCGCGTGGTCGCCGGCGGCAACCTGGTGGTCGGACTGGTCGTATTCCTGATCATCACGGTGGTGCAGTTCATCGTAATCGCCAAGGGCGCCGAGCGCGTTGCCGAGGTCGCGGCGCGGTTCTCGCTCGACGCGATGCCCGGCAAGCAGCTGTCGATCGATTCGGACCTGCGCTCCGGCCTGATCGACAAGGACGAGGCGCGCCGCCGGCGCCGCTCGCTCGAGACCGAGAGCAAGCTGTACGGCGCGCTCGACGGCGCGATGAAGTTCGTCAAGGGCGACGCGATCGCCGGCATCGTGATCATCGTGATCAACCTGCTCGGCGGCCTCGGCGTCGGCGTGATGATGCAGGGGATGGACCTCGGCACCGCGGTCGTCAAATACTCGATCCTGACGATCGGCGACGGCATGGTCGCGCAGATCCCGGCACTGCTCGGCGCAATGGCCGCGGGCCTGATCGTGACGCGCACCGCCGACGACGACGACCGGCACCTCGGCGACTCGATCCGCAAGCAGGTCGGCGCCAAGCCGCGCGTGCTCGTGGTCGCCGGCGGGATCTGCCTGCTGATGACGCTGGTGCCCGGCTTCCCGGTGCTGGTGTTCGCCGCGCTCGGCCTGCTGTCCATCGGCGCCGGCCTGCTGCAGACGCCCGCGTACATGGAGCGGCTGCGCAACCTGCGCCACCCGGTCGCGCAGCGGCTGCTGAGCCGGCTCGACGCGCCGCCGGCTGTGGCGACGACCGCGCTGCCGCAGCAGCGGCCGTCGATCCCGCTGCTGCTGCGGGTGCCGACCGCGCTGCTCGCCGACGGCCAGTCGCACCGGCTGACGCGCACGCTCGAGGCGGTGCTCGACGACTTCCAGCTCGATCTCGGCCTGACGCTGCCGCGCGTCCACGTCCATGCGCACGAGGATGCCGGTGCCGCCGGCCGCTGGGAGCTGCTCGCGTTCGAGGTGCCGATCGCCGCCGGCGACCTGCCCGACGAGCCGCAGGTCGCGCTCGGCGACCGGGTTCGCGACGCGATCCGGCGCAACGCGCCGCTGTTCCTCGGCGCCCAGGACACGACCAACCTGCTGACGCGAGCCTCGGCCGACATACCCGACGTGGTCAAGGAAGTGCTGCGGGCGCTGCCGCTGCAGCGGGTCGCCGACGTGCTGCGCCGGCTGGTCGCCGAAGGCGTCTCGATCCGCAACCTGCGCGACATCCTCGAGGCGATGGCCGAAATCGGCCAGCGCGAGAAGGACGTCCATACCGTCACCGAGTTCGTCCGCGTCGCCCTGCGCCGCCAGACCAGCCACCGGGTCGCGCCCGACGGGCATTTGCGCGTCGTGCTGCTGCAGCCGGAGATCGAGGAACGGCTGCGCGGCGCGGTCCGCGTCAGCGGCGGCATCTCCCAGCTCGCGCTCGACCCGGATGCGGCGCGCACGATCCTGGACGCGATCACGGCCTCGGCGGCGGCGCACCGGCCGGCAGCGCTGCTGGCGGCGATCGAGATCCGCTGGCACCTGCGCCAGCTGATCGAGGGCCAGCTCCCGGAGCTGCCGGTGCTGTCGTACCACGAGCTGATGCCGACGCTGCGGATCGACGCGCTCGACCGGATCGGGGCAGCCCTGGCCGCGCCGGCGCCGGCGCTCGCCGCCGGCTGACCGCCGGCTGACCGCCGCCTGGCCGCCGCCTGGCCGTCGCCTGGCCTCGGCCTGACCGCGGCCCGGCCGTCAGCCGGCTATCGGCCGGCCACTGCCCGGCCACCGCCCGCGGCGGCGCTGGCCGGCGCCGTCGTGAACCGCCGCGCCGCTGCGAGCGACTCAGTGGGAATAACCCGAGCCAGGAGCGTTCCCATGAAGCAGATCGCGCGCGGCCAATGCACCAAAGACGTGCAGCCACGACCCGCATGCCGCCGTGCCCTCCGCGCCGTGCTCGCCAGCCTCGTCTGGGTCGCGGCGCTGGTCGCTACCGGCGCCGAGGCGGCGTCGCTGCCGCGCGCCGGCCGCGTCGTGACACTGACCGCCCGCGAGCAGCCGGTCACCGCGTTCCTGCAGGATCTGTTCGCGACGATGGACGTTCCGGCCGCGATCGCGCCGGGCCTGACCGGTGCGGTCAACGGCACGTTCTCCGGGCCGGCCGCCAAAGTGCTGCGCGACGTTGCCCGCGTCTACAACCTGGTGACCTACTACGACGGCTCGGTGATGCACGTCGTGCCGGCGTTCGACCTGGTGCGCCGGACCTTCCCCGTCACGCCCGCCGCCGCCGAACGGCTGCTGCGCGACGCCTCCGACCTCGACCTGACCGACACGCGGAACACGCTGCGGCGAGCCACCGGCGGCCTGGTGGCGGTCGGTGCCCGCCGCTTCGTCGAGCAGGTCGACGAGCTGCTGCGCGCGGCCGAGGCGCCGCAGGCGCAGGGCACGCCGATCCCGAACGGCGACGCCGCCGATTTCCGCGTGTTCTACCTGCGCTACGCCTGGGCGCAGGACACGACGATGACGGTCGGCGGCCGCCAGATCGTCGTCCCCGGCGTGGCGTCGATCCTGCGTTCGCTGGTCGATTCACGCGCCCCCGCCGGCCCGCTCGGCCGCGAGGTGATGCTGCGGCCGACGCTGCCGTCGCTGCGTGGCCAAGGCCTCGCCGGCCAGGGTGTCGCCAACAAGCCGCCGTCGGCCGACGAGGTCCGCGGCCAGCAGGTCGACATGCTCGTCGGCGCGCTGGCGCGGACCGCCCAGCCGGGCGAAGCGGCGCCGGCAGTGCCGACCGGCACCCCGGCGGCGGTGCAGGTCCGGATCGAAGCCGATCAGCGGCTCAACGCGGTGATCGTCCGCGATACCGTCGAGCGGCTGCCGCGCTACGAGCAGCTGATCGCATCGCTCGACGTCGAGCCGCAGTCGCTCGAGATCGAGGCGACGATCATCGACGTCAACGTCGACAAGGCGCGCGACCTCGGCATCAACTGGCGCTGGAGCAACGACGGCCGCTCGGCGGCGTTCGGCGGCGCGACGCCGCTGCCCGGCGCCGCCGGCGTCGCGTCGGTCGTGCTCGGCTCGGTCGGCCAGTTCTTCGCCCGGATCCGCGCGCTGCAGAGCGAAGGCGCGGCACGCGTCGTCTCGAGCCCGCAGGTCGTGACGCTGTCGAACGTCGAGGCGATCTTCGACAACAGCTCGACCTTCTATGTCCGCGTCGCCGGCCGCAACGACGTCGACCTGTTCAATGTCAGCGCCGGCACCTCGCTGCGCGTGACGCCGCACGTGTTCCGCGACAGCGCGCAGACCCGGATCAAGCTGCTGGTCAACGTCGAGGACGGCAACATCAGCGGCCGCCAGGTCGACCAGATCCCGGTCGTCGAGCGCTCGACGATCAATACCCAGGCGCTGATCGCCGAGGGCGAGAGCCTGCTGATCGGCGGCATGGTCCGCGAGACCACCAGCCAGTCGGTCGACAAGGTGCCCGGCCTCGGCGACGTCCCGGTGCTCGGCCACCTGTTCAAGAACACCAACAGCGGTACGGTGCGGGTCGAGCGGATGTTCCTGATCACGCCGCGGCTGGCCGGCACCCGCACCGCACCGCCGCAGACGACGCTCGGTGTGCAGCGTGCCGGCGCCACCCCGCTCGACGGCGTCCGCGAGCCGCTGCCGGTCGGCCGCGCGGCGACGGCGGCCCCCGCGCGGATGCCGCTGCCGCTCGCGCCGGTTGCACCGATGCCGCTCGCGCCGGCTACGCCGCTGCCGGCGCCGGGACCGCGCCAGGCGACCGCGCCCGCGGCGGTCGTCGCGCCGAAGCCGCGCTCGTCCGCCGTCATCGACCTCGACGCGCTGCCGCGCGGCGCGCCGGCGGCGGCACCGTCGCGGCCGGCGCCGGCCGGCACCGGGCCGATCGCCTACCGGACCGCGTTGACGCAGCGCTGACTCCCCCGCACCCCTGCCCGATCGCACCCACCCCTCACCCGCCGAACGGAGCCTCGACATGGATCGCGCCGCCCCCTCGCTCGATACGCTGCAGGCACTGGAACTGCGCGTGCTGGAAGGACCGCTGCGCGGTGCCAGCGCGCCGCTGCCGAGCAGCGCACCGTGCGTGCTCGCGGCCGGCGCCACTGCCGGCGACGACGCTGGCGCCCACGACATCGTCCTGCGCGACGCGGCAGCCGAGCCGGTGCGCGTGCGGATCCGCGCCGAGCTGTCGCAGGCGGTGCTCGAAGTGCTCGACGGACGCGTCCGGATCGGCAATCGGACGCTGGCGAGTGGCGAGCGTGCCCTCTGGCAGGCCTACGTCCCGCTCGCCATCGGCGATTCGATCGTCGCGTTCGGCCTGGCCTGCCTCGACGAATGGAAGACCGGCACGCGGTCCCACCGCGCCGACGGCCGCACCGCGGACGGCAGCCCTGCCGACGGGTCCGCCGCCGACGGCAGCGGAGCAGACGACACCGCTGCAGACGGCACCGCAGGCGGCGCGGCGACGACTGCCGATGCCGGGCGGCCGGCAGTCGCGGCGCGCCCGCCGCGGCAACGCCGCGCCGGGATCTGGCTCGCGCTGGTCGGCGCGGCCACGCTGGCATTCTGCGGCGTCGCCCTCGGCCTCGCCGGCTCGATCGCTCCGGCGCCGGTACCGACACCGCTGCCGTCGCCGACCCCGGCGGACCCGCTCGCGCAGCGCCTCGACGCGATCGACGGCGAAGTGCTGGTGCGCGCGGTCACGGAGACGTTCCGCGTCAACGGCGTCACGGTCCGGGCGCAGGTGGCCGGCCCCGGCAGCGTCGCCGTCGACGCATCGGAACGCGACGCCGCACGGCTGGCCCGCGCGGAGCAGGCGGTGCGGCGCGACGTCCACGGCCTCGACACGCTGGTCGTGCGCAACGCCGCGCCTCCCGTGCCGCCGCCGCCGGCGCCGCGGGTCCCGGACGATCCGGGCAAGCGGATCGCGTCGCTGGTCCCGGGCGAGACGGCCTACCTGGTGACGGCCGACGGCTCGCGCTATTTCGTCGGCGCGCTGCTGCCGACCGGTCACCGGATCACCCGGATCGGCGCGGCGAGCGTGACCGTGGAACGCGACGGCCAGCGTTCGACGTTGTCGTTCTGATCTGCCGAGCGAACCGATACCCCGTTCGAAGCGACGCCCCGATCGAATCCGACGCACCGATTGAACCTTCCGTTCCCCTTCCCCCACCAACCGTCAACAGGAGTCCATCATGAGCCAACCCGTCAATCCCCTCGCCGCGATGGCCCTCGCGCCGACCACCACTTCGCAGTACGGCGGCCGCGACAAGGGCGGCACCTGGTTCGAAGCCATGGCCAAGGCCTGGGGTCAGGCGCTCGACAAGCAGGCCGACACGATCCAGCAGCAGTCGGACGCGCTGTCCGGCGGCAACGATACGCCGTCGGCGATCACCGAGCTGACCGCGCAGTCGCTGAAGATGGGCTTCCTGTCGAACAGCTCGCACAGCGCGATCTCGGCGGTCGGCGAGGCGCTGAACACGATGGCCCGCAAGTCGTAGGCGGCCGGGGGAGCATGCCATGAGCTTCCAGAACGCCATCGTCTCCGCCCTGCCGGCCGCGCTCGCGTCGCCGGCGGCCGGCGGACACGTCCCGCTCGCCGATGCGTCGCCGATCGGCTCGCCGGCAGCCGCGGGCGGACCGGTCCAGGTCGGCTACGGCGTGTCGCTGTCGGACTTCAGCAGCTTCCAGCAGTCGCTGGCGCAGGCCGCGCAGCGGATCGAGGCACGCCCGGTCGCCGCGCCGAACGAAGCGGCCAAGCAGTTGATGCAGCCGTTCGAGCATATCAACGGCGAGGCGCAGCGGATCGCGCAGGACGCGAAGGTCGCCGAGTCGCAGGGCCGCGACCTGAGCCCGTCCGAGATGGTCAATCTGACCGTGCGCAGCAGCGAGTTCATGTTCCATTGCCAGCTGATGTCGAACATCGCCAACCGCACCTCCGACGGCCTCTCGCAGCTTTTCCGTCAACAATCCTGAGGGACGCACGATGTCCGCATCATCCGCCGCCCGTCCGCCTGCCGCACGCACGCACGCCGCCCGGCCGTCGCACGCCACCCGCCGGCCGCGTGCCGCCGCTTCCGTCTGCCGCCGCGCGGCGGCGGCGCTGGTGGTCGCGACGCTGCTCGGCTGCTCGCAGCAGCCGCTCTACTCGCAGCTGACCGAGCGCCAGGCCAACGAGATGGTCGCCGCGCTGCTCGCCGCCGGCATCGACGCGCGCAAGCTCGCGCACGAAGGTCAGTACGCGATCGCGACGGCCGAGCGCGACATCCCGTCGGCGGTCCGGACGCTGAACGCCCAGGGCTATCCGCGCGAGACCTTCGACACCATCGGCAAGATCTTCAAGCGCGAGGGCTTCGTCTCGTCGCCGCTCGAGGAGCGCGCGCGGCTGATGCATGCGATGTCGCAGGAGATCTCGGCGACGCTGGCGCAGATCGACGGCGTCGTGACCGCGCGCGTGCACCTGGCGGTGCCCGAGCACAATCCGCTCGCCGACAAGCCGGCACCGGCGTCGGCCGCGGTATTCATCAAGCATCGGCCCGACCGCAACCTCGCGGCGCAGACCGCGCAGATCAAGGCGCTGGTCGTCAACAGCATCGAGGGGCTCGGCTACGACAACGTGACGGTCGCACTGTTCCCGGCCGAATCGCTGCCGCCGGCCGCTGCCGCGAAACCGGTCGCCGCGACGCTGCTGCCGTTCGGCGTGCCGATGCCGACTCCGCTGCTCGCCGGCGCCGCCGGCGGCCTGGCGGCGCTCGGCGCCGGTCTGATGCTGGCGCTGCGGCGCCGGACGGTGCGCACATGAACGCCGCCGAGCGCCGCCGGACCCGCGCCCGGGTTGCCGCGAGGCTGCTCGCCGGCGCGCCGGCCGCGGCCGCCGCGCTCGACTGGAAGGCGCTCGACGCGGCGCCCGACTGGCTGGCGCTGCCCGAACCCGAACTGGCGCTGCTCGCCCGCCGCGTCGGTGGACTGGTCCACGCCGCGACGCTGCGGCGGTGGATCGACGGCGGGCGCATCGGCGCGGCGCGCGATGCGCTCGGTGCCGCCGCGCTGCGCGCGCTCGCGACTGCCGCCGATCCGCTGCTGCTGCCGCGCGACGCCTGCACGGCGCAGTCGATCGACCGCCCGGCGCAGGTCGCGCCGGCGCTGCAGGCGAGCGGACGCGAAGTTCTGCTCGCGACGCTGCCGACAGGACCGCTGCAGCAGGCGGTCGGCGCGCTATGGGCGCCGGCGACGCCGGCGGCGATCGTCGGCGCGCTGGCACAGACGCTGGTCGAGCGCGCCGGCCGGCTCGGCGATGCCGTGCCTGCCGAGGGCACCACGCCCGCCGGGAATGCCACGCCTGCCGAGAGTGCCACGCCTGCCGAGAGTGCCACGCCTGCCGGCGGCGCTGCGCCGGCGCGGAGGGCATGATGAGCTATCTGTTCTGGCAACGCGACGCGCATGTCGCGATCGCCTCGACCCGGCGCGTGCTGCGCGCGGCCGAAGTCCCCGCGCTCGCCGATGCGCAGGCGCTGTGCGGCCGGCTGAACGCGCTCTACGCCGGCGAATCCGCTCGGGTCGACGCCGCCGCCCGCGACGCCGGCGCCCGCGGCCACGCGGAAGGCGTCGCCGCCGGCGCACGGGCCGCACGCGACGACGTCGTCGCCGCGCTCGCCGAGCTAGCCCGTGCCACCGCCGCATCGCAGGCCGGGATCCGGCGCGAGGTCGCCGCGCTCGCGCTGCAGGTCGCCCGCCGGCTGGTCGGCGCGCTCGGCGAAGGCGAGCGGCTGGTCGCGCTCGCCGAGCAGGCGGCGCGCGAACTGGTGCCGACGCCGACGATCCGGCTGACGGTTCATCCGCAACGCGCCGACGCGGTCCGCGCCTGCCTGGCCGACGCCACCCGCGACCGGCCGGAGGCGCCGCTGCCGTTCGAGCTCGACGCCGATCCGGCCGTGCCGCTCGACGCCTGCAGGCTCGACAACGGCCTCGGCACCGTCGACGCGTCGCTCGATGTCCAGCTCGCGCGGCTCGCCGCCGCCTGGCAGGTGGCCCGGTCATGACCGCACCCGAAGCCTCGACTGACCTGCGCCGGCTGCTCGCGACCTTGCAGGCGACGCGCACCGTCGCCGAATGCGGCCGCGTCGTGCACGCCGGGGGCACCATCCTGCGCGCCACCGGCCTGCGGGCGCGGATCGGCCAGCAGTGCCGGATCGTCGACGCGGCGGCCGACGCCGCCGGCACGCCGCTGCTCGCCGAGGTCATCGGACTCGCCGGCACCGAGGCGATCCTGGCGCCGTACGGGCCGCTGCACGGTGTCGCGCTCGGCGCCGCCGTCGAGCCGCTCGCCGACGCGGCGCGGGTACCGTGCGGCGATGCGCTGCTCGGCCGCGTCGTCGACGCGTTCGGCCGGCCGCTCGACGGCCGGCCGCTGCCCGAACCCGGCGCCGGCCTCGCCGAGACGCCGCTCTACGCCGACGCGCCGGCGCCGCTCGCGCGCCGCGGCGTCGACCGGCCGCTCGCGACCGGCGTCCGCGCGATCGACGCCGCGCTGACGGTCGGCGAAGGCCAGCGCATCGGCATCTTCGCGATGGCCGGCGGCGGCAAGTCGACGCTGCTCGGGATGCTCGCACGCCAGGCGAGCGCCGACGTCAACGTCGTCGCGCTGGTCGGCGAGCGCGGCCGGGAAGTTCGCGAGTTCATGGACGAGGCGCTCGGCGCCGACGGGCTCGCGCGTTCGGTGGTCGTCGTCTCGACCTCGGACCGGCCGGCGCTCGAGCGGGTCCGCGCCGCCTACGCGGCGACGGCGATCGCCGAGCACTTCCGCGCCCAGGGCCGGCGCGTGATGCTGATGATCGACTCGGTGACGCGCTTCGCCCGCGGGCTGCGCGAGCTCGGGCTGTCGGCGATGGAGCCGGCGGTCCGCCGCGGCTACCCGCCGTCGGTGTTCGCCGAGCTGCCGAAGCTGTTCGAGCGCGCCGGCAACGATGCGCACGGCTCGATCACCGCGTTCTACACGGTGCTCGCCGAGGACGACGACCATTCCGACCCGGTCGCCGAGGAGGTCCGGTCGATCCTCGACGGCCACATCGTGCTGTCGCGCGAGCTGGCCCAGGCCGCGCACTATCCGGCGATCGACGTGCTGGCGAGCGCGAGCCGTGTCTTCAACCGCGTCGCTGCGCCCGAGCACCGTGCCGCGGCGAACGCGCTGCGCACGCTGCTGGCGAGCCACAAGCAGATCGAGTTCCTGCTGCGCGTCGGCGAATACCAGCCGGGCCGTGACGCGGTCGCGGACCGCGCGATCGAGCGGATGCCGGCGCTGCGCACCTTGCTGACGCAGCGAGCCGACGAGCCCGCCGATTTCGCGGCCACGCTCGCGGCACTGCGGGCCGCGGTCGAATGAGCGCGACGTCGCAGGTCGAGCCGGCCCGGCAGCTGCAGCAGCTGCGGACCCTGGCCGTACGGCGCGCCCGCGCCGCGCTGGCGCAGGCCGACGCCGGCTTCGCCGAGGCGCAGCGCGTGGTCGCCGCGCGCCGTGCCGCGATCGCGGCCAGCCACACGGCAACGGCGGCGCTCGGCCGCGCGCTGGTCGGACCGCTCGCGTCGCAGCTGCCGCGCTGGATCGGCCTCGCCAGCGCCGAGCGCGATCGGCTCGCCGATCGGATCGAGCGGGACGAGGACGCCTTGATCGACGAGCAAGCCGCGCTCGAGGGCGCTGCCGCCGCGCAGGAGCAGGCCCGCGCCGCGCTCGGCCGCGCGCTCGCCCGCGAGGATGCCGCCGGCGACCTGCTGCGGCGGGCGTGCCAGGCGCGGGCGGCCGAACACGAGCGCCGCAGCGAGCGCGACGCCGAAGACGCGCGCCGCCCGGCCGCGCGCTGACCGGAAGGATGAGACGATGACCACATTCCAGCCTACCGCGCCGCGGCCGTCGTCGACGCGGTCGCCCGACCTCGCCGGGCCCGGGGCCGCGCACGATATCCGTGCCATCCGCGACACCCGCGATACGCGTAATACCCGCGATACGCGCGATGCCCATGAAGCCCGCGACACGTTCGAGCGCGCGCTGCGCGAGCGGCGCGCCGCGCTGCGCGACGACACGCGGCGCGACACCGAAACGTCATCCGGGGCGCAGTCCGACGCCGGTGCCGATCCAGTCTCCGATACCGGGTGCGATACCGTGCGCGAGGCCGCACCCCTGGCGGTCGCGCCGATGGACGCCGCGTTCGCGTTTTTCGCGACGCCGCAGCCCCGGCCGGACCTGGCCACCGCACCGCCGCCGGCCGCTGGCCGGGTCGAGACCGACGCCGCGCCGACCCGGGTCGCGCTCGACGCCGCGCTGGCGCTCGCGCCGGCCGCCGCCGTCGCCGCCGCAGCCGACGGCGCCTTGCAGCCGGCGGCGAGCGCCGGCGTCTGGGAAGTCGCGCTCCCGCAACCGTTCGGCGCCGCGCTCGCGCTGCGGGCGACCCAGGTCGCACCGGCGGGGGCCCCGGCGCAGGCTGCCTGGGCGCTCGAGCTGATGGCGGGCCGGCGCGATGCAGCACGCTTCGCGCAGCATGCGCCGCGGCTGACCGAACGGCTGCAGGCCCGCGCCGTCCACGCAGAGGTCCGGATCGAGCGCGGCGAGGACGAGGCGCGATGAACACCGGCGACCCGGTACGGGCCGACGGTGCGTGTCTCGTGCTGCGCGAGTTCGAGACCGGCGACCGCGACGCGCTCGTCGCGATGCACGCCGATCCGCGGCTGCGCCGCCACCTCGTCGACGACTACCCGCTCGACGATCCGGCGGTCGCGCAGCGCTTCCTCGCGCGGCTCGGTACCTATTACCGGGCCCATGAAGGGCTCGGGATCTGGCACACGAGCGTGCAGCGGAGCTCGGCGGCGTCGTTCGTCGGCTGGCACAGCCTGATGCCGATGGTCGGACGCCCTGGCGCGGTCGAGATCGGCTGCCGGCTGGTACCGGCGGCCTGGGGCAGCGGCTTGGCGCTGGAAGGCGGCGAGCGTCTGCTCGACCGTGCGCTCGAACGGCTCGGGCTCGAGACGGTCTGGGGCGTCTGCCACCCGGCCAACCGCAGCGCACAGGCCGCCCTGCTCGCGCTCGGCTTCGAGCCGATGGGGCTGCTGCCGTACGACGGCCAGGCCGCGCTGCACTTCCGGATCCGCTTGAACGCCTGGCGTGCGCTGCGCGACCTACCGCGCAGAACCCGCCTGCGCCGGGCGCTGCGCGCGATCGCCGCGGCCCGGCCGGCCGGCCCGCCGAGCGAGGAACCGATCCGATGAACGCATCCGTCCGCGTCCCTGCCAACCGCCCTACCGCTGCGCCGTCCATGCCATCCACGGCGTTCGTGCCAGCCGCGCCAGCCGCCTGCGCCGCGCCAGCCGCGTGCACCGCGTTGGCCGCCTGCGCCGCGCTGGCACGGCTCGGCGATGCGGTCGCGCTGCTCGAACGCCCGCGCTGCACGGTCCGCTACCTGAGCCCGGCATGGCTCGATCGCCTGCCCGAATCGGCCGACGCCGCCGACGTCCACGCACTCGAACCGCTGCTCGCCGGCCTGACGGCGGCGCTCGCCGCGCTGCCCGGCGCCGTCCGCACGATCGAGATCGGCGCGACACGGCGCCGGCGTGTCGAAGTGGCTCCGCTGGACGACGCCCACTGGCTGCTGCGTCTGACCGACGCCGGCACGCCCGCCCCGGACGGCGATCCGGCCGGCGCCGACGGCGACCTGCAGCGGCAGTTGCAGCGCCAGCTCGACGACCGCGAGCAGC
The DNA here is from genome assembly GCA_050249335.1 of Lautropia sp. GTDB lineage: Bacteria > Pseudomonadota > Gammaproteobacteria > Burkholderiales > Burkholderiaceae_E > Lautropia. The sequence continues at coordinate 38,554 of JBFWQR010000005.1, forward strand.
TGCTGTTCACCTCGCGGGCATTCTCGGTCGGCGAGATGGCGACGACGCTCGCGCACGAGCTGAACCAGCCGATCGGGGCGATCGCGAATTTGCTGCGCGGCCTGCGGCTGCGGCTCGGGCGGCACAGCGCCGGGCTCGACGCGGATGCCGCCGCCGCGCTCGACCGCGCGGTCGAGCAGGCGATGTTCGCCGCCCGCGTCATCGGCCGGATCCGCGAATTCACCCGCCGGCACCAGCCGCGCCATGTACGCGTCGATCTCGCCGCGCTGCTGCGCGCGAGCGCGTCGCTGCTCGACTGGGACCTGCGCCGCGCCGGCGTGCGCGTCGAGCTCGAGACGCCCGACGCACCGGCCGTCGTCCGCGGCGACGAGGTCATGCTGCAGCAGGTGCTGGTCAATCTGATCCGCAACGCGGTCGACGCGATGCGCGCCGCGCCGCCGGCCGATCCACGGCTCGTGCTGCGGCTGACCACCCGGCCGCGGGAGCTCGAGGTGCAAGTGCGCGACAACGGCTGCGGCCTCGACGACGAGGCCGCAGCGGCCCTGTTCGTGCCGTTCGCCTCGACCAAGCCGACCGGCATGGGAGTCGGCCTGTCGATCTGCCGCTCGTTCGTCGAGCTGCACCAGGGCCGGCTCTGGTTCTCCCGCAATCCGGCCGGCGGCGCGACGTTCCACGTCGGGCTGCCGGCGTTCTCTCCCGCCGCGGCCCCCGGCGCAGCGGCGTGCCAGCCGTCCGACCCCACCGCCACGAGACCGACATGAACGATGCGATCGTCTACGTCGTCGACGACAACGCCGACTTCCTCGATGCGACCCGCTTCTGGCTCACCGGCATCGGCTACGACGTCCGCGGCTGGACCGACCCGCGGCAGGCGGTCGACGCGCTGGCCCGGCGCGAGCGCGGCGAACGTGCCTGCCTGCTGCTCGACGTGCGGATGCCGCATCTGTCGGGCCTCGACGTGCACGACGCCGTACGCGCCTGCGGCGCCGCGCTGCCGGTCATCTACATGAGCGGCCATGCCGACGTGCCGCTCGCCGTCCAGGCGATGCAGAAAGGCGCCGTGACGATGCTGGAGAAGCCGTTCGACGAACACGCGCTCGAAGCCGCGCTGGCGGCAGCGCTGGCGCGGCCCGCCGAGGCGGCGGGTCACCCGGCGGCGGATCACCAGACGCCAGATCACGGAGCGGCGGATCGTCGCCCACCCGGCCTCCCGCCGCTGCCCGCGGCGACGGCCCGGCCGGCGGGCGAACCGCCGCCGGACCAGGACGAGGCCCAGGCCCGCTTCCACGCGCGCGAGGCAAGACTGACGCCGCGCGAGCGCCAGGTGCTCGGCTTCGTCATCGAGGGCATCTACAACAAGAACATCGCCGACCGGGTCGGCCTGTCGATCAAGACCGTCGAGCTCTACCGCGCCCGCGGCATGGCCAAGATGCAGGCACGCTCGGTCGCCGAACTGACCCGGATGATGGTCACCCACCGCGCCTGAGCCGCCATGGATACGGTCGCCCCACCCATCGAACGACCCGACGCCGCCACGTCGGCCGCTGACGCCTCGGCCATCGATACGTCGGCCGGTGACGCCACCGCCGGCGCGGCGCCGCCGGGCTCGCAACGGCGGCTGTACTTCGTCGCCGACACCCCGGACGGCCCGCTGCGGCTTACCGTCGACGTCGACGCCGCCGCCATCGGCGCCGACGGCGCGCCGCCGTGCGCGGCCGTCGCCGCGATCGCGCTCGACCGCTGCGACGCGCTGCTGGCGGCGCTCGACCGCTGGCTGAACCGCGACCTCGACTGGCGCTGGCAGCCGGGTGCGGCGCCGGCGGTCGCGGCCGGCACCGCGCGCTGCATGACGCCGGCCGGCGCCGCCCGGCTCCACCTGCCGTGGCCGCTGCTGCGGGCCGCCGGAACCCCGGATGCGCCGCTCGCCGGACAGCTCGACTGGGACGCGGCCCCGGCGGTGCTGGCGATCTCGCGCCCGCCGCTGACCGACGCCGACCTGGCGCTGCTCGAGCCGGGCGGCGCGGTCATCCTGCCCGAATCGCTGGCGGCCGGCTGGCACGGCCGGCTGCGGGCCGCCGACGAACCCGCCGACGCCGGCGTCGCGGTCGCGCTGGCCGGGCCCGGCAGCCCGGCGCCGCCGTCGACCGCGGCAGCGACCGACGCCGCCGGCGCGGCCGCGGCGGCGGACGCGTGCCACGAGGTCCGGCTCGCGCTGCCGGGCCCGCTCGCGGTGCCGGTGCTCGCGGGCTGGCCGGCCGGCATGCGCCCGGCGCCGGACCTGACGGCCGCGGCAGCACTCTGGCGCGACGCGCGCGACGGCGAGCCGGCGCGCCAGCTCGCCGCCGGCACCTTGCTGCCGTGGGGTGACGGCTGGATCCTGACGATCGCATCGCTCGCCGAGTGAACCGCCGGGCCCCGGCACGGCACTCAGGGGCATGGACCTGACAACCTTCACCCCTTCTTCCGCGCTGCTGACGGTGATCGTGCTGGCGCTCGCGCCGTTCGTCGCCGTCATGGTCACCTCCTTCACCAAGCTGGTGATCGTGCTGAGCCTGCTGCGCAACGCGCTCGGACTGCAGCAGGTGCCGCCCAACGTCGTGCTCAACGGCATCGCGCTGGTGCTCAGCCTCTACGTGATGTACCCGGTCGGCGTCGCGATCGGCGACCGGCTGCAGGGCGCCGGCGACATCGCCGGCAGCACCCAGTCGATGCTGCGCGCGGCCGAGGCCGCCAAGGAGCCGCTGCGCGAGTTCCTGGTCAAGCACAGCCGGCCGGTCGAGCGCGCCTTCTTCCTGAAGACCGCGCAGAAGGCACTGCCGCCGGAGCAGGCGACGAAGCTCTCCGACCGCGACTTCCTCGTCGTCATACCGGCATTCACCGTCAGCGAGCTCGCGGTGGCGTTCGAGATCGGCTTCCTGATCTTCCTGCCGTTCCTGGTCATCGACCTCGTGATCTCGAACGTGCTGATGGCGATGGGCATGATGATGCTGTCGCCGACCACCGTCTCGATGCCGTTCAAGCTGCTGCTGTTCGTGCTGATCGACGGCTGGGTCAAGCTGACCCACGGATTGATCCTGACGTACCTGTGACCGACCAGCGGACCAGATCCGACCTCACGACCGGGAGGCTGCCGTGCTCAATCCGTCCATCATCCAGCTCACCCAGCAAGCGCTCTGGTACGTGCTGCTGCTGTCGGCGCCGCCGATCCTGGTCGCCGCGGTCGTCGGCCTGCTGATCGCGTTCGTGCAGGCCGCGACGCAGCTGCAGGAACAGACGCTGCAATACGTCGCGAAGTTCTTTGCGATCGTGGTGACGATCTTCATCACCGCGTCGCTGCTCGGCGGCGGCCTGTACCAGTTCGGCGACACGGTGTTCAGCCAGTTCGCCGGCCTGGTGCGCCGCTAGCCGGGCACGCCGACATGGAAGCGCTCGCCGTCTACGGCCCGCTGTCGGACACCGCGCTGCTGCTCGGCCTGTCGATGACGCGGGTCGCGGTCGCGTTCCTGCTGGTGCCGCTGTTCACCGCCGAACTGATCCCGCCGCTGGTCCGCAACGCGATGTTCACCGCGATCGCGCTGCTGTCGCTGGCGCTGCAGCCGTCGGCCCCGCCGCTCGCGGTCGGCACCTGGACGCTGATCACGATGTTCGCCAAGGAGGCATTCATCGGCGGCGCGATCGGCTTCTTCTTCGCCGGCATCCTCTGGGCCTTCCAGGCCGCCGGACAGGTCATCGACACCAAGGTCGGCATGTCGCAGGCACAGGTCACCGACCCGCTGTCGGGCCAGCAGGTCACCCTGAACGGTGCGCTGTTCGCGCGGCTGGCGGGCTGGGTGTTCATGTCCGGCGGCGGCTTCATGGTGATGGTCGGCACCCTGATCGAGAGCTACGCGGCCTGGCCGGTACGCGCCGCCGCGCCGTCGCTCGCCGCCGGCGGCATGCGGCTGTTCGAGACCGAGTTCGGGCGCATCATGCTGCTCACCCTGCTGGTGGCCGCGCCGGTGCTGGTGCTGATGTACCTAATCGAGGGCGTGCTCGGCCTGATCAACCGCTTCGCGCCGCAGTTGAACGTGTTCTCGCTCGCGATGTCGATCAAGGCGGTCGCCGCCGCCTGGATCGTGTGGATCCAGATCACGGTACTGGTGCAGTTGCTGCAGGACGACCTGCTCGCGCGCGCCGCGCTGGTACCGTCGATCGTGCGCGCGCTGCTGCGGAGCTAAAGTGAAATCAATCCCCCTTGGGCCTGCGGCCCTACCCCCTTTGAAAAGGGGGCGCCGCCTGCGGCCGGGCAAAGCCCGTTCCGCGGCGACTGCTTGGTTCGGCCTGTTTCGTGCGACGCGGGTCGGCCGCAGCGCGGTGGAAAACTGAGATGTCCGGATCGGACGACAGCGGCGACAAGACCGAGAAGCCGACGCCGAAGCGGCTCGACGACGCCCGCAAGAAGGGCCAGGTCGTCAAGAGCCGCGACGTGACCGGCACGGTCGGCCTGATCGTCTGGCTCGGCATCGCCGCGCTCGCCGTCGGCTACGCGGCGGTCCGCTTCGAAGCGCTCTGCGAGGCGCTGTTCGCGACCATCGGGCGCGGCTGGACGCACACCGGCTTCGCCGCGGCCGCACGCCAGCTCGGCGCCCAGGCGGCCGAGGCCGCGCTGATGCTGGCGGCGATGGTACTGGTGCCGCCGGCGGTGGTCGATCTGCTCGCCGACTTCCTGCAGGCCGGGCCGGTGCTGTCGTTCGAGAAGCTGGTGCCGAAGCTCGAGAACCTGAATCCGGTCGAAGGCGTGAAGCGGATGTTCTCGCTCGACAATCTGGTCGAGCTGCTGAAATCGATCGCCAAGACCGCGCTGCTGTTCTTCGCCGGCTGGCTGCTCGTTCGGTCGGCGCTGCCGGACCTGGTCGCGCTGGCGCGCCGGCCGGACCTGCCCGCGCAGGTGGTCGGCGCGATGCTGTGGCGGCTGACGCTGCAGCTGATGATCTGGACGATCGCGCTGTATGGCCTGGTCGCGGTGCTCGACGCGGCCTACCAGCGCTACACCTTCACCAAGAAGCTGCGGATGAGCCTGCGCGACATCAAGCAGGAGATGAAGGAGAGCGAAGGCGATCCGCACATCAAGCAGCACCGGCGGCAGATGCATCAGGAATGGTCGCAGCGCAACGCCCAGCAGGCCGCGAGCAACGCCAACGTGCTGATCGTCAACCCGACGCACATCGCGATCGCGATCGACTACGACCGCGACGACAACCCGGTGCCGACGATCGCGGCCAAGGCCGAAGGGCACGCCGCGCTGGCGATGCGCGAGGCCGCGGAGCAAGCCGGCGTGCCGATCGTCCGCAACATCCCGCTCGCACGCGACCTGCTCGCGCGCGCCGAGATCGGCGAGATCGTGCCGGCCGACCTGTTCGACATCATCGCCGAAGTGATCCTGTGGGCTGCCGAGGTGCGCGCCGAAGTCGACGCCCAGCGCAGCCGCGACCTGATCCCGCCGCCGCACCGGCGCGTCGCCGTACCCGGCGAGGATCTGACCCGCTACCCCGAGGAGAAGCCATGGACTCGTTCGCCCTGAATTTCGCCGGCACGATGCTGGCGCTCGCGGCCGTCGTCGCGATCGCCTGGTTCGCGTTGCGGCTCGCCCGCGACCGGCTGCAGCCGCGCGTGCGCCCGGGCGATCGCGCCGGCGACGACGCGCTGCGCTTCGTCCGGGCGCTGCCGGTCGGAACCCGCGAGCGCGTCGTGATCGTCGAGCACCGCGGCGCCCGCTGGATGCTCGGCGTGACCGCTGGCGGCATCCAGACGATCGCGCACTGGCCCGCCGCGACGCCGGCCGCGCGGCCGGACGGCGCGGACGCGATCGGCGCGGCGCAAGGCGACGACACGGCACGGCCGGCAAGCCGCTAGCGTGCCGCTAGGGGCCCGTTCGCACTAGGGTCGCCCCTAGCTAGCGCACGCACCAGCTCCCCGCCGACGCCGCAAACGCATTCAATTTGAACGTCCGGCGGAAAACAGCGACAGAGCAGATGCCCACCTCGCTGTCAGCGGATCCGAAGAACGCTGCACGACGAGACGCAACTCACCGGTACGGTTCTCTCGTTCTTTGGTCCTGTTCGATTCGTATCAACCCCCCGGGGCAGACGCCAACCCGACGCGTTCCGCTCCAAACGTTCAAGGAGTTCATCATGGGTAGCGCAGTCAGCAACATTCTCGGCGGCATCGGCGGCGGTGGCGGCATCCTCGGCACCGCGCTGAACATCGCGGGTGCCGTGTTTCCGCCGCTGGGCATCGCGACCAGCGTCGCCAACCTGCTCACGCAAGGCGTCGGCAGCGCGGTCAACGCCGCGGCCCAGCAGCTCTCGAAAGAGTCCGGCATGCCGAAGTTCGTCGCCGAGATGGTCGGCGACATCGTCGGCAAGGCGCTGAAGGAGTTGACGCAGCAGAGCGATCATGGCTGCGACGAGGCCGCCAAGGACCACTTCGGCGGCCAGATCGGCAACATGGTCGACCAGCTGACCAAGCAGATCGTCGACAGCGCCCGCGCCATGATGGAGCAAGGCGGCGACGAAGGCGGCGGCAAGGCCGGCGGCAAGGGCGGCAAGGGCGGCGGTAGCTGGCTGATCGCGCTGGCCAGGGCGATGGGCAACGCGGCCGGCGAGCACGCCGGCAATATGGTCAAGCTCAGCAACCAGATCTCGGAGCTGACCGGCCAGAAAGGCGAGGACGCGGCCAAGCAGGCGAGCGGCCTGCAGGCCGAGTTCCAGGCCCAAAGCCAGATGTTCAGCATGCTGCAGAACGCGTTCTCGAACGCGATCAAGTCGATCGGCGAAGGCATGTCGACGATGGCTCGCAAGGGCTGATCGAACGGCCCCACCCCCGCGGGGCCGCACCGGGCACGGTGCGGCCCCGTTGTTTCGTCCGGCCGAGCGGCCGCTACAGGAGGATCCGATGTCGACGCCATATCTGCTGACCAGCAGTCTCTACTACCTGGCGGTTCCGTCGTACGCCTGGGAATCCGAAGCGGCAGCCGGCACCGGCTGCGGAACCGCGGCGGACCCGGCCGCGGCCGCGAATTCGGCGACGGCCTCGTACCCCGCTGCCGCCTCGGATCCAGCCACCGCCGCGAATCCCGCCGGCTGCGCCGGCGAAGCCGAGCCCGGCGGTCTGCTGGACTCGGCGCTGCCGGTGCTGCGGCTGGTCTTCAAGGGCTATACCTGGGTCGCCGTCCCGGTCTGGGGCCAGCGCGAGAACCTCGCGTGGAACCAGGCGGCGCAGGAAGAGCGCAGCCATGACGAGTCGCGCAGCGCCGAGAAGGCGCGGCAGGCGAACCGGCAGCGGCCGGAGGCCGACGCGACCGCGCGCGGCGACGAGCCCGGCGTGCCATGATCCGGATCGGCGAGTCCTCCGGGCATGCCGCCGGCGTCGGCGTGCCCGCGCCGGCCGCCGCGACGGCGGCTCGATGGCCCGCGACCGCCGGCGCTGCCGTCGCGGCAGCCAGCGCCGGCGGACACGACGTCGATGCGCTCGGCGACCTGGCCGACGCCGCGGCACCCGCGATCGCGATCCACTCGACGCCGGCGGCCGACGCCCGCGGCCTCGGTATCGACGCGCACGCCGCACGCGTGCTCGGCCATCTGCGCGCCGGCGACTAGGAGGCTGCCGGACGATGGGAAGGGTCGCGTGATGGCCGGGCTGCTGGCGGAGCCGCGCTGGGCGCACGCCGCGCAGGCGCTGGTCGACGGCTGCGTCGACCTGCCGACCGACGAGGATCGCGTCGCGCTGCTCGCGGCGGTCTGCGACGGGCTCGGCGACGCCCTCTATCCGGCGTTCCTGCGGGTGCTGGCGATCGTCGGCCGCGACGGCGACCACGCCGCACGCGCCGCCGTCGCCGGCGCGCTGGTCCATGCGCTGCGCACCGGCCGGCTGCCGAGCGGGCGCCGCGGCGCCTGGGGTCGCGCCGCCGCCGTCGAACCGGCGCCGGGATATGCCGGCCTGCGCCGCCTCGGCCCGCTCGAATACCTGTGCGCCTGGTACGCACAAGGCAACGCCGAGACGCCCGGACCCGCGCGCGAGACACCGGCGCCGGTGACGCGGGCGCGGTTCGAGGCGGCCGCGTGCGCGCTGATGGACCTGATCGCCTGCAATCCGGACGCGCGCACGCTCTACTGCAACAAGCTGCTCGCCGACGTCGAGAACCCGATCGACGGCACGCTGACACGCCGCGCGCGCGACGCGCTGCGCGCGCTGGCCGCGAGCTGGGCGGCCGGCTCGTCGCCGCTCGACGCGAGCGCGCGCTTTCTCAACGCGCTCGACGCCGTCCAGCCAGGGCCGATGTTTGCAGCGTGGCCAACAGCGCCGGGCCGCTAGATAGGGACTGCACGACGATCTCGCGCACGACTTCGTCGGCTCCGCCCAGGTCCGCTGTTCGCCAGTGCCACGGCCGACGAGATGAAAAAAAGCGCCGTCGCGAACGATGGCGCTTCTGCCGGACGGTCACGCCCGCGCCGGCCATGCCGGCGCGGGGTGCCGCTCACCGGGATCAATACTTCTTGACGTCGAAGCCCGGGCCGCCGAACAGCGCGTCGAAGCCGGGGCCGCCCGACAGGTAGTCGTGGCCGCGTCCACCGTACAGCGCGTCGTGACCGGCGCCGCCGAACAGCGCGTCGTTGCCGCGGCCGCCGTACAGCCGGTCGTTGCCGGCGCCGCCGAACAACGCGTCGTTGCCGCGACCGCCGTAAAGCCGGTCGTTGCCGCTGCCGCCGAACATCAGATCGTGGCCGGCGCCGCCCGACAGCGAGTCGTGGCCCGCGCCGCCGAGGATCACGTCGTTGCCGCGGCCGCCTTCGAGCCGGTCGTTGCCGCCGCGGCCGGCGATGACGTCGTTGCCCGACCCGCCCTTCAGCGTGTCGTTGCCGCCGCCGCCGATCAGCACGTCGTCGCCGGATCCGCCGTTGGCGTGCACGTTGGCGGTGACGTTGCTGTCGACGTCCAGCGTGTCGTTGCCCGAGCCGAGGTTGAAGTTCGTGCGCTCGAGCTGCGACTCGGTCATGTACTGCTTCTCGCCGTTGATGTTGACTTCGTACAGGCCCAGCAGGCCGGCGAGCCCGCCGGCCTTCGAGATGTGGACGTGATCGTCGCCGCCGCCGGTGTAGAGGTTGTTGCCGATCGTCACGGATTGCGTTTGCATGATGTCGCTCCTGAAAGCCGGTGAGTGGGTTGCGCGACACGAGTCTGCGTCGCGTACCGTGATTGCACGCGTTTCGGCCGCCTGCGGCCAGACGGGGCGATCAGCAGTTGGGAACGACCCTAGCCTATTCGGCGCCGTAGAACCGTACGCTCTTCGGATGACAGGTCACTGCGCGCTTCCCGTCACGACGCCCATACCCGTCAGCCATTCCGGAATGACTTCATAGTAGCGATACTGCGTCTTCCATTCACGGCTTCCGGCCATCTCTCGGGCCGCGGCAGACGCCGCTACCCAGGTGCGGACCTCGTGACCACCAAAGCCGGCACGCTCATCCAGCTCACGGTCGGAGATTGCGTCGAGCGCCTGGACGTCCCAGGTTGCGATCTTTCGCATGAAGTCGGCATCCCATTCCGGATTGGGTGGCATGCAGGGCCCGCCGCCAGCAACCATGTCCTTGGCGGCTTTCACGACGCGGGCCTCCCGGGACTGGAGCTCCTCGCTGGTGGGAACGGCGCGCCTCACCAGTCGCCGCCAGACCTCTTCGGACGGCGTGGCAAGCCGTGGTGTGGGAGGGTCGTGAGAAAGCCCGCCCGAGCCGATGATGGCGACTCGTAGCGATCGGTTCGCCAGGAATCGACCTACTTCCGCGCCGAGCGTTCGCACACGCCTCATGGTTGGCCGTGGATCCGCAGCACAGTTCACGAATATCGGAACGACAGGATAGCGGTCGAGCGTTTGCATGAGCTGCAGGAGCGAGATCGAAGTGCCGTGGTCGACCTTCATCTCGTAAGACAAGGCGACGTCAAAGTCGTTTTGATGGAGGTGTCTGCAACACTCGAGCGCCAGGTCGGCCGGTACTTGCAAGGCGCCGCCGCAAATACCCCAGTCCCGAGTTGCCTCCGCCTTGATTCCCACGCAAAACGATGGCATCAAGTCATAGAAGAAGCCGTTGAAATGGTCCGGACCGAAGCTCAACACCAGATCGGGGCCGAACCCGACGAGTTCGTCACGGACGGCTTCCATTGTCTCGATGAAGCGAGCCTGCGCACCGGGCTTCGACTCAGCCATATCCTTCAGAATCAAGGGGCTGTGGGAGCACAAGATCAACTGAGCGGACATGCTGCTGCCTCCGCGGGATTCAGATCAGATAGCTGATATCGGTCATGTTGCCTTCCAACTGCACGAGGCGGGCAACCTTCCGCGCGATCTTGAGCTCGCTTCCGAGGCGTTCGATGACATGCGTGACCTCGCCCGAAAGGAGTTCCTGAGTGCCGCGGCGATAAGCAACGAGCATCAAGCTCGAACGGCACTCCCACCGGCCTTCGGCGTCTTCAACCACCCGGACGCAGGAGACAGAGCGGGTCGTTCGTGTCGGCGGCCGTTCAGAAGTCGTGAAGCCGGAGAGAAGTCTCTCGACGCGCCTGGTCCGCATGGAATCGTCGTCGAATATGTAGTTGATGCGGTCCTCGAAGTCGATGGCATCGGGGTCGGTCGGGACGACGTAACGGCCTTCCGGCTTCCAGAGCTGCAACCATTCGGTATACCGCCGGCGGTCGAGAAGCTCCGCCTCTTTCCAGAGGAATTGCGTCAACTCCCAAAGAATCGAATTCGGCGTCATTGCTGCATCATCCTGTTCCACATCGCGTAAGCTTCCCGCATGCCGGTCTCGTCCGTGAGTTGCCCCGTTGCGTGGCCGTCCCCATCGGTCTTCTCGCGACCCAACCCGCGGTTCAGCAGGATATCGACGTCGTCGCTGCCCTGCGCCCCGCGCTGCACGCGCCCCCAGACTTCCACGTCGTCGGGGCTGCCAAATCCGGCGGGCCCCTGAAATTGCTCGAACATTCGTTTCCGCAGCAAGTTGACCGACCTTGGCACCCCATCCATTGCCAGTGCAACATGGCGAACTTCGGTAAGGTCCACGGCGATCGGCCGAAGCTCACGAAAGAACGATCCCGACATTGCGATATTCGGGAATAGATTCAGGTTGAAGCCTGCGCCCCCGAGGGCCGATAGGATCCTGGAGACCCGTTCTGGGGAGCAGGTTGAGGCAAGCTCCTCCTTCAGCTTCTCGTATTGGAGAGGGATCGCACGCCCCTTCGTCGCGGCATCCGGCGTGTGAACAGCAACGCTGTGACCGTTTCCGAGGGCGCGACAGAATGCAGTGGGTCGACTCAGTTGCTCATGCATGTCGCTCACCGCCTCGGGATTGCGCACGGCCGCGAGAAACGACTTGTGCACGATCGGGAAGTGATAGAAATCGGTGGTATTTTCGAGCAGGATTTTCCAGTTGCCTTTGAGCTGGAGCTTGTGCTGGCCCGCAACGGCTAGCGGCTGGCCAGCACCGACCGTTGAATTGAACAAGTCGATCCATGGCCGCGCGTCGCCGAGGAACGACTCGAGCGGCTCGACGTCGTGATTGACGCTGGCAAACACGTGTCCGCCATAGGTCGCCACTTTCAACCTCGCCAGCGGTAGCGACCTCTTGTCCAGAATCCCTTCGTAGCCGTCTGCAAGCGGTACACCGCGCAGGTCGCCGTCCAGCGAATAGCTCCAGCCGTGATAGGGGCAGACAAAGCTCTTCGCGTTCCCTCGCTCCACCTCGCAGACCGAGGCGGCACGGTGCCGGCATCGGTTGAGAAGGACGTTCAACTGTCGATTCGAGTCCCGTGTCACGAGCACCGGGTAGCGTCCGACGAGAGCGGCCTTGAAGTCGCCGGACTGAACCACTTCACTTTCATGGGCAACCCAGACCCAGGTGCGGTGAAAGATCTTCTCGATCTCGTCCTCGAAGAGTTCGGGATCGGTATAGACGGGGCCGCCGAGACGGTCCTGGTTGTATTTCACTGGTTTCACTGTGCTTCCTTCGCTCGGGGACGCCGAGTCGTATCGTCGTTCCAGCCTTGCGGCTGATCGGCGATGAAGAGATTCTCGGTACGGAAGTGAGAGATTCGCCAGGCGGGGGATTCCCGCCTGAAACTCAGGTGCAAGCGCGCCCCCATGGCACTGGACGTACCCGCCGTGTCGGTGACAGGCTCATAGAGCAGCCACCAGCCTTCCGCGGATTCGCCGCCTACTGCGAGGTGCTCGTTTCCGAGGTAGTGGACATTGAGCACGAACCGTCTCTCGCGTCCCCGAAACGCCTTGAAGAAGGCCAGGACGTTGTCGATCCCCTCATGACGACCGAACCATCGCGCATAGCGCTCACCAACACCTTCCCAGATGACATCGTTCGTGAAGAGATCGGCAAACGGCCGTCCTGCCGCTTCATCAGCAGCCGGCTTATCGCACAAAAGCATGTATCGGCTGACGACCCTTCGGATATCGGCTTCGGCCTCCAGGGCAGTGATTCGCGCATGCAGCGACCGGATCTCATCTGGTGCATACTTGGTTTCGATCATGGCCTCACGCAGAGTTGCAGGCTCGATTAGAGACCGTTGCAGAGAGCGTGATTGGACAGCCCCCGCAAGCGCTGTTCTGACGCTGCACAATTCTCGGACCAGTACAGTCGCCAGCAGCCCACACCGGGGTCGACGTCGTTGCCTCGCCCTCGGCCGCTCGGTCAAGCCAGCCCGGCTCGTCGTCTACGACAGCGCCTTCGGAGCATTCAATCGACGGAAGCGTCGGACGAAGCGATGGTCTCGGAGGGACTCTCGCCGAACTGCGCGCGGTACAGTTTCGCGAAATGACTGAAGTTGACGAACCCGACCCCGACGGCGACATCTGCCACCGAGCGCCGATTCGTGCTGGCTTGCTCGAATTCACGCCGAGCCTGCATCAGTCGCACGTTGCGCAGATGAGTCATCGGGCTGGTATTCATCGCCTGCTGGAATCCGTAGTACAACGATCTGGATCCGATGCAAGCTGCCGCGGCAATATCCTCGATCGATATCGGCTCCGCGTAGTGCGACTTGATGAAGGCGACGGCCCGCCTCACATAGTATGGGACGGCAGCGCCCTCCCGACTCTGCTCGCTCACATTGCTGTTCTCGAGATTGACGAACAGCATGCTCAAGAGCGTACGCTCGAGCTGGCTACCGACTCGCGCATTGCTGAAGAGCGAACCCTTCGTACCGTAGTGCAAATTCAGCCCGATCATGTGCTGCAGCCACTGCGCCACCCCCAGATCCTTGCCAATGGGAGGAACTGAAAGGGCTTCTGCCCCGAGCTCTCCCACCTCGGCCGCCATTGCTCGTCTGAAGCGGGCCTCCGAGATCTCGACGATCAGCTTTCGCATGTTGCCGCCCCATAGCTCTCCGGCAATCAGGGATGGCGAGACAACGAACATATCTCCCGGCTGTGCACGTCTATCGATTTTCGATCCCTGCAACCGGCAGTCGCCCTGGAGTGGAAACTCGAACAGGTAGCTGCTATCCGGCTTGGATTTGACGATCCGGAACTCACTTTCGCAATCAACGATCAGGAGACTCACCGCGAGCTGGCCAATAGGGAACTTGTAGTGCTCGTACGACGAAAGCCCTTCTTCGTTCTCGATTTCGATCGTCCTCGCACGGATGAACTCCCGCATGTATTTCCGCACCGCAGAAACGCTACGCGTCCCGAATCGCTGGAACTCCGACTCCCTGACCATCAGCGACAGAAAATTATGGATGTCGGACACGGTTCAAGCACCCGCCAGGCCACTGGCGAACAGCAATTGGCGCTTTCCGTTCATCATCGGATCGTGGCAAGAAATTGCCGCACCTCCGCGACCAAACCTGCAGGGTTGTCGTCCATCAGCGCGTGGCTGCCGGCGATCTGCACGACGCTCGCCCTATCGTTACCGGCTCGCAACTTGTCCATCGTCTCCGACGCGAACATGTCCGACTCCGCACCACGTACGAACAGCGATGGCATGCGAAGGCCCCTGAGCATCGCCCACAGATCAATCGGACTGGCCTGTGGCTTGCCGGTCAGCAATACCTCGCGAAAACTGTCCCGGAAATACAGATCGCGTTTGAGGGTCAAGCCGTCCGGCCCAACGCGAAGGAACGCCTCCCACCGTTTGCGCAGCTGGGACTGAGGAGCGACATCGCGATAGCCATGGTACGCAAGCGCCGCGTCGACAGACGTGAATCGGTCGGGCTGGTTCCCGATCCGCTCGGCGACTTTCCGCCGGCCGGGCGCCTCGACGTCCGGCGCGAAATCGAGGCAAACCAGTGCACGCACGCGATCAGGCTGCCATCCGGCCGTTGCCAGACAGATCCGCCCTCCCATCGAATGGCCGATCAGCACTGCATCGGACCATCCGAGGTGGTCCAGGAGGGCCACGATGTCGCTCGAGAAGTCAGATAGATCGTAAGCGCGAGATTCGCTCCACGACGAATCGCCGAAGCCGCGGAGATCGAAGGCCACGACCTCCCGGTCTTCCGCAAGCTGGGAAGCGACTGGAATCCAGTCGTAGGAAAAGTAGGAAAGCCCATGCGCGATGAGCAGCGGCGTCTTCCCAGCCCGCTTGCCGAAGCGACGGAAAAAGATTTGTACGTCGCCCGACGGGACAAGGCCGGTCGTCTCTGCCGACGCTGATTCTGGCATCTTCCTGCTCGATTCCATGAAGCGACGCAACCGATGAAACACGCCTCGATTATGACGCTTTACCCGGGTGCCTCGGCGCACTGACGGCTTGGTGCCGGAGCGACCAGCGCAATTCGATGCACAACTGGCACAGGATCTGCATTGCCAGCACGGTGTTGCCGGACCGTCCAATTTAGATTCCAGGAGCGAGTCCTGCAGTCAGAATGACAGCCCTGCATGCAAGTCCCCTCGTTCTGGACCTCGACGACTCTTCGTCCGGTCCGAGCGCGGTCGTGAAGGACACGATCGACGTTGCGGGGGTTCCCACACGCTGCGGAAGTCGGGCTCTCGAGAATGCTCCGCCCGCCACCCGCGATGCAGCAGTTGTCGAGCGGCTGAGAGTGGCGGGCTGGCGGATGGCCGGCAAGACGTACCTGCACGAGCTGGCGTTCGGCACAACGGGGGTGGCGGTGACCTGTCCTTCACCTCGCAACCCACGGTGGCCGGCACTCGTTCCGGGCGGCTCTTCGACGGGTTCCGCCATCGTCGTGGCGTCCGGTCTGGCTGAGCTCGCACTGGGTACGGACACTGGAGGGTCCATCCGCGTCCCGGCCGCCTGCTGTGGTGTCTATGGACTGAAACCCACGTTCGGGCTTGTCGATCGCGGTGGCGTGGCCCCCGCGCAAAGCAGCTTGGACTGCGTAGGACCTCTCGCGGCGGATATGGGCACCCTGATCAAGGCCATGGGTGCGCTCGTCCCGGGGTTCGCGAAACGGCCGCTGCCTCGACTGATACGCATCGGCGCCCTGCGGGTACGCTGCGAGCCGCGAACCGACGACGCCGTAGCGGCGTCTCTTGCCGCCTGGGAGCAGGTTCGACAGGTCGAGCGCTACGCTGTCACCAGTCCGCTGCTCGAACCGGCGTTCGCGGCGGGCATCGACATCATCAACCACGAAACCTGGGCGGCATGGGGCCATCTGCTCGAGACCGGCCGCGTTGGAGACGATGTCGCCGCGCGCTTGCGGATGGCGTCACGGACGACCCGAGCGCAGATCATCGAGGCTGAAAGAATCCGTCGCGCCTTCCGGACCGAAATCGATAGACTCCTGGACCGCTGCGACTTCATTGCACTGCCGACCTTGAGTGGCCTGCCGCCGAGGGTGGAAGACGCCGGGCGGCCCGACATTGCCGTTGTGATGACATCGCTGGTACGCCCTTTCAATCTGTCGGGCCATCCCGCGATCAGCATACCGATCGAGCGTCACCCCGCCGGGCCGTACTCGCTGCAGCTCATCGCGCGGCGGAACGCGGACGAATTCCTATGCAGCGCGGCAGAAGAGCTGGCCGGAGCCCTGGAGACACGCATTGGCACGCGTCAGTGCCATTGACGGCGGCAACTGCACGCAGCGCACGAAGAGACTCCTGCGCCGCCACAACATACCTTGCATCGCCGGAATTGCGTCAGGTCTCGCTGGAGAAAACAATGAGGCCGTCGAACTGAATTGTCCCGAAGCGAGCCATGAGCGAGCTGTTGGAAACACGAGTCGAAAGGCGTGTCGATCGAGGCGGAGTCGCGATTCTGGACCTGGTTGCAGCCGGCGCCAGCGCGCTCCCGAGATTTCAGCCTGGCGCGCACGTAGACGTCCATCTTTCCGAGGGGATTGTCCGACAGTATTCGTTGTGCAACGATCCGGCGGATTCAGGCGTCTATCGCCTCGGCGTACTTCTGGACCCCGCTTCGCGGGGCGGCTCGGCGGCAGTTCATGCAGGTTTGCACGAGGGTGCACGGGTCACCATTGGCGTGCCTCGCAATCGCTTCCCGCTAGCGGAGCATGCGCGTGCGCACGTGCTGATTGGTGGCGGCATCGGGATCACTCCCATGATCGCGATGGCGTTCTCGCTGCACGAAACGGAGCGACGCTTCGATATGCACTATTGCTCACGATCTCGGAGCCGCGGTGCATTCGTCACCGAGCTCGCCGAGTCGCCGTTTGCCGGACGGGTGCATTTCCATTTCGACGACGCCGAACCAAGCCAGCGCTTCGACGCCAACGCGGTTCTCGGCAAGGCGCTTGCCACTGAAGCGCACGTCTACCTATGCGGCCCGGCGGGCTTCATGAAATGGCTTGAAGAACGTGCCGCGATGCTCGGCATCCCGGCGGACCATCTGCATCGCGAGAGCTTCGGTTCCCAGATCGACCATTCGGGTCGGAGTTTCAAAGTCGAAGCGGCTCGCAGCGGCCTGTCCGTGCATGTCGCTCCGGGTGAGACGATTGCGCGTGCCCTCGGGCGGGTCGGCATTGCGATCCCTGTGTCTTGTGAAGAGGGGGTCTGCGGCACCTGCGTTTGCACGGTGCTCGACGGTGGTTGCGATCACCGTGACAGCTATCTGACCGAAAACGAGCGCGCGGCCGGAGATCTGATCATCGCCTGTTGCTCTCGGGCAGCCGGAGAGCGGCTCGTGCTCGATCTCTGACTTCGAGGACGGGGGAAGGCGACAGACGTCGATCGATGAATGCCGCAATGCGATGTCCCGACTCTGCATGGACCGCCCTGCTCTCGTGCACCGTGCCTTGCCTCGACGGCGGCATACCGCTGGGGCAGCCATCCGGCGGCGCCGAAAAAAGATGCGCTGCCGGAACAGGTTATGCACGTTCTTGCCCAGAGGGCGAAACATCCCGGCATTTAATGCCAAGCGCAGCCACTCCAAGTGTTCGAGGTCGAGGCCGGACCATCCAAGCCCCGAGCGCTTCTATTCCTCTTGCACTCGAAGTGTGCGGCTCGACCACGCCCTCGCACCAGAATTCAGCTTAACCTGGAGAGCGCCCAATGAAGTCCTTGTTGTGGTCCTGTTCGAGAAACACTGTGCTGTGTATGTTCTCACTGCTGGCGATGGGCGCCGCAGTTGCTGACGACTATCCACAGAAGCCGCTCAACTTCATCGTGTCGTCGGGCGCAGGCGGCGCCGTTGACTCGGTCGCTCGCATCATCGGAGAGAAATTGACGGCGAAGTTCAAGCAGCCGGTCGTCGTCCAGGCCAAGCCCGGCGCGACCGGATCGATAGCCGCCCGTGCGGTCCTTGCGGCGCCCGCGGACGGATACACGGCGCTGTTCAGCTCGGCTTTCTTTCACGCGGCGCTGCATGTCATGAAGGAGCCGGGCTACAAACCCGAAGACTTCGTCGGCGTCAGCAAAGTCGCGAGCCCGGCGATTGTCCTGGTCGTGAACTCGAATTCCGATCACAAGACGCTGACCGACCTGCTGGACTTCGCGCGCAAGCCGGGCAACTCCGTCAACTACGGCGCTGTCGGGGTGGGGTCGGGCCCGCATCTTTCCGGTGAAGCGCTTCGCATCGATTCGAAGGCAGCGCTGAGGCAGGTGTCCTACAAATCCGAGCCACACCTGGTCACGGACATTCTGGGAAACAATCTGGATGCGGGCATCCTGTCGTTCACGGCAGTCCAGCCAATGATCGAGAGCGGCCGGCTCAGGCCGCTCTCGATCGTGGGAAACCAGCGGCACAAACTACTACCCGGGGTACCGACCTTCGCAGAACTGGGATTTCCGCGTGTCAACCGGAACGGATGGTTCGGAATACTGTTGCCTGCCGGCACGCCGAAGGCACGCGTCGATACCTTGTCTGCAGCCGTTCAGGAGATCGTCGCGGAACCGCAGATGAAAGCGCGTCTGGAAGATCTGGGGTACCAGCCGGTGGGCGACTCGACGGAGACGTTCACCGCCTTTCTGCGGCGCGACGCGGCCGACTACGGGCAGATCCTGCGCGAAGCTGGAATTCGGCTGGAGTAGCCACTACGGCATGATGGGCAGCGGGGTACGTGGGCCCGCTGCTCGACCCGGCAGTACGGCGCGGCGCCCTCCGGCAGGTACTCGACCTCGCCGGCGGCCGGGCGGGTCGGTCCACCGGACGGGATTGCCGCCTCGTCGGGCCGGCGCCCGGTCAGATCGCCGCTTCGTCGGTCTCGCCGGTCCGGATCCGGATCACCTGCTCGACACCGGTCACGAAGATCTTGCCGTCGCCGATACGGCCGGTCTTGGCAGCCTTGACGATCGCGTCGATCGCCGGCTCGACCGACGAATCGGTGACGACGACCTCGACCTTGACCTTCGGCAGGAAGTCGACTACGTATTCGGCGCCGCGGTAGAGCTCGGTATGGCCCTTCTGCCGGCCGAACCCCTTGACCTCGGTCACGGTCAGGCCGGTGATGCCGACGCCGGCGAGCGCTTCTCGAACTTCGTCGAGCTTGAACGGCTTGATTACGGCGGTGATGCGCTTCATTGGGTCCTCCGATCGTCGGGGGAGAGAATAGCCGATCGCCGGACGTCCCTGCGAGGAATCGCGGCAGATTTCCGGAGCGGGCTCATTCCCGGAACTTCGACGTGATCGGATAGCGCCAGTCGCGGCCGAATGCCCGGTCGGTGATCCGGATGCCGACCGGCGCCTGCCGCCGCTTGTACTCGGCGAGCCGGATCAGCCGGACGACCTGGTTGACCGCCTCGACCGGCAGACCGGCCTCGACGATCTGCCCGACCGACAGATTGCGCTCCATGTACATCTGGACGATCTCGTCGAGCACCTCGTAGGGCGGCAGCGAATCCTGGTCGGTCTGGTCGGGCCGCAGTTCGGCCGACGGCGGCCGGGTGATGATCCGCTCCGGGATCACGTCGGAAACGGTGTTGCGCCAGGCCGAGAGCCGGTAGACTAGCGTCTTGGCGATATCCTTGATCACCGCGAAGCCGCCGGCCATGTCGCCGTACAGCGTGCAGTAACCGACCGCCATCTCCGACTTGTTGCCGGTGGTCAGCACGATCGCACCGGTCTTGTTCGACAGCGCCATCAGCAGCGTGCCGCGCACCCGTGCCTGGATATTCTCCTCGGTAGTGTCTTCCGGCAGGCCGCGGAACTCGTCGGCGAGCGTCGCGCGGAACGCGTCGAACGGGCCGGCGATCGGCCAGATGTCGTAGCGGACGCCGATCCGGCGCGCCATCTCGGCGGCGTCGTCGAGCGATATGTCGGCGGTATAGCGCGACGGCATCATCACCGCCCGCACCCGGTCGGGGCCGAGTGCGTCGGCAGCGATCGCCAGCGTCAGCGCCGAATCGATGCCGCCGGACAGGCCGAGGATCGCGCCCGGGAAGCCGTTCTTCCGCACGTAGTCGCGCAGGCCGAGCTTGAGCGCCGCATAGATCTGCGGCAGCATCTCGAGCTCCGGCTCGACCCGGCCGTGGAGCCGGACACCGTTGCCGGCGCCGCCGTTGCCGGCCGCCCCGTTGCCGGCCGCTCCATCGCTGCCGGCCGCGGCGTCGTCGCGCGCGACGTCGATCAGCAGCAGGTCTTCCTCGAACTCGCGAGCCTGCGCATATAGCCGGCCGTCGGCGCCGAGCGCGAAGGTCTGACCGTCGAATACCAGCTCGTCCTGGCCGCCGACCAGATTGGCGGCGATCAGCCCCATGCCCTGGGCGCAGACGTTGTCGCGCGCGACGTCGAAGCGGGTCGCGCGCTTGTTCATGTGGTACGGCGACGCGTTCAGCGTCAGCGCGACATCGGCGCCGGCGGCACGGGCCAGCGCCGGGGCGCGCGGCAGCCAGAAGTCTTCGCAGATCAGGATGCCGAAGCCGATGCCGTCGATCTCGAGGACCAGCGGCCGGTCGCCGGCGGTGAAGTAGCGGATCTCGTCGAACACCGCGTAGTTCGGCAGCTCGCGCTTCAGGTACTCGCCGATGGTGCGGCCGCCGTGCAGCACCGCCGCCGCGTTGTAGCGGCGGCCGCCGCGCAGCAGCGGCAGCCCGATCACCAGCCGCAGCGACGGCAGCCGCGCCGACACCGCGCGCAGCCGTTCGATCGCCTGCTCGGCCTTTGCATAGAATGCATCCCGGAACAGCAGGTCTTCGGGCGGATAGCCGCAGACCGCCAGTTCCGGTGTCAGCAGCACGTCGGCGTGCTCGGCGGCGGCGCGTTCGGCCGCCCGCTCGATCCGCTCGACGTTGCCGTCGAAATCGCCGATCGTCTGGTTGAGCTGGGCGCAGGCTATCCTGACCGGCATGATGAGTTCCGACTTGAATCCCGAAGACGCGACGCGCCCCGCCACCGCCGGCTCCGCCGACGCTTCCTACGACGCGGCCGATTATCGCATGCAGGTCGTCGACGACCCGGCGCGGATCGCGGCGCCGGACTGGCAGCGGCTGCTCGCTGCCGACCGGGCCGACGGCGGCGCACCAGCCAACCCGTTCGTCGATCACCGCTTCCTCGCCGCGCTGTCGGCAAGCGGCAGCGTCGGCGGCCGCACCGGCTGGCTGCCCCGGATCGCGCTGCTCGAGCGCGACCGCCAGCTGGTCGCCGCGGCCCCGCTCTACGAGAAGCACCATTCATACGGCGAGTACGTGTTCGACTGGGCCTGGGCCGATGCCTACCAGAGAAACGGCCTGGAATACTACCCGAAGGGCCTGGTGGCGGTGCCGTTCACGCCGGTGCCGGGGCCGCGGCTGCTGGCGGTCGACCGGGCCGCGCGCGGCGCGCTGGTCGCCGGCCTGCTGCAGCTGGCCGGCGAACTCGGCTGGTCGTCGCTGCATGTATTGTTTCCCGACGCGGTCGATGCGCAGGCGCTCGCCGGCCACCGGCTGCTCGAGCGCAAGGGCGTGCAGTTCCACTGGCACAACCCCGGCTTCGCCAGCTTCGACGCATTCGTCGCCACGCTGGCGCAGCCGAAACGCAAGAAAATCCTGGCCGAGCGCCGCAAGGTCCGCGACGCCGGCATCCGGGTCGACACGATCGAAGGCCCGGCGATCACCGGCCGCCACTGGGATCTGTTCGACCGCTGCTACCGGAACACCTACCGCGAGCACCATTCAACGCCGTACCTGACGCGCGAATTCTTCCGCAATATCGGTGCCGCCATGCCCGAGCATCTGGTGCTGTTCGTCGCGACGCCGGTCGCCGGCGGCGCGCCGATCGCGGCGAGCCTGCTGTTCCACGATGCCGAGGCGCTGTACGGCCGCTACTGGGGCTCGCTCGCATACGTGCCGTGCCTGCACTTCGAGGCGAGCTACTATGCGCCGATCGAATGGGCGATCGCGCGCGGCCTGAAACGCTTCGAAGGCGGCGCCCAGGGGGAGCACAAGATGGCGCGCGGCTTCCTGCCGGTCGCGACCCGCTCGGCGCACTGGCTCGCGCATCCGGCGTTCAACGACGCGGTCGCGCGCTTCCTCGAGCGCGAGACCGGCGGCGTCGACGCCTATCTCGACGAGCTGCGCGAGCACAGCCCGCTGCGCAAATGACATGGCCGACGGTCCGATGAGCGACGCCCGCCCCGCTGCCGACCCGCCGGCCGATCCGGTCGACTTCGCGCCGGAGTTCGATCAGCCGATCCGCTACCTGCAGCGGACCCGCGACTGGTACCTCGCGCTGGGCTACGACAACCCGTATCGGTGGGCGCACTATCTCGACGTCCCGTTCACGCCGCTGACGAAGCCGCTGTCCGAGGCGCGGGTGGCGCTGATCACCACCGCCGCCCCATACCAGCCGGACAAGGGTCCGCAAGGGCCGGGGGCGCCGTACAACGCCGCAGCCAAGTTCTATGCGGTCTATTCGGGCGACACGTCGCGGCAGCACGACCTGCGCATCGCGCACGTCAACATCGACCGCAAGCATGCGTCGATGGCCGACGGCAACTGCTGGTTCCCGCTGCCGGCGCTGCATGATGCGGCGGCCCGCGGCCTGATCGGCTCGGTGGCACCGCGCTTCCACGGCCTGCCGACCGACCGCAGCCAGCGCCGGACCATCGAAGTCTATGCACCCGAGCTGCTCGCGCGGCTGCGCGCCGATGGCGCCGACGCGGCGCTACTGGTGCCGAACTGCCCGGTCTGCCATCAGTCGTCCGCGCTGATCGCGCGCCACCTCGAACGCGGCGGCATCGCCACGGTCGTGATCGGCGCGGCACGCGACATCGTCGAGCACTGCGGCGTACCGCGCTTCGTGTTCAATGATTTCCCGCTCGGCAACGCTGCCGGGCGTCCCGGCGATCCGGCGTCGCAGGCGTCGACGCTGTCGCTCGCGCTGCGGCTGCTGGAGGCGGCGCCGGCAGCCCGGACCACCGTGCAGACCGGCCTGCGCTGGCACGACGACCCGACCTGGAAGCTCGACTACCTGAATGCCGAGCGGCTGACGCCCGCCGACCGCGAGCGGCTGCGCGCCGAAGGCGATCGCGACAAGCAGGTCGCCAAGTCGGTGCAGCGGGCGAGCGACACAGGCCGACCGCAATGAACGCTGCCGCCCGGGCGATTACCCTGGGCCCTGGCTGGCGCCCTGCCCGACGCCGCCCAGCTCGACGCAATCGGACCCGCACCCGCCCGGCGCGACCGGGCCGGGACGCGGCACCGGCCGATGCAGCACCGCCCGAGTGGGCGTGACCCGCAGCGAATCGCCGTCCATCGCCGCCCGGCCGTCGACGATCAGCGAGTAGTCCGCCTCCGACAGCGGCGGCCAGACCAGACCGACCGCCGGCCGCGCCAGCAGATTCTCGCGGGTCCGGCGGCCGATGCCGTTCACCACCAGCGCGCCGCCGTCCAGCACTGGTGACATCGCCACCGCATGCGGCGCGCCATCGGCGTTGGTCGTCAACAGGTAGGCAAAGCGATAGCGCGCCATGACCTCCGCGAGGCCTGGCAATTCGACCGGAATGCTCATGTCGTGAACCTGTGCGCGATGGATGGGATCGAGGGACGCTATTCGCGATACGGATGAACGCTGCGCCAGTGCCGGGCGATGTCGACGCGACGGGCGATCCAGACGTCGGGCCGCGACCGGATGTAGTCCAGGAACCTCTCCAGACCGCCGATCCGCGCCGGCTGGCCGATGATGCGCATGTGCAGGCCGATCGACATCATCTTCGGCTGGGTCGCACCTTCCCGATACAGGACGTCGAAGGCATCGCGGCAGAACTCGAAGAAATCGTTCGCCGTCGTCATGACGCCGAGCCCGAACTTGGTGTCGTTGGTCGTGTGCGTGTAAGGGACGATCAGATACGGCGCGCCGTTGACCTTGGTCCAGTAGGGCAGCTCGTCGTCGTAGGCGTCGGAATCGTAGAGGAAGCCGCCCTCTTCGGCCAGCAGCCTGCGCGTGTTGAGGCTGGGGCCGTAGCGGCAGTTCCAGCCATAGGGACGCTCGCCGACGGTGCTGGTGATCGACGCGACCGCCTTGCGGATCTGTTCGCGCTCCTCGTCGACCGACATGTCGTACTGCTTGAGCCAGCGATAGCCGTGGCCGCAGATGTCATGGCCGGCTTCGCCCAGCGCGCGCGCCGCGGCCGGATGCCGCTCGAGCGCGAGCGCGGTGCCGTTGATCGTCACGCGCACGTCGCGATCGGCGAGCAGCCGCATCAGCCGCCAGAACGCGACGCGGGTCCCGTACGCGAACATGTCCTCCGCGCACAGATCGCGGCCGCGGATGCCGGTATTCATGACGCCCAGCTCGGTGAGCAGGGTTTCCGAATAGCCGTCGCCGTCCTGCACCGACGGCTCGCCGCCCTCCTCGAAATTCATCAGGAAGTTGACCGCGATCCGGGCGCCGTTCGGCCAGCGCGGATGCGGCGGATTGGGGCCGTAGCCGACCATGTCCCGATCGAGTTCTGCCACGAAATCCTCCGCGTCTAGGGCCTGTTAACGCTACGGACGCCGCCGCGCCGGTGCCTGCCAGCCCGCAGGGCAAGGCGCGCGTGAGGCCGCGTGCCCGGCGCACGCAACGAGCGCGTAACGCAGCCCTGCGGGCTGGCAGGCACCGGCCCTGCGGGTGATCTCACCAAACGAGCGCCAGCCGCGTTGCAAATGCTCGCCATAGCTGCGGCTATGTCTGCGCTTTGCGCCTTGCTGGCGCTCGTTTGGTGAGTCACGCGGCGGCGTCCGTAGCGTTAGCAGGCCCTAGCGAGTCCGACGATTCACGATGCCCCGAGCCGGCGTGAAATTCCGATCAGCCGTTCCATGACGAGCGTACTGACCAGAGTGACGACGATCAGCGTACCCGAGATCGCGGCGACCCGGACGTCCAGCGACGATTCCATCATGCCCCACATCCGGACCGGGAGCATATCCGTTCTGACGCTGGACAGGAACAGCGACACCGGCACGTTGTCGAACGACAGCACGAACGCGAGGAAGGCCCCGGCCGCCACGCCCGGCGCGATCAGCGGCGCGGTCACGCGGCGGAACGTGAACCAGTGGCTGGCGCCGAGGCTTTCCGAGGACTCCCAGAGCGCCGGATCGAGCTGCGCGAGGCTCGCGGTCGTGGTGCGAAGCACCAGCGGAATCACCACGATGGTGTGACCGACGATCATCGTCAGCAGCGACGGTCGGAACGAGATCCACGAGAAGAAGATCAGGGTCGCAAGACCGTAGGCGAGCAGCGGCAGCACCATCGGGCTCATGAACAGCGTATCGAGCAGCGCGGCGGAACGCGGCTTCATCCTGCGCAGCGACAGCGCCGCCGGCACGGCGATGCAGACCGAGACCGACGTGGCGACCAGGGCCACGATCACGCTGTTCAGCGCGGCGCGATGGATGTGTCCGGACTGGACCGGATCGATCAGGGCGACATACCATCTGAGCGACAGCGCGGGCGGGGGAAACTTCAGCGACGCCGACGCCGTGAAGGAAGTCAGCAATGCGACGATCACCGGGCCGACCAGGATCGCGAGCGCGCAGCACGCCAGCAGCCCGACGACCACTTGATAGAGCCGGTCGGACGGCGATCTAGCCATAGACGCGCCGCTCCACGCGGCCGGCGAGCTGCCGCAAGGCGGCCACGACGAGCAGAACGCCACCGAGCAGCACCAGCGCCACGACCGCGGCGAACGACCAGTCGAAGTTGACCAGCGCGTTCTGATAGATCAGCGACGGCAGATAGCTCAGACGCGCACCGCCGATGATCGACTGCGAGACGAACGCGGTCACCGAGCTCGCGAAGACCAGCAGCCAGCCGGCGATCAAGCCCGGCAGCGACAGCGGCACGATGACCCGCAGGGTCGTGCGGAATTCCGATGCCCCCAGCGCCCGCGACGCATCGATGACCGCGGGGTCGATCCGGTTCGCGACCGAGAGCAGCGGCAGCAGCATGAACGGCAGCTCGATCTGGGTGAGCGCCAGCACCAGCCCCAGCTCGGACGGAAGCAGCCGCAGCGGCTCGGCGATCGCTCCGAGCGCCAGCAGTCCCTGATTGATCAGTCCTTCGCGGCTCAGGATCGCGATCCAGGCGAACGTGCGCACCACCACGGAGGTCAGGAACGGCAGGATCGCGGCGAACAGGATCAGCCGCTGAACCAGCGGCGACGCGACACGGTAGACCAGCGCCAGCGGCAATGCCAGCACCGTCGTCGCCGCGACCACGAGCAGGCCGAGCTTCATGGTCTGCCAGGCGGCGTTCAGGTAGTAGGTATCGAGCAGGAACTTGCGCCAGTTGCTCAGCCCCGGGGGGCCGGTTTCCGGCCCGACGCTCGCCACGATGAGCAGGAACATCGGCGCGGCGAAGAACGCCAGGTAGGCCACGAGGATCGGCGCGAGCAGCAGCCAGGCGCCGCTCCCGTCCCGCGGGAGCGGCGCCGCCCCGGCGCCGCCGCCGGTCACTTCACCACTTCGCGGTTGAAGCGGTCGATCCACTGCGGGCGTACGGCATTGATCTTCTGCCAGTCGTGCACGACGAACTGCTTCATGTCGGCGAAGCTCTTGACCGGCAGGTCGGAGCCGAACGGCACGTCGAGGTTGACCGGAATGAAGTTGTAGGGCCGCTTCGACAGGGCTGCCTGCACCGGAGCGTCGAGCAGCGTGTCGAGATACGCGTAGGCGGCGTCCTTGGCCTTGGTATGCCGGGCGAGGTGCATCGTCGTGAAGAACGCGATCGCGCCGGATTCGGGCACCACGAACTCGATATCGACACCTTGCGCTTTCAGCCCCTCGACGAACTGGGTGTTGGTATACATCACGTCGATCTGGCCCTGCTGGAACAGGCCGGTGAGCGCGAGCGGCTGCGCGACGGCGGCGACCGTCGGCAGTATCTTCTTGATCTGCTCGAGCGCCGGATCGATGTTGCTCTCGGAGCCGCCATAGGCCTTAGCGATCTCGATCAGCGCCGCAGCGCCGAAGGTGGTCTGGAACCCCGTCAGCCCGAGCCGCGAGGCGAACTTGGGCTCGAACAGGTCGGTCCAGCGGCGCGGCCGGTCGAGCCGCTTCGGGTTGTACGCGATCCCGACCAGCTGACCCGCGACGGCGACGCCGTGCGCATCGACCAGGGCCGCCGGGAGCTTGCCGGCGTTCTTCAGCTTGCTCCGGTCGAACGGCTCGAACAGGTTCAGATCGATCGCATTGCCGCGCGGGCCGGGGTCGAGCGTGAAGACATCGAACGCGGCCTCGTTGCGCGAAGCACGCGCCTTGGCGATCTGATCCGCGGACAGCAGCGGATAGAGCTCGACGTCGATGCCGTGGGCCTGCTTCACGCCCGGGGCCACGATGCTGCGCCAGGCCTGCTCCCAGGGGCCCGGATAGGTCGTCGCGGCGAGGCTGCCGGCCGCATGGCTCGGGGTCGGCAACAGACCGGTGAACGCGGCGGCTGCACCGCCGAGCATCACCGTCCGGCGCGAGATCGTATTGTTATCGTCTTTCATGGCGTCTCCTCGCTTGAGTGGTGTATGGGTATGAGTATGGGTATGGGATTGGGTACGGGACGGGTACTGGGCGCCGGGCCTCACGCCGCGTAGGCGCGCGGAGCCGTCCGGGAAGTGGGGCGCAATCCGATCGTCGTGCCGATCGGCGGCACGGTACCGGTCTCGCGTGGCATCGTGATCTTGATCGCAGTGCCGTCGGCCGCTGCGACTTCGCAGAACATCCGCTCCCCCATCGGCATCACCACCTGGACGACACCGGTGATGGTATCGTCCGCCGGCGCCTGCGCAACCTGCAGATGGTGCGGTCGGATCGACAGCAGCGCACGCCGCGACTCCGCCGACAGGCCGATGGCGCTCGCCGGTATGGTCGGACCGCAGTCCAGCGCGATCTCGGCCTGCGCGCCGCTGATGCGCGTGACCGTTCCGGGCAGCAGGTTGGTGGTGCCGACGAAGCGGCTGACGAACAGCGTCGCCGGCGCATCGTAGATGTCGATCGGCGAGGCGAACTGCTCGACGATTCCGCGGCTCATCACGGCGACGCGATCCGCCATCGCCAGCGCCTCTTCCTGATCGTGCGTGACGATCACGGTGGTCACGCCGGTGAGTTGCTGCAGTTTCTTGATCTCGATCTGCATGTCGAGCCGCAGATCCTTGTCCAGCGCCGCGAACGGCTCGTCCAGCAGGAGGATGCTCGGCGCGACCGCGAGCGCCCGGGCCAGCGCGACGCGCTGCTGCTGGCCGCCCGAGAGCTGGCGCGGCAGCCGATCGGCGAGCGCTTCCATGCGGATCAGCGCCAGCATCTCGTCCACGCGCGCGCGGCACGCCTGGCGTGCCGTTCCTCTCGCTTCCAGCCCGTAGCGGATGTTCTCGGCGACGCTCAGATGCGGGAACAGCGCATAGTTCTGAAAGACGATGCCGACCCCCCGGCGGTTGGCGGGCAGATGGTCGACCGGCTTGCCGTCGAACAGCACCGAACCCGAGGTCTGGCGCAGGAAACCGCCGACGATGCGCAGCAGCGTCGACTTGCCGCAGCCCGACGGACCGAGCAGCGCCACGAGCTCACCGGCGCGCAGGCTCAGATCGATATGCTCGACCGCCGACGTCGCACCGAACCGATGCGACACGTCCCTCAGTTCGAGGGTCTGGCTCTTGGTCACTCCCCACGCCTCCTGGCGCACGGAGAATACCCGACTTACCGATGCCCCGGTGCCCGGTACCCGATACCCCGGCGCCCGGCAGGCAACTCACCGGCCGCCGCCCACTCGGGCAACGCCGGCACGGCCGCTGCCACCCCGCGATCCGGAAGCACCAGCCCGCTGCGCGGAAGCACCAGTCCACCGCGGCCAGAAGGCGCTCGCGGCCTTCGGCTCGGGCAGGCGCTTGGCGGCGGCGGCGCCGACCCTCACGGCATACCGCGACAGCAGTCCGGCATAGTGGTCGATCCGCGGCTGCACCCGCTGCTCGGGGCCCGATACGCCGATCGCCGCGATGGCATTCCCGGCGGCGTCGAGCACCGGTGCTGCGATCCCCCACACGCCCTCTCGCCACTCTCCGCGGTTCACCGCATAGCCCTGCGTCCGCACCCGTTTCATCTCGGAGACGATCGCGCGCACGCCCACCTTCGTCTGCTTCGTATACCGCGTGGCGCTGACGGCGACACGCTCGATCTCGCGGCTGTCCTGCCAGGCGAGCAGCGCCTTGCCGGTGGCGCTCGCGTACGCGGGCGACCAGCCTCCGACGCGCGTGTATGCGCGAATCGGATGCAGGCCTTCGAGCTTGTCGATATAGATGCCGTGCCCGTCCTGGTAGACCGCATAGTGTGCGGTCTCGCCGGTCTCGGCCACGAGCAGCTGCAAGTGCGCACGCGCCCGGTTGTGCAGCATGTCCTCGTCGGCCGAGGCCCCTGCGAGCGCGCGGATCAACGGACCCGGCCGGTATCGGCCGCGTTCGGCCCGTTCGAGGAACTGCCGCGCCAGCAGCTCTCCCACGATGCGCACCGCGGTGGACCGCGGCAGGCCGGTCCCCTCGATGATGCTCGCCAGCGTGGCCGAATCGTCGCGCCCCGCGAGTTCCAGAATCAGCAGTGCCTTGGTGATCGCCGTCATGCATGCGTCTCCTGATATGGCTCACATGGTGAGCATTTGATTCACGCTATGGGCCGATTCTAGAATGACCGCACGGCCAAGCAAGGATTGGGAGACTGAAGATATGATCTGCCGCCGCACCTTTCTGAAAGCCACTTCGGCTTCCGCGCTGACGACCCTCTGCACGAGGGCGAGCGCCCAGTCGGCCTGGCCCGCCAAGCCGATCCGCTTTCTCGTCGGCTTCGCACCCGGAGGCGCGTCCGACCTCCTCGCACGCCTGCTGGGCAACGAGATCGGCCGGGAGCTCGGGACGCCGGTCGTGATCGAGAACAAGCCGGGGATGGCGGGCTCCATCGCCGCCGAAGCCACCGCCAAATCGCCGGGCGACGGCTACACCATCCTGCTCGGCACGCCGGGCATGGAGATCTTCAACCCGATGCTCTACGAGCGGCTGCCGTACGACGCGATGAAGGATTTCGCGCCGATCACGCTGATCGTCCGCATCCCCAACCTGCTGGTGGTGCACCGATCGGTGCCGGTGCAGAACGTCGCGCAGCTCATCGCCTACGCCAAGCAGAACCCGGGACGGCTGAACTACGCGAGCAACGGCAACGGGTCGGCCAGCCATCTCGCCGTCGAGCTGCTGAAGTCCGCAGCCGGTATCGACATGGTGCACGTCCCCTACAAGGGGTCGGGCCCCGCCGTGGCCGATCTGTCGGAAGGCAGAGTCCATGTCGGCATGGATTCGTTCACCGCGCTGTACCCCCAGGTTCAGGCAGGAAAGCTGCACGCGCTGGGGGTCTCGACCCTGCAACGGGTCTCGTGGTACCCCGACATTCCGGCGATCGCGGAGACGCTGCCCAATCTCGAAGCCTCGTCGTTCATCTACGTGACGTCGCCCGCGGGCACGCCGCCGGCCATCGTCGCGCGCCTCAACACCGCCCTGCACCATGCGGTGCAGAAGCCGGAGGTGCAAGGCCGTCTGCGCGACCTGGGCATGACCCCGGCGCTCGGAACCCCGCAGGACCTTCACGATGCGCTGGCCGCCGAACGCACGAAATGGCGGCCGGTGATCGAGGCCAATCGTGCCGCGCTGGCGGTCCGCTGAGGCATTCCGATGCAGCATCAAACCCCGTCGGCCGGCCGCGCCACCGGCATCGAGGCACTGCTGAATCCGCGTTCGGTCGCCATCATCGGCGCCTCGGAGGACCGCGCCAAGTTCGGCGGCCGCGCGCTGCATCACCTGCTCGGGCAGAACTTCGCAGGGCAGGTGTTTCCGATCAACCCGAATCGGGCCACGCTGCTCGGCCTGCCCTGCTATCCGAACATCGGCGCGGTTGCCGGGGCCGTGGATGTCGCGCTGCTCGCGGTGCCGCGGGACAGCGCGGTGCAGCACATCCGGGATTGCGCGCGCGCCGGCGTGAAATCCAGCATCCTGATCACCAACCAGTTCTCCGACGAAAGCGAGGAAGGCGCCGCGCAGGAGCTCGAATTGGTGCGGATCGCTCATGACGCGGGGATGCGTCTGCTGGGCCCGAACTGCCTCGGCCTGTTCAGCCCCGCGAACCGGGTGGCGCTCTGCTCCTCTCCGGTGCTGGCTTCGGATGCCATGGTGCCCGGCGCGATCGGCCTGGTGAGCCAGAGCGGCGCCATCATGGCCACGATCTACGATCGGGCCAAGGATCACGGCATCCATTTCAGCCATTGCGCGTCGGTCGGCAATCAGGCCGACCTGGAGATCTGCGATTTCGCCGAGTTCTTCGTGGACGATCCCGCCACGCGGGTGATCTACACCTACGTGGAAGGCATCCGCGACGGCGCGCGGCTGCGCGAGGTGGCCGCGCGCGCGCTGCGGGCCGGCAAGCCCTGGCTCATGCTGAAGGCCGGCCGCACCGCCGCCGGCGCGAGCGCCGCGTATTCGCATACCGCCAGCATGGTGGGGGACTACGCCGTGCTCCAGGCGGTGTGCCGCGAGAACGGCATCGTCCTCATGGACGACTTGAATGCGATGACCCTGCTCGCCGCCCTGCTGGCCCGCTTCCCGGGCCGCAGCCTGGCCTCTGCCGCGGTGATCGCGACTTCCGGCGGCGCGAGCGCGCTCGCCGCCGATTGCTTCGCGCACGAAGCGGTACCGCTGACGGCGCTGACACCGGCCACGCGTCACGGCTTGAGCGAGCTCTTCTCCGAGCGGCAGGGGACCAATCCGATCGACCTCGGCGCGGGCGCCAAGCTCGCCTGGTCCGACGTCGCGCCGCCGACGACCCGGCTGATCGCCAGCGACCCCGGCGTGGATGGCGTGCTGGCCGTGATGACGACGGCCGCGTTGCTGGGGCCGACGACGGACAAGATGCTGGATGCATGCGAAGCCGCCGCCAAGCCGAGCCTGTTCGTCGTGCTCCCGGGCGCGCTGGGTGAGGACGTTCGCAGCGCGCTGCTTGGCCGCAGCATCCCGTTCACCAGCAGTCTGAACGAGGCGGCCAAGGCGTTCCGCGGCTGGCTCGACTACAGCCGTTTCGCGCGCGATGCGCAATCCGGCACGCCGCAACGCCCCGCGACCGCGGCGAGCACCGCAGGCCGGGCCGGGGCGGAAAGCGGCGATCCGGCATGGCTCGACGCGACGCTGCACGAATACGGCATCGCCACGGCGCCACTGGCCGTGTGCACGAACACAGCGGAGGCGGTACGCGCAGCGGAACGCATCGGCTACCCGGTCGCCCTGAAGCTCCACAGTCCGCAGCTGACGCACAAGTCCGATGCCGGTCTGGTGCAGCTGGAGCTCGGCTCCGCGCAGGCGCTGCGCGATGCCGCCGACGCGATGGCGGCGCGGGCGCGCGAGTCGGGCATCGACGCCGGCACCAGCCGCTTGCTGGTGCAGCGGATGGTGAGTGGCGCGGCCGAGATGATCCTCGGCATCAAGCGCGACGCGCAGTTCGGCCCGATGCTCGTCGTCGGCGCCGGCGGAACCCTCGTGGAGCTGATAGACGACGTGGCGATCTCGTCGGTACCGCTGGACCGCGAGTGCGCGCTGCGGCTGCTGCGCCAGCTGCGCATCCACAAAGTCCTCGCCGGCGTGCGCGGCAAGCCGCCCGCCGATCTCGAATCCATCGCGGATGCGATGGTCGGCCTCGGCTGGTTCGCGCATGACGCGCGGGACTGGCTGCAGGAACTCGATCTCAACCCGGTGATCGTCGGCATCCAGGGCAAAGGCTGCACCGCGGTAGACGCCCGCATCCTCGCACGCACCCCGACCCAAGGAGATCCGCAATGGACGAGCTCGTCGTAGAGCAGCACGGGCGCGTCACGCTCATCAGGATCAACCGCGCCGAGCGCCTGAACGCGATCGACGTGGCGACCGCGGCGGCGTTGCGGCGCGCGTTCGAGGAGCTGGAAGCGTCCGATCAGCGCGCCGGCGTGATCTCGGGGGCCGGAGAGCGCGCATTCTCCGCGGGCGCCGACCTCTCCGACGTGCCGGAACTCTGGAGATGCGTGCCCGGCATCGGCGTCAAGCTCACCAAGCCGCTGGTCGCGGCCGTGAACGGCTGGTGCGTCGGCGGTGCGATCTGCATCGCGATGATGGCCGATCTCATCGTCGCCGGCGAAAGCGCCAAGTTCTACTACCCCGAAGCGAAGCTGGGCTTCAGCGGTGGCATGATCACTTCGCTGGCGGCGCGCATGCCGCTCAAGCTCGCGATGGAGATCATGCTGCTCGGCCGCGCGGTGCCGGCGGAACGCGCCTACCAGGTCGGCTTCGTCAACACCGTGGTGCCCGACGGAGCGCCGGAGCGCGAGGCGCTCGCGATGGCGCAGCAGCTGGCGGAGTCCGCGCCGATGGTGCTGCAGTCGCTCAAGCGCATCGTGAACGACCACGTCATCCCGAAGAGCCCCATCGAGGACATGCTGCAGCACCAGTCCGCCATTCAGCAGCTGATGAACAGCGCGGACGCCGTCGAAGGCGTGGCCGCGTTCAAGGAAAAGCGCAAACCGGTGTTCGAGGGCCGCTAGCACGGCAGACATTTCAGGCCGGCATTTCATCGAGGAGCACGCGATGGCACCGATGACGAGGCGTCAGTTCACGATGGCCGCCGCCTTGCTGGCCGCGGCGCCGGCAGCCCGGAGCCAGGCCCCCGCCGACTGGCCGAACCGGGCGATCCGGATGCTGGTCCCGTTCCCGGTCGGCGGCAACAGCGACAACCTGGCACGCATTCTCGCCGAGCGGATGTCGGCCGACCTGGGCGTGACGATCGTGGTGGACAACCGTGCCGGCGGCACGACGCAGATCGGCACGGAGCTCGCGGCGAATGCGGCGCCGGACGGCTATACGATCCTGCTCGGCGCCGGGATTTCGTTCACCGTGCTGCCGAACCTGCGCCGGAAGCTGCCCTACGACCTGAGGGCCAGTTTCGAGCCGCTCGGCGCGATCGCGAAGTACGTGGCGGTAGCCGCGGTGCGCAAGAGCCTGGGCGTCAACACGCTGGAGGAATTCGTCGCGCTCGCGCAGCGCTCGCCCGGCAAGCTGATGTTCGGATCCGCGGGATTGTCGTCCTTCGGCCATATCGCGGGCGAGATCATCAAGCGGGATGCTCGCGTGGACCTGCTGCACGTGCCGTACAAGGGGTCGGCCGACGCCAGCCAGGCGCTGGCCGCCGGGCAGGTGGACCTGGTGATCGACGGCACCACGGTGCCGCTCGTGAAATCCGGCCTCGCGACGGCATTGTTCACATTCGACGACCGACGGCATCCGGAGCTGCCCGCGGTCCCCGCCATCCATGAAACCAGCTTCCCGTTGAAGGGGCCGACCGGGCCGGCGTGGGGCCTGTTCGCACCGCACGCCACGCCGAAGCCCATCGTCGAGCGCCTCGTGCAGAGCCTGCAGAAGGTCATGGCCGAACCCGACACGCAGGCGCGGCTGCTGCGCATCAGCTGCAGCCCCGACTGGCGCTCGCCCGCAGGCCTGCTGCAGGCATTCGACGAGGACCGCCGGTTCTACGCGGAGCTGCTGCCGGCCATCGGGTTGAAGCCGGATTGAGCGACGCCGCCCGAGCCGCCTCGCCCTTGCCCACCAGGCATCCGACCACCCGACCATGGAGACCGACATGCTTCAGCGACGCACCCTGCTGATCTCGACCGCCGCCCTGGCGGCAGGCGCCGCCCCATGGGTCAGGGCGCAGTCATTTCCCGAGCGCGCGATCCACTGGATCGTGCCCTATGCACCGGGCGGAACCGGAGACCAGGTGGCGCGGCTGGTCAGCGCTGCACCGACGATGAAGATCAACGGTCAGAGCGTCATCGTCGACAACCGTCCCGGTGCGGGCACGATCATCGGCACGCAGACGATCGCCGCCGCACGGGCCGACGGCTACACGATCGGCCAGATCGATCCGCAGTTCGCCATCAATGCCTCGCTCCGTCCGGAACTGTCCTACCGGCAGGCGGACTTCACCTATATCGCCGGCATCGGCACGCTGCCGATGGCGTTGGCGCTGCGAGCCGATTTTCCAGGCAAAACGCTGAAGGAAGTGCTGGATCACATCCGCACCTCGGGCGACAAGCTCTCGTACGGCACCTGGGGGGTCGGTTCCATCAACCACCTCGCCGGCGAGGACCTGTCGGAGCGCCTCGGCGCGCCCTGCGTGGCCGCGGCCTATCCCGGCTCGGCACCCATCGCCCAGGCGTTGATCGGCAAGCAGATCGACTTCACCTTCCTCGATATGCCGACGCTGGCACCCTTCGCCGAAGCAGGCCGCCTGCGGATCGTCGCCATGACCAGCCCGTCACGGATGCCGAGCATGCCGGACGTGCCCGCGCTGGCGGAATTCTTCCCCGGCTTCGAGTATCTGACCTTCCTCGGCATCGCCGGACCCAAAGGGATTCCGCCGGAGCGTGTAAAAGCCGTTTCGGAGGCGCTGCTGAGCACGGTGGGCCAGGCCGACATCCGGAAGAACCTCGAGCAGAGGGGAATCACGCCGTGGGGCGTCGGCCCCGAGGAACTGCAGGCGTTCGTGCACAAGCAGAGTGATCTGTTCCGATCGATCATCCAGAAGCGCAACATCCGGGTCAACTGAGCACGGCATGGAATTCGCGCGAGACAAGTTCCTGGGTGTGAGGCCGCAGTGGTTGAGCCTGCACGACGAGCCGGTGCTGGATCCCGAGCTCCCCATCATCGATGCGCACCATCATCTCTGGGACCGTTCCGGCTGGCGCTACCTGCTGGATGAATTCGTCGAGGACCTGAAGTGCGGCCACAACATCGTGGCCACCGTCTATGTGCAATGCACGGCGATGTACCGCCGCCACGGCCCGCCCGAGCTGAGCGCCGTCGGAGAGACGGAATTCGCCAACGGCATGGCCGCGATGAGCGCGTCGGGCAACTACGGCCCCACCGAGATCTGCGCGGGCATCGTCGCCTACGCCGATCTCAGGTCGGAAGCGGGGTTGCCCCGGTTGCTGGACGCCCACGCACAGCGCGCGGGGCCGCGCTTCAAGGGCATCCGCCAGATCACCGCGTGGGACCCGGAGCCTTCGGTCAACAACCCCGAGAACAAGGTCACGGCAGGCATGCTCGAAGACCCGCGCTTTCGTCGCGGTATGGCGATGCTCGCGTCGCGCGGGCTGCGGTTCGATGCCTGGGTGTACCACACGCAGCTTCCGGCGCTGACCGACCTGGCACGGGCTTTTCCCGGCGTGCCGATCGTGCTGAACCATGCCGGCACGCCGCTCGGCATCGGCGGACACGAGCGGGATCGCGCCCGCACGCTACGCGACTGGGCCCGGGATCTGCGGGAGCTGGCCCGTTGCGACAACGTGTTCATCAAACTGGGCGGGCTGGGCATGCGCACGGCGGGCATGGGGCTCGCAGCGCACGAGCGTCCGCTGGACTCGCAGCGACTCGCAGAGCTGATGCGCCCGGTCCTCGAACCGTGTATCGAGTTCTTCGGTGCCCGCCGCTGCATGTTCGAAAGCAACTTCCCGGTGGACAAGGCGTCCTACAGTTACCGGACATGCTGGAACACGTTCAAGCGGATCGCAGCCGGCGCGTCTCCCGCGGAAAGAACATGCCTCTTTTCCGGAACGGCCGCCGCCTTCTACTCACTGAAGAGCATTTGACCAAAGCCCTGTTCACGCTACGGACGCCTGCCATTTCCCCTTAGATCAAGGGGTCAACAGAGGGACCGGTTCCCGCGCGGCAGCCCTGCTCTTTCGCCGATATGACGCGGCTTCCTGCAAGCACAAGCGGACGAACGACTCGACCGGTGGAGGCGCCGATCGCTCGAGCAGCGTGACTGCGCAGATCGTTCGGAACGGCGCGTTCGCCGGGCTGAAGGTTCTCCATGCGAGGCCGTCCATCTTGATCGCGTGCAACAGCGAGAACGGCAGGATACCGATTCCGAGCCCCTCGGAGATGAGCCCGATCATCGTCCCGAGATGCTCGACCTCGAAAATCGGCCGCAGCTTCGAGCCCTGGCGCTTGTATTCGGCATCGACGAGCTGCCGGACGCTGCTGCGCGTGTTCTTCGCGATGTGGTCATACCCGCTGATGTCCTTCCAGTTGACCGTGCGGCGTCTCGCGAGCGGATGATCGTCTGCGCACAGCACGACGAGGTGATCACGAAACAGTTCGATGTGTCCGAGGTCCGACGCCTCGTTGCGCTTCGGCGTGATCGCGAGATCGGCAGCACCGGCCCGGACCATCTCGATGCAATCATCGGCGAGCACGTCGTGGAGATCGATCTCGACGTCCGAATGCGCGCGAATGAACCGGCTCAGCACTCGCGGGGCGAAGCCGGTCGCGACCGACGGAGCGACCGCGACGACCAGGCGGCCGCGCTTGCCCAGCACGAAGCTCTGAATGCGATTCAGGCTCTGGTCGACGTTCTGCAGCAGGTCTGCCGCGATACTCTGGAATTCCCGACCGACGGCTGAAAGCGAAACGGTACGTGTCGATCGATCGAAGAGCCGAGCGCCGACCGCTTCTTCGAGCCGCCGGATCGTGGCGCTGAGCGCGGGCTGCGACAGGTGGACGAGCTTGGCGCCCTTGCTGAAACTCGCCGTTCGCGCGACAGCGAGAAATGCATCGACCTGCTTGAGCGTGATATTCATTTGTCCCGTCGATAAGTGTATCAAAACTATCGAATAGACATCGATGGCCCCCAACCTCTAGATTCCGCATTCTCCGCGGCTCCCGAAGGGTCGCGGCAGGAGAAAGAACGCTTGTCGCAGATCACCGTCAGCCCGCTTTCCGAGGCCCTGGGCGCCGAAGTCACCGGAATCGACCTGCATGAGCCGATCGCGGCGGATGCATTGAGCGTGCTGCAACGGGCCTGGTCCGCGCACCTGGTGCTGCGATTCCGCGGGCAGCAGCTGTCGGACCCCGAGCTGCTGGCATTCAGCAAGGTCTTCGGCGATCTCGATCGCCCCGGGCCGAACCCGTACGGCAAGCCGTTTCTCGGCGATTTTCCCGAGATCAACGTAATCTCGAACGTCAAGGAGAACGGCGTCCCGATCGGCAATCTCGGCGACGGCGAGGCGGTCTGGCACTGCGACATGACGTACGTCGAGGCGCCGCCGCGCGGCGCGATGCTGCACGCGATCGAGCTGCCGGCCTCGGGCGGCGGGGACACGCAGTGGGCGAACATGTATCTCGCCTACGAGAGCCTGCCGACGGGCCTGCGCAAGGCCATCTCCGGCCGGCGCGCGATCCACGATTCGACCTACAACAGTGCCGGTATGATGCGCAAGGGGATGAAGGAGGTGACGGACCCGCGGCAAGCGCCCGGCGCGCGGCAT
Organism: Lautropia sp.; assembly: GCA_050249335.1. Taxonomy (GTDB): domain Bacteria; phylum Pseudomonadota; class Gammaproteobacteria; order Burkholderiales; family Burkholderiaceae_E; genus Lautropia. The sequence goes on from JBFWQR010000005.1 coordinate 76,767, forward strand.
CCGCTCGTGATCCGGCATCCGGTGACCGGCCGGTCGGCCTTGTTCCTCGGTCGCCGCCGCAACAGCTACATCGTCGGGATGGCGCTGGACGAGAGCGAAGCGCTGCTCGACGAGCTGTGGACGCATGCGACCCGGCCGGAACTGACGTTCCGGCAGCAGTGGCAGCTGTTCGACCTGCTGCTCTGGGACAACAACGCGACGCTGCATCGCCGCGACTCGTTCGACCCGGCGTCCCGCCGCATCATGCATCGCACGCAGATCAAGGGATCTCCGCTCGAGCCGGTGCAGGCGTAGCAATCTCTTGCAGAACCACCGGAGGCCCATCATGCAACGTCGACACTCGCCCAGCGACCTCTGCCCGGATCGACGCAAGCTGCTGCTCGGCTGTATGGCCGGCTCGCTGTCGACAACGCTGCCGTTGTCCGGCGCCGCACAATCGCCCTTCCCGTCCAAGGTGATCCGGATCGTCGTGCAGGCTGCCGCGGGCGGTCAAACCGACATCATGGCCCGACTGGTCGGACAGCGGCTCAGCGAACGCCTCGGCGCGCCGGTCATCGTCGACAATCGGCCCGGAGCCGGCGGCACGATCGCGATGGAGTTCGTCGCGCGCTCGCCGGCCGACGGCTACACGCTCGGCACCGCCGCGATGAACACGCACGGCGCCGCGTCCGGCCTCTATCCGAATCTGAAGTACGACCCGGTCGCGGATTTCGCGCCGGTCGTCTACGCTGTGTCGACGGTCAGTGTGCTGTCGGTCTACCCCGGCCTGCCGGTCCGTTCGCTGCAGGAGCTGATCGCGCTCGCGAAGGCGCAGCCGGGCAAGCTGACCTATGCGTCGGGCGGCTCGGGGACGTCGAATCACCTGTTCATGGAATTGCTGAAACGCGAGACTCGGATCGACATCGTCCACGTACCGTACAAGGGCAGCGCGCCGGCGCTGGTGGACGTGCTCGGCGGTCAGGTACCGCTCATCTTCGATCCGTTGCCGGCATCGATCGGGTACATCAGGGACGGGCGGCTGAGGCCGCTGGCGGTCAGCAGCGGCAAACGTTCGCCGGTGCTCCCCGACGTTCCGACCGTCGGTGAGAGCGGAGTGCCCGGCTACGACCATCTGTCGTGGCTGTCGTTCGTCGCGCCGGCCGGAACGCCTGCCGACGTCATCGCGAAACTGAACGGGACGATCAACGAGATCCTGAAGGAGCCCTCGGTCCGAGCGACGCTCAGCGGGCAAGGGATGGAACCCGTCGGCGGTACGCCGGAGCAGCTCGGTGCGCACATCAAGGCACAGGTGAAGACCTGGACCGAGATCATTCGCGCGTCTGGCGCGAAGCCGGGCTGAGGTCCGAGCCGCTCGATGCCAGCGCACCTTGCCGCTGCGCGGCCCTATCGAAACAGAGGAGAAGTCGCATGCTGAAGGAACTCGATCGCATGACGTTCGACGAGGTCGAAACCTACCTGAAGGAGGGGCCTGCACTGTTGATATTGCCGCTGGGATCGACCGAAGAGCACGGCAAGCATGGCCCGATGGGCACCGATACCTTCGCGGCGCGGGCGGTATGCCGCGCCGTCGCGGAGCGCCTCGACGCCATCCTGGCGCCGGCGGTGCCGTTCGGCATGGCCTACGACCAGCGGCATTTCAAGGGCACGATCGCACTGAAGCCGAGCACCTACACATTCCTGCTCAAGGAGATCTGTGAGAACTTCGTCCGCGACGGCTACCGCCTGGTGCTCGGCATCAGCGGTCATCGCGGCAACGACCATGCGGCGCTCTGCGGCTTCCAGGAGGCCGGTTACGACGCCGACACCCATTTCCTGTACATGAGCTATCAGGACGCCAATCGCGGCCGGCTGCTCGACGTCGTCGGCCCCGAGACCGCGTCGCACATTCGCCCGCAGGACATCCCGTATGGCGCGGACGGACACGGCGGCTCGGTCGAGCTGTCGATCTCGGAGGCGCATGCCAACGAGTCGACCAAGATGGACAAGCGCATCAAGCCCGATCGCAGCACGGCCGATCTGATGCGCTCGTTTCCGTTCCGCGCCGTGCTGAACATGGAGGAGATCGCACCGACGGACGGCTTTTTCGGCGACCCGGCCGCGGTCTCCAAGAAGCTGGGCGAGCGGGTGATCGAAAAGACCGCGGACAAGATCGCCGATGACGTCCGCCGCTTCCTCGAGGCGTTCCCGGTCCGCAAGCGCCGATCGGCATGACGGTCGCCGGATCCAGCATGCCCGCCGGCCGGCGGGGGATCGTCGTCGGTCCGCAACCGATCGCGGTCGACGTCGGCGCGGAAATCCTGCGCGCGGGCGGCAATGCCATCGATGCCGCGATCGCGACCGCGCTGGCGCAAGGCATCGTCGATCCCTGCAACGGCGGGATCGGAGGCTTCGGCGCGATGCTGGTGCACCATGCGCAGTCGGGGCGGACCGTCGCCATCTCGTACCACGGGCGGGCCGGCTCCCGAGCCCGGCCGGACATCTTCGCGGACCAGGTGGTCGGACAGATCCACGGCCACGCCGAGCGGTACGAGGTTCGCGGAGCGATCAACCAGATCGGCTATCGGTCGGTCGTGGTACCGGGCACGCTCGCCGGATTCGAGGCAGCTCATCGTGCCTTCGGCCGTCTGCCCTGGGAAGCACTGTTCGAGCCGGCAATCGATCTGGCGCGCTCCGGCATTCCGCTGCCCGGCGAGGTCTATGCACACTGGACCGACCTGACGGAACCCGGCCACAAGCCCGGGCTGGAACGCTTGCAGGCGACAGTCGCCTGCGAGGCGATCTTTGCACCCGGCGCACGGCTACTACGGCCCGGGCAGCTGTTGCGGCAGCCGGACTATGCCGCGACGCTGGAACGTCTGGCCCGTGCCGGCGCCGGAGATTTCTATCGCGGCGAGATCGGCCGCGCCATTGCGGAAGACTTCGCGCGCAATGACGGTCTGTTCGACGCCGACGACCTTTCCGGCTATTCCGCCGACGTCGGGGAGCCCGTGGCCGGAACGTACCGCCGGACCACCATCCATTCCGCGCCCCTTCCGGCGAGCGGGGTGCAGCTCGTCGAACTGCTCAACATTCTCGAGCATCTCGACCTGCAGGCGCTGCGGGCGCAGGGTGAGGCCCCCTATATCCATCGGGTCGCCCGGGCAATGCTCGCCACCTTCGCGGACCGCTTGCGCTACCTGGGCGATCCGCGCTTCGTCGACGTGCCGGTCGCGCGGCTGATCGGCAAGCCCCACGCGGCCAGGCTCTTCGATCGGGTCAAGGGTGAGGAGGAGATCGCAGTCGGCGGCCTCGGCTATCGCGAGTCCGCGCAGACGACGCACAACTGCGTTCTCGACTCCGACGGCAATGCCGTCACGCTGACGCACACGCTCGGCTCGGCATCCGGCGTCGTGACGCCCGGACTCGGCTTCATCTACAACAACTGCATGTATCAATTCCATCCATTGCCCGGCCATCCGAATTCGATCGAGCCCGGCAAGAGCCGCCTGACCGGCGCAGCGCCGACGATGGTGCTGCGCGACGGCCGCGTCTGGATGGCGGTCGGTGCGCTCGGCGGCACCCGGATGCCGACCGCGATCGCCAACACGATCATCAACGTCATCGAGCACGGCCTGCGGCCGGGCGAAGCCGTCGATGCGCCGCGCTTTCACGCCGAGAGCGCCAGCCTGGAGATGGAGAGCCGGCTCTACTGGTCGCACCGGAAGGCGCTCGAGGCCCTCGGTTGGAGCCTGCGGCCGTCTTCGAAAGGTTATGACCGGGCTTTCGCGTTGACGTTTCTCGCGATGCGTTCGGACGACGGCGCGTTCTCGGGCGGATCCGATCCGAGGGGTGGCGGCGGCATCGCCGTCGCCTGACCTTACACGCATTTCTCCACGACTCGCGGAGTACATCGATGTCCAGGAAGCGCTTGCTAATCTCGTCGATCCTGGCCGGCTCGTTGCTGACTCTGCCGCTCGCCTCGAGCGCGCAGACGTGGCCGACCAAGCCGGTCAGCTGGGTCGTGCCGTTCCCGCCCGGGGGCACCGCGGACCTGATGGCGCGGATGATCGCGCCCGAGCTGGCCAAAGCAATCGGACAACCGGTCGTCGTCGAGAACCGCGCCGGCGCGTCCGCTCGCATTGCGGCCGAGTACGTCGCCAAGGCGCCTGCCGACGGCTACACGGTCCTGCAATGCGGCGTCGGACAGTTCGCGATCAACCCCAGCCTCTACACGAAGCTCGGCTACGATCCGATCAAGGACTTCGCACCGATCACCGTCCTCGCCTCCGTGGACAACGTGATCGTGGTCACGCCGTCGCTGCCGGTCGCGACCGTCGGCGACTTCGTCGCTTATGCCAAGGCGAACCCGGGCAAGGTCAACTTCACGTCGAGCGGCATCGGCTCGATCACGCATCTCGCCGGGGAGATGATGAAGCGCCAGGCGGGCTTCCAGATGACCCATGTCAGCTACAAGGGCAGCGCGCCAGCGGCCATCGACACGATCTCCGGCATCGTTCAGGCGCTGTTCGACAACCTGCCCGGCAGTCTCGCCAATATCAAGGCGGGCAAGCTGAAGCCGATCGCGACCCTGAGCAAGGAGCGTTCTCCGGCGTTGCCCGACGTACCGACCTTGGACGAGTCGGGCTTCCCCGGCTATGACATGGTGGCATGGCAGTGCATGGCAGCGCCGGCGGGAACGCCGAAGCCGATCATCGACCGTCTGAATCGCGAGATCGTCGCGATCCTGAAGACGCCGGCGATCGTCGAGAGGTTCGCCGGGCTGGGTGCAAAGGTCGTCGGGAACTCGCCCGAGGCCTTCGGCACCTATCTGCGCGAAGAAACCGCGAAGTGGTCGAAGGCCGCGAAGGACGCCGGTATCGAGCCGGAATGACGGGAATCCGCGGGACGGAGGCAGTCGCCGATCCTATTCAGCGAATCGAAAGTCTGGAGCGGCCATCGATTTGCGCGCCCGTCGCAACGGGCGCCTAGAACATCGGCTTGCGAACCGCCGATTCGTAGCGTGCGATACCGTCGGTGATCTCCTTCTCGGCCTCCGCCGGGCCGCCCCAGCCGATCACCTTGACCCACTTGCCGGGCTCGAGATCCTTGTAGTGCTCGAAGAAGTGCTGGATCTGCGCGAGCCGCTCCGGCGCGAGATCGGCGGCCTTGCGCCAGTGCTTGTAGATCGGCAGGATCCTGTCGCTCGGCACCGCCAGCAGCTTGGCGTCGCCGCCAGCCTCGTCGTCCATCTGCAACACGCCGAGCGCGCGACAGCGGATCACCGCACCGACGGCGACCGGCACCGGCGTCACCACCAGCACGTCGACCGGATCGCCGTCATCGGCGATCGTGTGCGGGATGTAGCCGTAGTTGCACGGATAGTGCATCGCGGTCATCATGAACCGGTCGACGAACAGCGCCCCGGTCTCCTTGTCGACCTCGTACTTGATCGGATCGGCGTTCATCGGGATCTCGATGATCACGTTGAACTCTTCCGGCAGCTGACGGCCTGGGCCGACTCGATCGAGATTCATGCCATTATTATAGAGACCACGGCAGAGACCCAAGCGAGCAGTTCCGGGAGACCAGACGCGATGACGCGGCCACAGCAACACCTGCTATTCATCAACAACCGGGCGGAAGCCGCGGCCGGCCGCGACAGCATCCCGGTCGTCGATCCGTCGAGCGGCGAATCGCTCGGCACGCTGGCGCGCGGCACCGCCGCCGACATCGACCGGGCGGTCGGCGCGGCGCGCAGCGCCTACGACCGCGCCTGGTCGAAGACGCCGGCGGTGACCCGCGGCCGGCTGCTGATGCGCTGGTCGCAGCTGGTGCTCGAGCAGGCCGACACGCTGGCGATGCTCGAATGCCTGGATACCGGCAAGCCGCTGCGCCAGGCCAAGGCCGACGCCGCCGCGCTGGCCCGCTATTTCGAGTTCTACGCCGGCGCGGCCGACAAACTGCACGGCCAGACCATTCCGTACCAGGACGGCTTCACGGTGCTGACCGTCCGCGAGCCACATGGCGTGACCGGTCACATCATTCCGTGGAACTACCCGATGCAGATCTTCGGGCGCTCGGTCGGCGCGGCGATCGCGGTCGGCAACGCCTGCGTCTGCAAGCCGGCCGAGGACGCCTGCCTGTCGCTGCTGAAGGTCGCCGAGCTCGGCGCCGAAGCCGGGTTGCCGGAAGGCGTGCTGAACATCGTGACCGGGCTCGGCGCCGAGGCCGGTGCGGCCCTCGCCGCCCATCGCGGCATCGACCACATTTCGTTCACCGGCTCGCCGGTCACCGGCACCGCGGTGGCGCAGGCAGCGGCGGCGCACCATTGCCCGGTCACGCTCGAGCTCGGCGGCAAATCGCCGCAGCTGGTGTTCGCCGACGCCGATCTCGATGCGGCGCTGCCGGTGCTGGTCAACGCGATCATCCAGAACGGCGGCCAGACCTGCTCGGCAGGCAGCCGCGTGCTGGTCGACCGCGCGATCGCGCCGGAACTGTCGCGCCGGCTCGCCGAGCGCTTCGCGGCGCTGGTCGCCGGGCCCGGCGTCGCGGATCTCGACCTCGGGCCGCTGATCTCGGCGCGCCAGCAGCAGCGGGTCGGCCGGATGATCGAAACGGCGCTCGGCGGCGGCGTCGAGATCGCCGCCGAAGGCCGGATCGCGGCCGACGCGCCGGCCGGCGGTTTCTATCAGAAGCCGCTGCTGCTCGCGGACCTGCCCACCGGCCATGCGCTGCTGTCGGAAGAGATCTTCGGGCCGGTGCTGGTGGTGCAGCCGTTCGATGGTGAAGAGCAGGCGATCGCGCTCGCCAACGGCACGCCGTACGGGCTGGTCGCCGGCGTCTGGACCCGCGATGGTGCGCGCCAGATGCGGCTCGCCCGCCGGCTGCAGAGCGGCCAGGTGTTCGTCAACAACTATGGCGCCGGCGGCGGCGTCGAGTTGCCGTTCGGCGGCGTCAAGCAGAGCGGCTACGGCCGCGAAAAGGGCTTCGAGGCGCTCTACGGCTTCACCACGTTGAAGACGATCGCGCTGCAGCACGGCTGATCGCACGACGCGGCGCCCGGCCGCGTCGACCCGGCTTCCGGGAGCTCGCACTCGGCTCCCAGCGATCGTCACCCTTCGAGGAGGAGCGGCTCGGCGCGGGCTTGGCCGCGGATGCGCGCTTCGTGCCGCTGGAGAGCCGCAATCACATCCTGCAGGAGAACGAACCGGCCAGGCCGGAATTCGCAGCCGCGCTCGACGAGTTTCTGCTGTCGGCCGCACCGGAAGGAGCGGCTGCTCTCGGCGAGCTGACCGCGCGCGAACGGGAGGTGCTGGAGCTGATCGCTCGAGGTCTCGACAATGCTCGCATCGCCGCCCGTCTGGAGATCAGCGGCAAGACTGCGCGCAATCACGTGTCCAACATCCTCGGCAAGCTCGGGGTGGCTCCGGCCTTACACTCGGTTCCCGGCCTTGCGCCCGCCCTCCGAGAGCTTACACTCGGCTCCCACCCTCACCTATCGGCCGATCGGCCAACGGAGACACGGCATGCGTTTGCAGGACAAGGTGGCGATCGTCACCGGCGGCGGTTCGGGCTTCGGCGCCGGCATCGCCGAGCGGTTCGCCGCCGAAGGCGCGTCGGTGGTCGTCAACGATGTCAATGCCGAAGGCGGCGAACGCATCGCTGCCGGCATCCGCGACAACGGCGGCAAGGCGGTGTTCCTGCACGGCGACGTCGCGTCCGACCACGCCACCAGCCAGTTGCTGGCGCGTACGCTCGAGGCGTTCGGCCAGGTCGACGTGATCGTCAACAACGCCGGCGTCTCGCACCGGAACCAGTCGCTGATCGAGGTCACCGAGGCCGACTTCGACCGCGTCTTCGCGATCAACGTCAAGTCGCTCTACTGGTGTGCGCGGCACTACGTGCCGTATTTCCGCAGCCGCGGCACCGGCGGCTGCCTGGTCAACATCGCCTCGACCGCCGGCGTCCGGCCGCGGCCGGGCCTGGTCTGGTACAACGGCAGCAAGGGCGCGATGATCACGATTTCGAAGGCGATGGCGGTGGAACTCGCCCCGGACCGGATCCGCGTCAACTGCATCAATCCGGTCGCCGGGGAAACGCCGCTGCTCGCGACCTTCATGGGCGAGGACACGCCCGCGATCCGTCAGAAGTTCGTGTCGTCGATCCCGCTCGGCCGCTTCTCGCGGCCGCTCGACATCGCCAACGCGGCGCTATTCCTTGCGTCGGATGAGGCCGAGTTCATCACCGGTGCGTGCCTCGAGGTCGACGGCGGGCGCTGCGTCTGACGCCGGCGCCGCGTCGGCCGGCACCGTCGCGGCCGTGTTGGTATCGACCGCGGCCGAGCCGATGCCGGCGGCGGTGATCGCACCGCTGAGGCTGGCCGGCAGCGTCTGACCACCGGTCGGCGCACCGCCCGCCGCTGCCGGCCCGGCGACCGCCGGCAGCGGCGGCCGTTCGCCGAGCGCGAGCCGCGCGCCGTGCCGGTACTGCAGCGCGGCGTCGCGCGGCCGGTCGATCGATTCGTAGAGCTGGGCCAGCGCGACCCGCGCGGATACCGAATCGCCGGCGGCCAGCGATCCGATCAGGTAGGCCTCGGCCTTGCCCCAGAGCTTCTCCGACGCACAGACCCGGCCGAGCATCTCCAGCAGCTTCGGCTTGTCGCCATAGCGGGTGCGCCAGTGCTCCAGTTGCTCGAGCCGCTGGCGTGCCGGCAGCGCGGCCATCGCGCCATAGGCTTCGACCGTCGCCTCGTCGTAGGCGGCATCGAGCACCGCGATCGCGATCCGCCGGGCATCGTCGGGCGCTGCGGCGCGCGCGAGCGCCGCGACCGTTGGCGCCGCCAGGTCGCTCTGCTTGCGCTCCTCGGCCTTCATCGACTTCCAGAGCTCGCGCAGCGCCTTGGCGTCGCCTTCACGCGGGCCGAGCAGCTGGCGATAGGCAGTGACGCGCAATGCATCGGCCTCCGGCGCCGGCATCTGGCCGCGCCGCGTCAACTGGCGCAGGGTCTCGAGCACCCGGTCCCAGCGGCCCGATTGCCGATAGGCGCCGAGCGCGGTCTCGAGCGCGACCGGCTGCTGGGTACCGATGATCCGGTCGATCGCATCGAGCGCCCGATTCGGGTCCCGATCGTCGAGCGCGAATTCGGCCTTGGTGATCAACAGCGCCGACGGATTGCTGCCGGTGACGTCGGCCTGGCGCAGCCAGTCGTCGCGGCGCTGCGGCGCGCCGAGCCGGTGCGCCGATCGCGCCGCCAGCAGTGCCGCCGCAACGACACCGTCGCCGCCCTCGTCGCTCGCGGTCGCCGCGGCCGCCGCCAGCTTCTCCGACCGCTCGTAGCGGCCCTCGAACAGCGCCAGCACCGCGCCCTGCAGCGACCGGCTGGCGCGCGCCTGCCGGCGGCGCTCGCGGAAGTCCCGGATCCGCTGCGGCAACGCCAGCGCATTGGCCAGCACCCGCAGCAGCACGTACACGACGAAGAACGTGAACAACGTCAGCAGCAACGCCATGTTGCTCGACAGCTCGATCCGGTACGGCGGCCACAGGATCGCGACGTTGCCGTGATTGGCGCGCAGCACCAGCGCCAGGCCGACCGCCACGGCGAACGCGAGCAACAGCCAGATCGCGTTGCGCAGCATCAGGAACGCTTCTCGCTGGCGGCGCGGGCGGCGCGGATCGCGGCGATCGAATCCGCCAGCGACGGCAACGGCACAGCGAGCGGCTGCGCCTGCAGGCTCTGCAGTGAAGCGAGTGCGCTGCGGACCTCGGGATTCTCGCCGTCGAACAGCCGCTGCAGCGCGCCGGCCGCGCGGCCGAGATCCTGGCGGAACAGCGCCTCGTGGCGGTTCAGCAGATTCAAGCGGGCATTCAGCAGCAGCATCCGCAGGTTCTCGCGTGCTTGCCGCTTCTGGTCCGGGGACATCAGCAGTTCGTCGGGCTGATCGATCCGGCGGATCGTGACCAGGTTGCGGAACTCTTCGCGGACCGCGTCGAGGCTGCGGGCACCGCCGGCAACGACCCGGGCGTAGAGGCGTTCGAACGCCGACAGCGGCTCGGCCGGCGCCGTGGGTGCCGTTGGCGCGGTCGGAGCCGCCGCAGCCGCCGGGGCGGCCGGGGCCGTGCCGGCGGAGCCGCCGCCGGCCGCGGCGTTGGCAGCCGTACCGGCGGCTGCATTGGCGGCGGCGACCGCGGCCGCCGCATCGGCCGCCGCGGCGCCGGCGGCCGGCGTCGCGGCATCGGCGAGCAGCGGCAGCCGGTCGACCCGGTTGATCACCTCGTCGAGCCGGGCCGCCGAACGCGTCAGATCGATCTCCGGCAGCGCCCGCAGCCGTTCGATGTCCTGCACGATCAGCCGGCGTACGCCGATCGCCTGCGACTGATCGCTGTCGCCGAGCCGCTTCTCGGCGCTCTCGAGCGACAGCAGCGCGGCCTTGACGTTGCCGGTCAGCTCGAGATGCTGATTGGCCAGCACCACCGCCTGCTCGACCTCGGCGAGCACGCCCTCGCCCCGGGTGCGCGCCAGCTCGTCGTAGAGCGACTGCATCTGCTCCTGCTGGGTGGCCGATTCGGCGATCTTGCTCTCGAGCGTCTGGCTGCGCTTGGTCAACTGCGCCTGACTGTCGCGCAGCGACCTGATCTGTTCCTCGAGGCTGGCGGCGCGCGCCTCGGCCTCCTGGACCCGCCGCGCGGTCTCCCGCTCATTGGCGAGGAAGCGCTGCTGCGCGTACCACCAGCCGGCGATCGCCAGCGCGACGACCAGCAGCAACAACAGCAGCGCCCACCAACCGGAGCCGCTGCGGCTGCCGCCAGCGGCAGCCGGTGGCGGCGAACCGCCCGACCACGACGGCGCCGACGGGGACGGTGCCACCGAAGCCGGGGGCCGGCTGGATCCCGTGCCGGTCGATACCGATGCAGTACCGGCGGGGGCCGGCGCAGCGCCGGACGGGGCAGATGCGGCGCCGGACGGGACCGATGCGGCTCCGGCCGAGACCGACGCGGCTCCGGACGGGACCGATGCACCACCGGCCGGGGCCGACGCAGTGCCGGCCGGAATCGGAGCCGAAGCCGCTGCGGGCGACGGCGACGGGACCGACGATCGCGACGATGCCGGTGTCGGTGCGGCCGTCGGACCCTTCGCAGTCGCCGTCGCGGCCGGCGAGGTCGGCGCTGAGGGCGGCGCCGCAGACGGCGCCGGTGCCGATGCGGGCGCCGTCGCCGGCGCCGGCGGCGAGGCGACGATCCGGGCGTCGCTGACGTCGCTCTTCGAGCTGGCGGCAAACGGCTTCGGCGGGTCTTTCTGCGGCTCGGAACTCAAGTTGCTCGCTTCCCTGCTTGCGGTTGCAGCGGCGCCGATCGCGACGGCTTCGATCGACCCGCATCGGTCGACGTCCTCGGCCCGACCGCCCGCTCGATCGACGGCGGCTGCGTATTGTAGCCGCTCGATCAATTCGCGCCGATCATTGAAGACCCGCGCCCCGCCGAATCCGAGCGCCTGCGCATGCGCTGCGATCGCCGGGTGCGGCACGTGGATCGTGCCGGCACGCGCCCACTGCAGCAGCGCCGGATCCAGCAGCGCCGGAGCCTGGAATGCCGGGACGTCGAGTGCCGGATCGCGGAGGGTCTGATCACCGCCGGGCTGGTGGCCGAGCCAACGGTCGAGCGTGTCGATCTGGCTGCGGGCGCCGACGATCCAGTGCAGCACCCGGCCGGCGGCCCGGGCCTGCGCGAGCGTCCCGGCCCAGCTGGACGGCGGCGCCGCGACCGCGGTCGCGCGATAGGCGGTCGTGGTCGAGACGCGGGCGCCGGCGGTGCGCAACGCCTCGATCCAGCCGGTCCGGCCATCGCTCCGGCGCAGCACCTGCACCCGCAGGTCGGCGAGTGGCCGCCATCGCTCCAGCGCCACGACCAGAGCGTTGCCGTCGTACGGCGGTTGCGCCGGGCTGACCACGCGGATGTCCGGCCGCTCGAACGCGGCCCGAAAGGCCTCGACGCTGCCCGCTCCGATCAGGCCGGCCGCGACCGACAGCGGCCAGTCCGCTCCGAGTCGCCGCATCTGCGCAGCGACGATCCGCACCGCCGACGGGCTCGGCAGAACGGCGACGTCATAGTCGGCGAGCCGCGTGAGCACTGGCGCGACCTCGGCATCGGCGACCGGGTCGAGTCGCACCAATGGCCACTCGACGGGCGCGATGCCGGCTTGACGCAGCGCGGCTGCGAAGGCGGCAGCAGTCGCCGGGTCCTGGGTCAGGACGACCATCGGGGCCCGGTCCGGCCCGTGCGACACCGGCTCTCGCGACGCCGGCTCTCGCGACATGGGCTCTCGCGACATGGGCCCGTGCGGCATCGATCCGTCCAGTATCGACCCGTGCGGCATCGGCCGGAACGGCGTCAGCCGGACGCGAGCTCCGCGGCGACCCGTTCCCCGAGCACGCGCGCCGCAGCGACATCGGCGACGGCCGCCGCTGCGCTGGCGCGACGAACCCGGCCGGCGTCGTCGGCGAGCAGCGCATCGACCTGCAGCCGGCCGTCCGGCAGTTCGTAGGCATAGGCGGCGAGCGGCGTCCGGCAGTTGCCGCCGAGCTGGCGCGACACCGCGCGCTCGGCGCTGGCGGACCGCGCGGTGGCGGAATCGTCGAGGAATGCCAGCGCGCGGCGGACGTCGTCGCGCCCGGCAGCGATCTCGACGCCGAGCACGCCCTGCCCCGGCGCTGGCAGCATCTCCGCCGGCGGCAGCAGTTCGCGGATCCGCGCTGCCAAGCCGAGCCGCTTGAGTCCGGCGGCGGCCAGCACCAGCCCGTCGTAGTCGCCACGATCGAGCTTGGTCAGCCGGGTATCCAAATTGCCGCGCACCGGCGCGATCCGCAGCGCCGGAAAGCGCTCGCGCAGCTGCGCCTCCCGGCGCAGGCTCGAGGTCCCGATCACGGCACCGGCCGGCAGCTCGGCGATCGTTGCGACGCTCGCCGAAACGAAGGCGTCACGCGGATCGGCGCGAGTCAGCGTCGCAACCAGCTCGAAGCCGTCCGGCAGATCCATCGGCACGTCCTTCAGCGAATGGACGGCAAGCTCGGCGCGCCCGTCGATCAGCGCGAGCTCGAGCTCCTTGGTGAACAGGCCCTTGCCGCCGACCTCCGCGAGCGGCCGGTCCTGGATCTGGTCGCCACGGGTGGTCATGGCGACCAGCTCGACCGCGGTATCCGGGTAGCGGCTGCGCAGCAGCCCGGCGACGTGCTCGGCCTGCCAGAGCGCGAGCCGGCTCTGGCGGGTCGCGATCCGCAGTCGCGCAGGAATCGCGGCGGCCGGCGTTGCCCCGGCCCCGGCCCCGGGCAAGGTCGCCGAAGCGGCGGCCGCCGTCGGCGTGGCGGCCGGCGTCAGCTGACCAGGCCCTTGACGATCGACCATTGCCGGCGACTGACCGGCAGCCGGTCCGGCACTTCGCGCAGCACGACCTGCCAGTACGGATCGCCGGCCTCGCCTTCGCCGGTCGGCGTCACGCGCTCGAAGCCGGCGATCGACGGCCGCGCGACCAGCGCGTTGCGGTGGATCCGGACGAAGCGGTCGTTGAACTCCTCCTCGAGCGAGGTCAGCGATTCCTCGATCAGGAACTCGCGCTCGCGGGTCCGCACGGTGATGTACTTCAGCTCCGCCTTCAGGTAGACGACCTGCTCGAGCGGCACCAGGATCACGCGGCCGCGCTCGTGCACCGACAGATGGCGGCGGCGGGTATTGGTCGCCTTGGCGAGCGCGTCGATCGCGTCCAGGTGCTCGGACGGCATCAGCGTGCGGGCGCGGATCAACGCCGCGAGCAGCCGCTGGCCGCGGACCGGCTTCAGCAGATAGTCGAGCGCGTTGACCTCGAACGCGTCGACCGCGAACTCGTCGAACGCGGTGACAAAGATCATCAGCGGCATCGGCTTCGGATCGTCGCCGTCGCCCTCGCCGGCCCGCGCCGAGATGTGACGCGCCAGCTCGATGCCGGTCATGCCCGGCATCTGCACGTCCATCAGCACGATCTGCGGCCGCTGCGATTCGATCTGCGCCAGCGCCTCCGGCGCATTGGCCGCTTCGCCGACGATCCGGTGCGGAAACTCCGGCGCGAGATCGGCCAGTACTTCCCTGAGACGCGCGCGCGCCGGCGGCTCGTCGTCAACGATCAGGATTGAAGTGGCGTCTGACATCGCGTCTGCGTCTCTCTTTGCGGTAAGGGAATTCGAGGTGGACGCGGAAACGGTCGCCGTCAGCGCCGGTCCGCAACTCGGCTTCCATATCGTACAGCAGCGTCAAGCGCTCTCGCACGTTGGACAGTGCCATTTGGTTACCGGGACGAGACGCCGGTGTTGCAGAAATGGGATTGTCGATCTCGACCCGCACGCGGTCGCCGGGCCGCGTGATCCGGATGTTCAGCGTCCCCTCGTCGGTGCGCGGCTCGATTCCGTGGTGGACCGCGTTCTCCAGCAGCGGCTGCAGCAGCAGCGACGGCAGCAGCGCGTCGCCGGGCATCTCGTCGATGTTCCAGACCACCTTGAGCCGGTGCGACAGCCGCAGCTGCTCGATCGCCAGGTACTCCTTGCAGGTCAGCACCTCGTCGTCGAGCGGCACCAGTTCACGCGCATCGCGCATGAATACGCGGAACAGGTCGGCGAGATTCTCGAGGGTGTATTCGGCGCGGCGCGGATCGCTGCGGATCAGTCCGAGCACCGTGTTGAGGCTGTTGAACAGGAAGTGCGGCCGGATCCGTGCCTGCTGCGCCTGCAGCCGCGCCTCGGAAAACGACGGTGCATAGGCGCGGGCGCGCAGCCGGAAGTATTCGTAGACCGCGGCGGCGACGGCGGCGGCGACCACCGCGCGCGACACCACCCAGAAGCCGCGGGCCGCCGGCGAACCGTCGTCGGGTAACGCGAAGCCGGCGATCAGGCCGGTCATCAGCCAGGCGACGCCGGCGGTGATCAGTGCCGGCACCAGCAGGCCGACCACCCACTGCACCGGCGGCGACTGGCCGTTGACCCAGCGCCGCGCGATGCAGAGCACCAGCAGCGAGCCGAGCAGCGCCGGTTCGAGCACCAGGGCGATATCGAGCAGCGCCGGCAGGATCGAAGCGAGATCGCCGGCGGCCGCGACCGCGGCGATCAGCGCGCCGGCGTTCAGCAGCACGATGCTGCGCAGGCCGACGCCGACATTGCAGCAATCGGGGATGACCGGCGCCGGCGCGCCTTCGGACTGCCGCCGCGCCTTGGTGGCGGCCTCGGCCGAGTCCTTATAATTGTCGCCGACGCCCTCGGGCTTGCCTTGGTTCATCGGGGGCGGATTATGACAGAACAGTTCGGCAACAAAGACAAGGCGTGGTCGGCGCGCTTCAGCGAGCCGGTCGCCGAACTGGTCAAGCGCTATACCGCGTCGGTCGGGTTCGACCGGCGGCTCGCCTTCGTCGACATCCGCGGATCGCTCGCGCATGCGGAAATGCTCGCCGCGGTCGGCGTGCTGTCGGCCGGCGACCTCGCGGCGATCGAGCGCGGCATGGCGACGATCCGCGGCGAGATCGAAGCCGGCCGGTTCGACTGGTCACTCGACCTCGAGGACGTCCACCTGAACATCGAGCGGCGGCTGACCGAACTGGTCGGCGACGCCGGCAAGCGGCTGCACACCGCCCGCTCGCGCAACGATCAGGTCGCGACCGACATCCGGCTCTGGCTGCGCGACACGATCGACGAGCTGCTGGTGCTGCTGGACGCCCTGCAGCATGCGCTGCTCGATCTGGCGGAGCGCCACGCCGGCACGATCATGCCGGGCTTCACGCATCTGCAGGTCGCGCAGCCGGTCACGTTCGGCCATCATCTGCTCGCTTATGTCGAGATGCTGGCGCGCGACGCCGAACGGCTCGCCGACTGCCGGCGCCGAACCAACCGGCTGCCGCTCGGCGCCGCCGCACTAGCCGGTACCAGCTACCCGATCGACCGCGAGCGCGTCGCCCGCACGCTCGGCTTCGACGGCGTCTGCGGCAATTCGCTCGACGCGGTCTCGGACCGCGATTTCGCGATCGAGTTCTGCAGCGCCGCCGCGCTGATCATGATGCATCTGTCGCGGCTGTCCGAGGAGCTGGTGCTGTGGATGTCGCCGCGGGTCGGCTTCATCGACCTCGCCGACCGCTTCTGCACCGGCTCCTCGATCATGCCGCAGAAGAAGAATCCGGACGTCCCCGAGCTCGCGCGCGGCAAGACCGGCCGCGTCTACGGCCACCTGATGGCGTTGCTGACGCTGATGAAGGGCCAGCCGCTCGCCTACAACAAGGACAATCAGGAAGACAAGGAACCGTTGTTCGACACCGCCGACACGCTGACGACGACGCTGCGGATCTTCGTCGATCTCGCCGGAGGCGTCACGGTCCGCGCCGAGCGGATGCGGCAGGCGGCGAGCGAGGGGTTCTCGACCGCGACCGACCTCGCCGACTACCTGGTCAAGCGCGGCCTGCCGTTTCGCGACGCGCATGAGGCGGTGGCGCAGGCAGTGCGCACCGCCGCCGACCGCGGTGTCGACCTCGCCGATCTCGGCGTCGACGAACTGCGCCGCTTCAGTCCGCTGGTCGGCGACGATGTCGCCGCGGCCTTGACGCTGGAAGGCTCGGTCGACGCCCGCGACCATATCGGCGGAACCGCGCCGGCGCAGGTGCGCGCGGCAGCGGCACGGCACCGTAGCCGCCTCGGCGCCCGGCCAAGTGTCGCCGGCACGCCTGACCGCTGAACGCGCTCGACACCGGCAAGGTCCCAGGCCCGGCTCGGCGGATCCGCTTCCCGGCCCCGGCTCACGGCCCGCTCGCGGGCACGTCCTCGATCGTCACCACCCGTGCCCGCGCCGGGTCGGACGGTTCCGGCTCGACCGTGACACGCTGACCGGCCGCCAGCTCGGCGGCGCTCGAAAAGCCCCCGGAGCGCCGGACCACCTGCGCGCCGGCAATCGAGATCGAGCGATCGTCGTCCAGCAGGCAACCGCCGGCGACCGCGCGGACCGTGCCGGTGTACGACATGGTGGTCGCGCCGGCCGGCGCCATGCAGCCGGTGAGCGCCGGCGGCGATGCGGATGGCGGCGACGCCGGCGGTGGTTCCGCCGACGGCGCCGGCGCCGTCGTTGGGGCCGGCGCCGGCGCCAGGCTGACATTGTCCGGAACACCGGTGCCGCCGCTGCCCGGTGCGCAGCCGCTCGCGGCGGCCCCGGCGACGATCACCAGCCACCACCGCAGCGAACCGCCAGCGCGCGTTCTCATCCCTGCTCCCGCTTGGTCGCGACGAAACCGTACATGCCGAGCCGAACCCGCCGGTCGCGCGGCCGGTCGCTGTTCCGGTCGGCTTCGTAGAGTGCCTGCAGCCGCGGCATCATGGTCGCGAACACCCGGTCCCAGGCCGCCCGGGTCTCGCGGTTGAACTGCAGCGCCGACTGTTCGGTCAACTCGTCCGAGTACAGCGCCTGCTCCAGGAAACGGTGACCGTCGCCATCGAGGTTGGCCGCGATCGCACCGCAATGGTCGGCGAGATTGTCGCGTGCGAACGCGAGCATCTCGGCGGCGTCGCCGGCCGGAACGAACGCCGACCGGACCAGCCGCAGGCGGTTGCCGGATGCCGGCTCGACCATCCGCAGCCGTAGCAGCTCATCGAGAATCGCCCGCGGGTGGACGTCGCGGGTCACGCTCGCGACCAGCGCTTCGAAGCTCGGCCGGTCGCTGCCGTCGGACTGGCGCGCCAGCGCGCGCGGACCGCCGCGCCGGGTCAGGTAGCGCGGATCCGACTGCCAGCGCGCGAATACCTCGCCAGCGAGCGAACGGCGCTTGGCCCGCACCGTCGCGCCGGTATCCCGGATCCGGCGCAGGTCCTTGCGATGGACGCCGGTCATCACCGCCAGCCGCGAATCCGAACGCGGCGGCGCCTGGCGCGACCCCGGCGTGCCGTCGAGGCCGATCGCCGCGCTGACCAGCGCCAGCTTCATCGCATCGATCAGCGCCGGCAGGCGGACGCCGCGGCGCAGCGCCAGCACCGCCAGCGGCTCGAGCAGCTCCGCGAACCAGGCGATCGCAGCTTCAGGC